>NZ_JBVHSO010000019.1:0-137885 GCF_055566335.1 Streptomyces sp. NPDC027672 | reverse complement strand
GCAGTGGCTGCACACCTACAATCACCACCGCGGACACACCGCGCTCAAGGGCCAACCACCCGCCAGCCGCGTCCCCAACCTCACAGGGCAATACACCTAGAGCGGCTTCTCGTACCAGGCCACGTCCCAGTAGCGGCCGAACTTGCGGCCGACCTCCCGGAACGTGCCGACGTACCGGAAGCCGAAGCGCGCGTGCAGCCCCGCGGAGGCCGCGTTGGGCTGGGCGATCCCGGCGTAGGCGCGGTGCACGTCCTCGGTGGCCAGGGCCTTGAACAGGGCGTCGTAGAGAAGCGTGCCGATACCGCGCCGGCCGGCGCCCGGGGCGACGTACACCGAGGTCTCCACGGAGGTCCCGTACGCCGGCTTCGGCCGGTGCGGGCTCGACGTGGCGTACCCCAGGATCCGCCCGGTCTCCGCGTCCGTGGCAACCATCAGCCGGTGCGGGCCGTCTTCCCGGTGGGAGAGCAGCCAGGGACGGCGCTCCTCCGGGGTGAACACCGCGGTGTCGAATGTGATGGCCGTCTCACGGACGTAGTGGTTGTAGATCGCCGTGAGGGCGCTGAGATCGGCCTCGATCCCCGGTCTGACCTGCACTTCGGCACGTTCCGACGGCATATCGCCTCCCCGTGTGGCGGACAGGGTACTGCATGATCAGAAAAATTGCGGGGCGGGTTGGGAATTCTGTCCGGATTCCAGTCGTTGTTTCCCACGGATGCAGGGCACTCGAAGAGAGTCCCAGAGACGAGTGCTGAGCGTTCGCCAGGACCACCCGCCAGCCCACCATCGCAAGGGAGCACGCATGGCAACCCGTGCCGTCGCCCGTCGTCAGTCCGCCACCGGCGAGACGGCCGACTCGGCAAGCAGTGTTCGCGCTCATGGCGGCGAGATCGCAGACCGCGACCTGGTCGGCATGTACCTCGACGAGATCGCGCGCACGCCGCTGCTCGATGCCGCGAAGGAGGTCGAGCTGTCCCAGACCATCGAGGCGGGTGTGTTCGCACAGCAGGTCCTCGACGGCGAGGAGGAGACCAAGGCGGACGCCAGCCGTGCGGAGCTGGAAGCCCTGGCGGCCGCCGGCGAGCGGGCCAAGGACGTCTTCATCCGCTCCAACCTCCGGCTGGTCGTCGCGGTCGCCCGGCGGTACCCGCGCAGCGGCCTGCCCCTGCTCGACCTGATCCAGGAGGGCAACGCCGGCCTGGTGCGCGCCGTCGAGAAGTTCGACTACCGCAAGGGCTTCAAGTTCTCCACGTACGCCACCTGGTGGATCCGCCAGGCCATCACCCGCTCCATCGCCGACCAGTCCCGCACGATCCGGCTCCCCGTCCACCTGGTGGAGGAGCTGGGCCGCATCCGCCGCGTCCAGCGCGAGTTCAACCGCGAGAACGGCCGCGACCCGGAGCCCGCGGAGATCGCCAAGGAGCTGGGCTCGACGCCGGAGCGCGTCGTCGACGTCCTCGACTGGGCCCGCGACCCGGTCTCGCTGAACATGGCGGTGGACGACGAGGGCGAGACCCAGTTCGGCGACCTGCTGGAGGACACCTCGGCGGTCTCCCCGGAGCAGTCCGTCCTCACCCTGCTGCGCAGCGAGGAGCTGGACGACCTGATCGGCCGTCTGGACCAGCGCACGGCCTCCATCATCAAGATGCGGTACGGCATCGACGACGGCCGTGAGCGCACGCTGACCGAGGTCGGCAAGGAGCACGGCCTGACCCGCGAGCGCATCCGCCAGATCGAGAAGCACGCCCTGCTCGAACTGAAGAAGCTGGCCCGCGACACCGGCTTCGACGCGGCGGCGTAACACCGGAACACCGGCTTCCCGCGCCGCGGCGCGAGGCGGTCCCGCCCGCACCGCGCACCGCGCGGGCGCGCGGCGCGCACGGGTGGCGAAAGACGGCGCAAACATGGCGCGGTCCCGTCGCTTCAACCACCGGGCCCGAGGGAACAACCCTTCCGGGCCCGGAAGCGGGTCCGGGCACGCACTCCCCGCCCACCCCCACACCGCACCCCCGGCCGCGACCGACACCGGCCGGCCCACGCAAGCCACGTCCCGACGCGATCCCCCCCCCGGCGCCGGGACTTCCCAGCCGGGCTCCGGCGCCTACCCCCCCCCCAGGCGCCGGAGCCCGGCTTCTTCCCGTGCGGCGAGGCGGCCGCGGACCCCGGTCCACGCGGCGGACATGCTGGAACGGCGGCCCACCCCGTACCTGAACCCCGGGGTGGACCGCCGGATGGCAGATTCTGCCACACGGGCATAGCCTGCCCGGATGAGCACCACCCCCGACCCCGCCCACCAGCCGTTTTCCGCCTCCGCGCCGGTATCCCTCACCGAACGCCGGAAGGCCGAGACCCGGATGGAGATCGCCCGGGCGGCGGCGGCCCTCTTCGTCCAGCGGGGCCTGCGGGCCACCCGCGCCGAGGACATCGCCCAGGCCGCCGGCATCGCACCGCGCACCTTCTACCGCTACTTCGCCACCAAGGAAGAGGCCGTGGCGCCGCTCTACGCGGCCGGTGCCCAGCGCTGGACCGAGGCGGTCCGCGCGGCCCCGGCCGGCCTGCCGCTTCCCCAGATCCTGGAACACGCCGTCCGCCACACCCTCACGCCCGGCCTCGGCGTCTCTGCCGCGTCCTGGGAGTGGCTGCGCACCCTGATCCGCCTGGCCGACACCAGCCCCGCCCTGCGCAAGGTCTGGGCGGAGGTCTGCCAGGCGTCGGAAGCCGAACTGGCGGAGATCCTGGCGACCCGCACGGCCGGCCCGCCGACCCGGGAGGGTACGGAGGGCACGCCCGCGGGGCGGGAGGAGGTGCCGGCGGGACGGGAGACGGCGTCGGCGGGGCGGGGCGAGACGCCTGCGGGGCGGGCGCCGCACGTCGTACCGGACGCGCCGCTCACTCCCGAGCTGCGGTTCGCCGCGGCGGTGGCCAGCGCCGCCGTGCGCGTGGCGGTGGAGTCCTGGGCCGCGACGACGACCCAGCCCACCGGCCCCGAGGGCCCGGCGGCCCTGGCCGTGCGCAACCTGCGCGCCCTGCGGGACTTCGCGTGGAACGAGAACCGGGGCACGCCGACGGGCGGGCGCTGAGCCCGGAAACGGGGGTACGTCCACGGACGAAAGCTGAGCCCGGCCGGGAGCGCGTACGGGAGTTGAGCCCGGTCGGGAGCGCGTACGGGAGCTGAGCCCGGAAACGGGGGTACGCCCACGGACGAAAGCTGAGCCCGGCCGGGAGCGCGTACGGGAGTTGAGCCCGGTCGGGAGCGCGTACGGCATCTGAGCCTGGCCCGGAGGGCGCACAGCAGCCGAGCCCGGGATGCCACGGCCCGGCGCACTCCGCGCTTCCGGCACCTCGGCTCCTCACTCTCCCTCCGGCTGTGCCCTCCCCGCTTCCTCCACCGCCGCACCGGCCGGCCCCCCGGTCCCGGCCCGGGTCAGCCGAGCGCCCAGTTCCCGGACGCAGTCCACCAGTTCCGCCGGCCCGTGGACCGTGAAGTCGCACCCCGACAGTGCCAGCCGCACCGCCAGCCACTCCATGGGGTCGCCGGTGGTGCCCCGCAGGACGCAGCCGCCCGCGCCGTCGTCCTCGGGCACCCCGGCCGACCCCGGCAGCCGGGCCGAGACCCGTTCCGCGGGGGCGGCGAAACTGACCTCGTAGGCGTACGTCTCCTGCCGCCGGTGGATGGACTGCCGCAGATACTCGGCGGCGCTCCCCGTCGGCAGTTCCCGCGGCGCGAACCGGACCCCGGTCGCGGACGGCCCGCTCACCCGGTCGACCCGGAAGGTGCGCCAGTCCGCGCGGTCGACGTCGTACGCCACCAGATACCAGCGCCGTCCCGTCGAGACCAGCCGGTGCGGCTCGGTCAGCCGGTGGGAGGCGCTGCCGTCCTTGTCGCGGTAGGCGAACCGCAGCCGCTCCCGGCCGGCCACCGTGGACGCCATCACGGTCAGCGTCTCCGGAGCGATGCTCGGTCCGTCGCCGCTGGTCAGCGGGGTCGTCGCGGCCTGGAGCGTGGCCACCCGGTGGCGCAGCCGGGCCGGCAGCACCTGCTCCAGCTTGGCCAGCGCCCGCACCGACGCCTCGTCCACTCCCTCGACGGCGTACCCGGCACCGGCCCGCAGCCCCACCGCGATGGCGACGGCCTCCTCGTCGTCCAGCACCAGCGGCGGCATCGCCTTGCCCGCGATCAGCCGGTACCCGCCGTCCGCGCCCTTCGTCGCCTGCACCGGATATCCCAGCTCCCGCAGCCGGTCGATGTCCCGCCGCACGGTACGCCGGGAGACCCGGAGCCGGTCGGCCAGCTCACCGCCGGGCCACTCGCGGGGCGTCTGGAGCAGGGACAGGAGCTGGAGCAGCCGTGCCGGGGTGTCCGTCGTCATGGGTACGAGCATGCGGCACCACTAGGACACGATCTGACCTAATGACCTCCTACGTTGAGGACATGACCCACGGCGACAACACCTCCACAGGACGCGGGACGCTCCGCGACCAGGCGGACGCGGCCCGCACCCGGCACACGACCGCGACTCCCACGGCGCTTCCCGGACCGCCGGCCGACCGGGCCCGCTGGCTGGCCCTGGCCATCGTCATGACGGCGGCCTTCATGGACCTGGTGGACGTGACGATCGTCAACATCGCCATTCCGTCCATCCAGCGCACCGCCCACGCCTCGGTCGGCCAGATCCAGTGGATAACCGCCGGCTACGCCCTCGCCTTCGCCGCCGGTCTGATCACCGGCGGCCGGCTCGGTGACATCCACGGCCGCAAGCGGCTCTTCCTCGTCGGTATCGGCGGCTTCACGCTCGCCTCCGCCCTGTGCGGCTTCGCGGTGAACCCGGAGATGCTGGTCGCCTCCCGCATCCTGCAAGGCGGGATGGCCGCGCTGATGGTGCCGCAGGTGCTGTCGATCGTGCACGCCACCTTCCCGGCGCACGAACGCGGCAAGGTCTTCGGCCTGTTCGGCGCGATCGTCGGTCTCGGCGCGGTCTCCGGTCCGCTGCTGGGCGCGCTGCTGACGGAGTGGAACCTGTTCGGCCTCGAATGGCGGCCCATCTTCCTCATCAACCTCCCCGTCGGCATCCTGGCCTGGCTGTTCGGACGCCGTTTCATCACCGAGTCCAAGGCCCCCAGGGCCCTGAAGCTGGACCTCGTCGGTGTCGCCCTGGTGACGCTGGGCCTGCTGATGCTGCTCTATCCGCTCACGCGCGGCCGTGAGCTGGGCTGGCCCCTGTGGGGACACCTCTGCATGGCCGGTGCGCTCGTGGTCTTCGCGGCGCTGGTGTCGTACGAGAAACGGAAGGCGGCCAGGGACGGTTCCCCGCTGGTCGAGCTGTCCCTCTTCCGGGTGAAGAGCTTCGCCGCGGGCATCGCCGTACAGACCGTGTTCGGTGTCGCGCTCGGCATCTTCTTCCTGGTCTGGACGCTGTACATGCAGATCGGCCTGGGCTGGAGTCCGCTGCGGGCCGGGCTGACCGGGGTGCCGTTCTCCCTCGCGGTGTCCGTGGCGGCCGGGCTGTCGGTGCAGCAACTGGTCCCGCGGTTCGGGCGGAAGGTGCTCCAGACGGGAGCGCTGCTGATGGGCGCCGGTGTGCTGCTCTACCTGTGGGAGGCCCACCGCTACGGCCTCGCGATCACCTCCTGGCAGATGGCCCTGCCGCTGGTCGTGATGGGCCTGGGCATGGGGCTGATCGTCGCGCCGCTGACCGACGCGGTGCTCTCGGAGGTGCCGCGCGAGCACGCCGGCTCCGCGTCCGGGCTGATCAACACCGTGCAGCAGATGGGCAACGCGCTGGGGCTGGGCCTGGTGTCGGTGGTCTTCTTCGGGCAGATCGGCGACCGGCTGGCCCTGGCCGAGGTCGGTCCGGCCTTCGTCCACGCCTTCCAGCACGCGCTGTGGTTCGTCGCCGCGATCATGGGCGTGATCTTCCTGCTGATGTCCGCCCTGCCCAGGCGTCCCGCCCAGCACGTGGAGGGCGCGGGGGAGGACGAGGCGCCGGCGCGGACCGAGCCGGAGCCGGAACTCGTGCACTGAGCAGGGACGACGTACGGACACGGCCCGGCACCGATCAGGTGCCGGGCCTTTCGCTGCCCTCCCGACCGGCCGGACGGACATCCGGTCATGCCCGATCATGTCCGATCGGGGTCTGAACCTGTTTACTTTCCGGAAATCCGGGCGTAGCCTCGCTGGGAAACCACACGTTCGGGCATGAGGCGGAGGCGAACGGACATGTACGCACCGGAACGGCAGCAGGAGATCCTCCGGCTCGCCCGTGACGGCGGCCGGGTGGACGTGCTGTCGCTGGCCGAGGAGTTCCAGGTCACCGCGGAGACCATCCGCCGTGATCTGAAGGCCCTCGACCGCGCCGGTCTCGTCCGCCGGGTGCACGGCGGTGCCATCCCGGCCGGCCGCCTCGACTTCGAACCGGACCTCGCCGAGCGCGAGTCCACCGCGGCCGACGAGAAGGACCGCATCGCCAAGGCGGCCCTCGCGGAACTGCCGGCCGAGGGCACGCTGATCCTCGACGCCGGTTCTACGGTGGCCCGGCTCGCCGCCGCGATCCCGCTGGAGGCGGCCCTCACCGTCGTCACGCACAGCCTGCCCACAGCCGCCCGCCTGGCCGACCACCCGGGCATCCAGCTGCACCTGATCGGCGGACGGGTACGGCACCGTACGCGCGCCGCCGTGGACGCCTGGGCGCTGCGCGCGTACGGCGAGATCCGCGCCGACGTCCTGTTCGTCGCCGCCAACGGCTTCTCCGCCGAGCACGGTCTGACCACGCCGGACCTCGCCGAGGCCGCGGTCAAGCGCGCGGCGGTCGCCGCCGCACGGCGCGTGGTGCTGCTGGCCGACTCCGCCAAGCACGGCCAGGAGCACTTCGCCCGCTTCGGCGGCCTGAGCGACGTGGACCTGCTGATCACCGACAGCGGGCTGAGCCCGGACGACGCCGCCGCCATCGAGCGCGGCGGCACGGAAGTAGTGCGCGCATGATCCTCACCGTCACCCCGAACCCGTCCCTCGACCGCACCTACGAGATCCCCGCCCTGGAGCGCGGCGAGGTCATCCGCGCCGGCGGCGAGCGCATGGACCCCGGCGGCAAGGGCGTCAACGTCTCGCGCGCCGTCGCCGCAGCGGGCCGGCGCACGGTCGCCGTCCTGCCCCTGGGCGGGGCGCCGGGCGCGCTCGTCGCCGACCTGCTCGACGCGCAGGGCATCGAGGTCGCACCGGTCCCGGTGGCCGGCGCCACCCGCTCCAACATCGCGCTCGCGGAAGCCGACGGCGTGCTCACGAAGATCAACGCGCCGGGCCCGGAGCTGTCGCCGGCCGAACAGGAACTCCTGCTGGACACCGTCCGCGCGCACTCCCGCGACGCCGACTGGATCGCCTGCTGCGGCAGCCTGCCCCGGGGGCTCGCGCCCTCCTGGTACGCCGATGTCGTCACCCGGGCGCACGCCGCGGGCGCCCGGATCGCGCTGGACACCTCGGGGCGCGCGCTCCTGGAGGCGCTGCCGGCCCGGCCCGACGTGGTGAAGCCGAACGCCGAGGAACTCGCCGAAGCCGTCGCGCGCCCCCTGGCGACCGTGGGCGACGCGCTCAAGGCGGCCGAGGAGGTGCGCGCGCTGGGCGCGCGCGCCGTACTCGCGAGCCTGGGCGCCGACGGCCAGCTCCTGGTGTCGGACACCGGCGCCTGGTTCGGCAGCGCGCGGGTGAGCGCGGTCCGCAGCAACGTCGGCGCCGGCGACGCCTCCCTGGCCGGTTTCCTCATCGCCGGCGGCACCGGCCCCGAGGCCCTGGCCAGTGCCGTAGCCCACGGCGCCGCCGCGGTCCGGCTGCCCGGCAGCGTGCTGCCGGGGCCCGCCGACCTGGACCCGGCGGCGGTGACCGTCACGGCGGACATCCCGCTGGACCGGGAACTCACGGAGCCGGTGTCATGACCCCGGCCGCCCGCGCGGGTGTCCGCCCCGGGTTCCGCCGGCTCGGCGGGCGCGGACCCGCGACACCGCCCGCGACGCCGCCCGCGCCCGCTCCCGAGCGGCGAGGCTCCCCGTTACTCCGCGCGGCCCCGGGCGCCCCGGCCGGCTGAACCGCCGTACCGCCTCCGGGAACCGAGGCCGCCCGGACCCCCGCTCCCGGGACGCCCGACCGCCCGAGTCGCCTCGGCACCCCGGAAGGCGCGGCCACTCAGCGTTCCCCCGGGGCGCGGCCACCGCGGTCGCCTCACCGCTCCCCGGAGGCGAGGCCGCCCGGCCCCCGCCGCGTCGCCGCCCCGGGAGGCGGGGATTCCCCGGCCCCGCCTCCGTACGACCCCTCCCCGCACCGCACCCCCGCACCGCACCCCCGTCCCCTCTCCCCGCCCACTCCACTCCCCGGGCGATACGCGCGCGAAGGAGCCCGCGATGAGCGACATGATCTCCGCGGACCTGGTCGACCTCGACCTGTCCGCCGACACCAAGGAAGCGGCGGCCCGCGCCCTCGCCGAGCGCATGGCGGCCCAGGGCCGGGTGACCGACCTGGAGGGCTTCCTCGCCGACGTGGCCGCCCGCGAGGCCCAGATGCCGACCGGCCTGGACGGCGGCATCGGCATCCCGCACTGCCGCAGCGCCCATGTCACCGAACCGACCCTCGCCTTCGGCCGCAGCACGGCCGGTGTCGACTTCGGCGCCGCGGACGGCCCGGCCGACCTGATCTTCCTGATCGCGGCACCCGCCGGCGCCGACGACGCCCACCTGACGATCCTCTCCTCCCTCGCCCGCCAGCTAATGAACGCCGAGTTCACCGCCGCGCTGCGGTCGGTGGGCGACCCGCGGACGGCGGCGGCGCTGATCCGGGGCGACGAGGCGGCAGCGGGCGAGGACGCGCCGGGCGCTGCCGCGCCCGCCCCCGAAGACACCGCCGCGGTGCCGGTGGCGGCCTCCACCGGCACCGCGGCGGGCAGCACCGCCCTCGCCCCCGAGGCACCCGCGGGCGAAACGGCCGGCGCCCCTGCGGCACCCGCGGGCGACGCGGCCGGAGTCGGTGAGGCGGACGCCCCGGCGCGTCCCTTCCGTGTCGTGGCCGTCACCTCCTGTCCGACCGGCATCGCCCACACCTACATGGCCGCCGAGGCCCTGGAGAACGCCGGCCGCGAGGCGGGGATCGAGCTGGCCGTCGAGACGCAGGGGTCGGCCGGATTCACCCGGCTGGACCCGGCGGTGATCGCGGCGGCGGACGGCGTGATCTTCGCGCACGACGTCCCCGTACGCGAGAAGGAGCGCTTCGCGGGCAAGCCGACCGTGGACACCGGGGTCAAGGCGGGCATCAACCGCCCGGCCGAACTCGTCGCGGAGGTCCGCCGGAAGGCGGCGCGCGGCGAGGTGAGCGCCCCGGCGCACGCGCCGGCCGGCACGCCGGTGGAGCGCGCGGGCGACGCCACCGAGGGCTACGGCACCAAGCTGCGCACCTGGCTGATGTCCGGCGTCAGCTACATGGTCCCGTTCGTCGCCGCCGGCGGTCTGCTCATCGCCCTGGGCTTCGCGATCGGCGGCTGGCAGGTCAACAAGGCCCCGTCGGTCATGGACCACTTCGTGTGGACGCAGTCCGGTAGCTGGGGCGCCCTGCTCTTCCAGATCGGCGGCGTCGCCTTCAAGTTCCTCGTCCCCGTCCTGGCCGGCTACATCGCCTACGGCATGGCCGACCGGCCCGGCCTCGTCCCCGGGTTCGTGGGCGGCGCCATCGCCCTGGACGGCAACGCGGGCTTCCTCGGCGGTCTGGCGGCCGGTCTGATCGCCGGTGGCGTGGTGCTGGGCATCCGGAAGGTGCCGATCCCTCCGGTGCTGCGCGGCATCATGCCGGTGGTGGTGATCCCGCTGATCTCCTCCGCGATCGTCGGCTTCCTGATGTTCGTCGTCATCGGCAAGCCCATCGCCTCCGCCCAGAAGGGCCTCACCGACTGGCTGAACGGCCTCACCGGCAGCAACGCCGTCCTGCTCGGCGCGCTGCTCGGCCTGATGATGTGCTTCGACCTGGGCGGCCCGGTGAACAAGGTCGCCTACACCTTCGCCACCGCCGGCATCGCCGTCGCCCAGCCCGGCGACTCCGCCATGAAGATCATGGCCGCGGTGATGGCGGCCGGCATGGTCCCGCCGCTGGCGATGGCGCTGGCCACCACGGTGCGCGGCCGGCTGTTCACCCCGGCCGAGCGCGAGAACGGCAAGGCCGCCTGGGTGCTGGGCGCCTCCTTCATCTCCGAGGGCGCCATCCCGTTCGCGGCGGCCGACCCGCTGCGGGTCATCCCGTCCGCCATGGCCGGCGGCGCGCTCACCGGCGCCCTGTCGATGACCTTCGGCGCCAC
The DNA here is from genome assembly GCF_055566335.1 of Streptomyces sp. NPDC027672. Taxonomy (NCBI): domain Bacteria; kingdom Bacillati; phylum Actinomycetota; class Actinomycetes; order Kitasatosporales; family Streptomycetaceae; genus Streptomyces; species Streptomyces sp. NPDC027672. The sequence goes on along the minus strand of NZ_JBVHSO010000019.1, from coordinate 127,569 downwards.
CCTGCGCGCCCCGCACGGCGGTGTCTTCGTGGTCCCGCTGATCGGCGACCCGTTCCTGTACCTGGTGGCCATCGCGGCCGGCGTGTGCGTCACCACGGCCCTGGTGGTCCTCCTGAAGGGGATGCGCGGGAAGGCGCCCGAGCCCACGGCCGCCGAGCCCGCCGCGAGCCCGGTCACCGCGCCGGACGGGACCGGGCAGCCGATAGCGGCCTGACCGCCGCGGCCGCCCACACGGCGTCTTGTCCCTTTGATTCGCTGTGAGTTGTTCACGGCACCTGCGAGATACGTCACGGTCCGGGGCCATGGTCCCGGACCGTGGTGTGTACTGGGAGGCATGCCTGAGCACGCCGGGACCCTCCAGCTGATCGGTGCGGCCGTCCTCGCCGTGACGGCCGTCGCATGGGCCGGCGTCCTGCTGCGCCTGCTGCGCCGCGCGGGCCTGCGGGCCGCCGCCCGGCGGCGCCCCGGACCCGGCGCCCGGCGTCGCTCGGCGCCCCTTCCGGCGCTGCCGGGCCAGACCCGGTTCGGTCCCGCGCAGGAGTCCGTCGAGCTGACGCCCGCGGAACGGGACGCGTTCGCGGGCCTGGTACGGCGACTCGCCAACGGCTGACCCCGCACCGGCCCGCGTGGATTCCGCACCGGCCCGCGCGGACTTCGTACCCGGCGGGCCGGGAACTTTGCTCCCGGCGGACCCGGGGGACGGCTCCGGCCGGGCCGCCGGTCCGTCAGCGCTGCCGTGCCGCGCGCCGCTCCATCGCCTCCCGGGCGGCTTCCTCCGACATGTAGACCTCGCACATGTGCCGTCCGTCGGGCGTGGCCGTGTGCTCCACCTCCCACAGGGAGATCTCGGCGCCGTCGGGCAGCAGGAAGGCGTGCTCGTACAGCGCGTAGTTCAGACCCGTCCGGCCCGCCCGTCCCGGCCGGCCGAACGCCTGGGTGATCGCGTGCGCGGTCGCCGTCGCCAGCAGCGCGGCCGTCGCCTCGCCGGGGCGGTCGGGGTTCTCCGCCCGGCGCAGCAGCCGGCGCGCGTGGTCGGCGGAGTCACCGGAGGCGAACGTGTGCCGGGGCTCGGGGACCGCCCACAGCCGCGTCGGCGCGGGCAGTTCGAAGTCCCGGGTCTCCGGCGGCAGCCCGAGCCGTGCCGTGGCGGTCTGCAACTCCTCCTCGTCGGCGTACACCTCGTGCTCCGGCGCGCTGCCCGGCGTGGGGTTGTGCACCAGCTCCCACAGCGTGACGGCGGCGCCGTCGGCCAGCAGCCAGGTGTGCCGGTACGTCTCCCGGTGCAGTCCCGAGCTGTGGTAGGCGGAGTGCAGCGAACTGTCGTGCGCCAGCGCGCAGTCCAGTTGCCTTATCACCTCGTCGGGCAGTTCGAAGGAGTTCAGGGCACGGCCGAGGAGTCGCGCGAGATGCTCCTCCGGAGACTCGGGCGACTCGGCTGGTTCGTACGCTGCGGTCTCGTACGGAACGCTCAAGGCATCTCCCGGCGTTGCTGCATGTCACCTTGTGGGTGCATACCGTAGCCCCTCACCCGGAGGCCGTGTCCAGGAACCGGGAAAACGTACGCCGGGAAAACGCGCGGGCCGCGCGAAAAGTTCCCGCGCGACCCGCTGTCCTGTCAAAACCCGCCGGTCAGGCGGCACTCCCGGCGGTCCAGGCGCTCCACGACATGTTCCAGCCGTTGAGACCGTTGTCGGGGGAGACGGTGGTGTCGGGGGAGTTCTTCACGATCACGACGTCCCCGACGAGCGAGTTGTCGTAGAACCACTTGGCGGACGTGTCGCCCTGCGCGCCCTGCACGTCCGCGAGGCCGACGCAGCCGTGGCTGGTGCCCTCCCGGCCGAACGGCGGGTTGCCCTTGTTGTACCAGTAGTTGCCGTGGATGAACGTCCCCGACGACGTCAGCCGCATCGCGTGCGGCACGTCCGGTATGTCGTACTCCCCGCCGAAGCCGACCGTCGAGCCGTTCATGCGGGTCTGCACGAACTTCTCCGAGATGACCATCTGCCCGTTGTACGTGGTGTGCTGCGGGCTGCCCGCCGAGATCGGCACCGACTTCAGGGTCCGGCCGTCCCGTACCACCGTCATGGTCTGCGTGTGGACGTCGACCGTGGAGACCTGCGACCGGCCGACGGTGAAGGACACGGTCTTCTTCTGCACGCCGTAGACGCCCTTGGCGCCCTCGACGCCGTCCAGGTCGATGTCCAGCGTGACCTTGGAGCCGGCCTTCCAGTACTCCTGCGGCCTGAAGTCCAGCCGCCGGTCCCCGAACCAGTGTCCGGCCACCTGCTGGCCGCTGTTGGTGCCGACCTTGATGTGCGCCTGCACGGCCTTCTTGTCGGTGATCGACTTGTCGAAGGTGAAGGACACCGGCATGCCGACGCCGACCGTCGCGCCGTTGTCGGGCGTGTAGGTGCCGATGAAGCTGTTCGACGTGGTGACGGTGGAGAAGATGGAGTTGGCCGCGGCCGTGCGGCCCTCGCCGTCCTTCGCGGTCGCGTTGATCTCGTACTTCGTCCCGCGCTCAAGCTGCTGCTTCGGCTTCCAGGTATGGCCGTCCGCCGATATCGCCCCGGGCACGGTCTGCCCCGAGCCCGCCACGGTCATCTTCACCTCGGTCAGCCGGCCGTCGCTGACCTTCACGCCGGTGGCGTTGATGGACGCCCCGGTCGCGCCGTCCTTGGCGGATATCGCTATCTTCGCCGCCGACGTCTTCGGGGAGTCCTTGCCGCCCTTGCCGTCGTCGTTGTTCGCGGTGGCGCTGCCGCCGCAGGCGGTCAGGGTGAGGGCGCCGACCATCAGGGCGGCACAGGCCCCGAGTGCGCGCCGCGCTGTAATGTCCGGCGTTGTCACGGGCTGCTCCAGGTTCGTGTGAGGTACGGGATCCGTTCCGGTCGTGAGGAAAGAGGGCCCCGGCGCCGGGGAAGGTTCCCTTCCGCCTGCCCGAACGCCGTCACGTGACAGAACCGCGACAATCCAGCCCGCGAAGGGCCCGGCCCGTGCCTTCCGTACGGCGCGCCGCCTTCACTTCTCCCCGTACAGCTCCCCGTACGACGGCCAGGTGCCGCCCGGCCCGTGGACCGGCGCGGCGGCCCGCACGGCCCGTACGATCGCGCGCGTCACGAGGTCCGCGCCGGCGGCCAGGATGTCGTTGAGCGCCAACGGGTGCGCGTCCAGCGGGCGGTCGCCAGTCGCCAGCGCGAACACCGTGTCGCCGTCGTGCAGCAGATGCACCGGCCGCACCGCGCGGGCGATCCCGTCGTGCGCCGTGCCCGCCAGCTTCTGCGCCTGCGCCTTGGTCAGACCGGCGTCCGTCGCGACCACCGCCAGCGTGGTGTTGAGCGGCGGGGCGGTGTGGGTGGCGGCGGCCTCCGCCAGCCGCCGGGTGGCGGCCTCGTGCACCCGTTTCTGCGGACAGGCCACCCGCCCCTGGAACAACTCCCCGTACAGCACGCCCGTCTCCGGGTGCAGGACCGCGCCCGCGGCGTTCACGACCACCAGCGCGGCCACCGTGATCCCCGAGCCGAGCACCGTACTCGCGGTGCCCACACCGCCCTTGAGCAGCCCGGCGACGGCGCCCGTGCCGGCGCCCACGCAGCCCTCGGGCACCCGGGCGCCCGGTGCGCTCGCCGCCGCGGCCTCCACCGCCGCGCGTCCCGTCGCCGCGTCCGGACGCGCGCGGAAGTCCCCGCCGCGCCCCAGGTCGAACACGCAGGCCGCCGGCACCACCGGCACCACGTGCGCCGGGTCCGTCCCCACCGGCACCCCGCGGCCCCGCTCCTCCAGCCAGGCCATCACCCCCGACGCCGCGTCGAGTCCATACGCGCTCCCTCCGGTCAGCACCACGGCGTCGACCCGGCCCACCAGGTTGCGCGGATCCAGCGCGTCGGTCTCCTTGGTGCCGGGCCCGCCGCCGCGCACGTCCACGGCGGCGACGGCGCCGCCCTCGGGGGCCAGGACGACCGTGGTGCCGGTGAGCCAGCCGTCCCCGGCGCGGGTGGCGTGCCCCACCCGCAGCCCGGCGACATCCGTCAATGCGTCAACTGTCATGCACGCCAGTCTCACCCAGCCCGCCGCCCGCGCCAGGGGGACCAGCCGGCCGGTGCGGCGGCGCCCGCCCGGCCCGGCGGCGGGGCGGGCGGCCCGCCGGGGCGGTCACGCGGGCGCCGTACCCTTGGGGCATGAGCACCGCCCCCGGACCCGAGCCGCGCGCCCCGAAGCCCGCGCTGGTCTTCGACGACCCGCTGGACCAGCAGTCCTCGGACGACACCGACCGCGGGTGGGGCGAGCGCCCGGCCGGCGACGGCGCCGCCGACCTGAAGCGCTTCCTCGACGAGAAGCCGCCCCACCACCTCTGAGCCGGCCCCCCTGGGACCTGTCCTTCCTCAAGCCGCGCTACAGGCCCTCCTGGGACCTGCCCTGTCCCTGGCCGCGCGACAGTGCCTAGGACCGGTCCTGTCCCGGGCCGCGCTGGGCCAGCAGGGCGTCGCGGATCTCCTTGAGCACCTCCAGCTCGGACACCTCGACGATCTCCTTGGTGCCCTCCCGCGCCGCCTTGCGGTCCGCCTGCCGGGCCAGGTACTTGGACATCGGCAGGATCATCAGGAAGTACACCACCGCCGCCGTGATCACGAAGGTGAGCGTGGCGCCCAGAACGGAACCCCACAGGATCGGCACACCGCGCTTGACCGTGCCGTCCGCGGCCACCGCGCACGGGTGCTGCAGACACGAGCTGTAGTGGTCGAGGTTCTGCGTGCCGATCGCACCGACCAGCGGGTTGATGACCCCCTTCACCACCGAGTTGACGATGTTCGTGAAGGCCGCGCCGATGACCACGGCGACCGCCAGATCGATGACGTTGCCGCGCATCAGGAAGGCCTTGAAGCCGTGCCAGACGCTCGGTTCCTTCTTCGCGCTCACGTGGGGGACTCTCCTCGCATACACAGGGTGGGGAACGAAACGCTCCGCAACCTACGGCACGGTGTGGCCGGGGTGTCCACTGCCGTAACTCGATCGAGCTACTTGACAGCAGGCTGACGACCTTCTGTAGGAGGGGATTCAGCACAGCGTCACCGCCAGGCGCGCGGTGGCGGCCGCGCCGACCAGCCGGGCCGCCGTGGCCCGTGGCACCGACAGCACGACCAGGGCCCCGCTCTCGGCCGCGCCGTCCAGCGGCCGCGGCACCCGCGTCACCCGCACGCCCCGCGCCAGCACCCGGGCCCCGCCCCCGGCGGACGCGTCCTGCGCCGCGATGACGTCGACGCGGTCACCGGGCCGCAGCAGCCGCACCGTGGCGGCGTCGGCGATCCGCACCGGTGCCGTCACCAGCCGTTCCGCCGGGTGCCGTCGTACCGGAGCCGTGGCGCGGTGCCCGTGCGCGCGCCCCGCGCCGTCCGGCTCCGCGCCGGTTCCGGGCCCCGCGGCCACCAGCGCCGCCGCCGTCACCGCCAGGCCGGCCGCGACGGCCCGCCCGCGGTGCCGGACGAGCCGGTGCGGCCGGTACCGCCCGCCGCGCACGCCCACCGGATCGAACGCGGGCACCTCGCGCGTCGCCGGGGCGTCCGTGCCCAGCGGGCGCGGCGGCCGGAAGAGCGGCGGGCTGTGGCCCAGACGCGGATTCGGGCCCGGGTGCGGACTCGGGTACGGATACGGGCTCGGGTGCGGATGTTGCGGGCTCAGGTGCGGACTCGGGTACGGCTGCGGGTGCGGGTGCGGGTGCGGGTGCGGGTTCGGCTGCGGGTCCGGGTTCGGGTCCGGGGCGTACGAGGGCATCGGGATCACCGCCTGCGACAAGGGATTCGGCGTGTGCTGCCACCATGACGCCTCGCGCCGGATCCCGTCGGGGCCGGTGGACCGGGCGCGGATTGTGGATAACTCGCTCACCCGAAGGGGAAGTTCCGCTCACCGGCCCGCGCCCCGCGCTACCGCAGCCCGCAGCCCGCAGCCCGCAGTCTCCGGCCCGCGCCCCGCGCTACGGCAGCCGGAACCCCGGGTCCATCCCGCCGAGGGCACCGGCGCACAGGCAGTCCCGGGCGCCGGTCTCCGGCAGGGCCGCCACCGCGTCGAACAGGACCCCGCGCAGCCGGTCCACGTTGGCCGCGAACACCCGCAGCACCTCCTCGTGGGAGACTCCCTCGCCGGTCTCGGCGCCCGCGTCCAGGTCGGTGACCAGGGTCAGCGACGTGTAGCACAGCTCCAGTTCCCGGGCGAGCGCCGCCTCCGGGTGGCCGGTCATGCCCACCACCGACCAGCCCTGGGCCCGGTGCCACAGGGACTCGGCGCGCGTCGAGAAACGCGGGCCCTCGACCACGACCAGCGTCCCGCCGTCCACCGGTTCCCAGTCCCGGCCGCGGGCCGCCTTCAGCGCGGCGGCCCGCCCGGTGGGGCAGTAGGGGTCGGCCATGGAGACGTGCACGACGTTCGGCACGGTGCCGTCGGGCAGCGGCAGCCCGTCGAAGTAGGTCTGCGCCCGGGACTTGGTCCGGTCCGCGAACTGGTCCGGCACGAGCAGGGTGCCGGGGCCGTACTCGGGACGCAGGCCGCCCACCGCGCAGGGGCCGAGGACCTGCCGCACGCCGACCGAGCGCAGCGCCCACAGGTTGGCCCGGTAGTTGATGCGGTGCGGCGGCAGGTGGTGGCCGCGGCCGTGGCGGGGCAGGAAGGCGACCCGGCGGCCGGCGACCTCGCCGAGGAAGAGGGAGTCGCTGGGTGCTCCGTACGGGGTGTCCACCCGGACCTCGGTCACGTCGTCGAGGAAGGAGTAGAACCCCGAGCCGCCGATTACGCCGATCTCTGCGTTCGCCATGACCAGCACACTAGCGGGCCGCCGTGCGGCGCCCGCTTCCCGTCCGAGAAGCGGCGGACGGGACGCCGAAGACCCCGCCGTCGGGCGACGGCAGGGTCCGGGTGAGAGGCCTCAGGCGGCGGAGCTGCTGGTGGAGCTGGACGACGAAGACGACGACGAAGAAGACGACGTCGACGAGGACGAGGTCGAAGACGAGGACGTCTTGGCGTCGGACGACGAGGCGGCCGGCTTCGACGCCGGGGTGCTGCTCGACGAGGAGCCGCGGGAGTCGTTGCGGTAGAACCCGGAGCCCTTGAAGACGATGCCGACCGCGGAGAACACCTTCTTCAGGCGGCCCTGGCAGCTCGGGCACTCGGTCAGGGCGTCATCGCTGAATTTCTGCACCGCCTCAAGGCCCTCGCCGCACTCGGTGCACTGGTACTGGTAGGTCGGCACTGTCTTCCTCCTGGCACTCTCACTCAATGAGTGCTAACGACGGTCCATAGTGACGTATTCCCGGGGATCAGTCCACCGTGACCGGGGCGCGGTGACCGACGCCACGTGCGACCGTGTGGTGGCGGGGCCGCGTGACGAGCCGGGAACGCAGGGCCAGCAGGGTGGCCAGTGCGAGCACGGTACCGGCCATGGGCACGAGGAATCCCGCGCCGTCCCACAGCCGGTCCTCCAGCTGTCCCGCGACCGTGACGGCGGCGGCCTGGCCGAGCGCGACCGCGCCGGTCAGCCAGGTGAAGGCCTCCGTGCGGGCGCCCGGGGCGACCAGGCCCTCGACCAGCGTGTAGCCGGTGATCAGCGACGGCGCGATGCACATGCCGACCAGCAGGCCGAGCGCGGCGAGCAGCGGCACGGAGTGCGCCGTCCACAGCGCGGACGCGGCCAGCGCGAGCGCGGTGTAGCCGATCACGAGGCGCTTGTGGGGTGCCGCCTTCCAGGCGATCGCGCCGCAGACGACGCCGGACAGCATGTTGCCGGCGGCGAAGACGCCGTACAGGACGCCGTTCATGCCGGGTTCGCCGATCGACTCGGTGAAGGCGGCGAGCGACACCTGCATGCCGCCGAAGACCGAACCGATGCCCAGGAAGGTCACGATCAGCACGCGCACGCCCGGGACGCGCAGCGCCGGGACGTGCCGCTCGCGCGTCTGGCCGTTCCCGGCGGTGACCGGCGGCTGGGTGCTCTTCTGCGCGGCGAAGAGGAGACCGCCGACGAGGGTCAGCCCGGCCTCCGTGACCAGGCCGGCGGCCGGGGCCACGGCGGTGCACAGCGCGGTCGCCAGCAGCGGGCCGAAGACGAAGGTCAGCTCGTCCGTGACCGACTCGAACGCCGCCGCGGTGGTCATCAGCGGCGAGCCCTGGAGCTTCACGCCCCAGCGGGCGCGCACCATGGGGCCGACCTGCGGCACCGACGCGCCGGTCGGGACGGCCGCGGCGAACAGCGCCCACAGCGGCGCGTGGGCCAGCGCGAGGGCCGTCAGGGACAGGCCGGAGAGCGTGTGCACCAGCACCCCGGGGAGCAGGACCGCGCGCTGGCCGTAACGGTCGGCCAGCCGGCCGCTGTACGGCGCGAACACCGCCATGGAGACGCCGGTGGCGGCCGCGACGGCGCCGGCGGCGCCGTACGAGCCGGTGGTGTGCTGGACGAGCAGCACGATGGAGAGGGTGAGCATCGCGAACGGCTGGCGCGCCGCGAAGCCGGGGATCAGGAACGTCCAGGCGCCGCGGGTGCGCAGCAGCCGTCCGTATCCGGGGCGGGAGGACGCCGGTGAGGTCTTCTCCGGTTCGGTGGTGACCGTGGATCCCACGGCCCGTGCCTTTCTGCCGCCTGGTAGCGCGCGGGCCCCGTGCGGGCCGGGCGCCGAGAGCTGTCCTCTTGCGCGGACTGCGGTAGATGCCGACGCCCACGGGGCGACCCGGCCGCCATACGGTCGCGCCAGCTCTGCGTCAGGCAGAGTTGGTTCGATCAGGGTGCGCCTTCATCGTACAGGGACCACTCCCGGCACGGCTGTGAAAACGAGCACCATGGAGGCTGCCACCTGGGATTGCGCGGAGCCGTAGAGCCGCAGAGCCGTGGAGAAGCGGACCGCAGGGCGCACGCCGTCACCGCCCGCCGTCGGTCCCGCCGGCCGTGTCCGTGCCCAGCCAGCCCGCCAGCTTGCCGCCGTGGGCGACCGCGCGCAGCCGCCGCTCCGCCGCGTCGCGTACCGGGTCGGTCGCCACGACCAGCAGCTCGTCACCGCGCCGCAGCACCGTCGCGGGCAGCGGAACGAACGATTTTCCTTCGCGCACCACCAGGGTGACCGCCGCACCGGGCGGCAGCCGCAGCTCGCTGATCTCCACCCCGTGCATCCGCGACCCCTCGGGCACCGTGACGGACAGCAGATGCCCGCGCAGCCGCTCCAGGGGCGCCGACTCGATGCCGAGGTCCGACGCCTCGCCCTGCTCGCCCAGCCGCAGGACGCGCGCCAGCCAGGGCAGGGTCGGGCCCTGGACGAGGGTGTAGACCACGACCAGGACGAAGACGATGTTGAAGATCCGGCGGCTGCCGCCGACGCCGTTCACCATCGGGATGGTGGCCAGGATGATGGGGACGGCGCCGCGCAGCCCCGCCCACGACATCAGCGCCTGCTCGCGCCACGGCACCCGGAACGGCGTCAGGCTGCACAGCACGCTCAGCGGCCGGGCCACCATGGTCAGCACCAGCCCGATGACCAGGGCGGGCCAGACGTCGTCGCCCAGCTCGTGCGGGGTGACCAGCAGGCCGAGGACGACGAACATGCCGATCTGGGCGATCCAGCCGAGCCCCTCGGCGAAGCCGCGGGTGGCGGGCCAGTGCGGCAGCCGGGCGTTGCCGAGCACCATCGAGGCCAGGTAGACGGCGAGGAAGCCGCTGCCGTGGCCCAGCGCGCCGGCGGCGTACGCGGTGACGGCGATGGCCATCACGGCGATCGGGTAGAGGCCGGACGCGGGCAGCGCCACGTGCCGCAGGCCCCAGGCGCCGACCCAGCCCACGGCGATCCCGATGGCCGCGCCGAGGGCCAGCTCCAGGACGATCTCGCCGAGCAGCAGGTACCAGTGCTCGACCGGGCCGGCGGTGGAGAAGGCGACGACCAGGATGACCACCGGGGCGTCGTTGAAGCCGGACTCGGCCTCCAGGGTGCCCGTCACGCGCGCGGGCAGGGGAATCCTGCGCAGCACCGAGAAGACCGCCGCCGCGTCGGTCGAGGACACCACCGCGCCCACGATGAGCGCCTGCCGCCACTCCAGCCCGACCAGGCAGTGCGCGCCGGCCGCGGTGACCCCCACGCTGACCGCGACTCCCGCCGTCGCCAGGACCGAGGCGGAGGACAGGACCGGCCGGACCTCCTTCCACTTCGTGCCCAGGCCGCCCTCGGCGAGGATCACGACGAGGGCCGCGTAGCCCATGACCTGGGTCACCTCGACGCTGTCGAAGTGAATGTGGCCGAGGCCGTCCTGGCCCATGAGCACGCCGATGCCCAGGTACACGAGCAGGCTGGGGAGCCCGCTGCGGGAGGAGATCCGCACGGCCGCGACGGCGACGAGCAGGACGACGGAGCAGACGAGCAGTAGCTGGTTGAGGTGGTGAACAGTCAGCGGGCGTTCCTCCTCGGGCGGGGTCCGGGGATCTCCGGATACTTCGTTACCTTACCTAACTCTTGACGCTTTCTTGACGTTCCCCAGGGCAAGATCGAACGCTCGTGCGCGCTGGTTCCCGACTCCGCGTCAAGCGGGACAGGGCCCTGCGCCTATGGTTGCTCCAGCGCTCATTCAAAGTCACAGCCCGACCTGCCGCTCGCGTTAGGACAGCAAGGACAGCGATGCCCCCCAACACCACCGCCACAACGGGTGACACCGCCACCACGGGTGCCACGTCCGTCAAGTCCGGCAGGAAGAAGGGGCGCAAAGCCCGACTGTTCGTGCTGGTGCTCGTCCTGGCCCTCGTCGGCGGCATCGCCTACGGGGCGTACTGGTCGATCAGCACCGTCCGCGCCTCCTTCCCGCAGACCACCGGCTCCCTCCGGCTCGACGGCCTGTCCGGACCGGTCGACGTCAGACGGGACGGCTACGGCATCCCGCAGGTCTACGCCTCCTCGGACGAGGACCTGTTCATGGCGCAGGGTTACGTCCAGGCGCAGGACCGGTTCTACGAGATGGACGTGCGCCGGCACATGACCTCCGGGCGCCTGTCGGAGATGTTCGGCAAGAGCCAGGTCAAGAACGACGAGTTCCTGCGCACCCTCGGCTGGGACCGGATCGCGCAGCAGGAGTACGACACCAAGCTGTCGGGTGCCACCAAGAAGTACCTCCAGGCGTACGCCAAGGGCGTCAACGCCTATCTCCAGGGCAAGGACGGCGCGGACCTCTCCCTGGAGTACGCGGCCCTGGGGCTCACCAACGACTACAAGCCGCAGAAGTGGACCCCGGTCGACTCCGTCGCGTGGCTGAAGGCGATGGCCTGGGACCTGCGCGGCAACATGCGCGACGAGATCGACCGCGCCCTGATGACCAGCCGGCTCGGCCCGCAGCAGATCCAGGACCTGTACCCGGCCTACCCCTACGGCCGTAACAAGCCGATCGTGCAGGAGGGCCAGTACGACCAGCTGACGCAGGCCTTCCGGCAGAGCGGCTCCCCGGGCTCGGAGGGCACGACGGGGACCACGGGCACGACGGGGACCACCGGTACCACGGGGACCACCGGCATGACCGGGACCACGGGCACGACGGGCACCACCGGCACCTCCGGCACGGCCGGGACGGGATCGGCGCTCACGGGCCAGCTCGGCGGCCTCACCGAGGTCCTGGACGGCCTGCCCTCGGCCGTCGGCGTGAACGGCCAGGGCATCGGCTCCAACTCCTGGGTGGTGGCCGGGAAGTACACCATCACCGGCAAGCCGCTGCTCGCCAACGACCCGCACCTGTCGGCGTCCGTGCCGTCGGTCTGGTACCAGATGGGCCTGCACTGCCGGACCGTCTCGGACAAGTGCCAGTACGACGTCTCGGGTTACACGTTCGCCGGTATGCCCGGTGTGATCATCGGCCACAACGCGAAGATCGCCTGGGGCATGACCAACTCCGGTGTCGACGTCACCGACCTCTACCTGGAGAAGGTCAGCGCGAACGGCTACCTGTACGACGGCAAGGTGCGGCCGTTCAAGACCCGCGAGGAGACCATCAAGGTCGCCGGCGGCGAGGCCAAGACGATCGTCGTCCGCCAGACCCAGGACGGCATGCCGCTGCTGTCCGACCGCGACGACGAACTCGTCCAGGTCGGCCGGAAGGCCACCGTGAACACCGCCGCGCCCGACCGGGGCGACGGCTACGGCATCGCCCTGCGGTGGACCGCGCTCGACCCGGGCACCTCCATGGACGCCGTGTTCGCCCTCGACAAGGCCGGCGGCTGGGACGAGTTCCGCGCGGCGGCGGCCCGCTTCGACGTGCCCTCGCAGAACCTCGTCTACGCCAGCACGGACAACCACATCGGCTACACGCTGCCCGGCCGGATCCCGACGCGCTCTGCCAAGGACGCCGGCGCCCTGCCGGCGCCCGGCTGGGACTCCGGGTACCGCTGGACGGGCTTCGTCAAGCAGGACGAGCTGCCCTACGAGTACGACCCCGCGCGCGGCTACATCGTCACCGCCAACCAGGCCGTGGTCGACCAGGCGGCGTACCCGTACACGCTGACCACCGACTGGGGCTACGGCACCCGCAGCCAGCGCATCACCGACCTGATCGAGTCCAAGATCAAGGGCGGCGGCAAGCTCTCCACCGACGACATGCGGCAGATGCAGCTGGACAACAGCAGCGAGATCGCCAAGCTGCTGGTGCCCAGGCTGCTGAAGCTGAACCTGGACGACCCGGACGTCCGCCAGGCGCAGAAACTGCTGGAGGGCTGGGACTACACCCAGGACGCCGACTCCGCGGCGGCCGCCTACTTCAACGCGGTCTGGCGCAACATCCTCAAGCTGGCCTTCGGCAACAAGCTGCCCAAGGAGGTGCGCGTCAAGGGCCAGTGCCTGTGGGTCGAGAAGATCGACAGCACCGGTCCGGTGGACGACGACACCAAGGTCCGCGAGTGCGGCGAGCGTGACGCCGACCAGGCGCAGCCGGACGGCGGCGACCGCTGGTTCGAGGTCGTGCGCACCCTGCTGGACAAGCCGGACAGCGACTGGTGGAAGACGCCCAAGGCGGGCACCCGCCCCGCCGCGGACAACCGCGACCAGCTCCTCGCCCGTGCCATGATCGACGCCCGCTGGGAGCTGACCGCCAAGCTGGGCAAGGACATCGACACCTGGAGCTGGGGCCGGCTGCACCGGCTGTTCCTGAAGAACCAGACGCTCGGCACCGAGGGCCCCAAGGTGGTGCAGTACCTGCTCAACCGCGGCCCCTGGAAGCTCAGCGGCGGCGAGGCCGCGGTGAACGCCACCGGCTGGAACGCCGCCGGCGGCTACAACGTGGTCTGGGTGCCGTCGATGCGGATGGTCGTCAACCTCGCCGACCTCGACAAGTCCAAGTGGATCAACCTGGCCGGCGCCTCCGGGCACGCCTTCAGCGCGCACTACACCGACCAGACCGGCAAGTGGGCCAAGGGCGAACTGCTGCCCTGGTCGTTCTCGGCCAAGTCGGTGGACAAGAACACGAGCGACACCCTCGTGCTGAAGCCGTGACCCGTACGGCACCGCACTGAGAACGGCCCTCCACGCGCGCGTGGAGGGCCGTTCTCCTTCCCGGCGGCCGGTCCGCCCTCGCGGGCGCGGCGGCGGGGAAGCCGGTCAGGGGGCGGTGAAGCGGCGCGCACCCGAGGGCGTCACCACCGCGTGCACCGGCTTGTCGTGCGCCTCGGCCGGGACGCGCGCGACGACCTCCGTGTCGTACAGCAGCACCACGAGCCACGGGTGCGCGCCCGCGCGCTCCAGCCGGGCCAGCACCCGGTCGTACGACCCTCCGCCGCGCCCCAGGCGCATCCCGCGCGCGTCCACCGCGAGCCCGGGCAGCAGGACGGCGTCCGCGGCCGTCACGGCGTCCGGGCCGAGCCGCGCGCCGGAGGGTTCGAAAAGAGCCATCTTCCCGCCGTGCCGGACCGGCGTCAGGGAGTCCGGGCCGGCGTACTCGCCCCAGTCCAGGTCGTCGTCGGGCAGCAGCGCCGGCAGCAGCACCCGCACGCCCCGCGCGCGCAGCGCGTCCAGCAGCGGCCGGGTGTCCGGTTCGCCGCCCACCGCGGCATACGCGGCCACCGTCCGCGCCCGGGCCAGCTCGGGCAGTTCCAGCGCGCGCTCGGCCAGCACACGGCCCGTCTCGCGGACGTCGTCCGCCGGCAACCTGTTCCTCACCCGGAGGAATTCCCGCCGCAACATCCGTTTGTCAGGGTGGCCCTTGGGTCCGCCGTCTTCCACTGCTCGTCCTCGTCTCCTTCTTAATGCGGGTCATATGAGGGTCAAGCCGCCGGGAGCCACAGATTCCCAGCAAAGGCACCGGATATTGTGGCGGGCATGACTCAGTCCCCCAGGATCAGCAAAGCTGTCATCCCGGCCGCCGGGCTCGGCACCCGCTTCCTGCCGGCTACCAAGGCCACTCCCAAGGAGATGCTGCCCGTCGTCGACAAGCCTGCGATCCAGTACGTGGTCGAAGAGGCCGTGTCGGCGGGGCTCGACGACGTCCTCATGGTCACCGGACGCAACAAGCGCCCCCTCGAGGACCACTTCGACCGCAACTACGAGCTGGAATCGGCGCTGCAGAAGAAGGGCGACGCCGAACGGCTGGCGAAGGTCCAGGAGTCCAGCGACCTGGCGACCATGCACTACGTGCGCCAGGGCGACCCGAAGGGACTCGGTCACGCCGTGCTGTGCGCGGCCCCGCACGTCGGCCGCGAGCCCTTCGCCGTCCTCCTCGGCGACGACCTGATCGACCCGCGCGACCCGCTGCTGCGGCGCATGATCGACGTCCAGGAGCGGCACGGCGGCAGCGTGGTCGCCCTCATGGAGGTCGCCCCCGAGCAGATCCACCTCTACGGCTGCGCCGCCGTGGAGGCCACCGCCGACGGCGACGTGGTGAAGGTCACGGGACTGGTCGAGAAGCCCGATCCGGCGGACGCCCCGTCGCGGTACGCCATCATCGGCCGCTACGTCCTCGACCCGCACGTCTTCGACATATTGCGCCAGACCGAGCCGGGCCGCGGCGGCGAGATCCAGCTCACCGACGCCCTCCAGCAGCTCGCGCAGGACGAGAAGGTGGGCGGCCCGGTGCACGGCGTCGTCTTCACCGGCCGCCGCTACGACACCGGCGACCGCGGCGACTACCTGCGTGCCATTGTCAGACTCGCGTGCGAACGTGAGGATCTGGGACCGGACTTCCGGACCTGGCTCCGCAGTTACGTAGCCGAGGAGATGCAGCGACCTTGACCAGCCCCGCGACCCGCCCCGCCGGCCCGGACGACCTGTGGTCGGTGGACGAGCACCTGGAGGACATCCTCTCGACCGTCCGGCCGCTCGAACCCATCGAGCTGCAACTGCTCGACGCCCAGGGCTGCGTCCTGGTCGACGAGGTCACGGTGACGGTGTCGCTGCCGCCGTTCGACAACAGCTCCATGGACGGGTACGCGGTGCGGGTGGCGGACGTCGCGGGCGCGAGCGAGGAGTTCCCGGCGGCCCTGGAGGTCGTCGGGGACGTGGCGGCCGGCGCGGGCGACCCGGTGCGGGTCGGCCCCGGGCAGGCCGCGCGGATCATGACCGGGGCGCCGCTGCCGCCCGGCGCCGAGGCCGTCGTCCCGGTCGAGTGGACCGACGGCGGGCTCGGCGAGGGCCCGGCGAGCGGCATGCGGGCGCGCAGCCTGGCCCCGGAGGGCGCCGAGGGCCAGGTGCACGTGTACCGGCCCGTCGAGGCACGCGCGCACGTGCGGGACCGGGGCAGCGACGTACGGGCCGGCGACCGGGCCCTGGCGGCCGGGACGATCCTCGGCCCGCCGCAGATCGCGCTGCTCGCCGCGATCGGCCGCGGCACCGTGCGGGTGCGCCCGCGCCCGCGCGTGGTCGTGCTCTCCACGGGCAGCGAACTCGTCCAGCCCGGCGAGGAACTGGCCACCGGTCAGATCTACGACTCCAACAGCTTCGCCCTCACCGCCGCCGCGCGGGACGCGGGCGCCATCGCCTACCGGGTGGGCGCCGTCGCCGACGACGCCGAGACCCTGCGCACGACCATCGAGGACCAGCTCATCCGCGCGGACCTGCTGGTGACCACCGGCGGGGTGAGCGTGGGCGCGTACGACGTGGTCAAGGAGGCGCTGGCGTACGTCGGCGACGAGGACGAGGCGGGCGCCGGCGTGGAGTTCCGCAAGCTGGCCATGCAGCCCGGCAAGCCCCAGGGCTTCGGGTCCATCGGCCCCGACCACATCCCGCTGCTGGCGCTGCCCGGCAACCCGGTGTCGTCGTACGTCTCCTTCGAGCTGTTCGTCCGCCCCGCCATCCGCGCGCTGATGGGCCTCACCGATCTGCACCGGCCCCGCGTCCGGGCCGTCCTGGCGGCGGACGCGGCGCTGCGCTCGCCCGGGGGACGCCGCCAGTTCCTGCGCGGGACGTACGCCGACGGCAAGGTGACGCCGGTGGGCGGAGCCGGTTCCCACCTGGTCGCGGCGCTCGCCCAGGCGGACGCGCTGATCGTCGTGCCGGAGGACGTGGAGAGCGTCGAGCCCGGCACCGAGGTGGAGGTCGTGCCGCTCGGCTGAGGCAGGCGCGGGTCCCTCCGTCCGCAGGCCGGTCCTGGTCCGCTGTCCGGGCCGGCTTGGCGGTACCGTGTCGCGCACAGCAGGCCCGCGCCGCGCACCGCGCCGGGCCCGGACCGGGAGCGCCGCAGCCATGAGTACGCACGACCGACTGACGCACATCGACGAGGCGGGCGCGGCCCGCATGGTCGACGTATCCGGGAAGGACGTGACCGCGCGCACCGCCCGTGCCAGCGGCCGGGTCCTCGTCTCACCGCGCGTGGTCGAGCTGCTGCGCGGCGAGGGGGTGCCCAAGGGCGACGCCCTCGCGACCGCGCGCATCGCCGGGATCATGGGAGCCAAGCGGACCCCGGAGCTGATCCCCTTGTGCCACCCGCTGTCGGTGTCCGGTGTGAAACTGGATGTGTCGGTCGCGGACGACGCCGTGGAGATCCTGGCCACCGTGAAGACCACGGACCGCACGGGCGTGGAGATGGAGGCCCTCACCGCGGTGACGGTCGCCGCGCTCACCGTGATCGACATGGTCAAGGCGGTCGACAAGGGAGCGGTCATCACGGACGTACGGGTGGAGGAGAAGACGGGCGGCGCGTCGGGCGACTGGAGCCGGGCATGACCCGTCGCGCTCTGGTGGTCACGGCCTCCAACAGGGCCTCGGCGGGCGTGTACGCGGACCGGGGCGGCCCGCTGATCGCCGACGCCCTCGCCGGCCTCGGGTTCGCCGTGGACGGCCCCCGCGTGGTCCCCGACGGCGCTCCCGTGGAGGCGGCCCT
The DNA here is from genome assembly GCF_055566335.1 of Streptomyces sp. NPDC027672. Classification (NCBI taxonomy): domain Bacteria; kingdom Bacillati; phylum Actinomycetota; class Actinomycetes; order Kitasatosporales; family Streptomycetaceae; genus Streptomyces; species Streptomyces sp. NPDC027672. The sequence goes on along the minus strand of NZ_JBVHSO010000019.1, from coordinate 110,271 downwards.
GCGCGAGGGCGTGGCGGCCGGCTACGACGTCGTCGTCACCACCGGGGGCACCGGCCTGTCGCCCACCGACCGCACCCCGGAGGCGACCCGCGCGGTGATCGACCACGAGGTGCCGGGCATCGCGGAGGCCATCCGCGCCCACGGGCGGGAGAAGGTGCCGGCCGCGGCACTCTCCCGGGGCCTGGCGGGCGTGGCCGGACGGACGCTGATCGTCAACCTGCCCGGGTCGACCGGCGGGGTGCGGGACGGTCTCGCCGTGCTGGAGCCGCTGCTGGTGCACGCCGTCGACCAGCTCCGCGGCGGCGACCACCCCGGACCGGGCAGCGGGGGTGCGAGCTGAACAGCCCTTCCTGGCCCGTCGAGCTGGTGGACGGCGATGTCGTCCTCCGGCCGATAAAGCTGCGCGACCAGCGGGTCTGGCGCGAGGTGAACCGGCGCAACCGCGACTGGCTGCGCCCGTGGGAGGCGACGATCCCGCCGCCCACGCCGAGCGGACCGGTCGCGCACCGGCCGACCTACCGCCAGATGGTCCGGCACCTGCGCTCCGAGGCCGGCGCGGGCCGGATGCTGCCGTTCGTCATCGAATACCAGGGGCGGCTGGTCGGGCAGCTCACGGTCGCCGGGATCACCTGGGGCTCGATGTGCTCCGGGCACGTCGGCTACTGGGTGGACGAGGCGGTGGCCGGGCGCGGAGTGATGCCGACGGCGGTCGCGCTCGTGGTGGACCACTGTTTCGGCACGGTCGGTCTGCACCGCGTCGAGGTCTGCATTCGCCCCGAGAACCGGCCGAGCCGGCGCGTGGTGGAGAAACTCGGGTTCCGCGAGGAGGGGCTGCGCCCGCGCTATCTGCACATCGACGGCGCCTGGCGCGACCATCTCGTCTACGCGCTCACCGCGGAAGAGGTGCCCGACGGGCTGCTCGCGCGCTGGCGCCGGAACCGCTCCCAGGGCGCCCAGCGCACCGAGAGCCAGTGAATTGAAAATACGTTCGAATTCCTCGGTCGCAAAAATGCTGGAAATATGAGCCGGATCGTGCGACACACCGGCCCAATTGGCGGATGGCCTCACGCAAACCCCTCTACCGTGTGAGGCGTGAGCAGCAGCGGCCTCATCTACGCAGTCATTGTCGGGGCCTGGGCCGCCTACTTGGTGCCGATGTGGCTCCGTAGGCAGGACGAGCTGAACGAGGCCCGTCCGACGGAACGCTTCAGCACCGCCATCCGGCTGCTTTCCGGACGGGCGGGCATGGAGCGCCGGTACGCCAGGGACCTGCGGGCGCGCTCCGCCCAGGAGGGGGAGCCGGACGCCGTCGATCCGGACGCCGTCACCGATTCGGTGGACGTCCGGGCCTTCGCCATGCCTCCGACGCGCCGTCAGCCCTCCCCGGAGGCCGAGCCCGAGCCGTCCGGCAGCCCCGGACCGGCGCCCGAGCAGACCGCCGCGCCGGAACCCCGGGCGGCCGCCGAACCGGAGCCCGCGTCCGTCGCCGTACCCGCGCAGCAGCGGGACCGGGAAGCGGCGGCACGGCAGGCGCTCTCGGCGCAGACGGCCGCGGCCCGCGCCCAGCGCTCGAAGGTGCTCGCACGCCGGCGGCGCACCACCGTGATGCTCTTCCTCGCCTTCACGTTCGGCACGGTCATCGCCGCCGTCGGCGGACTCGCTTTCCTGTGGGCGCCCGCCGCCCCGGCCGTGCTGCTCAGCACCTACATCGCCTACCTGCGCGCGCAGGAACGCCGCCGCTTCGCCTACCAGATGGACCGCCGGCGCGCCGAGGCCGCCGCCCAGCGCCTGCGGGAACGCCAGCCGCGCCGGCGCCCGCCGCTGGAGGAGGGCATGGACGGGCAGGCGCCGCAGGAGAGCCAGGACACCGGCACCGAGACCGGGCTGTCCGCGCTCGCCGCCGACCGGCGTGCCCTCGTCGAGCAGACCGACCACGCCGAGTGGGTCGACCAGCAGCGCGAGCGGCAGCGCCGGCCCGGGCAAGGCGAGAGCTGGGACCCGGTGCCGGTGCCGCTGCCGACGTACGTCACCGCGCCCGTCGCCCCGCGCGCCGCCTCCGGCGTGGACCTCGGGGCGCCCGACACCTGGAGTTCGGCCCGGTCCAGCACGGTCGTGCCGGAGCAGGACGCGGCCCGGGCGCCGGACGGCGCGCCGGGCGGGCGGCCCGGGCAGGAGCCGGCGGACGGCCGGGCCGACGGCGTCCCGCACGCCCGCTCCCGCTCGCGCGGCGGCCCCGGCGCGGCCTCGGCACGCCGGACGCGCGAGCGCGGACGCACGCCGCTGTTCGACCAGTACGAGGACGGCGAGCGGCCCCGCGCGGCCAACGAGTGACCCTGGTCACTCCCCGGGCATCGGGGCCCTGACCAGTCAGGGAGCGGATTTCCGAGCACCCGGATCGGGATGCTAGAGTTTCACTCGTTGCAAGGGCCTGTGGCGCAGTCCGGTAGCGCACCTCGTTCGCATCGAGGGGGCCAGGGGTTCGAATCCCCTCAGGTCCACTGCACGATGAGATCCCGTCGGTCGTCAGACCGGCGGGATCTTCGTCGTTTCCGGGGCGGCTCAGAGCCGCTTGGCGTAGCAGAGGCTCTCCTCGTGGTGGCGGTAGTAGCCGAACTTCGCGCACGGCTCGTAGCCGCTGGAGGTGTACAGGGCGACGGCCTCCGGCTGCTTGGTGCCCGTCTCCAGGACCATGCGGACGCGGCCGGCCGCGCGGGCGTCCTCCTCCAGCGCCGCGAGCATCCGGCGGGCCAGGCCCAGGCCGCGCATCTCCGCGATGACGAACATGCGCTTGAGTTCCGCGTCGCCGTCCTCGTTGCCCTCCGGGTTGCGGTCCTGGCTGCGCCAGCCGCCGGTCGCCACCGGGCGGCCCAGCTCGTCGTAGGCGATCAGGTACACGCCCCGGGGCGGGTCGAAGTCGGCGGGCTCCAGGACCGTGGCGTCGCCCCCGTCGCCGTAGCGCTGGTGGTATTCGGCCTGGACCTCGTCGTTGAGCTTCACGGCGTCGGGGTGGTCGAAGGGGACACGGCGAATATTCATACTGAGTATCGTACTTCTATGCAGTCGGCGGTGGTCCCGGGTTTTTCGGACCTGGTCCAGTGTGCCGGTATCGTGCCCGCGTGCTGACTGTGACCTCGGTGAACGTGAACGGGCTGCGAGCCGCCGCGAAGAAGGGCTTCGTGGAGTGGCTGGCCGGGACGGACGCGGACGTCGTCTGCCTCCAGGAGGTGCGCGCCGAGCCGCACCAGCTTCCCGAGGAGGTCCGCCGGCCCGAGGGCTGGCACGTGCTGCACGCCCCGGCCGCCGCCAAGGGCCGCGCGGGCGTCTCCCTCTACACCCGGCGCGAGCCCGACCGGGTCCGGACCGGCTTCGGCTCGGCCGAGTTCGACGGCAGCGGCCGGTACGCCGAGGCCGAACTGCCCGGCCTGACCGTCGCCTCGCTCTATCTGCCCTCCGGTGAGGTCGGCACGGAGCGCCAGGACGAGAAGGTCCGCTTCATGGACGCGTTCCTCGCCCACCTGAAGGAGCTGCGCGCACGCGCCGCCGCCGACGGGCGCGAGGTCCTCGTCTGCGGCGACTGGAACATCGCCCACCGCGAGGCCGACCTGAAGAACTGGCGCGGCAACGCGAAGAAGGCCGGTTTCCTGCCGGAGGAGCGCGACTGGCTCGGCCGGGTCCTCGCCGCGGAGGAGGGCGGGTACGTCGACGTCGTGCGCGCCCTGCACCCGGACGCCGAAGGGCCCTACACCTGGTGGTCGTACCGCGGGCGGGCGTTCGACAACGACTCCGGCTGGCGCATCGACTACCACATGGCCACGCCCGGGCTCGCCGGCCGGGCGGTCAAGGGCTTCGTGGAGCGCGCGGCCACCCACGCCGAGCGCTGGTCGGACCACGCGCCGGTGACCGTCGTCTACGACCTCTGAGCGCTCAGTCCCGCTTGTCCAGGACGCGGTCCAGCGCCAGCGACAGCTCCGCCTCCACGACGCTGCGGGCCAGTGGACGCAGGCGCCGCAGGTCCTCCTCGGGCCCGTGCCGCAGGATCACGTCGGCGAACAGGCCGGCCAGGGCCTCGGCGTGCGCGCGCACCCGGGCGGCGGCCGTCAGCACCTCCGCGAGCGGGATGCCCTCGCGCACCAGCGCCGAGGAGACGTCCAGCAGGCGCCGGCTGATGTGGACGATCTCGTCGCCGTCGGTGCCGAGGTAGCCCAGCTCCATGGCGGCGGCCAGGTTCTCCGGGGTCACCTCGCCCTCGAAGCGGGCGGCGAGTTCCTCGGGCGTGAGGCGGACCGGCTCCTCCTCGGTGGGCGTGCCGACGCCGAGCAGGTCGGCGACGTCGCGGCCCTGGTCGAGCGCCTCGGCCAGTTCGGCTATGCCGTTCAGGGTGTGGCCGCGTTCCAGCAGGGCCGCGATGGTGCGCAGCCGGGCCAGGTGGTGGTCGTCGTACCAGGCGATGCGGCCCTCCCGGCGGGGTGCCGGCAGCAGCCCCCGCTCGCGGTAGAAGCGCAGGGTGCGCACGGTGATGCCGGCCAGCCGGGCCAGTTCCTCCATGCGGTACTCGCGCGTGCCGTCGCTGTGCTCTGCGTCCTGTGCCACGCCCGCAGCCTATGGTGTACCGCCGGTAACTTCCTTCTCCCGACCCCTACCGCTCGGTAGGTAGCTGCTCTACAGTCCCATTGCGCCAGTGTTCACTGGCAGAGTTCCTAGGTGATGCGTGGAGGCTTCGGGATGGCCGAGCACGAGCATGTACGGGTGGCGGTGATCGGGTCCGGGTTCGGCGGGCTGGGGGCCGCCGTGCGGCTGCGCCGCGAGGGAGTCACCGACTTCGTCGTCCTGGAGCGGGCGGGCAGCGTCGGCGGCACCTGGCGGGACAACAGTTACCCCGGGTGCGCCTGCGACGTGCCCTCGCACCTGTACTCCTTCTCCTTCGCGCCCAACCCGGACTGGCCGCGCACCTTCTCCGGGCAGCGGCACATCCGTGCCTACCTGGAGCACGTCACCGACCTGTTCGGACTGCGCCCGCACCTCCGCCTCGACTCCGAGGTCACGCTGATGACCTGGGACACCGACAACCTGTGGTGGACCATCGAGACCACCCGCGGCACCCTGCGCGCCGACGTCGTCGTCTCCGCCACCGGACCGCTGTCCGACCCGAAGATCCCCGGCATCCCGGGCCTGGAGTCCTTCCCGGGCAAGGTGTTCCACTCCGCCCGCTGGGACCACGACTACGACCTGCGCGGCAAGCGGGTCGCCATGGTCGGCACCGGCGCCTCCGCGATCCAGATCGTGCCCGCCATCCAGCCCCAGGCCGGCCGGCTCACCCTCTTCCAGCGCACCCCGCCGTGGGTGATGCCCCGCGTGGACCGCGCCATCAGCGGCGCCGAGCGCTGGCTGCACCGGCGGCTGCCCGTCACCGCCCAGGCCCGGCGCGGACTGCTGTGGGGCCTGCGGGAACTCCAGGTGCAGGCGTTCACCAAGCACCCGGAGGAACTCGGCCTCGTCGAACAGCTCGCCCGGCGGAACATGGCCCGCGCCGTCAAGGACCCGGCGCTGCGCGCCAAACTGACCCCGGACTACCGCATCGGCTGCAAGCGGATCCTGCTGTCCAACGCGTACTACCCGGCGCTGGCCCGGCCCAACGTGGACGTCGTCGCGAGCGGCCTCGGCGAGGTCCGCGGCTCGACGCTGGTGGCGGCCGACGGCACCGAGGCCGAGGCCGACGTGATCGTCTTCGGCACCGGCTTCCACGTCACGGACATGCCGATCGCCGAGCGCGTGGTCGGCGCGGAGGGCGTCACGCTCGCGGAGTCCTGGAAGGACGGCATGCGGGCGCTGCGCGGCGCCTCGGCGGCCGGCTTCCCGAACTTCCTGACCATCATCGGGCCCAACACCGGCCTCGGGAACTCCTCCATGATCCTCATGATCGAGTCCCAGCTGAACTACCTGGCCGACTATCTGCGCCAGCTCCGCGTCCTCGGCGGCCGGGCCGCCCTCGACGCCCGGCCCGGCGCCGTGGACTCCTGGAACGACCGGGTCCAGGAGCGGATGAAGCGCACCGTGTGGAACACCGGCGGCTGCACCAGCTGGTACCTGGACCCGAGCGGCCGCAACACCACCATCTGGCCCGGTACGACGACCGAGTTCCGGCGCGCCACCCGGCGGGTGGACCTCGCGGAGTACGAGGTCGTCCGCGGGCCGGCGGCACGGCGGACCGCGGCGGCCGGCGAGCCGGGGCGGGCCACCGCATGAGCCGGTCCCGCTCCGTCCGCACCGGCGCCTGGACCCCGCCCGTTCCCGACCGCACCCTCACCGCCGTCTCCGCCGACGGCGCCCGGCTGCACGTCGAGGTGCACGGCCCCGAGGGCGCGCCCGCCGTCGTCCTCTCCCACGGCTGGACCTGCTCCACGGCGTTCTGGGCGGCCCAGATACGGGACCTGGCGGCCGACCACCGGGTGATCGCCTACGACCAGAGGGGGCACGGGCGCAGTCCCGCGAGCCCCGCGTGCACGACCCGGGCGCTGGCGGACGATCTCGAAGCGGTGCTCGCCGAGACGCTCGCACCCGGCGAGAAGGCGCTGATAGCCGGCCACTCCATGGGCGGCATGACGGTCATGGCCGCCGCCGGGCGCCCCCGCTTCCGGGAGCACGCCGCCGCCGTCCTGCTGTGCAGCACGGGCAGTTCACGGCTGGTCGCCGAGGCACGCGTGGTGCCGCTGCGCGCCGGGCGCGTGCGCAACTGGATCACCGCTCGCGTGCTCGGCTCGCGCGCCCCGCTCGGGCCCGTCACACCGGTGGCCAAGAGCATCCTCAAGTACGCCACCATGGGCGCCGGTTCCGCCCCGCACCGGGTGGAGGCGTGCGCGCGGATCGTGCACGCCTGTCCGCGCGCGGTGCGCCACGCCTGGTCGGTCGTCCTGGACACGCTCGATCTCGACGACGGCGTACGGCGGTTGGGCGTGCCCACCGCGGTGCTGCACGGCGCGTCCGACCGGCTCACGCCACCCGTGCACGCCCGCGCGCTGGCCGCCGCGCTGCCGCACTGCGCCGGCGTCACCGAACTGCCCGGCATCGGCCACATGACCCCCATCGAGGCGCCGGAGCCGGTGACCGGCCGCATCCGTGAACTCGTCGGCACGTACGTCACGGGGGCCGGCCCCGTGCGGATGAAGGAGAGCGCATGAGCAGGGTCAGCCTCGAAGGGCAGGTCGCGGTCGTCACGGGAGCGGCGCGCGGCGTCGGCGAACTGCTGGCGCGCAAGCTGTCCGTACGCGGGGCCAAGGTCGCGCTGGTCGGACTGGAGGAGGAGGCGCTCAAGGAGGTCTCCGGGCGGCTGCACAGCGACAGCGCCCACTGGTACGCCGACGTCACCGACCACGAGACCATGAGCCGGGTCGCGCGGGAGGTGAAGGAACGCTTCGGGAAGGTCGACATCGTGGTCGCCAACGCCGGGGTGGCGACGGGCGGTCCGTTCGCGGACTCCGACCCGGTGGCCTGGCGGCGCGTGATCGAGGTCAACCTGATCGGCTCGGCGGTGACCGCGCGCGCGTTCCTGCCGGTGCTCGTGGAGAGCCGGGGCTATCTGCTCCAGGTCGCCTCGCTCGCCGCGCTCACGCCCGCGCCGATGATGACGGCGTACTGCGCCTCCAAGTCGGGCGTGGAGGCGTACGCGCACAGCCTGCGGGCCGAGGTCGGCTACCAGGGCGTGCGCGTCGGCGTCGCCTATCTGTCCTGGACCGACACCGACATGGTGCGCGGCGCCGACCAGGACGACGTGATGCGGGAGTTGCGGCAGCGGCTGCCCTGGCCGTCGAACAAGACCTACCCGCTGGGTCCCGCGGCGGACCGGATCGTCGCCGGGATCGAGCGGCGCTCGGCGCACGTCTACGGGCAGTGGTGGCTGCGCGGCATGCAGGGCGTGCGCGGCTCGCTGCCGGCGCTCATCGGGACGGTCGGCCAGCGCGAGATGCGGCGGTTCGCGCCCCGGCTGCAGGGGATGCGCTCCGGGCTCGTCGGCGCGGGCGGGGCGGCCGACGAGGCGGCCCGCGCCACGCAGCGTAACTGATCGACATGCGCAGCGTGTTGGCCCGTGTGAATCTGGTCGAGGCCCCAGCGAGGGGCCGCTTCCCCCCCCACTACGGGAGTGAACCCACATGGGTATGAAGGACCAGTTCCAGGACAAGTCCCGCCAGGCCAAGGAGAAGGTGGACCAGGCCCGTGACAAGGCCGGCCAGGGCGGTCGGCAGGGCCGTCCGGGCCAGCCGCAGCGCGAGCGCGGCGGCCAGAACCACCGTGACATCGAGGACACGGAGCAGCAGGTGCGGGACCGCTTCGACCAGGACTACGAGGGTTGACGCGCGCTGACGAGGGCTGAGGCGGGCTGACGCGCCCGCTCACGGCCGAAGCGGTCCGGGGTGCCCTCCCGCGTGGAGGGCACCCTGCGGCACGACCGCCGCCGGGCCGCTCATCCGGTCGCCCGCGGCGGCAGCTTCGGCCGGGTCCGGTCGGGTACGTCGCTGTGGTCCGGCGGGACGGCCGCGGGACGGGACTCCAGCAGTTCCAGGGCCCGCCGGACCGCCTCGCCCAGCACGGGGTAGCGGCCCTCGGCCCAGTCCAGCGGGGTGCGCAGGACCTCCACGTCGGGGGTGACGCCGTGGTTCTCCACGGACCAGCCGTAGGCGTCGAACCAGGCCGCGTTCATCGGGACCGTGATGACCGTGCCGTCGCCGAGCCGGTGCCGCCCGGTCATGCCGACGACTCCGCCCCAGGTGCGCTGGCCGACCACCGGGCCGAGGCACAGCAGCTTGAAAGCGGCGGTGATCATGTCGCCGTCGGAGGAGGTCGCCTCGTCGGCCACGGCCACCACCGGTCCGCGCGGCGCGTTCGAGGCGTACGACACCGGCTGCGCGTCCCGGGTCAGGTCCCAGCCGAGGATCGTCCGCGTCAGCTTCTCGATCACGAGCTCGCTGATGTGGCCGCCCGCGTTGCCGCGCACGTCCACGATGAGCGCGGGCCGGGACACCTCCATGCGCAGGTCGCGGTTGAACTGGGCCCAGCCGGACCCGCCCATGTCGGGGATGTGCAGATAGCCGCATGTGCCGTCGCTCAACTCCCGGACCACCTGCCGGCGTTTGGCCACCCAGTCCTGGTAGCGCAGCGGCCGTTCGTCGACGAGCGGGACGACGGCGACCCGCCGGGGCCGCCCGGCGCCGCCCGCCGCGGAGACGAAGGTCAGCTCCACGGTGGTGCCGCCCGAGCCGGCCAGCAGCGGGTACGGCCCGGCGACCGGGTCGACCGGGCGGCCGTCGACGTGGGTGAGGACGGCGCCCTCCCGGATGCCCGTGCCGGCCAGCGGCGACCGGGCCCGGGAGTCGGAGGAGTCGCCGGACAGGATGCGCCTGACTTCCCAGCGGCCGTCCCGGCGCACGAAGTTGGCGCCGAGCAGGCCCTGCGGGCGCTGGTAGTGCGGCGGGCCCTCGTTGCGGCGGGCGGCGCTGACGTAGGCGTGGGAGGTGCCGAGTTCGCCGAGCACCTCGCGCAGCAGATCGGCGAACTCGTCGGGCGAGGAGACCCGTTCGACCAGCGGGCGGTACTGGGCGAGGACCGCCTCCCAGTCGATGCCGCACATGCCCGGGTCCCAGAAGTAGGCGCGGATCAGGCGCCCCGCCTCGTCGTACGCCTGCCGCCACTCGGCGGGCGGGTCGGCCTCGTGCAGGATGCGGCGTACGTCGATCCAGACGGTGGTGTCGCCGTCGCCCGGCTCGGTCGACGGCACCGCCCGCAGGTCGCCCTCGTCCACCACGACCAGCCGGGTGCCGTCGCCGCTCACCGTGAACCAGTCCAGGTGGTCGACCAGTTCGGACTTCTTCGCCTTGCTGATGTGGAAGTACTCCAGCGTCGGGCGGCCGCTGACGTCGGCCGGGTTGACGAAGGTCTCGCCGAGCGCGCCGGAGATCGGCCAGCGCAGCCAGACCAGGCCGCCGCCCGCGACCGGGTGCAGCGCGGAGTACTTGGAGGCGATGACCGGGAACGGCGTGACCCGGTCCGCCAGCCCTTCCACCTCGACCGTCACCGTGCCGGCCTCGCCGCTCTCCTCGTCCTCCAGCGGATCGAGACCGCCGGCGGCCGGACGGCCCTCCGGGCTGAGGGCGAAGGGCGACGGGGTCGCCGAGGAGAGCGGGACGAGGTACGGGCGGCAGCCGAGCGGGAAGGACAGGTCGCCGGTGTGCACGTCGTAGACCGGGTCGAAGCCGCGCCAGGAGAGGAAGGCGAGGTAGCGGCCGTCGCGGGTGAACACCGGGTTCTCGTCCTCGAAGCGGCCGTTGGTCACGTCCACGGTCAGCCCGTCCGTGATGCGGGCCAGCTTGATCTGGCGCAGGGAGCGGCCGATGCCGGGATGCGACCAGGTGAGCCAGCAGCCGTCGGGGGAGAAGGCGAGGTCGCGGACGGGACCGTTCACGGAACGGACCAGCTCGGTCACACCGCTCGGCCCGGCGGACTCCCGCGGCCCGGCACCGGCACCGGCCGCGGTGTCCTCCGGTCCGTCCTGCGCGTCGCCCGTGGTCGCGGTGGCGTCCGGTCCGTCCTGTGCGTCGTCGCCCGCGCTCGCGGTGGTGTCCGGTCCGTCCTGCGCCGCCGTCTCCTGTCCCACGTCGATCAGCAGCAGGCGGCCGTCGTGCGAGGCGACCGCCAGCCGTTCGCCCAGCGGGTCGGCGGCCAGCTCCAGGACCCGGCCCAGGGCGCCGCAGGCCAGCCGGCGCGGCGCGCGGTCGCCGCTGGCGCGCGGGAGGTGGGCGATCTCGATCGCGTCCGCGCCCGGCGCGTCGGTGACGTAGGCGACCTGACCGGTGGAGCCCAGCATCTCCGGGAGCCGCACCCGTACGCCGGGCGGGTCGGTGATCGTCCGGGCCGGGCCGTCCCGGTGGGTCAGCCAGTACAGGCTGCCGCGCACGACGACCGCGCTGGCCCGGCCGGTCTCGTCCACGGAGACGCCGTCGATGTTCTGCGCGGCCGGCACCTGGTAGCGGCGGCGGCCGGTGCGCGGCCCGGCGAGCCGGATGTCCAGCCGGCGCGGTTCGCCGTCCGGGGAGAAGTCGTCCACCAGCCACAGGTCGCCCCCGCACTGGTACACCACCCGGCTGCCGTCGCCGGCCGCGTGCCGGGCGTAGAAGGCGTCGTGGTCGGTGTGGCGGCGCAGGTCGGTGCCGTCGCGGGCGCAGGAGTAGAGGTTGCCGACGCCTTCGTGGTCGGAGAGGAAGGCGATCCGGCCGGCGACGAACACCGGGCAGGCCAGATGGCCGCCGAGGTCCGGCAGGAGGCGCTGCCCGTGCAGCCACAGCCGGCCCGTGGCGCCGCCGCGGTACCGCTTCCAGGAGGCCGGTTCGTGCGGCGGGGTGCCGGTGAGCAGCAGGGTCTTGTGCTCGCCGGCGAGATCGGCCACCTGGATGTCGGCGACCGGGCCCCAGGGCAGCCGGCCGCCCGGGTCGCCGTCGGGCGGGACCTTGTAGGCCCAGGTGAAGTAGGAGAAGGGCTGGCCGTGGGAGGCCACCGCCAGGATGTCGGTGTGGCCCTGCTCGTCGGGCGGGGTCCAGCCGCACACCTGGGTGTCGACGCTGCCCCAGTACGTCAGCCGGCGGGCCGGGCCGCCGCCCGCGACGTCGACGAGGTGGATCTCGGGGACGAGGCTGCGCCAGGACGTGTAGGCGATCCGGCGGCCGTCCGGCGAGAAGCGGGGATGGCCCGCCTTGGTGCGGTCCGCGGTGAGCCGCCAGGCGCGGTCCGGGGCGTCGAGGCGGGCCAGCCACAGGTCGTCCTCGGCCACGAAGCACAACAGGTCGCCGCTGAGGTGGGGGAAGCGCAGATAGCTCACCCTCCCCATGCTTTTCCGGTCGACCGGCGCCAGCAACTCGTGGCCGGGCGGCCGCGCCGCTTTATGGCGTCTTCACCTTCGTGACCCAACACACGTACGAAACCGTTTCGTTTCGAAAAGGGGGCGGGGTATCTTCTCAGGTGTACGAGGAAGAAGCCTCCGGAGGGGGAAGGTGACGGGCATGACCGACGCCGTCGCGGCCGCGCGCCGCAGCCGGATCACGCCCGAGCGCGAGGCCGAGCTGTACGAGGCCGTGCTCGACCTGCTCCGGGAGGTCGGCTACGACGCCCTGACCATGGACGCCGTCGCCGCCCGCACCCGGTCCAGCAAGGCCACGCTCTACCGCCAGTGGGGCGGCAAGGCCGAGCTGGTGGCGAAAGCCGTCCGGCACACCAAGCCCGGCCGGACCGCGGAGATCGACACCGGGTCGCTCAAGGGTGACCTGCACGCCCTCACCCTGCGCGCGGACGACTGCGAGATGGAGCAGAACTCCGCGCTGATGCGGGCCCTGGCCATGGCGGTGCACGGCAACCCGGACCTGCTCCAGGCGTTCCGGGAGCATCTCGTCGAGCCGGAGCTGGGCGAGTTCCGCCGGGTGCTGCGGCGGGCGGTCGAGCGGGGCGAGGTCCGTGCGGACAACCCGGCGACCGGGTTCGTGATGCACATGCTGATCGGCGCCTTCGCCGCCCGCACCCTGATCGACGAACAGCCGCCGACGCAGGCGTTCCTCCTGTCGTACATCGACGCCGTGGTCCTCCCCGCCCTCGGCGCCCCCACCGACTGACAGCCCTTCCCCGGCAAGCCCACCACCTGACGTCACCGCTCACGTCGTCGGGCTGATCACCCCTGCCCAGCTGAACCCACGACTGACCGGGAGTACGCCTCCGTGGCCACGTTCCTCTACAAACTCGGCCGGCTCGCCTTCCGGCGACGGCACTTCGTCGCCCTGATATGGGTCGCGCTGCTCACCCTCGCCGGGGTGGGCGCCGCCTCCGCGCCCGCCGCCGGCAACACCTCCTTCTCCATCCCCGGCACCGAGGCCCAGAAGGCCTTCGACCTGCTGGAGGCGCGCTTCCCCGGGATGAGCGCCGACGGCGCCACCGCCCGGGTCGTCTTCAAGGCCCCCGGCGGCGGGAAGATGACCGACGCCGGCCACAAGCGGGCCGTCGAGAAGACCGTCGAGGAGCTGGCCGACGGCTCCGAGGTCGCCTCCGTCGCCGACCCCTACACCGGGCACGCCGTCAGCAAGGACGGCACCGTCGCCTACGCCTCGGTGAAGTACAAGGTCTCCGGCATGGAGCTTCAGGACTCCACCCGGGACGCCCTGAAGGAGGCCGCGCAGCACGCGCGGGACGCCGGGCTGACCGTCGAGGTCGGCGGTGACGCGCTGAACGCGACGCCCGAGACCGGCTCCAGCGAGATCATCGGCATCGCGATCGCCGCCGTCGTCCTCGTCATCACCTTCGGCTCCCTGCTGGCCGCCGGGCTGCCGCTGCTCACCGCGATCATCGGCGTCGGCATCGGCGTCTCCTCGATCACCGCGCTGGCCAGCGCCCTGGACCTGGGCTCCACCACCTCCACCCTGGCCACGATGATCGGCCTCGCCGTCGGCATCGACTACGCCCTGTTCATCGTCTCCCGCTACCGCGCCGAACTCGCCGAGGGCCGCGAGCGCGAGGAGGCCGCGGGACGCGCCGTCGGCACGGCGGGCTCGGCGGTGGTCTTCGCCGGCCTCACCGTCGTCATCGCCCTGGTCGGCCTGTCCGTGGTCAACATCCCGATGCTGACCAAGATGGGCGTCGCCGCGGCGGGCACCGTCGCCATCGCCGTCCTCATCGCCCTGACGATGATCCCGGCGCTGCTCGGCTACGCCGGCCGCAAGGTCAAGCCGGCGGGCCAGAAGAGCAGGCTGCTCGGCGGCGGCCGGACGCCCAAGCGGCCCGGCCGGCCGAACATGGGCACCCGCTGGGCCAGCTTCGTCGTCCGCCGCCCGGTCGCCGTCCTGCTGCTCGGCGTGGTCGGCCTCGGCGCGGCGGCGGTCCCGGCCGCCTCTCTGGAGCTGGGCCTGCCCGACGACGGCTCGCAGCCCGTCTCCACCACCCAGCGCCGCGCCTACGACCTGCTCTCCGAGGGCTTCGGACCCGGGTTCAACGGCCCGCTGATGGTCGTCGTCGACGCCAAGGACAGCTCCGCGCCCAAGGCCGCCTTCGCCGAGGTCCGCGCCCGGATCAAGGGCTTGGACGACGTCGTCACGGTCACCCCGGCCGCGCCCAACAAGGCCGGCGACACCGCGACCATCACGGTCGTACCGCGGTCCAAGCCGTCCTCGGCGACCACCGAGGACCTGGTGCACGCCATCCGCGACAAGGGCGCGGACATCGCCCGGGAGACCGACGCCACCGTGCTGGTCACCGGCTCCACGGCGATGAACATCGACGTCTCGCAGAAGCTGAACGACGCCCTGCTGCCGTATCTGGCGCTCGTGGTCGGCCTGGCGTTCCTGCTGCTGATCGTGGTCTTCCGCTCGGTGCTGGTGCCGCTGAAGGCGGCCCTCGGCTTCCTGCTGTCGGTGCTCGCCGCGCTCGGCGCCGTCGTCGCGGTCTTCCAGTGGGGCTGGCTGTCGGGCCTGATGAACGTCGAGCAGACCGGCCCGGTGATGTCGATGATGCCGATCTTCATGGTGGGTGTCGTCTTCGGTCTCGCGATGGACTACGAGGTGTTCCTCGTGACCCGGATGCGCGAGGCGTACGTCCACGGCGAGACGCCCGGCCAGGCCGTGGTGACCGGCTTCCGGCACGGCGCGCGGGTCGTGACCGCCGCCGCCGTCATCATGATCGCCGTCTTCTCCGGCTTCATCGGCTCCAGCGAGTCCATGGTCAAGATGATCGGCTTCGGCCTCGCCATCGCCGTCTTCTTCGACGCGTTCCTGGTCCGCATGGCCATCGTCCCGGCGGTCCTCGCGCTGCTCGGCAAGCGGGCCTGGTGGCTGCCGCGGTGGCTGGACCGGGCGCTGCCCAACGTGGACGTCGAGGGTGAGGGCCTGCGCACCGCCGCCGGCCACGGCAACACCGACCCCGACGGTGAGAAGGAACTGGTACGCGCCTGACGTACCGCGTCCGGCACTCCCGCGTCCTGCGGGACACGGCCGGTGAGGGCGGGACCCGGGGGCGGGACCGCGCCCTCACCGGCCTTCCGCGTGCCGGTCGAGGTAAATCGCTCCGGCGGCCACGGGGGAAAAAACCGCGTGAGCGCGGTCCGGGCCGTGCCGTACCGTGCCCCCATGACGACGACCACCCCCACCGATGCCGAAGGGTCCGGGGCCCATCCCCGGTTCGCCGAAGCGCTGCGGACGCTCGGTCTGGAGGAGGTGCTCGCGCGTACCCGGCGCTTCCCGGAGGGGACCCGGACCGCCGCCGAGGCCGCCGCCGCGATCGGGTGCGAGCTGAGCCAGATCTGCAAGTCCCTGGTCTTCGCCGCCGACGACGAGCCGGTGCTGGTGCTCATGGACGGGGCCGGGCGCGTGGATGTGGAGCGGGTGCGGGCGGAGCTGGGAGCCGGGGAGGTCGGCAGGGCCGACGCCCGGGTGGTCCGGGAGGCCACGGGGTACGCCATCGGCGGCGTACCGCCCTTCGGGCACCGCACGCGCACCCGTGTCCTCGCCGACCGCTCGCTGCTCGCGCACGACGTGGTGTGGGCGGCGGCCGGCACCCCGCACGCCGTCTTCCCGATCGGGCCGCAGGACCTCCTCGTCCACGCGGGCGCGACAGCGGTGCACGTGCGCGAGCGGACCGCCTGACCCCGCTCGCCGCGGCGGCGCCGGTGACGGCCGGGACCCGGACGGTGCACGCGCGGAACGCGGCCCGCCGACATGACGGTCCGGGTGCCGTGGCGCACCCTGGAAGCACGGATTCTCGGAGGTGGTCGTCATGATGCACACCGCTGTCGGATGGCACGTCGAGCTGGAGTTCAGGGAGGAGGACGACCAGCACACGCGCGCGGCGGCCCTGGTGCGCCTGCCCGACGGTACCGAGGTGCGGGCGCACGGCCGGGCCAGCAGGCACCAGGTCGACGCGAACCAGCCCCGGGTCGGCGAGGAGATCGCCGGCGCCCGCGCCCTGAACGAACTGGCCATGCGGCTGCTGACCAAGGCCCACGAGGAGATCGACGCGGAGTCCGGACGGACCTCGCACCCGATCCACGTGTGAGCCCCGCCGGCGCCCGCGGTGTCGCCCGGGGTCAGGCGAGCGCCGCGCGGACGGCCCGTACCAGCGCCTGCGCCCTCGGGTCGGCGGTCACGCCCGGCCGGAAGCCGTTGGTCACATAGCCGAAGGCGATGCCGTGCTCCGGGTCGGCGAAACCGAGGGCGCCGCCGCGGCCGGGATGGCCGAAGGAGCCGGGCGCGAGCAGCGGCGACGCGGTGCCGTGCAGCATGTAGCCGAGGCCGAAGCGGGTGCCGGTCACGAGCACCCGGTCCGGCCCGGCGGACTGCTCGGCGCGCGCCAGCTCCATGGTCTCGGGCGTGAACAGCCGGGTGCCGCCGTCCACCTCGCCGATCAGCGCGGCGTAGAAGCGGGCCAGCCCGTCGGCCGTGGCGATGCCGTTGGAGGCGGGCAGGACGGCGGCGCGGTAGCCGGGGTCGTTCTCGTCGGCCACCGGGGTGATCGCGGCGAACGCGCGGCGGGTGAGGGAGTCCGGGTCGGCGTAGGCCTCGGCCACCGCGCGCTTGGGCCGTATCCGCAGACCGCCCGCGGACTCGGGCACGTCCGCCGGGCCGACCCGGCCGGCCCGCCCGCGCTCCGCCTCCGGCAGACCGAGCCACAGCTCCGCGCCGGCCGGCCCGGCGATCTCCTCCGCCACCCACTCGCCCACCGGGCGGCCGGTGACCCGGCGGAGCAGCTCGCCGGTGAGCCAGCCGTAGGTGTGGGCGTGGTAGCCGTGGTCGGTGCCCGGCTCCCACACCGGTGCCTGGGCGGCGACCGCGGCGGCGCCGAGTTCGGGGTCGGCGGCCTCGGCCGGGGTGAGCGGGCGGTCCAGCACGGGCACGCCCGCGCGGTGCGCGAGGAGGTGCCGTACCCGCGTGCGCTCCTTGCCGGCCGCCTTGAACTCGGGCCAGTAGACGCCGGCCGGGGCGTCCAGGTCGAGGGCGCCGCGCTGGTGCAGGAGCAGCAGCGCGGCGGCGGCGATCCCCTTGGTCGCCGAGCGCACGATCTGCGCGGTGCCGCGCTCCCAGGGCGCCGCCCCGGCCGCCCCGTCGATGTCCCGGACGCCGGCCCACAGGTCCACGACCCGGTGCCCGTCGCGGTAGACGGCGACGGCCGCGCCGCGCTCGCCGAGCAGCGTGAAGTTCGCTGCGAACGCCTCCCTGACCGGCTCGAAGCCCTCGGCCACAGTGCCGTTCACGTCCACGGTCCGCCGTCCCCTCGTTCCCTTGCCTGCGACAGCGGGTGCAACAGCGGACGTACGCCTGCGATTCCTCGGCGGGAGCGGCCTGGCGGAATCGTTATGCCGTCGTGCCGCGCGCGCCCGTGGGCACGGACTTCGGGTCGAAGCCGAACGGCAGCTCCAGCCGGTGCGCCCGCATCAGCTCCTCGTCGGAGAGCAGCGTGCCGGTCGGGCCGTCCGCCACGATCACGCCGTCGCTGAGGACGAGCGCGCGCGGGCACAGCTCCAGGGCGTACGGCAGGTCGTGCGTGACCATGAGGACGGTGACGTCCAGCGAGCGCAGGATATCGGCGAGTTCGCGGCGGGAGGCCGGGTCGAGGTTGGACGACGGCTCGTCCAGGACCAGGATCTCCGGCTCCATGGCGAGCACGGTGGCCACCGCGACGCGCCGGCGCTGCCCGAAGGACAGGTGGTGCGGCGGCCGGTCGGCGAAGTCCCGCATGCCGACCCGCTCCAGCGCGCCGCGCACCCGCTCCTCCAGCTCCGCGCCCCTGACCCCGGCGGCGGCCGGCCCGAACGCCACGTCCTCCCGCACGGTCGGCATGAACAACTGGTCGTCCGGGTCCTGGAAGACGATGCCGACCTTCTGCCGGATCGCGGCCATGTGCCGCTTGCCGACCGGCAGCCCGGCCACGGTCACCGTGCCGGTGCCGCCGCTCAGGATGCCGTTCAGGTGCAGCACCAGGGTCGTCTTGCCGGCGCCGTTCGGGCCGAGCAGGGCGACCCGTTCACCGCGGGCGAGGGAGAAGTCCACACCGAACAGGGCCTGGTGCCCGTCGGGGTAGGCGAAGGCGAGGCCGGAGACCTCCAGAGAAGCTGTCACAGCGTCCATCACAGCACCCATCCCAGCAGACAGACGACGAGGGCGGCACCGGGGAGGGCGAGGGCGTGCCGCCACTGGGCGCCGGAGGCGGTCACCTCGTCGATGACCGGCATGGCACCGGCGTAGCCCCGGCTCACCATGGCCAGGTGCACCCGCTCCCCGCGTTCGTAGGAGCGGATGAACAGCGCGCCGGCGGACTTGGCGAGCACGCCCCAGTGCCGCACGCCCCGCGCCTCGAAGCCGCGCGACTCACGGGCGATCCGCATCCGCCGCATCTCGTCGGTGATGACGTCGCCGTAGCGGATCATGAAGGACGCGATCTGCACGAGCAGCGGCGGCAGCTTCAGCCGCTGGAGCCCGAGCAGCAGCTCCCGCAGCTCGGTGGTGGCGGCCAGCAGCACCGACGCGGCGACGCCGAGCGTGCCCTTGGCGAGCACGTTCCAGGCGCCCCACAGGCCGTTCACGCTGAGCGAGAGCCCCAGCACGTGCACCCGCTCGCCCTCCGCCACGAACGGCATGAGCACGGCGAACGCGACGAACGGCACCTCGATCAGCAGCCGCCGCAGCAGGAAACCGGCGGGCACGCGCGCGTGCCGGGCGACGGCCGCGAGCAGCACGGCGTACACCGCGAACGCCCCCATGGCCTCGCGCGGTGTCGACACGACGACCACCACGAACAGGAACGCCGCGGCCAGCTTGGTGTGCGGGGGCAGACCGTGCACGGGCGAGTGCCCGTGCCGGTAGAGCCTGTGCGCGTGTCCGGCGCCCACCTCACAGACCCGTGTTCGCGGGGGACACGTCGTCGGCGCGCCGCCTGCGCAGCGTCCAGAACACGGCACTGCCCGCGACGACGGTGACGCCGACGCCGATCACGCCCGCGAGCCCGCCGGACAGCCGCGCGTCGGAGATGTCCCGGACGCCGTAGTCGGCCAGCGGCGAGTCGGCGGCCGCGTGCTGCTCCGCCTTCTTGTCGATCCCCTTGTCGTGCGCGACCTTCTCCAGGCCGTCCGGGTCGGCGGAGGCGTAGAAGCTGACGAAGCCGGCGAGGACGAGGGAGGTGACGAGGCCGGTCACCCACAGGGTCCGGCGCGAGGTGCGCGCCACCGCGGGCGCCGCGGGCGCCGCGGCCGGGGCGTCGACCAGCTCGCCGTTCACCCGCAGCCTCAGCCGCTGCCGCAGCCCGCGCGCGCCGTGCACCAGGTCCGGGCGGACGGCGATGACGGCGCCGACCGTCAGCGCGGTGATGACGGCCTCGCCGATGCCGATGAGCACGTGCACGCCGATCATCGCGGTGGCGACCTTGCCGAGGGAGACATCGGTGGTGCCGCCGACGGCGTAGATCAGCGTGAAGGCGACGGCGGCGGCGGGCACGGACACCAGCGCGGCGACGAACGAGGCGACCGTCACCGAGCGCCGCTTGCGGGGCAGCACGGCGAGCAGGCCGCGGAAGAGGGCGTAGGACACCACGGTGGTGACGATCGCCATGTCGGTGATGTTCACGCCCAGCGCGGTCAGCCCGCCGTCGGCGAACAGCACGCCCTGCATGAGCAGCACCACCGACACGCACAGCACCGCCGTGTACGGGCCGACGAGGATCGCGGCGAGCGCTCCGCCCAGCAGATGTCCGCTGGTCCCGGCGGCCACCGGGAAGTTCAGCATCTGCACGGCGAAGATGAACGCCGCGACCAGACCGGCCAGCGGCGCGGTGCGTTCGTCCAGCTCACGGCGGGCACCGCGCAGGCTCACCGCCACGGCGCCGGCGGCGAGCACTCCGGTGACCGCGGAGGTCGGGGCGTCTATGAATCCGTCAGGTACATGCACCCGACGATTTTAGGCCCTTGTTGCGAAGCACTTGCAAGAGAGACGCCGTCTCGTCTCCCGCCGGGGCAGACGGGGTGAAGTGTGCGACTCTTGAGGGAAAGCGGAGGAATGGCTTTCACTCGGGTCACGGTGCGTGAGAGGGCGGTCCGATGTCTGTGGTCGAACAGTACGCGCGCGCTCATATCGTCACGGACGAGGACGACCCGGGGGCCGTACCCGTCCTGCTCCGGTACGACCCCGACAGCGACCCCCGGTCGGTCCGGGTCGGCCTGCCCGGCCCGCACGAGTGGACCTTCTCCCGCGCGCTGCTCGAACGGGGACTGCGGGCGCCGGCCGGGAGCGGCGCCGTCCGGGTGTGGCCCTGCGGCCGGGTCCAGGCCGTCGTGGAGTTCCACACCGACCAGGGCGTGGAAGTGGTGCAGTTCGAGTCCAAGACCCTGCTGCGGTTCCTGCGGCGGACGTACACCGCCGAGCCGGTGCGCGGCTGATCAGCTCCCGCGCTTCAGCAGTGCCGCCACGATCGGCCCGGCCGTGTCGCCGCCGTGCCCGCCCGCCTGGACGACACCCGCGGCGGCGAGGTCGCCGCGGTAGGCGGTGAACCAGCCGTTCGGCTTCTTCTGGCCGTCGACCTCCGCCGAGCCGGTCTTCGCGCCGTAGTCCGGGCCGAGCCCCGACATCGCCTCGGCCGCCGTGCCGGACGCGGCGGTGTACCGCATCAGCTCGCGCAGTTGGGACAGCGTCCTGGCCGGCAGGGTCCGCGAGGCGGTGGCCAGCGTCCGGTGGTCCACCGAGGGCGGGACCAGGTACGGCTGGTGGAAGGAGCCCGACTGCACGGTGGCCGCGACCGAGGCCATGTTCAGCGGGTTCATCCGCACCCCGCCCTGCCCGATCAGCTCGGCCGCCATCTGCGCCGCCGACTGCACCGGCACCGAGCCGTCGAAGCTGGGCACGCCGATCGCCCAGTCGTTCCTCGACAGCCCGAAGACCTGCTGGGCCTGCCGGCTCAGGTCGTCGTCGGCCAGCTTCTTCGCCTGGCTGATGAAGGCCGTGTTGCAGGACCGGGCGAAGCTGGCCTTGAAGGTGCCGCCCTTGATCTCGAAGTCGTCGTCGTTGTGGAACTTCCAGCCGCCGAAGGTGACCGTCTTCGGGCACGGGTGCGGCTTGTCCGCCGCGGCCAGACCCTTGTCGAGCAGCAGCGACGAGGTGATGATCTTCATGGTGGAGCCGGGCGCGAGGGCGCCCTGGAACGCGGTGTTGAAGCCGTGCCCGCTGTTGGCGGCCGCCAGGATCTCCCCGGTCGAGGGCCGCAGGACCACCACGGAGGCCCGCGCCCGCTTGTCCACCTGCTGCTCGGCCGCCGCCTGGAACTCCGGGCTGAGCGTCGTGCGCACCGTGCCCGGCGTGCCCCGGCTCAGCTCCGCCAGCGTCTTGTCGGACAGCTTGGCGTCCCTGGCCGCCTTGCCGCGCACCACGCGCAGCTCGATGCCCGCCGTGCCGCCGGCCGTCTTGCCGTACTTCTCCCGCAGCCCGTCCAGCACCGTGCCCAGGGACGGGTAGCGGGCGGCCGTGATCTCGCCGCCCTCGCGGTCCAGCGCCTTGACCGGCGGGGTGCCGGAGGCGCCGGTCACCAGCCGGTCGCCGTCCGTCAGGTCCGGGTGGACGACGGCCGGGCGCCAGTCGACCAGCGGCCGGCCGTCGCTCGCGCGGCGCACCACGGTGAGCGAGCTGTCGTAGGCCAGCGGCTTGCTCAG
Organism: Streptomyces sp. NPDC027672; assembly: GCF_055566335.1. Lineage (NCBI taxonomy): Bacteria > Bacillati > Actinomycetota > Actinomycetes > Kitasatosporales > Streptomycetaceae > Streptomyces > Streptomyces sp. NPDC027672. The sequence continues at coordinate 88,574 of NZ_JBVHSO010000019.1, read as the reverse complement.
GCCGCGGTAGGCGATCGTCGCCCGCACGGCGAACGGCACCCGGGCGCCCTTGGGCGGCCGGGCGGTGACCGTGACGTCCGTCAGATGCGCGTCCTTGGTGTAACCGGTCAGCAGCCGGTCCGCGGCGGCCGGATCGTCGGTGGCGGCCGCCGCCGCGGAGACCTTGCCGTGCTGCCAGGCGGTGAGGAAGCGGGCCGCGGTCGTGCGGATCTCGGCCGCGGTGGGCGGCCCGGTCCGCACGGTCTTGTGGCCGGCCGCGGCGCGCTCGTCGGCCGCGGCTCCGCCGTACAGCGCGTACAGCCCGGCCCCGGCGCCTACGGCCACGGCGAGCGCCCCGCCGAGCAGGGCCGGCCGGGTCCTGCGCCGCTCGGCGACGCGCCTTCTCTTGCCCACAGCCCTCAGTTCCTCCGCGCCTCGCCCAGGCTCTCCACAGCCCTCACACTCCCAACGACGGCACTCACCTTAAGGTCCCCGTCTCCACGGGTGATCTCAACCCGCGTTCCGTAGCACGCTTGCGACAATCGGACCGGCCGCGTCGACGCCGTGCCCACCGTCCTGGACCATGGCCGCCGCCGCCACATCGCCCCGGTACCCGGTGAACCAGCTATCCGACCTGGCCTCCCCGTCGGCCTCCGCCGAACCGGTCTTGGCGCCGACGTCCCCGCCGAGCCCCGCCATCACAGTGGCCGCGGTGCCGCTGCGCGCGGTGCGGTTCATCATCGCGCGCAACTGCGCCACCGTGCCCGGCGCCAGCCCCCGCGCGCGGGCCGGTTCCCGGCCGTCCAGGCGCAGCGGCACGATCACCGGCTGACGGAAGGCGCCGGTCGTGGCGGTCGCCGTCACCGAGGCCATGTTCAGCGGGCTCAGCTGGACCTGGCCCTGGCCGATCAGCGCGGCCGCGGTGTCCGGGCCGCCGGCGGCGGGCACCCGCCCGTCGAAGGAGGGCACCCCGATCCGCCAGTCGTCCCGCCCGAGCCCGAACCGGTCCTCGGCCTCCCGGGTGAGGGAGTCGGTCTTCACCTCGTCGGCGAACTTCACGAACGCCGTGTTGCAGGAGCGGGCGAAGCTGTCGGCGAGGGTGGCGTGCTCGTCCGGTGCCAGGCCCTGGAGGTTGTGGAAGGTCTGGCTCTGCCAGACGGCCGACGGCGGGCAGGGCGCCGGGCCGCCCGCCGTGGCCAGGCCGTTGTCGATGAGGGTCGCCGCGCTGATGATCTTCATGGTGGAGCCGGGCGCGCGTTCGCCGAGGAGGGCCGCGTCGAAGCCGTCCCGGCGGTTGTTGGCGACGGCGAGGATCTCACCGGTGCTCGGCTTGACCACCGCCACGGAGGACTCGGGGTACTTCAGCACGGCCGTCTCGGCCGCCGCCTGGACGCTCGCGCTGAGCGTCGTCGGGAGTCTGCCGGGCCGGCCCTCGGCCAGGGTGAGCAGCGGGGTGTCCGCGGCCTGGCCGCCGTCCGCCGCGGCCTGGTGCCGGATGACCAGTTCCACCCCGGGCCGGCCGCCGGCCTTGGCGCCGTACCGCCGGCGCAGCTCGTCCAGGAGCGGACCGAGCGAGGGGTACCGCCGTCGGGTCAGCACCTTGCCGTCGCGGTCCACGGGCTCGATCTCCGGGGCGGCGGAGGCGCCGGTGGCCAGGGTGTCGCCCGTGCGCAGCCGCGGGTGGACGACGGAGGGCCGCCAGTCGACCAGCGCCCGGTGCGAGGTCTCGCCGCGGACGACGGTGAGGCTGCCGCGGTAGGACAGCGGCTTGGCCGCGCCCTCGTAGGACACCGTCGCCCGTACCGTGAAGGGCACCGTGGCGCCGGTGGCCTCGCCGGGGGTGATCCGCACCTTGCCGATGTGCGCGTCCGTGCCGTAGGCCGCCAGCAGTTCCCGGGCGGCCTGCGGGTAGTTCGTGTACGCCGCCGCGGTGGCCGCGTCGCCCTTCTCCCAAGCGGCGAGGAACGCGCGGGACGCCTGCCGCACCTCGGCGCCGTCGGGCGGACCGGTCCGCGCGGGCGCCGGGCCCGCCGTGGTGCCGTCGCCGTTCAGCGCGGACGCGATGTTGTAGACCCCGTAGCCGGCCCCGCCCAGCAGTGTGACGCACACGCCGCCGATGACGGCCGCTTTGACCCCGTTGCGCATCGCGGGTATCCCCTCCCGTTCGGCCTGTTGAACGTGTTCAACAGTTGTGCCGGGGAGCACTGTAAGCGGTTGCGGTGCCCGCCACAGGGGAGTTGTGGAACCGTGATCAGACCCAGGTGTCCAGCCACATCCGCGACCGCCAGGAGTCGATCGGGATCGCGGTGCCCGTGTAGATGGGCCAGAAGTAGATGAAGTTCCAGGCGATCAGCAGCACCAGGACGCCCGCCCCCGTCGCGCCGATCACCCGGCGGGTGTCCCCGGAGCCCGGCGGGCCGACGATCGCGCCGATCATCATGGCCACCGCCAGGCACAGGAACGGCAGGAAGACGACCGCGTAGAAGAGGAAGATGGTCCGCTCCTGGTACAGGAACCACGGCAGATAGCCCGCCGCGATCCCGCAGGCGATGGCGCCGGCCCGCCAGTCGCGGCGCAGCGCCCAGCGCCACAGCACGTAGACGAGCGCGAAGCAGGCCGCCCACCACAGCAGCGGCGTGCCGATCGCCAGCACCTCCCGGGCGCACTTCTGGCCCGCGTCCGCCGGGCAGCCGTCGGTGCCCGGGGCCGGCGACTCGTAGAAGTACGACACCGGGCGGCCCAGCACCAGCCAGCTCCACGGGTTGGACTGGTAGGTGTGCGGCTGGTCGAGGTGGACGTGGAACTTGTAGACCTCGTGCTCGTAGTGCCACAGGCTGCGCAGCCAGTCCGGCAGGAACGCCCAGGTGCCGCCCTTGCCGTCGGTGGCCGCCCAGTTGCGGTAGTAGCCGCCCGTGCCGTCGGCCGCGGAGAGGATCCAGCCGGTCCAGGAGGCCACGTACACCACCAGCGCCACCGGCACCGTCGCGACGAAGGCGAGACCGGTGTCGTACTTCAGGGCGGCGGTGTACGGGCGGGACGCGCCGGCCACCTTGCGGGTGCCGACGTCCCACAGGACCGTCATGACGCAGAACGCCGCCAGCACGTACAGCCCGTTCCACTTCGTGCCGGCGGCCAGGCCCAGCAGCACCCCGGCCGTCCAGCGCCACGGCCGCCACCCGAACCGGAAGGCGTCCGCGACGGACGCGTCCGGCCGGGCCCGGCCGTCCGGGCCCACCGGCAGCGCGGCGGCCAGCCTCTCCCGCGCCCGGTCCCGGTCGACCACCAGGGCGCCGAACGCGGCCACCACGAAGAACATCAGCACGCCGTCCAGCAGCGACGTGCGGCTCATCACGAAGTGCAGCCCGTCCACCGCCATCAGCGCGCCCGCCAGACAGCCCAGGAACGTCGAGCGGAACAGCCGGCGCCCGATCCGGCACAGCAGCAGCACGCTCAGCGTCCCGAGCAGCGCCGTCATGAACCGCCAGCCGAACGGGTCGAACCCGAAGACCAGCTCGCCCAGCCCGATCACGTACTTGCCGACCGGCGGGTGCACCACGTACGCCGGGTCCGTCGGCACCGCGAGGTGGCCGTGCTGCCGCAGCACCAGGTCGTTGGCGTTCTTCCCGTACTGGTCCCAGCTCACCTCGAAGCCGCGGTGGACCAGCGCCCAGGCGTCCTTCGCGTAGTACGTCTCGTCGAATATCACCGCGTGCGGGCTGCCCAGGTGCCAGAACCGCATCAGGCCCGCCAGCAGCGTCACCAGCAGCGGCCCGCCCCAGCCCGACCAGCGCGTGATCCGCTCGGCGAGGACCGGCGAGGCGCCGAGCACCCGCCACAGCCGGTCGCCCGGCCGCGCGTACGGCGGCACCAGCCGGTCGCGCACGTCGGCCGCGGGCGCGTCCCGGTCCGGCGCGTACCCGAATCGGCGCAGCCGCTGCTGCCACGACGGCTGCCGGTCGTGCGGCGGCCGGTCCTGCCGGAGGTCCATGGAGGACGCGGTATCGGTCACCGCGCCATCGTAGGGAACCGTGCTGTGCGAGTCCCGCGCACGGACCGCTCGGGCCGCACGGGTCGCCGGGGCGCGGGCGTCTTCCCGGGCCGCGGGCGGTCCCTGCGAGGATGGGGGCGTGACTGGAACCCTTGTCCTCGCAGGAACCCCCATCGGCGACGTCGCGGACGCGCCGCCCCGGCTGGCCGAGGAGCTGGCCGGCGCCGACGTGGTCGCCGCGGAGGACACCCGGCGGCTGCGCCGGCTCACCCAGGCGCTCGGTGTCACCCCCAAGGGCCGCGTGGTCTCCTACTTCGAGGGCAACGAGGCCGCCCGCACCCCCGAACTCGTCGCGGAGCTGCTCGGCGGCGCGCGCGTGCTGCTGGTGACCGACGCCGGCATGCCGTCCGTCTCCGACCCCGGCTACCGGCTGGTCGCCGCCGCCGTGGAGCAGGACGTCCGGGTCACCGCCGTACCCGGGCCGTCCGCCGTGCTCACCGCGCTCGCCCTGTCCGGGCTGCCCGTCGACCGGTTCTGCTTCGAGGGCTTCCTGCCGCGCAAGGCCGGCGAGCGGCTGTCCCGGCTGCGCGAGGTCGCGGCCGAACGGCGCACGCTCGTCTACTTCGAGGCCCCGCACCGGCTCGACGACACCCTCGCCGCCATGGCCGAGGTCTTCGGCGCGGACCGGCGGGCCGCCGTCTGCCGCGAGCTGACCAAGACCTACGAGGAGGTACGGCGCGGTCCGCTGGCCGAGCTGGCGCGGTGGGCCGCGGACGGTGTGCGCGGCGAGATCACCGTCGTGGTCGAGGGCGCGCCCGAGGCCGGACCGGAGGACCTGGACGCCGGGGAACTGGTGCGCAGGGTCCAGGTGCGCGAGGAGGCCGGCGAGCGCCGCAAGGAGGCGATCGCGGCGGTGGCGGCGGAGGCGGGCCTGCCCAAGCGGGTCGTGTTCGACGCCGTCGTCGCGGCCAAGCGCTCGGCCGGCTGAGGCGGTCGCCGCCGGCCCGGTAAGCAGCTCCGGCCGGGCGGCCGGGCGGCCGGCCGGCCACCCGGCGCCGGTCGCGCGGGGCCCTTCCCCGCGCCCCCGTGAGGCGCCCCCGCGCGCCCCATGGACGGGCAAAAGGCTGTCACCGATGGCAAAGCCCAACTGTCTCATTCGCGCCCCCGGGGCAAGCGATGACCAAATCGGCTCCAACACTCGACAGGACGGATGCGTTCCCGCCGGGCGGGGCGTCCACTGGGTGACGGGACGCACCCGCCCCGACCGGGACGCAACCGTCCAACAGGGAGCTGGCATGAGTGACATAGCAGGGCAGACCGGTCTCCGTCGTACGGCCGCGGCCGTCGTTCACGAGTCGTACGCGTTCGCCTGCATGCGCTGCGGGCACGGCTGGGAACAGTCGTACGCGATAGAGCACCACACGGACGCCCAGGGGGAGGAGTTCGTGCTCTACGTGGCGGACGGCCGGATCGTGCCGTCGCCGCTGAGCCGGCCGCGCTGCCAGAACTGCGAGGGCCGCGTGCTGCGGATCATGCGCGCCGGCCAGGTCTCCTCGGCGCGCGCCGGGACCGGCCGGCACCAGGTGCCGCAGACGGGCCCGGCCGAGGCGCCGGTGCCGGGGCAGGCGGCCGGGGAGCCGCACCACTGGCACCTGTCCGATCTGCTGCACCCCTTCCACCGCAAGGCGGGCTGACCCGGCCGGCCGCGTCACCGGGGGCCACCGGTCTGCAGAGACCGGTCCCCGGGCCACCGGCCGGCGGCGTTCGACGGCGGGTCTCTTTCGTAGGATCGGGGCATGCCTTCGAACGCCGGCCAGAGCCCCAAGGGCGACGACAAGAACGCGGCGCCGCCGCTCCCGGCACCCCTGCGGGTGCCCGTCGCCGACTCCCACACCCACCTCGACATGCAGTCCGGCACGGTCGAAGAGGGCCTGGCGAAGGCGGCCGCGGTGGGCGTCACCACGGTCGTCCAGGTCGGCTGCGACCTCCAGGGCTCGCGGTGGGCCGCCGAGACGGCCGCCGCGCACGCCGCCGTCCACGCCGCCGTCGCCCTCCACCCCAACGAGGCCCCGCGCATCGTGCACGGCGATCCCGACAACTGGTCCCGGCAGGGCGCCCGGACGGCGGGCGGCGACGCGGCCCTGGACGAGGCGCTGGCCGAGATCGACCGGCTGGCCGCGCTGGAGCAGGTCAAGGGCGTCGGCGAGACGGGCCTGGACTACTTCCGCACCGGCCCCGAGGGCAAGGACGCCCAGGAACGCTCCTTCCGCGCCCACATCGAGATCGCCAAACGGCACGGCAAGGCGCTCGTCATCCACGACCGCGACGCCCACGCCGACGTGCTGCGGGTACTGAAGGAGGAGGGCGCCCCGGAGCGCACCGTCTTCCACTGCTACTCCGGTGACGCGGAGATGGCCCGGGTCTGCGCCCGCGAGGGCTACTTCCTGTCCTTCGCCGGCAACGTCACCTTCAAGAACGCCCAGCACCTGCGGGACGCCCTCGCCGTCGCCCCGCTGGAGCTGGTGCTGGTGGAGACGGACGCGCCGTTCCTGACCCCGGCGCCGTACCGCGGACGGCCGAACGCCCCGTATCTCGTTCCGGTGACGGTCCGTGCGATGGCCGCGGTGCGCGGCATCGACGAGGACGCGCTGGCGACGGCCCTGGCCGCCAACACGGCCCGCGCCTTCGCCTACTGAGCGTGCACGGAAAGTAACCATCGCCTGACGCCGATCGTCCGTCCGACACGCTGCGTAGCCGCGCCGCTTTGGCGGGTGCCCGGCGCTCCGCTAGGTTCTGGGGCCCGATCCGGACCCCCTGGCCCTCTGGAGCGTATCGGCGTGAGCGAGTCGCAGTACGAGACGTGGGAGGCGTACGGCCCCGGCGCCGCGCCACCCGGCGGCCCCGGGCCCGGCGGCCCGCGCGACGGGCGGACGGTGGCTTACGGCACCCCGGCCGACGCGCCGTACGCCGGCATCCCGTACGCCGAGGCCCCGTACGCCGACACGCCGTACGCCGACACTCCGTACCGGCCCCGGCACGGGAGGAGCACGCGGCCGGAGATCCCGGCGCCCGCACCCGCCCCCGCGCCGGTGCCCGCCCCCGCGCCGGTGCTGCCGCGCCAGGCCGGGGACGGCCCCGAGGCGATGAGCGGGCGGTCCGCGCGCCGGCGCAGGGCCCGCCACCCCGAGCGCCCGGAGTCCGCCGTGCGCCGGCTGCTGCCGCAGGCGCTGGTCGTGGCCTTCCTCGCCGGCGGCACCACCGCCTTCGTCGCCGAGGACAAGGCGGTCGAGCTGAGCGTCGACGGCCGGCCCCGCACGCTGCACACCTTCGCCGACGACGTGCGCGAGCTGCTCGCCGAGGAAGGCGTACGCGTCGGGGCGCACGACATGGTCGCGCCCGCCCCCGGCGCGGCGCTCACCAGCGGCGACGAGGTCGCGGTGCGCTACGGCCGCCCGGTGCGGCTCACCCTGGACGGCCGGCGCCAGGAGGTGTGGACGACGGCGCACACCGTGGCGGGCGCGCTGGAACAGCTGGGCGTCCGCGCCGAGGGCGCCCGGCTGTCCGCCTCGCGCTCCCAGCGCATCGGACGCGCCGGGCTCGCGCTCGACGTGCGCACCGAACGCGCGGTCACGGTCATGGCGGACGGCCGGGCCCGCACCGTCCGCACCAACGCGGCCACCGTCCGGGAGGTGGTCGCGGAGGCCGGGATCACCCTGCGCGGCGAGGACACCCTCTCCGTCCCGGCGGACAGCTTCCCGCGCGACGGACAGACGGTGACCGTGCTGCGGGTGAGCGGCCGGCGGGAGGTGTACGACGAGCCCATCCCGTACGCCGTCGAGCGGACCGCCGATCCCACGCTCCTGCGGGGCATCGAGGTCGTCGCCCGGCCCGGCCGGCCCGGAGTGCGCCGCACCGTCTCCTACGTGCGCATCGTCAACGGGGTCCGGCAGCGGCCGCGCCCGGTGGGCACCGAGGTGGTGCAGGCGCCGCTCAGCCAGGTGGTGCGGGTGGGCACGAAGCCGCGGCCCGCGTCCGTGCACGGCGCCGACGACCTGGACTGGCACGCCCTCGCGCTGTGCGAGTCCGGCGGCCGGCCCGACGCGGTCGACCCGTCCGGGACGTACGGCGGGCTCTACCAGTTCGACACCCGCACCTGGCACAGCCTCGGCGGCACGGGCCGGCCCCAGGACGCCTCCGCGCAGGAGCAGACCTACCGCGCGAAGAAGCTGTACGTACGGCGCGGGGCGAGCCCCTGGCCGCACTGCGGGGCACGACTGCGCGGTTAGGGCTTCTCGTCCGGATCGTGCCGGGCCGATCCGGATGAAAGACCGTAGGGGTGCCGTCCCGGGCCCCCGGGTGCCGCCCGGCGGCGGCTTCCGGTGCGCCGCGGGGACGGCGGGAACCGGGGCCGTCGCCTCCCCGTACCCTTGTCCCGTGAGCAGCCCCACCCCCGACGCCCTCCTCGGCCCCGCCGACATCCGTGAGCTGGCAGCAGCGCTCGGTGTCCGTCCGACCAAGCAGCGCGGCCAGAACTTCGTGATCGACGCCAACACGGTCCGCCGTATCGTCCGTACCGCCGGGGTCCGCCCCGACGACGTGGTGGTGGAGGTGGGCCCGGGGCTCGGCTCGCTCACCCTGGCGCTGCTGGAGGCCGCCGACCGGGTCACCGCCGTGGAGATCGACGACGTGCTGGCCGCCGCGCTGCCCGCGACCATCGGCGCGCGCATGCCGGAGCGCGCCGACCGGTTCGCGCTGGTCCACTCCGACGCGATGCACGTCGCCGGGCTGCCCGGCCCCGCGCCGACGGCCCTGGTGGCGAACCTGCCGTACAACGTCGCCGTGCCCGTGCTGCTGCACATGCTCGACACCTTCCCGAGCATCGAACGGACGCTGGTGATGGTGCAGTCCGAGGTCGCCGACCGGCTCGCCGCCCCGCCCGGCTCGAAGGTGTACGGCGTGCCGTCCGTGAAGGCCAACTGGTACGCGGAGGTGAAGCGGGCCGGGGCCATCGGCCGCAACGTCTTCTGGCCCGCGCCGAACGTGGACAGCGGGCTCGTCTCCCTGGTCCGGCGCACCGAGCCGGTGAAGACGACCGCGTCCAAGCGCGAGGTCTTCGCGGTGGTCGACGCGGCCTTCGCGCAGCGCCGCAAGACGCTGCGGGCCGCGCTCGCCGGCTGGGCCGGATCGGCCGCCGCCGCGGAGGCGGCCCTGGTCGCGGCCGGGGTCTCGCCGCAGGCGCGCGGGGAGTCGCTGACGGTCGGGGAGTTCGCGCGGATCGCGGAACACAAGGGGAGCGGCGAGTGAGCGTCACGGTCCGGGTGCCGGCGAAGGTCAACGTCCAGCTCGCGGTGGGCGCCGCCCGCCCCGACGGGTTCCACGACCTGGCCAACGTCTTCCTCGCGGTCGGCCTGTACGACGAGGTGACCGTGACCCCCGCGGATGAGCTGCGGATCACCTGCGCCGGCCCGGACGCCGGCCAGGTCCCGCTGGACCGCAGCAACCTCGCCGCCCGTGCGGCCCTCGCGCTGGCCGGCCGGGCGGGCGTCGAGCCGAACGTGCACATCCACATCGCCAAGGACATCCCGGTCGCCGGCGGCATGGCGGGCGGCAGCGCGGACGGCGCGGGCGCGCTGCTGGCGTGCGACGCGCTGTGGGGGACCGGCGCCTCCCGCGCGGACCTCCTCGCCCTCTGCGCCGAGCTGGGCAGCGACGTGCCGTTCAGCCTGGTCGGCGGGGCGGCGCTCGGAGTCGGCCGCGGTGAGCGGCTGACGGCCCTGGAGACCGGCGGCACCTTCCACTGGGTGTTCGCGATGGCCGGGCGGGGCCTGTCCACGCCGGCCGTGTTCCGCGAGTTCGACCGGCTGGCCCAGGGACGGCGGATCCCGGAGCCGGTGGCCTCGGCTGAGCTGCTGGAGGCGCTCGCGAAGGGGGACGCGGACGCGCTGGCGGCGGCCGTCTCCAACGACCTCCAGCCGGCGGCGCTGTCCCTGTTCCCGGAACTGGCGGACACCCTGGCGGCGGGCCGCGCGGCCGGCGCGCTCGCCGCGCTGGTCAGCGGCTCCGGCCCGACGACGGCGTTCCTCGCCCGCGACGCCGAGTCCGCGCGGAAGACCGCCGAGGCGCTGCGAACGTCGGGAACCTGCCGGACGGTACGCACGGCGGCGGGCCCGGTACCGGGAGCGACGGTCCTCTGAGCGGTCGGAGCCCGTCGGTGGTAGATGCCGGCCGGTTCCCGGTCACTCATCACATGGAGTGACCGGGGCCTCACCTCCGCGTGTCCTCTGCGAAGCCCTACGCTAGAAGGCTGAGCCACGCGGCGGAGCCGCATGTCGATTCAGCCCCGTGCACAGGAGTGAAATGGCCGTCAATCTGGTCAATGTCGAGAACGTCAGCAAGGTGTACGGCACCCGGGCCCTGCTGGACGGTGTCTCGCTCGGCGTGTCGGAAGGGGACCGGATCGGGGTCGTCGGACGCAACGGCGACGGCAAGACCACCCTCATCCGGATGCTCGCCAAGGTCGAGGACTCCGACACCGGGCGGGTCACGCACTCCGGGGGCCTGCGGCTCGGCGTGCTCACCCAGCACGACTCGCTCGACCCCGGGGCCACCGTCCGCCACGAGGTCATCGGTGACATGGCCGACCACGAGTGGGCCGGCAACGCCAAGGTCAGGGACGTACTGACCGGGCTGTTCGGTGGGCTGGACCTGCCGGGCTTCCCCAAGGGCCTGGACACCGTCATCGGACCGCTCTCCGGTGGCGAGCGGCGCCGGATCGCGCTCGCCAAGCTGCTCATCGAGGAGCAGGACCTCATCGTCCTGGACGAGCCCACCAACCACCTCGACGTGGAGGGCATCGCCTGGCTCGCCGAGCACCTGCGCACCCGGCGGTCGGCGCTGGTGTGCGTGACGCACGACCGGTGGTTCCTTGACCAGGTGTGCACGCGCATGTGGGACGTGCAGCGGGGCACGGTGTACGAGTACGAGGGCGGCTACTCGGACTACGTCTTCGCGCGCGCCGAGCGCGAGCGGATCGCGGCCACCGAGGAGGTCAAGCGGCAGAACCTGGTCCGCAAGGAGCTGGCCTGGCTGCGGCGCGGCGCGCCCGCGCGCACGTCCAAGCCGCGCTTCCGCGTGGAGGCCGCCAACGAGCTGATCGCGGACGTGCCGCCGCCCCGGGACAGCAGCGAGCTGATGAAGTTCGCCTCCTCGCGGCTCGGCCGGACGGTCTTCGACCTGGAGGACGTCACCGTGCAGGCCGGGCCGAAGGTGCTGCTCAAGCACCTCACCTGGCAGCTCGGACCGGGCGACCGGATCGGTCTGGTCGGCGTCAACGGAGCCGGCAAGACCTCGCTGCTGCGGGCCATGGCCGCCGCGGCCCGCACCGAGGGCGAGGAGCAGCCGGCCGGCGGCCGGATCGCGGTCGGCCGGACCGTCAAGCTGGCCTACCTCTCCCAGGAGGTCGCCGAACTCGACCCCACCTGGCGGGTGCTGGAGGCCGTGCAGCAGGTCCGGGAGCGCGTCGACCTGGGCAAGGGGCGCGAGATGACGGCCGGGCAGCTCTGCGAGACGTTCGGCTTCGGCAAGGAGAAGCAGTGGACGCCGGTCGGCGACCTCTCCGGCGGTGAGCGGCGCCGGCTCCAGTTGCTGCGCCTCCTCATGGACGAGCCCAACGTCCTCTTCCTGGACGAGCCCACCAACGACCTCGACATCGAGACCCTGACCCAGCTGGAGGACGTGCTCGACGGCTGGCCCGGCTCGATGATCGTCATCTCCCACGACCGGTTCTTCGTGGAGCGGACGACGGACCGGGTCTTCGCCCTGCTCGGCGACGGCGCGCTGCGGATGCTGCCGCGCGGCATCGACGAGTACCTGGAGCGGCGCCGGCGCATGGAGGAGGCGGCCGCCGCGCAGACCGCCGCCGCGGCGCCCCGGCCGGACACGCAGGAGAAGAGCGCCGCCGACCAGCGTGCCGCGAAGAAGGAACTCCAGAAGATCGAGCGCCAGTTGGACAAGATCTCCGAGAAGGAGTCCGCGCTGCACGCCCGGATCGCCGACGACGCCACCGACTTCGCGAAGGTGGCCGAGCTGGACGCCCGGCTGCGGGACCTCGCCGGGGAGCGCGAGGAACTGGAGCTGCGCTGGCTGGAACTGGCGGAGGACGCCTGATCCCGCGCGCCGCGTGAAGGGGGCGTGAAGGCGCGTAACGACGGCATCACGGGCCGGTTCTCCCTTGGGAACAGGGGAGAGCGCGGCCCCGTGTGCTGTCTGTGCCGGGTGATAGAAAGAGCCGTCCGAGAAACGACCTTGGGTCCGTCGCGTACCTCGGGGCGTGGCTAAAAGTCAGTGAACGAGGGGGAAGAGCGCTGATGACTCAGCCGCCCGGCCGGCCGCCGCACGGTGGGTTCGGCCCACCGCAGGACCAGCCTCCGCAGCCGGCGGGCTCCGGCGGATCCGGGGCCCCGCACCAGCCGCCGGCCCAGGGCGCGTTCGGCGCGCCCGAGGCTCCGCAGAACCCGCCGGGACAGGGCGGCTTCGGCGCGCCGCAGCCGCCCGCCGGGCCCCCGCAGCAGCCCTCGCCGGGCTACGGCTACCCCCAGCAGCCCGCACCGGGCCCGTACGGCGCCGCTCCCGGCCCCTACGGCCACCCGCAGCAGCCGGGCCCCTACGGCGCTCAGCCGCAGCCGGGCCCGTACGGCGCACCCCAGCAGCCGGGCCCCTACGGCGCTCAGCCGCAGCCGGGTCCTTACGGCGCACCGCAGCAGCCCGGCCCGTACGGCGGCGGCCCGCAGCCCGGTTACGGCCACCCGCCGCAGCCGCCGTACCCGGGCATGCCCGGCGCCGCGCCCGGCGGTCCCGCCGGCGCACCGCGTGCGCGGAAGAAGACGGCGCTCGTCATCGGCGCCGCGGTGGCCGCGCTGCTCGTCGTCGGCGGCACGGTGTTCGCGCTGGGCGGCGGCGATGGTGGCAGTGACGGCGGCGACGACGGGAAGAAGCCCGTCGCCGGGCGGAGCGACGGTCCCACGCACTCCGCCACCGCCTCGCCGACCACCTCCGGCGGCGAGGACCCGGACCACCTCAACGAGGGCCGCGGAGCCGGCGAGGCCAAGGCGCTCTGGTACAAGCCGGCCCCCGACGCCCCGGCGTCCGGCGCCGACGCGCCCGGCATGTGGTTCAGCGGCGATACGGTGGTGAAGGCGGCGTACAAGCAGGTCTTCGCCTTCACCGCCGCCGACGGCGGCACCGCCTGGGGACCGGTCGGCTTCCCGCAGAAGATATGCGCGGTGACCACCCGGAAGTCCGCCGACGACAAGATCGTCGTGGCGTACATGAGCGGCGGCGGCGACCGCGCCAAGTGCAACCAGCTCCAGCAGATCGACCTGCGCACCGGCGCGAAGGGCTGGCGGGGCGAGGTCGCCGACGGCGGCCTGTTCGACAGCGCCCTCACCATCGAACTGTCCGTGAGCGGCAGGACCCTGATGGTGGGCCGCTCCCAGTCGGGCACGGCCTACGACATCGACACCGGCAAGAAGCTGTACGACAAGAAGCGCTACGGCGCGGCCTGCTTCCCGGAGGCGTACGCGGGCGGCACCGGCAAGTTCGTCCAGGTGGCCTCCTGCGGCGTCGGCACCGGCACCGAGCACGAGGAGATCCAGGAGCTGGACCCGGCCACCGGCAAGGTCCGCTGGACCCGGCAGGTGAAGAAGGGCTGGGAGGTCAGCCGGACGTACTCGGTCGACCCGCTCGTCGTCTACCTGGTCAACCGGGACAAGAAGACCTGGAACATCTCCACCTTCACCAAGGACGGCACGTTCCGCTCCGAGGTCAAGGTGGACGGGAAGTTCGCCCCCCGCTGCGGCTGGGCGGTCCTCGAACGCGACCTCCAGGGCTGCCAGGGCGTCGTGGCCGACGCCGACACGCTCTACCTGCCCACCGACGCCTCCGTCAGCGCCAACGAGATCGTCGCGATCAGCCTCTCCGACGGCAAGGAGAAGTGGCGGGTCAAGTCCCCGGGGGACCGGCCGATGACGCCGGTGAAGCTGGAGGACGGCAAGCTGGTCGCGTATGTGCAGCCGTCGTACGACACGGGCGGCCAGGTGGTGGCGGTGCCGGTCACCGGCTCCTCCCACACCGCGGCCGCCCTGCTGCGCAACCCGCGCGGTGCCGCCGGCGCCGAGAACACCTTCTACGACGGTGTCGTCGACTGGACCGGCGGGCGGCTCTTCATCTCCTCGGGCCGGCTGTCCGGCGACGACGACTCCAAGGAGAAGCTGATCATGGCCTTCGGCAACTGAGCCGGGCGCCCGGCCCCAGCCCGTCCCCCGCGTCCCGTCCGCCGTCCGGCCCGCCCGGCGCCACCGAGGAAACCGCCCCATGACCCAGCCGCCCCCGCCGCCCCCGAACCAGCCCCCGCAGCCGCCGTCCCCGCAGCCGGGCTACGGCTACCCGCCGCCCCCGCCCCCGGGACCCGGCTACGGCTATCCGGGCGCCCAGCACAACCCGTACGCCCAGCAGCCGCCGGCCTACGGCGCCCAGCAGCCCGCCGGCTACGGCGCCCCGCCGCCCCACCCCTACGCCCAGCCCACGCAGCCCCTGCCGGGCGGGCAGCCGGGATACGGCTATCCGGGCCAGGGCCAGCCGCCGACCGTGCCGATGCAGCCGCAGCCGGGACCGGGCGGCGGCCGGAACAGGGCCGCGCTGTTCATCGTCGTGGCGGCGGTCGCCGCCATCGCGCTGATCGTCGGCGGCGGCGTCTGGTACGCCAGGTCCTCCGGAGACGACGGCAAGACCCACGGCCCCGTCTCCAGCGCCAGCCGGACCGGCGGCACCGGCGGCTCCGGGGGCACGGGCGGCGGTGGCGGCAAGGAGAAGGCCCCGGACGACCCGGCCGCCAGGATGCTCTTCGACGTCCCGCTGCCCAGGACGGACGACACGGTCGTCGCCTCCGGCTCCTGGCTGACGGACACGGTCTACGCCAAGAGCGGCATCGCGGAGATCGTCGGCTACGACCCGGCCGAGGGCACCGAGCGGTGGACCGTCAAGCTGCCCGGCCCGGTCTGCTCGGCCGCCGCCCACGTCAACAAGGACGGTCTGACGGCCGTCGTCTTCCAGCCGAGGATGCCGGCGAAGAACTCCACGGCCGGCTGCAGCCAGGTCGCCGCGATCGACCTCGGCGCGGGCAAGAAGCTGTGGACGAAGTCGATCAACTCCGGTGACTTCCCGATCACCTTCCAGAACGTGACGGTCGCCCAGAACACCGTCGCGGTCGGCAGCACCGACGGCGGCGCCGCGTTCGACATCGGCTCCGGCAAGGTGCTGTGGCAGCCGAAGCCGGACGACACCTGCTACGACGCCGGTTACGGCGGCGGCGACCGCCTGGTCGCGGTGCGCAAGTGCGGCTCCTACGACAACCGCAAGCTGCAGATCCAGACCATCGACCCGAAGAGCGGCAAGGTGATCTCCGACTACGCGATGCCCGACGGCGTCGAGTACGCGGCCGTCGTCTCCACCGATCCGCTGGTGGTCGCCGCCGACGTCGGCGACGCCGCGGGCGACGGCAGCGGGGTCTCGGACTACTTCTCCCTCGACGCCGGGACCGGAAAGCTGCTCGCCCGCATCCCCGCGCCCGGCGACACCTACGGGGGCCGCTGCGACGGGATCTCGCGCATCGAGGGCTGCAAGCAGGTCGTCGCCGGGGGCGGCCGGCTCTACCTGCCGACCGAGGAGCACGACGGCAAGGGTGAGTACACCAAGACCAACGAGATCGTCGCGTTCGACCTGCGGACCGGCAAGCCGGCCGGCGGGCGCGCCGAGGCCGGCGACGGCTACACGCTCTCCCCGCTGCGCATGGACGGCGGCAGCCTGCTGGCCTACAACGCACCGCCGTACAACAAGGGCGGGCAGGTCGTCGCCGTCGACGGCGGCACCCTGAAGGTGACCAAGCTGCTGGAGAACCCGGCCACCCGCGAGGTGCACGAGGCGGAGACCGGCCTGCTGCCCGAGTACGCGGAGATCCTGTTCGGCAAGGGCCGGCTGTACATGTCGGCCGTGTTCGCCCACAAGCCCAGCTCGGTGGGGACCAAGGAGTACCTGGTGATGGCGTTCGGCACGGACGGCTGACCGGCCGCCGGCGCCGCCGCCGGTCCCACCCGGACGAGTGATGTGCAAAGAAGTGCCCCGGATTTCATCGATCCGGGGCACTTCTCATCGGAGGGGCAGCGCGACGTCGAACAAGCGTGTAGCTTCCGGGGGCATGACAGGGCGGGGAGGCCGCGGGGACTGGGGGGTTGCTCTATGGGAGTGCGGCTGATGGTCGTCGACGACCATCGCCTGCTCGCGGAGGCGCTGGCGTCGGCGCTGAAGCTGCGCGGGCACCGGGTGCTCGCCGCCGCGGCACCGGCCGCGGGCGCGGCGGACCTGGTGATCGCGCGGGCGCCCGAGGTGTGCCTGCTGGGCACGGCGGCACCGGCCGCGCCCGGGACCTTCGACCCGGTGATGAAGATCAAGCGGGAGCGCCCGCAGGTGGCGGTGGTGGTGCTGGGCCCGGTGCCGTCGCCGCGCGGGATCGCGGCGGCCTTCGCCGCGGGCGCGTCCGGGTACGTCCGGCACGACGAGCGGATCGAAGGCGTCGAGCGGGCCCTGGTGAAGGCCCGCGCCGGGGAGGCCGCGGTGGCTCCGCAACTGCTCCAGGGCGCGTTCGGCGAGCTGCTGAACCCGGCCGCGCAGCCCGACGACGAGGCGCAGCGGCTGCTGGCGGTGCTCACGCCCCGGGAGGTGGAGGTGCTGGTCCGGGTGGCCGACGGGGAGGACACCCGGCGGATCGCGGCGGGCATGGGGATCGCGCCCAGTACGGCGCGTACGCATGTGCAGCGGGTGCTGATGAAGCTGGGCGTGGGCTCCCGCCTGGAGGCGGCGGCACTGGCCGCGCGCACCGGGCTGCTGGACCGCGCGGGCTCCCTCAGGAACACCGGCCTCGGGTAGGGCGCCCCGGAAGGGGCGCGGGGAACCGTAGGACGGGTCCCCGCGCGCCCGCACTGCTACTTCTCCTCCTCCGGCAGCCCCTCCGGGGGCAGCGGCGGCGGGGTGGGCCGCAGCTTCAGCCAGGCCAGGAAGAAGACGCCCAGCAGCAGCATGCCGATGCCGGTCCACAGGTTGATGTTGACGCCCTCGGCCTTGTCGATCGCGGCCTGGGAGTCGGTGATCCCGGTGACCGTGACGATGACGCCGTAGACCACGAACAGTCCGCCGATGATGCGGCGCAGGTCGAAGATGCGTGCCGCCGTCGCGGACTCGCTCTCCAGCCGGGAGACCTCCTGCTGGACGTCGTGCTCGGTGGTGTGCGGCGGACGGTGCTCAGGGTGCTCGCTCATGGTTCCTCGATCCTCCCGCGTCAGAACGAGAACGGGATGTAGCAGGCGGCGGCCAGGACGACCGCGCCCCAGCCCAGCAGGGCCGGCTTGCGGTACCAGGCGTCGTCGCCGGCGGCGGGCGGCTCGGTCATGCCGGGGGACGTGGTCCCGTAGACCAGGCCCCGCAGCTCCTCCGCCGGCTTCGGCTTGGTGAACAGGGAGACCGCGACCATCACGACCGCGCCGGCGACGAAGCCCGCGATCGCGGAGACGAAGTTGGCGCCCTGGTCGGTGGGGATGGAGATGATCCCCTTCTTGTAGAACACGAAGTAGTTGACCATCGCGGTCACGGTGCCGGCGAGCAGGCCCCAGAAACCGGACTTGGCGGAGGCGCGCTTCCAGAACATGCCGACGATGAAGACGACGAACATCGGCACGTTGAAGAAGGAGAAGAGCGTCTGGAGGTAGCTCATGATGTTCGAGAACGACGACGCCAGGAAGGCCGTGCCGACGGAGGCGCAGACACCGATCGCGGTGATCAGACGGCCGAACCGCACGTAGTACGCGTCCTCGCGGTCCCGGACCACGTACTTCGCCCAGATGTCGTTGGTGAACACGGTGTTGAAGGACGACACGTTCGCCGCCATGCCCGCCATGAAGGCCGCCAGCAGACCGGTGACGGCGATGCCGAGGACGCCGTTGGGCAGCAGTTCCTGCATCAGGTAGGGGATGGCGTCGTTGTACTGGAGGCCGGAGCCGGGGGTGCCGATCTTGGGCACCAGTGCGGCGGCGACCAGGCCCGGGATCATCACCAGGAAGACGATGAAGATCTTCGGGTAGGCGGCGATCAGCGGGGTGCGCTGGCCGGCGGAGAGGTTCTTCGCGGACAGGGCGCGCTGCACCTCGGCGAAGTTGGTGGTCCAGTAGCCGAAGGAGAGCACGAAGCCGAGGCCGAGGACGATGGTGAGCCAGTTGGCGCCGAGCGGGTTGCCGTGGCCGATGCCGGTGCCGCCCCAGGCCGTGGTGAAGTCGGCGCCGTGCTGCGCGGTGAGCTTGTCGGTCAGCCCGTTCCAGCCGCCGGCCTTCTTCAGGCCGAGCACGGTGATCGGGATGAGCGCGGCGAGGATGACGAAGAACTGGAGCACCTCGTTGTAGATCGCCGAGGACAGGCCGCCCAGGGTGATGTAGCCGAGCACCAGGGCGCCGGCGACGAGGATGGCGACCCACTTCGGCCAGCCGAGCAGGGCTTCCACGACGATGGAGAGGGCGTAGAGGTTGACGCCGGCGATGAGGACGGCGGCGAACGCGAACAGGGCCGAGCTGAGCAGGTGGGCGGCCCGGTCGAAGCGCAGCAGCAGGAACTCGGGGACCGAGCGGACCTTGCTGCCGTAGTAGAAGGGCATCATCACCAGGCCGAGGAAGACCATGGCGGGGATGGCGCCGACCCAGTACCAGTGGACGGTGTAGGCGCCGTACTGGGCGCTGTTGGCGGCCATGCCGAGGATCTCGGTGGCCGCCAGGTTCGCCGAGATGAAGGCGAGGCCGGTGATCCAGGCGGGCAGCGAGCGTCCGGAGAGGAAGAAGTCGAGGCTGGTCTTCACCGAGCGGCGGGCGGCGAATCCGATGCCGAGGACGACGATGAAGTAGATCGCCAGGATCGTGTAGTCCAGCCAGTTGGTGGGGAGCCGTAGCTCCGCCGCCAGATAGGTGGGGGCGTATGGGGGGGTTTGCATGAGAACTCGCTTCGTCGCGCGAACTGATCCAAGCGGAACCTACGCCGCCGTGTTCGGTATTTGAACACGTTGACTGGTGTTCTTTGTTTGATTGTGATCGAGCAGTGAGCTGTCGGGTTGTGATCTGTTATGTTTGATTGTGTTGAGTACATGGGTGCGGGACACACCCTCCGCGGGGTGCTTGAACAAGGAGTCCGGCGTGAAGAAGACCTCGACCCGGCTGGCCGACGGTCGTGAACTGATCTACTACGACCTCCGGGACGACACCGTGCGGGACGCGGCCGACCGCCGCCCGCTGGACCGCACGGTCACCAGCTCCGAGATCCGCCGCGATCCGCTGCTCGGCGACGGCGTCGCCATCGCCTCCCACCGCCAGGGCCGCACCTACCACCCGCCGGCCGACGAGTGCCCGCTGTGCCCCACGCACGGCGACCGGCTCAGCGAGATCCCGGACTCCTCGTACGACGTCGTCGTCTTCGAGAACCGGTTCCCCTCCCTGGCCGGCGACTCCGGCCGCTGCGAGGTCGTCTGCTTCACCTCCGACCACGACGCCTCCTTCGCCGGCCTGGATCCCGAGCAGGCGCGTCTGGTGCTCGACGCCTGGACGGACCGCACCGCGGAGCTGTCCCGGTTGCCCGCGGTGGAGCAGGTGTTCTGCTTCGAGAACCGCGGCGCCGAGATCGGTGTGACCCTGGGCCACCCGCACGGGCAGATCTACGGCTACCCGTTCACCACCCCGCGCACCGCGCAGATGCTGCGCTCGCTCGCCGCCCACTCGGAGGCGACCGGCGGGGAGAACCTGTTCGACGCGGTCCTGGAGCGGGAACTGGCCGGGGAGCGGGTCGTCCTTGAGGGTGAACACTGGGCGGCCTTCGTGCCGTACGCGGCGCACTGGCCGTACGAGGTCCACCTGTACCCCAAGCGCCGCGTGCCCGATCTGCTCGCCCTCGACGAGCCGGCCCGCACAGAATTCCCCCAGGTCTATCTGGAACTCTTGAGGCGCTTCGACCGGATCTTCGGCGAGGGGGAGCCCCCGACGCCGTACATCGCGGCCTGGCACCAGGCCCCGTTCGGCACCCTGGAGGAGTTCGACGGTGTCACGCGCGACGACTTCGCGCTCCACCTAGAGCTTTTCACCATCCGCCGTACTTCCGGCAAGCTGAAGTTTCTCGCGGGTTCCGAGTCCGGCATGAACGTGTTCATCAACGACGTGCCGCCGGAACGCGCGGCCGAGCGACTGCGAGAGGTAGCGAGTTCATGAAGTACCTGGTGACGGGCGGCGCGGGATACGTCGGCGGGGTCGTGGCCCAGCACCTGCTGGAGGCCGGCCACGAGGTCACGGTCCTGGACAACCTCTCCACCGGCTTCCGCGCGGGCGTGCCCGCCGGCGCGGCCTTCGTCGAGGGCGATGTCCGGGACGCCGCCAAGTGGCTCGACTCCTCCTACGACGGCGTGCTGCACTTCGCGGCCTTCTCGCAGGTCGGCGAGTCGGTGGTGAAGCCGGAGAAGTACTGGGACAACAACGTCGGCGGCAGCATGGCGCTGCTCGCCGCGATGCGCGAGGCCGGCGTGCGCAAGCTGGTCTTCTCCTCCACGGCGGCCACCTACGGCGAGCCCGAGCAGACCCCGATCCGGGAGACCGCCCCGACCCGGCCCACCAGCCCCTACGGCGCCTCCAAGCTGGCCGTCGACCACATGATCACCGGTGAGGCCGCCGCGCACGGGCTGGCCGCGGTGTCGCTGCGCTACTTCAACGTGGCCGGCGCCTACGGCGCGTACGGCGAGCGGCACGACCCCGAGTCGCACCTCATCCCGCTCGTCCTCCAGGTCGCCCAGGGCCGCCGCGAGGCGATCTCCGTCTACGGCGAGGACTACCCGACGCCCGACGGCACCTGCATCCGCGACTACATCCACGTGGCCGACCTGGCCGACGCCCATCTGCTGGCCCTGGCCGCCGCCGCCCCGGGCGAGCACCTGATCTGCAACCTCGGCAACGGCAACGGCTTCTCCGTCCGCGAGGTCATCGAGACCGTCCGCGAGGTCACCGGCCACCCGGTCCCCGAGGTGTCCGCCCCGCGCCGGGGCGGCGACCCGGCGGTCCTGGTCGCCGCCGCGGACACCGCCCGGGAGAAACTGGGCTGGAACCCGACCCGCGCGGACCTCGCGGGCATCGTCGCGGACGCCTGGGAGTTCGCGCAGAGCATCACAAGGGAGCACTAGTGGGGGCACAGCAGGTCGCGGAGCGCTTCACCGAGCTGTACGGCGCCGGGCCCGAGGGCGTCTGGGCGGCACCGGGGCGGGTCAACCTCATCGGTGAGCACACCGACTACAACGACGGCTTCGTCATGCCGTTCGCGCTGCCGCACCAGGCGCTCGCCGCGGTCTCCCGCCGCGCCGACGGCCTGCTGCGGCTGCACTCGGCGGACGTCGAGGACGAGGTCGTGGAACTCCGGCTCGACGACCTCGCCCCGGGCGGCGACCCGCGGTGGACGGCGTACCCGGCGGGCGTCGTCTGGGCGCTGCGCGAGGCGGGCCACGCGGTCACCGGCGCCGACGTCCACCTGTCCTCCACGGTCCCCACCGGCGCCGGCCTGTCCTCGTCCGCGGCGCTGGAGGTCGTGATCGCGCTCGCGCTGAGCGACCTGTACGGCCTCGGCCTGCCGCGCTGGAAGCTGGCCCGGCTGTGCCAGCGCGCCGAGAACGTCTACGTCGGCGCGCCCACCGGCATCATGGACCAGACGGCCTCGGCCTGCTGCGAGCCCGGTCACGCGCTCTTCCTGGACACCCGCGACCTGTCCCAGCGGCAGATCCCCTTCGACCTCGCGGCCGGGGGACTGCGGCTGCTGGTGGTGGACACCCAGGTCAAGCACGCCCACAGCGGCGGCGAGTACGGCAAGCGGCGGGCCGGCTGCGAGAAGGGCGCGGCCCTGCTCGGCGTCGACGCCCTGCGGGACATCCCGTACGCCGGGCTGGACGCGGCGCTGGCCCGGCTCGGCGACGAGGAGGAGATCGTCCGGCTGGTCCGCCATGTGGTGACCGAGGACGAGCGGGTCGAACGCACGGTCGCCCTGCTGAGCGCCGGCGACCCCCGCGCCATCGGCCCGGTCCTCACCGAGGGCCACGCCTCCCTGCGCGACGACTTCCGCATCTCCTGCCCGGAGCTTGACCTGGTCGTGGACACCGCCCTGGCGAACGGCGCCCTCGGCGCCCGCATGACCGGCGGCGGCTTCGGCGGCTCGGCGATCGTCCTCGCCGAGACGGCGGACGTGGACACCCTCACCAAGGCCGTCGGGGAGGCCTTCAAGGCAGCGGGCTTCCAGAGCCCCCGCGTCTTCGAGGCGGTCCCTTCGGCGGGGGCCCGGCGGCTCGTCTGACGCCGTCTCAGGCCAGCCGTTCGGTCAGGATGTACTCCGTGATCCCCGGCGGGCAGCCGGGGATCACGCCCGCCACCCCGTAGCCCTGTCCGCGGTAGAAGTCCGGGGCCTGGAAGTCCCAGGTCTCCAGCCGGGACGCCCGTCTTTCGTTCGGATCAGGCCGGATCAGGGAGCGGTGCCAGGGTCCGCGAGCCCGGCGTGATCCACACGAGAGGCCCCGACGGCCCGGGATCACGCCCCGGACGGCCAGTTCTGCAAATCTCCTTCCGCTGCGTGCTCCCATGCGTACTCTGTGGAACTAGCACCGGTGGGGGCCGGTGCCGCTCAGGGGGCGAGACAGGCGGGTACGGCACCCGCGGTGGGGCAGCAGTCTCCGCTACGGCGGCGGCCGGGCGGCGCGCTTTCCCCATCCGCGGGTGTCGTACCCGCGCCGGTCTTCGTTCTCCGGACCTTTTCCGGGTATTTCCAAGCCGGCCTATCCGGAGCTTTCCGGACCTGTATCCCCTGCTCCGCGCGGAGCCCGGGGAAGGGGGTTTCGTGGTTCGTATCCGAGTCCTGGTCGTCGACGACCACCGCATCTTCGCCGAGTCGCTGGCCGCCGCGCTGGCCGCGGAGCCCGACGTCGACGTGCTCGCCGCCGGCAGCGGCCCGGCCGCGCTGCGCTGTCTGGAGCGGGCGGCCGGCGAGGGCCGGCGCTACGACGTCCTGCTGGTCGACGCCGACCTGGGCGGCGCCCCGCCCGCCGCGTGGCCCGCCGTGGCGGTGCGGGAGGGCGACGAGGAGGGCCTGGTCGACGGCATCTCCCTGGTCGCCGGCGTCCGGGTCGCCCAGCCCGCCGTACGGACCGTCGTCCTCGCCGAGAAGGACGACCCGCGCCGCGCGGCCCTCGCCCTCCAGGCCGGCGCCTCCGGCTGGGTCGCCAAGGACTGTTCGCTGTCCCGGCTGCTGTCGGTGATACGGGGCGTGCTGCGCGACGAGACGCATCTGCCGCCCGCGCTGCTCACCGGGGTGCTGAGGGAGCTGACGGCGGCCCGCCGGCACCGCACCGAGAGCGAGCGGCTGGTGGAGTCCCTGACCCCGAGGGAGCGGGAGGTGCTGCGCTGTATGGTCGCCGGACTCGGCCGCAAGGCCGTCGCCGAACGGCTGTTCCTCTCCCCGCACACCGTCCGCACCCATATGCAGAACGTCCTCGGCAAGCTGGGCGTCCACTCCACCCTGGCCGCGGTGGCGCTCGCCCGGCGCGCGGGCGTGGGACCGGCCGACCTCGGGACTCTCGCCCAGGTCGGACCGGGCTCGCGGGGCGTGGTCTGAACGCGGCCCGGACCGCTCGCTCGCGGACCCCGGCACCGCTCCCCGGTCCGGCCTGGTCCGGCCTGGTTCCGGCCTGGTCCGGACCGAACGCCTCAGCCGGGGATGTTGTCGAACGGCGCGGTCAGCTGGCGCAGCAGCCCGGCCAGCTCCGCCCGCTGGGCCCGGGACAGCTCGGCGAGGATGGCCCGCTCCTGCTCCAGCAGGCCCGCCAGCGCCTGGTCCGCGCGGTCCCGGCCCTCGTCGGTCAGCCGGACCAGCACGCCCCGCCGGTCGCTCGGGTCGGGCAGCCGCTCCACCAGGCCCTTCTTGGCCAGCCGGTCGATGCGGTTGGTCATCGTGCCCGAGGTGACCAGGGTCTGCGTCAGCAACTGGCCGGGGGAGAGCTGGTAGGGCGTGCCCGCGCGCCGCAGCGCGGTCAGCACGTCGAACTCCCAGGGCTCCAACTGGTGCTCGGCGAAGGCGAGCCGGCGGGCGCGGTCCAGGTGCCGGGCGAGTCGGCTCACCCGGCTGAGTACTTCCAGCGGCTCCACGTCGAGGTCCGGGCGCTCCCGGCGCCACGCTGCGACCAGCCGATCGACCTCGTCCTCCATGGAGATCAGTGTAGTGGTTGTGTCGACGTGAAGTCTCTTGATGTCGAGTCTCTTGACGTCGAGAGGAATTCTCGGGAAGGGTGAGGAGCATGACGACTCCCGCCTGGGACCCCGGTCAGTACCTCCGCCACGCCGGCCACCGGGTCCGCCCCTTCACCGACCTGCTCGCCCGCCTCCCCGACCCGCCCCGGGACCGGCCCCGCATCGCCGACCTCGGCTGCGGCCCCGGCAACGCCACCGCCCTGCTCGCCGGCCGCTGGCCCGCCGCCCGCGTCACCGGCTACGACAACTCGCCCGCGATGCTCGACCGGGCGCGCACCGGCCACGCGGGACCCACGGCGGGCGGCGGTCACCTCGCCTTCGCCCACGCCGACGTGCGCACCTGGACGCCCGGCGAGCCGTACGACCTGATCGTCTCCAACGCCACCCTCCAGTGGGTGCCGGGCCACGCCGACCGGTTCGGCGACTGGATCGCCGCCCTGGAACCCGGCGGCGCCCTCGCCTTCCAGGTCCCCGACAACCTCGACGCCCCGCTGCACGCCCTGCTGCGCGAGCTCGCCGCCGCACCCCGCTGGCGGTCCCGGCTCGCCGGCCTGCCGCGCCGCACGGACTCGGTGCACCCGCCCGGCTTCTACCTGGACCGCCTCAGCCGCCTCGGCTGCGCGGCCGACGTGTGGCAGACCACGTACCAGCACGTCCTGCACGGCGAGGACCCGGTGCTCGACTGGGCGAAGGGCACCGCCCTGCGGCCCGTCCTCACCGCGCTCGCCGGTGATCCCGGCGCGCGCGAGGCGTTCCTCGCCGCCTACCGGGACCTGCTGCGCACGGCCTACCCGAGCGCTCCGTACGGCACGGTGTTGCCGTTCCGCCGGCTGTTCGCCGTGGCCGTGAAGACGGGGAAGCGGGAGCCGTAGGGAAAGGCGCGGCTCACGCCTTGCGGTGGCCTATCAGGCGCGGCTTCTGCTCCAGCCCGTCCAGGCCGTGCCACGCCAGGTTCACCAGGTGCGCCGCCACCTCCGCCTTCTTCGGCCGGCGCACGTCCAGCCACCACTGCCCGGTCAGCGCCACCATGCCGACCAGCGCCTGGGCGTAGAGCGGGGCCAGCTTGGGGTCGAAGCCCCGCGACTTGAACTCCCGGCCCAGGATGTCCTCCACCTGCGTGGCGATGTCGGAGATCAGCGAGGCGAAGGAGCCCGTGGACTGCGGGATGGGGGAGTCGCGGACCAGGATGCGGAAGCCGTCCGTGTACTCCTCGATGTAGTCCAGCAGCGCGAACGCCGCCTGCTCGCACAGCTCCCGCGGGTGGCCGGCCGTCAGCGAGCCGGTGACCATGTCGAGCAGGCGCCGCATCTCCCGGTCCACCACCACCGCATACAGCCCCTCCTTGCCGCCGAAGTGCTCGTACACCACCGGCTTGGACACCCCGGCCTTGGCCGCGATCTCCTCCACCGAGGTGCCTTCGAAGCCCTTCGCCGCGAACAGGGTGCGACCGATCTCCAGCAACTGCTGGCGGCGCTCGGCGCCGGTCATGCGGGTCCGGCGGGTCCGCCGCTGCTTGTCGGGGCCTGGAGTGCTGCTGGAGTCGGTCGCCACGGCGTCAATCATGCCGCCTCGGCCGTCTCCTCCCGGCGCCGGGAGCCGCCGTCCCCGGTGTGGCGGCGGGAATCGATACGCGAGCGTGACGGCCAGCGCACGTCATAGGCCCAGCCCAACTGCTCGAACCAGCGGATGAACCGCGCCGAGGAGTCGAGCTGGCCGCGCATCACACCGTGCCGCGCCGACGTGGGGTCGGCGTGGTGCAGGTTGTGCCAGGACTCGCCGCAGGACAGGATCGCCAGCCACCACACGTTGCCCGAACGGTCCCGCGACCTGAACGGCCGCTTGCCCACCGCGTGGCAGATCGAGTTGATGGACCACGTCACATGGTGCAGCAGTGCCACCCGGACGAGTGAACCCCAGAAGAACGCGGTCCACGCGCCCCACCAGGACATCGTCACCAGCCCGCCGATCAGCGGCGGCAGCAGCAGCGACAGCAGCGTCCACAGGACGAACTGCCGGGAGATCACCCGCATCGCCTTGTCGTTGATCAGGTCGGGCGCGTACTTCTCCTGCGGGGTCTGCTCCTCGTCGAACATCCAGCCGATGTGCGCCCACCACAGGCCCTTCATCAGCGCCGGAACGGTCTCGCCGAACCGCCACGGAGAGTGCGGGTCGCCTTCGGCGTCGGAGAACCTGTGGTGCTTGCGGTGATCGGCCACCCAGCGCACCAGGGGGCCTTCCACCGCCATCGAGCCCATGATCGCCAGCGCGATGCGCAGCGGCCGCTTGGCCTTGAACGACCCATGGGTGAAGTACCGGTGGAAACCGATCGTGATGCCGTGGCACCCGAGGAAGTAGAAGAACACCAGCAGACCGA
This sequence comes from Streptomyces sp. NPDC027672, assembly GCF_055566335.1. Taxonomy (NCBI): domain Bacteria; kingdom Bacillati; phylum Actinomycetota; class Actinomycetes; order Kitasatosporales; family Streptomycetaceae; genus Streptomyces; species Streptomyces sp. NPDC027672. The sequence goes on along the minus strand of NZ_JBVHSO010000019.1, from coordinate 61,837 downwards.
GGTCGAGCCAGCTCACCCCCCGGCCCCAGGCCAGCGGCACGGCCGCCACCAGCGCCAGGAACGGGACGATGATGAAGAGCAGCAGTGTGAGCTGTTCCACCGATCCCTTCCGCTCACCGCCCAGTGTGGCGGGGGAAAGGGATGTGTCGCTGGTCCCGCGGGCTTCGTCGATCACATCGGAACTTGAGGTCATACGCGTCCCCTGTGGGGTCGAGGGTCGAGAGGGATACCGGGCCGCCGGAACCGGAGGGGCCTCGACGGCGCTTCCCTACGGTTCCGTAACCTACGGCGTCGTAAGTATGGCAGCGTGTCACGCCTCGGCAAGAGCCCCAGACCGTGTGCGTCCACATCGCCACCTATCCTTGGAACCGGTCGGACAGCGCGGTCCGCTGAAGTTTCCTTCCCGGACGCTCCGGCCCGTATGCGGCACCCGCCGCGCGGCAGGCCGGCCGGGTTCCCCTCCAGCCGAGCTTCAACACTGCAAGGAGCCGCACCTGTGAGCAGTGCCGACGACCAGACCACCACGACCAGCAGCGAGCTGCGCGCCGACATCCGCCGGCTGGGTGATCTCCTGGGGGAGACCCTCGTCCGGCAGGAAGGTCCCGAACTCCTCGACCTCGTGGAGAAGGTCCGCCGTCTCACCCGCGAGGACGGTGACGCCGCCGCCGAGCTGCTGCGCGGCACGGAACTGGAGACCGCGGCCAAGCTGGTCCGCGCCTTCTCCACGTACTTCCACCTCGCCAACATCACCGAGCAGGTGCACCGCGGCCGCGAGCTGCGTGCCCGGCGCGCCGCCGAGGGCAGCCTGCTGGCCCGCACCGCCGACCGGCTGAAGGACGCCGACCCGGAGCACCTGCGGCAGACCGTCCAGAACCTCAACGTCCGGCCGGTCTTCACCGCCCACCCCACCGAGGCCGCCCGCCGTTCGGTCCTCAACAAGCTCCGGCGCATCGCCGCGCTCCTGGACACCCCCGTCCTCGACGCCGACCGCCGCCGCCACGACACCCGTCTGGCCGAGAACATCGACCTCGTCTGGCAGACCGACGAGCTGCGCGTCGTACGCCCCGAGCCCGCCGACGAGGCCCGCAACGCCATCTACTACCTGGACGAACTGCACGCCGAAGCCGTCGGCGACGTCCTGGAGGACCTGACCGCCGAGCTGGAACGCGTCGGCGTCAAGCTGCCCGACGACACCCGTCCGCTCACCTTCGGCACCTGGATCGGCGGCGACCGCGACGGCAACCCCAACGTGACCCCCCAGGTCACCTGGGACGTCCTCATCCTCCAGCACGAACACGGCATCAACGACGCCCTGCAGACCATCGACGAGCTGCGCGGCCTGCTCTCCAACTCCATCCGCTACACCGGAGCCACCGAAGAGCTGCTGGACTCCCTCAAGGCCGACCTGGACCTGCTGCCCGAGATCAGCCCCCGCTACAAGCGGCTCAACGCCGAGGAGCCCTACCGGCTCAAGGCCACCTGCATCCGGCAGAAGCTGGTCAACACCAAGCAGCGCCTCGCCAAGGGCACCCCGCACGAGGAAGGCCGCGACTACCTCGGCACCGGCGAGCTGCTGAACGACCTCAGGATCATCCAGACCTCGCTGCGCGCCCACCGCGGCGGCCTGTTCGCCGACGGCCGCCTGGCCCGCACCATCCGCACCCTGGCCGCCTTCGGCCTCCAGCTCGCCACCATGGACGTCCGCGAGCACGCCGACGCCCACCACCACGCCCTCGGCCAGCTCTTCGACCGGCTCGGCGAGGAGTCCTGGCGCTACGCCGACATGCCCCGCGAGTACCGCGCCAAGCTGCTCGCCAAGGAACTCAGGTCCCGGAGGCCGCTGGCCCCCACCCCGGCGCCCGTCGACGCCGCCGGGCAGAAGACCCTCGGTGTCTTCGAGACCGTCAAGAAGGCCCTGAGGGTCTTCGGCCCCGAGGTCGTCGAGTCCTACATCATCTCCATGTGCCAGGGCGCCGACGACGTGTTCGCCGCCGCCGTCCTCGCCCGCGAGGCCGGCCTCGTCGACCTGCACGCCGGCTGGGCGAAGATCGGCATCGTCCCGCTGCTGGAGACCACCGACGAGCTGCGGGCCGCCGACACCATCCTGGAGGACATGCTCTCCGACCCGTCCTACCGGCGCCTGGTCGCGCTGCGCGGCGACGTCCAGGAGGTCATGCTCGGCTACTCCGACTCCTCCAAGTTCGGCGGCATCACCACCAGCCAGTGGGAGATCCACCGCGCCCAGCGCCGGCTGCGCGACGTGGCCCACCGCTACGGCGTCCGGCTGCGCCTCTTCCACGGCCGCGGCGGCACCGTCGGCCGCGGCGGCGGCCCCTCCCACGACGCCATCCTGGCCCAGCCCTGGGGCACCCTGGAGGGCGAGATCAAGGTGACCGAGCAGGGCGAGGTCATCTCCGACAAGTACCTCATCCCCTCCCTCGCCCGGGAGAACCTGGAACTGACCGTCGCGGCCACCCTCCAGGCCTCCGCCCTGCACACCGCGCCCCGCCAGTCCCACGAGGCCCTCGCCCGCTGGGACGCGGCCATGGACGTCGCCTCGGACGCCGCCCACGCCGCCTACCGGCGCCTGGTCGAGGACCCGGACCTGCCGTCCTACTTCTTCGCCTCCACCCCCGTCGACCAGCTCGCCGACCTGCACCTCGGCTCCCGGCCCTCCCGCCGGCCCGACTCCGGCGCCGGCCTGGACGGGCTGCGCGCCATCCCGTGGGTGTTCGGCTGGACCCAGTCCCGGCAGATCGTCCCGGGCTGGTTCGGCGTCGGCTCCGGTCTGAAGGCGCTGCGCGAGGCCGGCCTGGACTCCGTGCTCGACGAGATGCACCAGCAGTGGCACTTCTTCCGCAACTTCGTCTCCAACGTTGAGATGACCCTCGCCAAGACGGACCTGCGGATCGCCCAGCACTACGTCGACACCCTCGTCCCCGACGAGCTCAAGCACGTGTTCGACACCATCAAGGCCGAGCACGAGCTGACCGTCCGCGAGGTCCTGCGGATCACCGGCGAGGACGAACTGCTGGCCGCCCAGCCCGTCCTGAAGCAGACGTTCGCCATCCGCGACGCCTACCTCGACCCGATCTCCTACCTCCAGGTCGCCCTGCTCAAGCGGCAGCGCGACGCCGCCGCGGCGGGCGTCAACCCCGACCCGCTGCTCGCCCGCGCCCTGCTCCTCACCGTCAACGGCGTGGCCGCCGGCCTGCGCAACACCGGCTGACCCGCCGGAAAAAGGGTGCCCCCGGGGCCGTACGACCCCGGGGGCACGCCCTTTTCTCCTCCGCTCACGTCACTGCACGGCCACGAACACCGCCGTCAGCAGCGCCGCCCCGGCCAGCCCCAGCACCCACGCCGGACGCCTCAGCCGCATCCCGCCCGCGACCACCACCGAGGCCAGCAGCAGCGCCCCGCCCAGCGGCACCCAGGCCAGCAGGACGCCCGCCGCACCGGACCGCACCGCCTCTGCCGTGCCGGGCTTCAGCACCACGTCGTAGGTGGCGCCCGCCCGCACCGCGACGGACTTCTCGATCTCCACGCGCGCGCGGGGCCGCGCCCCCGCCGACGCCGGGGTGAACGGCCCGGCGCACACCTCCCGCACGCACCGCGTCACCCGGACCGTGCCCCGCTCACGCCCCTGGGACAGCATCACGTGCTGTGCGGTCCCCCAGGAACCCCACACCCCGGCGAACAGGATCAGCGCGGCGAGCGCGCCCGTCGCCGCGACCCGCCCGAACCGCAGCGCGGACCCGGACGCCTGGCGAGCGGTACTGGCTGTGGCAGGCATGGCCGGGATCATTGGCCATATCCCCACGGTCGGTCAACTCCGCGGGGCGTGCCCGGTCATCCCGGGCGGACAAAGCCGTCCGATGTACGACACGCTCGCCCGCTCAGGAGTCGCGCCCGCTCAAGGAGCGCCCGCTCAGGAGTTGTACGCGCTCTGCGCCCGCTCCAGCCCCTCGGTCACCAGACACTCCACCGCGTCCGCCGCGCGGTCCACGAGGTAGTCCAGCTCCTTGCGCTCCGCGGAGGAGAAGTCCTTCAGCACGAAGTCGGCCACCTGCATCCGCCCCGGCGGCCGGCCGATCCCGAACCGCACCCGGTGGTAGTCCGGCCCCATCGCCTTCGTCATCGACTTCAGGCCGTTGTGCCCGTTGTCGCCGCCGCCCAGCTTCAGCCGCAGCGTGCCGTAGTCGATGTCCAGCTCGTCGTGGACCGCCACGATGTTGCCCACCGGCACCTTGTAGAAGTCCCTGAGCGCGTTCACCGGACCGCCGGACAGGTTCATGAACGACGTCGGCTTCGCCAGGACCACCCGGCGGCTGCCCGGCCCGGCCGGCCCGATCCGCCCCTCCAGCACCTGCGCCTGCGCCTTGCCCGCCCGCTTGAACTTCCCCCCGATCCGCTCCGCGAGCAGGTCGGCCACCATGAAGCCGACGTTGTGCCGGTTCATGGCGTACTCCGGCCCGGGATTGCCGAGCCCCACGATCAGCCACGGACCGCTGGCGGGAGTGGTCACGTCCATGCCTCCTTGATACGCGCCAGCCGCCGCCCCCCGCGAGGGAGGCAGCGGCTGGACGGATGACGACGGCGAGATCAGCCCTCGGCGCCCGCGTCGCCCTCGGCCTCACCGGAGGCCTCCTCGGCCTGCGCGGCCAGGACCTGGAGGACGACCGTGTCCTCCTCGACGGCCAGCGTGGTGCCGGCCGGGAGCGGGATGTCCTTGGCGAGGATGGAGGCACCGGCCTCCAGGCCCTCGACGGAGACGGTGACCGACTCCGGGATGTGCGTGGCCTCGGTCTCCACCGGCAGCGCGTTCAGCACGTGCTCCAGCAGGTTGCCGCCCGGGGCCAGCTCACCCTCGGTGTGGACGAAGATCTCGACCGTGACCTTCTCGCCGCGCTTGACGAGCTGGAGGTCGACGTGCTCCAGGAAGCCCTTCAGCGGGTCGCGCTGCACGGCCTTCGGGATCGCCAGCTCGTTGGACTTGCCGTCGATGTCCAGGGAGATCAGGACGTTCGGCGTGCGCAGCGCCAGCAGCAGGTCGTGGCCCGGCAGGGTCAGGTGCAGCGGGTCGGAGCCGTGGCCGTACAGGACACCCGGGACCTTGTTGTCACGGCGGATGCGACGGGCCGCACCCTTGCCGAACTCGGTGCGGGTCTCGGCGGCGAGCTTCACCTCGGACATGTGAATCACTCCTCGTAGGAAAGGAACGGACGTGGTCACCCGGCCACGAACGGCCTGCTACGAAGAGCGCGTCGATAACGGACCGCCGTATTCGCGAACGCGAGTACGGCCTCCCTCGCCGAGCAACTTCAGCAGTCTACTCGGACCGGGAGGCCGTACCCAAAACGATCTACCGCGGGCCCGCACCACGGGCCTGCGGAAACCTCACTGCTCGTCGAAGAGGCTGGTCACCGAGCCGTCCTCGAACACCTCGCGCACCGCGCTCGCGATCGTCGGGGCGATCGACAGCACCGTGATCTTGTCCAGGTCCCGGCCCAGCTCGCCCGGCGTCGGCAGCGTGTTGGTGAACACGAACTCGCTCACCCGCGAGTTCTTCAGCCGGTCGGCCGCCGGACCCGACAGCACGCCGTGCGTCGCCGTCACGATCACGTCCTCCGCGCCGTGCGCGAACAGGGCGTCCGCGGCGGCGCAGATCGTGCCGCCCGTGTCGATCATGTCGTCCACCAGCACGCAGACGCGGCCCTTGACCTCGCCCACGACCTCGTGGACCGTCACCTGGTTCGCCACGTCCTTGTCACGCCGCTTGTGCACGATCGCCAGCGGCGCGCCGAGCCGGTCGCACCAGCGGTCCGCCACCCGCACGCGCCCCGCGTCCGGCGAGACGACCGTCAGCTTGGCCCGGTCCACCTTCCGGCCCACGTAGTCCGCCAGGAGCGGCAGCGCGAACAGGTGGTCCACCGGACCGTCGAAGAAGCCCTGGATCTGGTCGGTGTGCAGATCGACCGTCAGGAGCCGGTCGGCACCGGCCGTCTTCATCATGTCCGCGATCAGACGCGCCGAGATCGGTTCACGGCCCCGGTGCTTCTTGTCCTGCCGGGCGTAACCGTAGAACGGCACGATGACGGTGATCGACCGCGCCGAAGCGCGCTTCAGCGCGTCGATCATGATCAGCTGTTCCATGATCCACTTGTTGATCGGAGCCGTGTGGCTCTGGATCAGGAAGCAGTCCGCACCACGAGCCGACTCCTGGTAGCGGACGTAGATCTCACCATTGGCGAAGTCGAAGGCCTTCGTCGGGACGACCCCGACACCCAGCTGCTGGGCGACCTCCTCGGCAAGCTCGGGGTGGGCGCGGCCGGAGAAGAACATCAACTTCTTCTCGCCGGTCGTCTTGATCCCGGTCACAGCACAGTCTCCTCAGAGGTTGTCTCAGCCAGCCGGCTGCTCGGCGACCTCTCGGCTGGGCATGAGAGGCCGAATCAGCTGGTAAGGGTGCGGGGTGCACATGTGCGGATGTGCACTTATCACGGTACGCCGTGTTTGACGCACACGTTTCCGGTCAGTCCTCGCTCCCGGCGGGCCGGGACGCCGCCTCGGCCGCCTTCGCCGCCGGGCTCCCCGGCCGCTTCCGGGCCACCCAGCCCTCGATATTCCGCTGCTGACCACGGGCCACGGCCAGCGAACCCGGCGACACGTCCTTCGTGATCACCGACCCGGCGGCGGTGTAGGCACCGTCCCCGACCGTGACAGGAGCCACAAACATGTTGTCCGCGCCGGTCCGGCAGTGCGACCCGATCGTGGTGTGGTGCTTGTCCTGGCCGTCGTAGTTCACGAAGACGCTCGCCGCGCCGATGTTCGTGAACTCACCGATCGTCGCGTCCCCGACGTACGACAGGTGCGGCACCTTGGTGCCCTCCCCGATCGACGCGTTCTTCGTCTCGACGTACGTGCCGATCTTGCCCTTGGCGCCCAGCCGGGTGCCCGGCCGCAGATACGCGTACGGACCCACGCTCGCCCCGGCGCCGACCCGCGCCCCGTCGGACACCGTGTTGTCCAGCCGGGCCCCCGCGCCCACGTGCGTGTCCTTCAGGCGGCTGTTCGGGCCCACCTCGGCGCCCTCGGCCAGGTGCGTCGACCCGCTGAGCTGGGTGTTCGGGTGCACCAGGACGTCCTGCTCGAAGGTGACGGTCACGTCCACCCACGTCGACGCCGGGTCCACCACCGTGACCCCGTCCAGCATCGCCCGCGTCAGCAGCCGGTCGTTCAGGATGCGGCGGGCCTCGGCCAGCTGCACCCGGTTGTTGATCCCGGCGATCTCCCGGTGGTCCTCCGCGACCGACGCCCCGACCCGGTGCCCCGCCTCGCGCAGGATGCCGAGCACGTCCGTGAGGTACTCCTCGCCCTGGCTGTTGTCCGTCCGCACCTTCTTCAGCGCGTCCGCCAGCAGCTCCCCGTCGAACGCGAACACACCGCTGTTGATCTCGCGGATGGCCCGCTGGGCGTCGGTGGCGTCCTTGTGCTCCACGATCGCGGTGACGGCACCCGTCGCCTCGTCCCGCACGATCCGGCCGTAACCGGTCGCGTCCGGCACCTGGGCCGTGAGCACGGTCACGGCGTTGCCGTCCGCCTCGTGCGTCTCGGCGAGCCGCGTCAGCGTGCCGGCGGTCAGCAGGGGCGTGTCGCCGCAGACGACGACCACGGTGCCGGCCACGGCCCCGCCCAGCTCCTCCAGGCCCATGCGCACGGCGTGCCCGGTGCCCTTCTGCTCCGCCTGCACGGCGGTCCTGGCCTCCGGGTCGACGGCGGCGAGGTGGGCGCCCACCTGCTCCCGGGCGTGGCCCACGACCACGACCAGCTGCTGCGGGTCCAACGCGCGGGCGGCGGCCAGCACATGGCCGACCAGGGAACGGCCGCAGATCTCGTGCAGGACCTTGGGTGTGGCCGACTTCATACGGGTGCCCTCACCCGCTGCGAGAACGACGACGGCTGCCGGGCGGATGGCGCTCACGGAGTTGCCCTTCGGCTGTGGGTGGGTGGGGGTGACAGCCGCAGGATACCGGGGTGGGTCGCGTGCGAAATGAGCGCGGGCCCCGGCGGTGGTGCCGGGACCCGATGGCGTGCAGCTCCCCTGCCAGGACTCGAACCTGGAACAAATCATCCAAAGTGACCCGTGTTGCCGATTACACCACAGGGGAGTGTGCAAACGGCCTGAACGGACATTCAGTCAGTCCGCGGAGACCGCGGCACCTACTATGCCGCACCACCAGCCCTCGATGCGACGGCAGGAGCCGGCGCCCCGCGGGACGTCGGCCACCGGACGGCCGCGAGGGGCCTCTCCGGTGCCGGGCATGGTGTGTGGAGGTCGGTGAAAGTCATCGGAAATGCCGCACCCGCCGCCCGTAGGCTGGAGACATGACCACGACGGGGGAAGACCATGCCAGGGCTCTGACCGGCCCATGGTGGTGGGCGAGGTGGCGCAGCGCGGCACTGGACGGCGGCCTCGCGGCGCTGTCCGCCGCGGAGTGCGCGGCGGAGGGGATTCCGTTCGCCCGGGAGGCGGGGATCCCGGTGGCCGCGGGCGTCGCGTTCGGGCTGATCGCCGGTTCGGTGCTGCTGGTGCGCCGCAAGTGGCCGGTCGCCGTGGTGCTGGTGGCGATCGCGATCACGCCGGCCGAGATGGGCTTCCTGCTGGGGGTCGTCGGCCTGTACACGCTGGCGGCGTGCGAGCTGCCGCGCCGGGTCATCGGGGCGCTGTCGGGGATGTCGCTGCTGGGCACGGCCGTGGTGACGTTCGTGCGGGTGCGGCAGGACATGGCGCGCGGGGACCTGACCCTGGGCGACTGGTTCGTGCCGTTCGCGGCGGTGACGACGGCGCTGGGGCTGACCGCTCCGCCGGTGCTGCTGGGGCTGTACGTGGGGGCGCGGCGGCGGCTGATGGAGAGCCTGCGGGAGCGGGCGGACTCGCTGGAGCGGGAACTGCAGCTGCTCGCGGAGCGGGCGGAGGAGCGCGCCGAGTGGGCGCGCAACGAGGAGCGGACGCGGATCGCGCGGGAGATGCACGACGTGGTCGCGCACCGGGTGAGCCTGATGGTGGTGCACGCGGCGGCGTTGCAGGCGGTGGCGCGCAAGGACCCGGAGAAGGCGGTGCGCAACGCCGCGCTGGTGGGGGACATGGGCAGGCAGGCGCTGACCGAGCTGCGGGAGATGCTCGGGGTGCTGCGGATGGGGGAGGCCGCGGGCCGGCGTCCGGCGGCGGTGCCGCTGGCGGCGGTGGGGGAGGCGGCGGCCGCGGCGGCTTCCCGGGTGGCCGAGGCGGAGCGGGCGGCGGACGGGCCGTGCCTGTCGGAGCTGGAGGAACTGCTCGGGCAGTCGGCCGCCGCGGGCATGGTGGTGGATCTGTCGGTCGAGGGCGAGGTGCGGTCGTACCCGGCGGAGATCGAGCAGACGGCGTACCGGGTGGTGCAGGAGGCGTTGACGAACGTCCACAAGCACGCGGCGGGTGCGAAGACGCATGTGCGGCTGGCGCACCGGGTGTCGGAGATCGCGATGCAGGTGGAGAACGAGCCGCCCTCGGAGTCGGCGTCGGCGTCGGCGGCGGGGCTGCCGTCGGGCGGGAACGGCCTGGTGGGGATGCGGGAGCGGGTCGTGGCGCTGGGCGGTGTGTTCGTGTCGGGGCCGACGGACGCGGGCGGCTTCCGGGTGTCGGCGGTGATTCCGGCGGCGTAAGGGGGCGCGGGGCCGGTGAGGGGTCGTTGCTTACGAGGGTGCCGGTGCGGGTTGTTGCTTGCGAAGACCGGGTGCCGGTGCGGCGGCCGTTCTCCCGGGGCCGCCGGCCGGGGTGCCCGCGCCGGTGGTCAGCCGGCGGTGAGCCGTACCGGCCGGATGCCGGTGACCAGGGTGGTCAGGGCGTGGTCGATGTCGGGGCCGACGTACCAGTCGCCGGTGTGGTCGATGGTGTAGACGCGGCCTTCGGCGTCGATGGCGAGCAGACCCGCGGTGTCGGTCTCCTCGCCGAGGGGGCACAGCTCGGTGCCGAGGGCGCGGCCGAGGTCGCCGAGGGTGCGGGCGAGGTGGAGGCCGTGCAGCGGGTCGAGGCGGAGGGCGGCGGGCGCGATCTGGCGGCCGGGCCCGGTGGGCGCGAGGGTGAGACCGCCGAACTCGGCCCAGGCCTCGACGGCGGCCGGGAAGACGGTGTGCCGGTGCCCGGCGGGCGAGGTGTGCGCGCGCAGGGCGTCGGCCCAGATCTCGGCCTGTTTGATGTCCCAGCGTCCGGGCTGCCAGCCGGCGGCGCGCAGGGCGGCGTCGACCGGGACGGGAAACCGGGTGGTGGAGGCGCGGTCGGGGTGCATCTGCCCTTCGTTCGTCGAGCCGGGTGGGTGGGGTGGGGCGGGTGGTTCAGGCGTCGGCCGGGGCGGGGTCGACGATGCGCACGCCGAAGTGGGCGCTGAGGGCGGTGCAGGCCCGGCAGGGAGCGGCGAAGCTGCCGTGGAGCGGGTCGCCGTCCTCCCGTATGCGGCGGGCGGTGAGCTTGGCGTGCTTGAGGGCTCTGCGGGCCTCGCCGTTGGTCATCGGTCTGCGGGCGGCGCGCTTGCTGCGGGCGGCGTCGGCGGTGGTCAGGTGCCGGGAGATGAGGATGGTCTCGGCGCAGCGGCCGGTGAAGCGGTCGCGCTGGGCGCTGGTGAGGGTGTCGAGGAAGTCCTGGACGAGGGGGTGCAGCGCGGGGGGCTGGTCGCCGCGGGCGGCGGTACAGGTGAGGGTGGCGCCGCGGACGGAGAGGGCGGCGGCGACGGCGGGCAGGATGCCGTCGCGGCGGTGCCGGAGGACGGGGGTGGGAGGCGCGTCGCTGCCGCTCCAGTCGATGCGAGGGTCGCCGGCCCGCACGTCGCCACCTCCGGTCTGCAAGGCGTTCATGGTCGTTGTTTCCCTCCCCGGGCATCCCCCCGAAGGACACAGGGTGCCAAATGCCGTGGCTGGTGGGGAAGCTGGGGCGGTGCGACACGCCCGTTCCGGGCACGGTGTGACGGCAGGGTGACGGCTGGTCACGGTGGTGCGGGCCGGGCGGGGGCGGGGCCGTGGTGGGCCGGTGACCGGGGTGCGCGTACCGCATAGGCTGTCGCCGTCCGCGACCGACATCGCCGCTTGGGGCCTGTCTGATAATTCGCGTCGCGCGGCGGACGGGAATTGTCGGACAGGCCCCGGGGCCAGAGAGAACGCCGCAGGGGGCATCCGCCATGACGACAGGTGGGCTCGGGCTGGGGGCACCGCCCAGCCACCGGGCCGGGGGACGAGCCGCGCCGCCGAACGCGGCCTACGCCGGGCAGGTCGTGCACTTCCCGGATCCGGTCCGGGCGGCACGTCACCCGCGCGGGGTACGGGTCGACGAGCACGGTTACCCGGACTTCTCGCCGTACGCGCGGGTGGCGGTGGAGATCGCCGAGCCGCCGGCGGGTTTCGGCGTCGACGAACTGCGGCTGACGGACTACGTGTCGGCGAACGCGGCGCTGGCGGCGGCGGGCCACGAGCTGTGGGACACGGTGCCGGACGTGGCGACCCCGCACGGCTGGACGTGGCACCACGTGGCCGGCACACGGCGGCTGGAGCTGGTCCCGGTCGAGGTGAAGGCGCTGCTCAGGCATCACGGCGGGGTGGCGACGGCGCCGGTGGACCATGCCAGGCGCGGTACACGGCCGTTGCAGGAGTCGCGGCCGGCGCACTTCGGGCTGCCGAAGTCGGGTGTGGCGGTGACGGAAGCGCAGGTGCAGGGGGCCGAGGAGGACCTGGGGTACCGGCTGCCGGGCGCCTACCGCTCGTTCCTGAAGGCGGCGGGCGGCTGCGCGCCGGCCGGCACGGCGCTGGACGCCGGGCTCGGACTGCTGCTGGACCAGCCGTTCTTCACGGTGCGGGACGAGGCGGCGGTGAACGACCTGGTGTACGTGAACAAGTGTCTGCGCGACCACCTGACGAAGGATTACCTCGGGGTGGCGTTCGTGCAGGGCGGGCTGCTCGCGGTGAAGGTGAAGGGCGAGCGGCTCGGTTCGGTGTGGTTCTGCGCGTACGACGACGTGCGGGACGTGGATCCGTCCTGGGCGCCGGCGGAGCGGGTGGAGCGTCTGCTGCTGCCGTGCGGTGACGACTTCGACGCGTTCCTGTCCCGGCTGGCCGGCAGCCCGCCGGAGTTGGAGACGGTGGCCGATCTGATGGTGGACGGCGGGTTCGCCCGTGTCGTCCCGGTGTCTTCCGGCCCGGTGTCGTCCGGCCCGGCGGGGGAGTGAGCTGTCGGCGATGGTGACCTACGCGCAGGCGCAGGAGCGCGCCGAGGAGTGGATCAACGGCGATGTGCCGGTGTACCAGCACCGTGAGGTGCGGGTGCGGGAGTTCGAGCTGGGCTTCGTGGTGTGGGGCGAGGACCGGGCGGAGGGGCCGCGTTCGGACGCGGGCGGCCAGCGGCTGGTGATCGCCCGGGACAGCGGGGAGGCCACGCTGTGGCCGGCGCTGCCGGTGGGCGAGGTGATCCGCCGGTACGAGGAGGAGTACGGCCGCGCCGACGAGCCGCGGGACACGGCACCGGCGCCCGCGTCCGCCCGGCTGGACCTCAACCAGACGTCGTTCCTGCTGACTCCGCCGGAGTGGTTGCAGGAGGCCGCGGACAAGCGGGGCGCGGGCGGCCGGGGCGCGCAGGACACGGCGCCGGGGCCGGGGCCGGCGGTCTCGCCGGCCGCGGAGGGGCAGGGTACGGCCGCACAGGGCCCGGCCGCACCGGGCCCGGCCGCGCCGGGTGCGGATACGCATGCTCAGGTTCCGCCGGCCCCGCCCGCCACGCCGGCACCGGCCGCCTCCGGTGGGTCCGGGCCGGCGCCGACGCAGGCCGGGGTGCAGGCCGGGCCGCCGGCCGGGGCGGACGTGCCCGCGGGCGCCACGCCGTGGGCCGGGACCGACACGAACGCGGGCGCCGGTGAGGACGACCGTTCCGTGCCGCTGCCCGCGACGGTGTTCGCGCCGCCGCTGAGCGACGCGGACGACGCGCCGCGCCCGCCCGCGGTCGCCGCGGACGCGCCGACGGCGCTGCTGCCGGGCGGCAGCCAACTGCCGCCGACGGCGGTCTCACCGGCGCTCGACGCGCCCGGCGGCCTGGACGCCGCGCCGGGCGCGCGGGACGGCGCCGGCCGGGGCGGCACGCCCACACCGCCGCCGGGCGCACCGGCGTACCCTCCGGCGCACGGCACTTTGCCGACTCCGCCGCCCATGCCCGGCACGCCGCCCGCGCCCCAGGACGGCCGGGACGGCACCGCGCCGCCCGCACCGCCGGCGCCGCCCGCTTCGGCGTACGGCTCTCCGCAGGGGCCGGGTGCTCCGCAGGGCTATCCGCCGGCGGCGCCGGGCGGGCCGCAGCCGCCCGCGGGCCCGGCCGGGCCGGGACGGCCGCTCCCGCCGCACGCGGGCGACATCGCGGACGCCGCGACGAGCAAGGCGGCACCGCCGCCGAGGAAGGCGCGCGGCGGCGCGGGCACGCCGCCCCCGCCGCCGGGCGCCCCGGGCACGCCGGGCGCGCGTCCGGGAAGTCCGCCGCCGCCCGCGCCGGGCGCGCCCGCGGGCGGGTATGTGCCGACGCGGCTCGTGCCGGCACTCGGACCCGAGGGTCCGGAACCCGAGGAGCAGGGCGGTGCGGACGCGCCGGCCGGTCCGGGGAGCGCGCGCGGAGCGCAGCCGCCGGGCGCACCGAACCCGCCCGCCGCGCCGCCGGGCCCGCCCGGAGCCACGCCGCCGGGCGGTGTGCACCAGGCGGCCACGATGCTGGCCGACCCGAACCGGCCGGGCGGCGGCGCACCGCAGCCCCCGAGCGCCCCCGGGGCGCCCGCCGCTCCGCACGCGCCACAGGGCCCGAACGCCCCGCACACCCCGGCCGGCGGGGCTCCCGGTGCCGTGCACCACGCCGCGACCGTGCTGTCCGCTCCGCCGGTGGCCGGTCCGGGCGCGCCCCCGCCGCCGCCCCTGCCCGGCGCTCCCGGTATGCCGGGCGCCCTCGGTATGCCGCCGGGCGCTCCGGGTGTCCCGCCGTCGACGCCGCCCGGCGCGATGCCGCCGCCGGGTGCCGTGCCGCCCGGTGCCATGCCCCCGCCGGGTGCGCCCGTGCCGGGTCCGGGGCAGGCGTACGGGTATCCCCAGCAGGGGCAGCCGACGGTCGGGCCGGGCTATCAGGCCGTGCTGCGTTACCGCGCGCAGGACGGCTCCGAGCAGCAGCTGATCCGGCGTTCGGCGCCGGGCACCCCGCACCCGGAGTGGCAGATCTTCCACGAGCTGCGCGCCATGAACGTGCCGCCGGACCAGGTGCTGGAGCTGCACACCGAGCTGGAGTCGTGCGAGCTGCCGGGCGCCTACTGCGCGCGGATGATCCGTGAGCAGTGGCCGCAGGCCCGGATCACGAGCATCGCGCCGTACGGCACCGACCACGCGAGCCGGCAGCAGGGCATGCACCAGTTGCTGGCCCACCAGGGCGAGCTGCACCAGGTGGCGGACGGTCCCGCGCGGCCGGCGCCGGTGCGGGCGCCGCTGCCGCCGGTGCCGGCCGCGCCGCCGGTGCCGCCGGAGGCCGTCGCGCAGGAGCTGGCGGCGGCGTTCGGTCCGGGTGTCTTCCGGTTCGGGCAGCAGGCGGTGTCCCGGCAGGGCGTGCCGCCGGTCGTCGCGCACACGCTGGTCGTGGCCGGGCTGCCGCTGGACATGGGTCCGTTCTTCTGGGCGCAGGCGCAGCCGGGCCGCCCGGTGCCGACGCTGGCGGAGCTGGCGGCCGAGCGCGGGGTGGCGGCGGCGCCGGACGCCGGGTCGTACCTGGTGATGGGCACCGACTTCGGCAAGGCGGTCTGCGTGCAGTACGGCACGGCGAACATCGTGGCCGTGCCGGTGGAGGCGGGGCCGGGCGGTGCGCCGGTGCCGCCGCAGTTCGTGAACACCGGGCTGCCGGAGTTCGTGCGGTGCCTGGCGCTGCTGGGCCGGATGTGGCGGCTGCGGTACGGGCTGAACCAGGAGCAGGCGGGCCGCTGGACCGTCGACTTCCAGGCGCAGCTGGCCGCCCTGGACCCGGCGGCGCTCGGTTCGCCGGAGAGCTGGTGGTCGGTGCTGCTCGAACAGATGTGGGACGGGCTGCTGTAGCGCACCCGCCGCCCGCCGCACGGGTGGGACACGCCGCCGGGGCCCTTCACGCGCACGCGTGAAGGGCCCCGGCGCGTTCCGGGCCCGTGTGTGTTCTGCGGAGTGTCGGTTGAGGACCGTTTACGTCCGATCCATCAAGATATGCACGAAATCATTCTGTCGTGTATGCCCGGTGGAGAGGAGTCCCCAGGGTGAGCAGCGCATCGATGCCGCCGCACGGCTTCATGACCGTCCGGGGGCGCGGCTACCGTCCCGACCAGGTCGAGGCGTACCTGGAGGCGCTGTCACGGGACCGGGACGCCGCCTGGGAGCGGGCCGCCCGGCTGACCGTGCTCGCCAAGGACATGGAGGCGGAGGCCGTGCGGCTGCGCGAGGTGGTCGCCCACCTCGCGCCGCAGACGTACGAGTCGCTCGGGGAGGGCGCGCGGCGGCTGTTCCAGTTCGTACGGGAGGAGGCCGCGGACCTCGGGGAGCGCACGCGGTGCGCGGCCCGGGAGCAGATCGCGCGGGCCGAGGCGGACGCCGAGCGGATCCGCCGCGCGGCGCAGGCCGAGGCGGACGCGGTCCGCGCGCAGGCCGACGAACGGGCCGGCCGGCGGCTCGGCGCCGCGCGGGCCGAGGCGGGTGACATCCGGGTCGGAGCCCGGCGCGAGGTGCGGGCGGGGCGCGCGGAGGTGCTCGCCGCGGTGCGTGAGGCACGCCAGCGCGGCGCCGGGCTGCTCGCCCGGCACTCCAGGGAGCACGCCGAACGCTGGGCCGCGGTCGAGCGCGAGGAGGCGGAGCGGGCGGCCGCGCTGGACGCCCGGCACGCCGAACGGGCGGGCCGGGCCGAGGCCGCGCTGACGGAAGCCCAACGGGCCCTCGCGGAAGCCGAGGAGTACGCCCGCCGCTGTGCGGAGGAGGCACGCGCACGTGCCGTGGAGATCGTCGCCGACGCGCACGTACGGGAGGAGCGCATCGCCCGCGAGACCGAACGGGTGCTGCGCGAGCACGGCGACGCCTGGGACGACGTCCAGGCACACATGGACTCGGCCCGCGACCGCCTCATCTCCCTGACCGGCCAGGCAGTCACGGAGTAACCCGCCCACCGGCCCCGGCGCCGCCGCACACACGTACGCCGTGATGCACGGACCCGGCACCGCCGCACATGCGTGCCGCGCGGAGGCCGTTCCGGGATTGGCCGGTCCGGCCTGGGCGCGCGGCCGTCCCGGCCCGGGCGTGGCCGCCAGCCGCCACGGCGGACGGACCCGGCGCCGCCGCATACGCGTGCGGCGCGTCGTACGGGCCCGGGGCGCCGCGTGCGCGTGCCCCGCGCAACCGCTCCCGGCCGCTCCTGCGGGGAGTAGGGGCGGCCGTTCCGGGATGGCCGGTCCGGCCTGGGCGGGCGGCTGTCCCGACTCGGGCGCGACCACCGGCCGCCACGGCGTACAGACCCGGCGCCGCCGTCCACGCGTGCCCCGCGGCAGCCGCCCCCGCCCGCCCCCGTCGGGAACGGGCGTCGGCCCCGGGAGAAACGGCCCTCGCGGCGTGCCGCCGTGCCGTCGTGTAGCGCCGGTGTCGTACTTCCCGGCGCGCAGCTCTCCGTGGTTCCAGCGGACGCTGTCCCGTGCCCCTTGCATCCATCTCCCGTACGGCGGGCTTTCCGTGATGGCCGCCGCAGGCTTCCCGCGCCGAAGGAGGGAGGCGGCCCCGAGAACCGCTCCACCCGGCGGTGGAGGACCCCTAGGGGTTCCTCCGTACTGCGGCTCGGGGAGGGTTCGTCCCGGCGGAGGACGAGCCCGGCCCGGGTGGCTCCTTAACCTGGCTTTACGCCGCTGGGGGGCGGCGGACCGCACCGGCGGGGGTGGGGTTTACCCCCCGGAAAGACGGGGCTCCGCACCAGCGCGCCCACCCTCGCCGACCGCGAGACTCATCGACGTACCCGAGACGACACCCGGCCGACCCGGGCGGTCCGCACCGACTTGCCAACCGATATAGGAGACATACCGTGACATCGGCTGTAACCATTCCCAGGCACGGGGGCACTGGAGGGAGTACGGCCGTTGCCGCGCGGGCGCGGCAGGTCGTGAAGGCGTACGGGTCGGGCGAGACCCGGGTCGTCGCCCTGGACCGGGTCGACGTGGACATCGCCCGCGGCCGGTTCACCGCGATCATGGGCCCCTCCGGGTCCGGCAAGTCCACCCTGATGCACTGCCTCGCCGGCCTCGACACGGTGACGAGCGGCCAGATACACCTGGCCGACACCGAGATCACCGGCCTGAAGGACAAGAAGCTCACCCAGCTGCGCCGGGACCGGATCGGCTTCATCTTCCAGGCGTTCAACCTGCTGCCCACGCTGAACGCCATCGAGAACATCACGCTGCCCATGGACATCGCCGGCCGCAAGCCCGACCGGGCCTGGCTGGACCGGGTGGTGGAGACCGTCGGGCTCGCCGGACGACTCAAGCACCGCCCCACCCAGCTCTCCGGCGGCCAGCAGCAGCGCGTCGCCGTGGCCCGCGCCCTGGCCGCCCGCCCGGAGATCATCTTCGGGGACGAGCCCACCGGGAACCTCGACTCGCGGGCGGGCGCGGAGGTCCTGGGCTTCCTGCGCCGCTCGGTGGACGAACTTGGCCAGACCATCGTCATGGTCACCCACGACCCGGTGGCCGCCTCCTACGCCGACCGCGTGCTCTACCTCGCCGACGGCCGGATCGTCGACGAGATGCACCAGCCGACGGCCGAACAGGTGCTGGACCGCATGAAGGACTTCGACGCCCGGGGACGCACGTCATGACCGTCCTGAAGACCTCGATGCGCAACTTCCTCGCGCACAAGGGGCGCATGGCGCTGTCGGCGGTCGCCGTGCTGCTGTCAGTGGCGTTCGTGTGCGGCACGCTGGTGTTCACCGACACGATGAACACCACCTTCGACAAGCTGTTCCAGGCGACCTCCTCGGACGTCACGGTCAGCGCCAGGACCGCCTCCGGCAGCGGGGAGACCACCTCCCGCACCGGCAAGCCGCCCGTCCTGCCGGCCGCCGTGCTCGGCGCGGTCCGCAGCGCCGACGGCGTCAAGTCGGCCGAGGGCACGGTGTTCTCCACCGCGGTGACGGTCGTCGACGCCGACAACGACAAGCTGTCGCCCACCAGCGGCGCGCCCACCATCGTCGGCAGTTGGAACGGCAACGACGCCCGCACCATGGAGATCACCACCGGTACGGCGCCCAGGCGCCCGGACCAGGTGATGATCGACGCCGACACCGCCGACAAGCACGGCCTGGGACTGGGCGACGAGATCGGGGTGATCACGGCCCTCGGCACCCACCACGCGCGCGTGTCCGGCATCGCCGCCTTCAAGGTCACCAACCCCGGCGCGGCCATCTTCTACCTGGACACCGCGACCGCCCAGCGGACCCTGGTCGGCCGGACCGGCGTCTACACCGACGTCAACGTCACCGCCGCCGCCGGGGTGAGCGACGCCCGGCTGAAGAAGAACGTCGTCGCCGTCCTCGGACACGACTACAAGGTGCAGACCGCCAAGGAGGTCGCCGACGCCAACCAGAAGGAGCTCGAGAGCTTCCTGAACGTCATGAAGTACGCGATGCTCGGCTTCGCCGGGATCGCCTTCCTGGTCGGCATCTTCCTGATCATCAACACCTTCTCCATGCTGGTCGCCCAGCGCACCCGCGAGATCGGCCTGCTGCGCGCCATCGGCTCCTCCCGCAAGCAGGTCAACCGGTCCGTGCTGGTTGAGGCGCTGCTGCTCGGCGTGTTCGGCTCCGTCCTCGGGGTCGGCGCGGGCGTCGGCATCGCGGTCGGCCTGATGAAGCTCATGGGCCAGATGGGCATGCACCTGTCCACCAGCGACCTGACCGTCGCCTGGACCACGCCCGCGCTCGGTCTGCTCCTCGGCGTGGTCGTCACCGTCCTCGCCGCCTACCTGCCCGCCCGGCGCGCCGGCAAGGTCTCCCCGATGGCCGCCCTGCGTGAGGCCGGCGCCCCCGCCGACGCCCGGGCCGGCGCCGTCCGCGCCGTCCTCGGTCTGCTGCTGACCGCCGCCGGCGGCTGGAGCCTGTACGTCGCCGCCACCGCCGACAAGGCCACGACCGGCTCGGGCTGGCTGGGCCTGGGCGTGGTGCTCAGCCTGATCGGGTTCGTCGTCATCGGCCCGCTGCTCGCCGGCGGCCTGGTCCGCGTCCTCGGCGTGGTCATCCTGCGGATCTTCGGACCCGTCGGCCGGATGGCCGAGCGCAACGCGCTGCGCAACCCGCGCCGCACCGGCGCCACCGGCGCCGCCCTGATGATCGGCCTCGCCCTGGTGGCCTGCCTGTCGGTGGTCGGCTCCTCCATGGTGGCCTCCGCCACCGATCAGCTGGACAAGACCGTGGGCACGGACTTCATCATCCGGGACGACAACGGCCAGGTCATCGACGCGCAGGCGGTCGCGGCCGTCAAGGCCACGCCGGGACTGGCGCGGGTCACCGAGTACAAGCTCCTGGACGCCTCCCTGACCACGCCGGACGGCCGCACCACCAAGAAGGAGACGATCAACGCGACCGACCCGACGTACGCGCGGGACGTGCGCACCAAGACCGTAGCCGGCTCCCTCGCCGACGCCTACCGGCCGGACTCCATGTCCGTCTTCGAGGGCTTCGCCAAGGAGCACGGCGTGAAACTGGGCTCCACGGTCGCCGTCCACTTCGCGGACGGCCAGACGGCGAAGCTGACCGTCCGCGCGATCACCAGCGACGAGGTCGTCATCGACAAGGGCGCCATGTACGCGTCCATCGCCACGGTGGCGAAGTACGTCCCCGCCGACCGGATGCCGCTGGACGACCTGCTCTTCGCCACCGCCAAGGACGGCCGGGAGAAGACCGCCTACCAGGACCTGAAGGCGGCCCTGCACAAGTACCCGCAGTACACCGTGCGCGACCAGACCGACTACAAGAAGGCGCTGAAGGACCAGATCGGCCAACTGCTGAACATGATCTACGGCCTGCTGGCCCTCGCGATCATCGTCGCCGTCCTCGGAGTGGTGAACACCCTGGCGCTGTCCGTGGTCGAGCGGACCCGGGAGATCGGCCTCATGCGGGCCATCGGCCTCTCCCGCCGTCAGCTTCGCCGCATGATCCGCCTGGAGTCCGTGGTGATCGCGGTCTTCGGCGCCCTGCTCGGCCTCGGCCTCGGCATGGTGTGGGGCGGCGCCGCCCAGAAACTCCTCGCCCTGGAGGGCCTGAAGGTCCTGGACATCCCCTGGCCGACGATCGCCGGCGTCTTCATCGGCTCGGCCTTCGTGGGACTGTTCGCCGCGCTGGTCCCGGCGTTCCGGGCCGGCCGCATGAACGTACTGAACGCGATCGCGACCGACTAGCCGCCCCCGCGGGCCCGGCGTCCTCCGCACACGGGGGTTGCGGAGGAGCACCCGGCGCCGGGGAGTCCTGCCAGGACTCCCCGGCGCCGGCCTGCCGTGCCCGTGGCCGCAAGGCACCGCGCCCGGTTTCCGCGCCGCGGGCACGGAGGTCGTCCACAGGTTTCCGTGCCGCGGGCACGGAGGTTGTCCACAGCCTTCCCGCGCCGTCGCCGCCACCGTCGTACGCTGGACAGCCCCGGCCCGTCCCACGAGTCGGGCCCTTCGTGTTGCCGACCCCCCGGACGGAAAGCCCCTCCATGAGCCTGCACGGTCTGCTGGACGCCGTCGTCAAGGACCCCGCCCTCGCGGAAGCGATCGCCGCCGCCGCGGACGGCAACCGCCCGCACGTCGACCTCGTCGGCCCGCCGGCGGCCCGGCCCTTCGCCGTCGCCGCCCTGGCCCGCGAGGCCGGCCGCCCCGTGCTGGCGGTCACGGCGACCGGCCGGGAGGCCGAGGACCTGGCCGCCGCCCTGCGCTCCCTCCTGCCGCCCGAGGGCGTCGTGGAGTACCCCTCCTGGGAGACCCTGCCGCACGAACGGCTCAGCCCGCGCAGCGACACCGTCGGCCGCCGCCTCGCCGTCCTGCGCCGCCTCGCCCACCCCCGCCCCGACGACCCCGAGACCGGCCCCGTCTCCGTCGTCGTGGCACCCGTGCGCTCCGTGCTCCAGCCGCAGGTCAAGGGCCTCGGCGACCTGGAGCCGGTGTCCCTGAGGACCGGCCAGAACGCCGACCTGAACGACGTCGTGGCGGCCCTCGCGGCCGCCGCCTACGCGCGCGTGGAGCTGGTCGAGAAGCGCGGTGAGTTCGCCGTGCGCGGCGGCATCCTCGACGTGTTCCCGCCCACCGAGGAACACCCGCTGCGCATCGAGTTCTGGGGCGACGACGTCGAGGAGATCCGCTACTTCAAGGTCGCCGACCAGCGCTCCCTCGAAGTCGCCGCACACGGCCTGTGGGCACCCCCGTGCCGCGAGCTGCTGCTCACCGACGACGTCCGCGCCCGCGCGCGTGCCCTCGCCGAGGACCACCCCGAACTCGGCGAACTGCTCGGCAAGATCGCCGAGGGCATCGCGGTGGAGGGCATGGAGTCCCTCGCCCCGGTCCTCGTCGACGACATGGAGCTGCTGCTCGACGTCCTGCCCAAGGGCGCTATGGCCGTCGTCTGCGACCCGGAGCGGGTCCGCACCCGCGCCGCCGACCTCGTCGCCACCAGCCAGGAGTTCCTCCAGGCGTCCTGGGCGGCCACGGCCGGCGGCGGCGAGGCCCCGATCGACGTCGGCGCCGCCTCCCTGTGGTCCATCGCCGACGTCCGCGACCGCGCCCGCGAGCTGGACATGATGTGGTGGTCGGTGTCGCCGTTCGCCGCCGACGAGGAACTGGACGCCGACACCCTCAAGCTGGGCATGCGCGCGCCCGAGAGCTACCGCGGCGACACCGCCCGGGCCCTCGCCGACACCAAGGGCTGGCTCGCCGACGGCTGGCGCGCGGTCTACCTCACCGAGGGCCACGGGCCGGCCGCGCGCACCGTGGAGGTGCTCGGCGGCGAGGGCATCGCGGCCCGCCTGGACAACGACCTCGGCGAGCTGAGCCCGTCCGTGGTGCACGTCTCCTGCGGCTCGGTCGAGTACGGCTTCGTGGACCCGGCGCGCAAACTGGCCGTGCTCACCGAGACCGACCTGTCCGGCCAGCGCACCGCCAGCCGGGACGGCGCCCGGATGCCGGCCCGCCGCCGCAAGACCATCGACCCGCTCACCCTGGAGGCGGGCGACTACATCGTCCACGAACAGCACGGCGTCGGCCGCTACATCGAGATGGTCCAGCGCACCGTGCAGGGCGCCACCCGCGAGTACCTGGTGGTGGAGTACGCGCCCGCCAAGCGCGGCCAGCCCGGCGACCGGCTGTACATCCCGACCGACCAGCTGGAACAGATCACCAAGTACGTCGGCGGCGAGGCACCCACCCTGCACCGCCTCGGCGGCGCCGACTGGACGAAGACCAAGGCCCGCGCGAAGAAGGCCGTCAAGGAGATCGCCGCCGACCTGATCAAGCTGTACAGCGCGCGCATGGCCGCCCCCGGCCACGCCTTCGGCACCGACACGCCCTGGCAGCGCGAACTGGAGGACGCCTTCCCGTACGCCGAGACCCCGGACCAGCTCACCACCATCGCCGAGGTCAAGGAGGACATGGAGAAGACGGTCCCGATGGACCGCCTGGTCTGCGGCGACGTCGGCTACGGCAAGACCGAGATCGCGGTGCGGGCCGCCTTCAAGGCCGTACAGGACGGCAAGCAGGTCGCCGTCCTGGTGCCGACCACCCTGCTGGTGCAGCAGCACTTCGGGACGTTCTCCGAGCGGTACGCGCAGTTCCCGGTCACCGTGCGCGCCCTGTCCCGCTTCCAGACCGACACCGAGGCCAAGGCCGTCCTGGAGGGCCTCAAGGAAGGCTCCGTGGACGTCGTCATCGGCACCCACCGCCTGTTCTCCTCCGAGACCAAGTTCAAGGACCTGGGCCTGGTCGTCGTGGACGAGGAACAGCGCTTCGGCGTCGAGCACAAGGAGCAGCTGAAGAAGCTGCGCGCCAACGTCGACGTGCTGACGATGTCCGCGACCCCGATCCCGCGCACCCTGGAGATGGCGGTCACCGGCATCCGCGAGATGTCCACGATCACCACCCCGCCCGAGGAGCGCCACCCGGTGCTCACCTTCGTCGGGCCGTACGAGGAGCGGCAGATCGGCGCGGCCATCCGCCGCGAACTGCTGCGCGAGGGCCAGGTCTTCTACATCCACAACCGCGTCGAGTCCATCGACCGCGCCGCGGCCAGGCTCCGCGAGATCGTCCCCGAGGCGCGCATCGCGACGGCCCACGGCCAGATGTCGGAATCGGCGCTGGAGCAGGTGGTCGTCGACTTCTGGGAGAAGCGGTTCGACGTGCTGGTGTCCACCACGATCGTGGAGTCCGGCATCGACATCTCCAACGCCAACACGCTGATCGTGGAGCGCGGCGACACCTTCGGCCTGTCCCAGCTGCACCAGTTGCGCGGCCGGGTCGGCCGGGGCCGCGAGCGCGGGTACGCCTACTTCCTGTACCCGCCGGAGAAGCCGCTGACGGAGACCGCGCACGAGCGCCTGGCCACCATCGCCCAGCACACGGAGATGGGCGCGGGCATGTACGTCGCGATGAAGGACCTGGAGATCCGCGGCGCCGGCAACCTGCTCGGCGGCGAGCAGTCCGGGCACATCGCCGGCGTCGGCTTCGACCTGTACGTCCGCATGGTCGGCGAGGCGGTCGCCGACTACCGGCGCCAGTTGGAGACCGGCGGGGCCGAGGAGGAGGCGCCGCTGGAGGTCAAGATCGAGCTGCCCGTGGACGCGCACGTGCCGCACGACTACGCGCCGGGCGAGCGCCTGCGCCTCCAGGCGTACCGCTCGATCGCCTCCGCCAACTCCGAGGAGGACGTCAGGGCCGTCCGCGAGGAACTCACCGACCGCTACGGCAAGCTGCCCGAACCGGTGGAGAACCTGCTGCTGGTGGCCGGCCTCCGGATGCTCGCGCGGGCCTGCGGCGTCGGCGAGATCGTCCTCCAGGGCAGCAACATCCGCTTCGCGCCGGTCGAGCTGCGCGAGTCGCAGGAGCTGCGCCTCAAGCGGCTCTACCCCGGCACGGTCATCAAAGCGAGCGCGCACCAGGTGCTGGTCCCGCGCCCGAAGACCGCGAAGGTGGGCGGCAGGCCGCTGGTCGGCCGGGAACTGCTGGCCTGGGTCGGCGAGTTCCTCACCTCGATCCTGGGCTAGCGGACGGAACAAGGAGGCGGGGGCGCGCGTGCGGATCGGTGAACTGGCCGAGGCGACCGGGACCAGCCCGCGCGCCCTGCGCCACTACGAGCAGCAGGGCCTGATCGCCTCCGCGCGCGCCGCCAACGGCTACCGCGCCTACGACGACCGTACGGCCGTACGGGTCCGCAACATCCGCCGGCTGCTGGCGGCGGGCCTCACCCTGGACGACGTCCGGGTGTTCCTGCCCTGCCTGGACGGCGACGTCACCGCCGGTCCCGCCTCGGCCCGGGCGCTGGAGGTCGCCCGGGACCGGCTGGCCGTGCTCGACGCCCGCATCGCGGCCCAGACGGCGGTACGGGACCGGCTGGCGGCGGCACTGCGCCAGGCGGGCGAACCGGCCTGACGCCGGCGCCGGGCT
Organism: Streptomyces sp. NPDC027672; assembly: GCF_055566335.1. Classification (NCBI taxonomy): domain Bacteria; kingdom Bacillati; phylum Actinomycetota; class Actinomycetes; order Kitasatosporales; family Streptomycetaceae; genus Streptomyces; species Streptomyces sp. NPDC027672. Next base: position 37,141 of record NZ_JBVHSO010000019.1, on the reverse strand, counting down.
CCCCGACGGCCGCCTCGGGCACGGGCCCCGGGCCCACGGTGGCGGTGACCCGGGACGGCCCCGCGAGCGAGGGCCGCCCGGCGGGGAACGCCTCCGGGAACGCCCCCGGGAGCGGCTTTCGCGGGCCGCTTCCCGGCCGGGTCCGGGGGGCGCTGCCTGGCCGGGTCCGGGGGCCGTTTCCTGGCTGGGGCCGGGGGCCGCTTCCCGGTCGGGCCCGCCGGTCGTTTCCCGGCGGGGTTCGCCCGCCGCTGCCTGGCCGGGTCCGCCGGTCGCTTTCCGGCCGGGTCCGCGGGTCGCTGCCTGGCCGGGGCCGGGGGCCGCTTCCCGGCCGGGTCAGTGGGTCGCTCCTGGCCGGGGCCGGGGGCCGCTTCCCGGCGAGGTCCGCCGGTCAGGCGACCACCGCTCCGCCGTCCACGGGCAGCACCACGCCCGTCACGAACGACGCGCGCGGGGAGGCCAGCCGGGTGATGGCCCAGGCGACCTCCTCCGGGCGCCCGATCCGGCCGAGCGGAGTGTGGGCGAGCTGCCACGCGCGGAGGGCCGCGCGCTGCTCGGGGTCGTACCCGGAGTGCTCGGCGATCGGTGTCTCGACCGCGCCCGGGGCCACGGCGACCACCCGGATGCCGTGCGGGGCGAGTTCCACCGCCCAGCTGCGGGTGAGCACCTCCAGGGCCGCCTTGCCCGCCGCGTACAGGGAGTTGCCGGGCCAGGCCCGCTGCCCCACCGACGTCGTCACGTTCACCACGACACCCCGGCTGTCCTCCAGTGCGGGCAGCGCGGCCTGGGTGAGCAGCACGGGCGCGAGGAGGTTGGTGTCCAGCAGCGGCCGTACCGACGCGCGCGTGCAGGTGCGCAGGGAGTCGGTGGTGACGACGGCCGCGTTGTTGACGAGCACGTCGAGCCGGCCGTACCGCTCCAGCGTGGCCCGTACGACGGACTCGGGCCCGTCCTCGGCGGTCAGGTCGGCGGGCAGGGGCGTGATCCCGGAGTGGCCCTCGGCGGTCTCGGCCAGGGGCGCGGCCCGGCGGCCCACGGCGACGACCCGGGCGCCCCCGGCGGCGAACGCGCGCGCGGTGGCCCGGCCGATCCCGGTGCCGGCGCCGGTCACGAGGACCGTACGGGGACCGTCGCGGTGGCTGTCCTGGCGGTGGCTGTTCTCGCTCATGCCCCGGATCCTCGGACCCTGACGCCAGTGACAAGGTCAACTCCGGTCAGCGGAAATGCCTTGCGGGAAACCGAACTTGTCATTGTATGTCCTGACTGTGCCCCATATGGCGGCCGTCGGCCGGACGTTACCGTGGAAGCGGAACGATCCGCCCGTACCCGAGGGCGGGCCAGGGCGAGCGGGAGGGACGCAGCGTGACGCGTCTGAGGGGCGGAACGGTCACCGCCATGGCCATGCTGGTCGCCGTGACCGGCTGCACGGCCGAGCAGACCAAGGGTTCCGCAGGGCCCGGGGAGACCGGACGCGCGGGCGCGGCCCTGACCGCCGTCGGCTCACTGACCGTCAAGGGCCGTGCGCCGAAGACCGGTTACTCCCGGGACCGGTTCGGCACCGCCTGGGCGGACACCGACTCCAACTCCTGCGACACCCGCGACGACATCCTCAAACGCGACCTCACCCACGTGAGGTTCACCGGCGGCACCTGCAAGGTCTCCTACGGCCTGCTGGAGCACGACCCTTACTCCGGCAAGGAGATCACCTACCGGCGGGGCCGCAGCCAGGTCGACATCGACCACGTCGTGGCCCTCTCCGACGCCTGGCAGAAGGGCGCCAAGTACTGGGAGCCGAGCAAGCGCATCGCTCTCGCCAACGACCCGCTCAACCTCCTCGCGGTCGACGCGAGCACCAACCGCGGCAAGGGCGACGGCGACGCGGCCACCTGGCTCCCGCCGGACAAGTCGTACCGGTGCGCGTACGTCGCCGGCCAGGTCGCCGTGAAGAAGAAGTACGGCCTGTGGGTCACCGCCGCCGAACAGGCCGCCATGAAGAAGGTCCTGCGCGGCTGCCCGGACCAGAAGCTGCCCGCCGGCGGCAACCCGACCAAGGCACCCGAGCGCTTCCGCGCCCGGTGACCCGCGCGCCGGCCGGGGCGCCCCGCAGGCTCCGCGCCGGCCGAGGCCTTACAGCGCGTCCAGGTCCACGATCTTCCCGGTGGGCTTCTTGGCGGCAACCGGCACGCCGTAGTCGGAGAAGCTCAGGTGCTCCGGCTCCTTGGCGTCGGACGCGCTGTCGATCCGCAGCAGGTACGGCTTGCCCTCGGTCGCCACATACGCCGTGTAGCGCTCCTTGCCGTCCTTCTCGTGCAGCGTGATCGCGGGCGTGCCGTCGATCCGCGTGGTCTTGCCGCGGGTGGCCGCCGTGTCCTCGCCGCTGACGTCGCCGAGCATCGAGTCCAGGTCGCAGAAGCCCGTGAGGTCCTCGGCGTCCTGACCCTTGACGGCCATCTTGGTCCACTTCCCGGCCAGCATCGCCACGGCCGCGTCGGTGTCCTCCGCGGACTCGCCCTCGCTCTGTGCGCGCAGGAACTTCTCGTCGTACTTCATGTAGACGGTGCCGCCGCTCCTGATCAGTTCGGCCCTGCCCGCGCCGCCCATGCCCAGGGTGCCGGCGCACTCGCCCTTCCGGTTCAGCGTCATGTCGATGTCGATGACCCCGTCGCTCTCGTCGTCGGCGATCCGGCCCTTCATCCGCACCGAGGAGGCGCCGGTGGTGGCCTTCAGCGCGCGCTCGGCGATCTCGCCGCCGCTCAGCCCGGCGAACGGGGCCTCCTGCTTGCCGGCGGCCGTGCCCTGCCCCTGCTGACAGCCGGTGGCGAGCCCGGCCGTGGTGGCGGCGGCGAGGCAGAGAGCGGCGAATGCGGTACGACGCATGGGGATTCCTTGATCGAGAGAAGTGTCGCTGGTGCGGAGGGAGGAGCCCGGGGGCTCCGCGGGGGTGGTGGCCCGGGGTGGGGGCCCGGGAGTGGCGGTCCGGGCTGGTGGTGCGGGCTGGTGGTGCGGGTCTGGTGGTCCGGAGTGGTGGTGCGGGGCTGGGGGCCCGGAGTGACGGTCCAGGGCTGGGGCCCGGGGGAGCGGGTGTCCCGGTGGGTCAGGCGTGCTTCCAGCCGCCGTAGCCGTTCGTCGTGAAGCAGGCGTCCGACGGGCTGATGGTGACGACGGTCGTGCAGTGGACGGTGTCGTGGGCGATGACCGAGTACGGCTCGTGGTCGGTGTCCTTCGCGCGCTCCCAGGAGCCGTTCATCCAGGAGGCGGGCACGCCCTTCGCCTCCGGGTCCACGGCCTCCCAGTCGCGCAGCCGCGGGAGGTGAGCACCTTGTCGGTGGCCGTGACGGTCACGTAACCGGTGCCACGGACGCCGTCGTCGGCGAACTTGGCGGACGGCTCGCCGGGGGCGTCCCCGGCGCGCTCCCAGTGGCAGCGGCCGTCGGTGTTGCCGGCCGCACGCCGGAGCCGACCCGGTGCGCGCCGTCGCCCGGGAGCGTGGCCTTCTTCCGGCTGGCCGTCCCGGTACCCGCTGTGTCGTTCGTGCCCTTTGTGTCGTCGGACCGGTGCCCGGTCGAGGCCGAGGAGGCCGGGGAGCCCTTGCCGCCGCCACCGGAACCGCCGTGCTCGGCCTCGCGGCCGGCGTTCGCGGACATGGTGCCGATGACGGCGATCCCCACGACAGCGCTGAACGCGAGCCTGGCCTTCATGCCCATGAGACATCCCCTCCCCGAAAGCGGCGGCCTCCCCCTCCGGTGGCCGCTCGTTCGCTGCGGTTCATCAGATCAGAGCCTGTGAACCGAGTCAACACGGTTCACAATCCACAGGCAGTACACGCTCGTGAACTCCTGGACGCTGTGTACGCCGGTATGCTCGGCGCACACACGGGACGAGGGGAGCGAGGCCGGTGCAGGACAACGCGACAGAGGTGACCGCGGCCGGGATCGCGCGGCTCGCCGGGGTGGGCCGGGCCGCCGTCAGCAACTGGCGCCGCCGGCACCCCGACTTCCCCAAGCCGGTCGGCGGCACCGAGACCAGCCCGTCCTTCGCGCTTGCCGAGGTCGAGGCGTGGCTGCGCAAGCAGGGCAAACTCGCCGAGGTACCGCTGCGCGAACGCGTCTGGCAGCAACTCGCCGGCCACCCGGAAGGCCCGCTGACGGCTTTGGTGCACACCGGGTGCGCGCTGCTGCTGATCCACGAGCGCCCCACCGTCTGGCTGGACGCGAGCGCCGGCTCGGACGCACGGCTCGCCGCGATGCTGCCGGGGGCGCTGGAACGGGTCCTGGAACGGGTCCTGCCGCCACGGCCGGTGAACTCGGCGGGGGCGCCACGGTCTGTGAACTCGGTGGGGGGTGTGAACTCCGCGGGGGCGATGACGTCTGTGAACCCGGCGGGGGCGGCTGGGACTGTGAACTCGGCTCGGGCGGCAGGAGCTGTGAACTCGGCGCCGCCGCGGCGGTCTGTGAACTCGACGCCGGGACCGCAGCCCGTGAACTCGGCACCGTCGCCGCAGCCTGTGAACTCGGCACCGGGGTCGCAGCCCGTGAACTCCGCACCGTCGCCGCAGCCCGTGAACGCCCCGCCAACCGCCCACACCCCACCAGCGGTTCACACCGCACCGGCGATTCACACCGCGCCCACCGCACCCACCGCGCTCACCACCCCCACCACCCCCACCACCCCCACCACCCCCACCACCCCACCCACCCCCGCCCTCCGCCCCCCCACCGGTCCCCAACTCCTCCCCTCCGTCCCCCTCCTCCGCGGTGCCGCCGAGCTGGCCGCCGAGACCGGGGCGCGGCAGGCCTTCGAGTTCCTGCTGGGCCGGCACCTGGACGCCAACCCCCGCCAGTACACGCTCACCCCGGCCGAGCTGGCCGGTCTCATGGCCGACCTGGCCGGCCCGGCCCGCACCGTGCTGGACCCGGCCTGCGGCACCGGCGCCCTGCTGCGTGCCGTGGACACCCGCCCCGGCCAGGAGCTGTACGCCCAGGACAGCTCGCCCGAACTCGCCGCGCTCAGCGCCCTGCGGCTGGCGCTGCACAGCCGGGCCACCGTGCGCGCCGCCACCGGTGACACCCTGCGCGCCGACGCGTACCCCGGGTTGCGCGCCGAGGCGGTGCTGTGTCATCCGCCGTTCAACGAGCGCAACTGGGGCCACGACGAACTCGCCTACGACCCGCGCTGGGAGTACGGCTTCCCGGCGCGTACGGAATCGGAGCTGGCCTGGGTGCAGCACACCCTGGCCCGGCTGGCCGACGGCGGCACGGCGGTGCTGCTGATGCCGCCGGCCGCCGCCTCCCGCCGCTCCGGGCGCCGTATCCGCGCCGATCTGCTGCGCCGGGGCGCGCTGCGGGCCGTGGTCGCGCTGCCGGTCGGCGCGGCCCCGCCGTACAACATCCCGCTGCACCTGTGGGTGCTGGGCCGGCCCGGCCGGATGCCGGCCGCGCCGGAGGTGCTGCTCGTGGACACCGGGAGGTTCGCCGGTGAGGGGCGGGGCGGGCCGGACTGGGCGGCGGTACGGGACGCCGTGCTGGACGCCTGGCGGGACTTCGCGCGCGCGGGGCGGCTGACGGAGCGGCCGGGCCTGGCGCGTTCGGTGCCGGTCATCGAACTCCTCGGCGACGACGTGGATCTCGCGCCGGCCCGCCATCTGCCGCCGGCCGCGGCGGCCGGCGGCGTGGAGCAGCTCACGCAGGTCCGCGAACGCCTGGGCGCGACACTGCGCCTGGCCGCCGGCCTCACCCCGCCGCCCGCCGATCCGGCGCCGCCCGCGCACTGGCCGCTCACCACGGTCGGGGAACTCGCGCGCGGGGGCGCGCTGGTACTGCGTACCGGCGGAAACGGCGGCCACGCGCGCGTGCCGGTGCTCACCGACCACGACGTCCTCGCCGGAACAGCGCCGTCCGGGACGCTGCCCGAGAGCGAGGAGGAGGCGGTGCTGACCGAACCGGGCGACGTCGTCGTACCGGTGCTCGGCGGGGGCTCGGTGGCGCGCGTGATCGACGAGGCGACGAAGGGCGCCGCCCTGGGGCGCAACCTGATGCTGCTGCGCCCGGACCGCACGGCGCTCGATTCATGGTTCCTCGCCGGGTTCCTGCGCGGTACCGCCAACAACCGTCAGGCCAGCAGCTACGCCTCCACGGCGACCCGGCTGGACGTGCGCCGGCTGCAACTGCCCCGGCTCCCGCTGGCGCAGCAGCGGCGCTACGGCGAGCGGTTCCGCGCGCTCGACGAGTTCGAGCGGGCGCTCAGGCACGCGAGCGGGCTCGGGGAGCAACTGGTGCGCGGGATGTACGACGGCCTCACCGGCGGCACGGTCGCACCGGACTGACCCCCGCGGGGTGCCCGGACAACGGTTCGGTACAACGCTGATCACTTGTCCGTGCCGGGCCATATGCTCGAAGCGACAATTCCCGGCCGGTGTTGTCCGCCCCCGCGCGGACGCATGCCGGCCGGACGGGCACGCCCACATCCAGGATCGGGAGCAGCCATGCACGGCCACGGCTACGGACAGCCGGTGAAGCAGCCACCGCACACCGCGTGGCTGGTTCTCGTGCGTGTGCTGTTCGTGGCGCTCGGCATCCTCAGCATCGGCTTCCTGGCCTGGACGATGCTGCTGCGGCTGGCGGCCGTCACCCGCCGCTCCCTGGACTGGGCGCTGTTCGTGGCGGTGCTGGTCGCCGACGTCCTCGGCATGACCCTGCTGGCGCTGGAGCCCGGCGACGACGTCCACACGCCCGGCGGTTACGCGGGCGCCCTGCTCGTGCTGGGCACGCTGGCGGCCACGATCGCGTACTACCTGGCCGCGGACGTCCGCCACTTCCTGATACGGCAGCAGGCGTACGCGGCCCCCGCGCCGGCGTACGGCTACCAGACGCCCGCCGGACCGGCCGGACCGGCCGGACCGGCCGTATCCGCCGGTCTCGTCCTGTCCGCCGGCCCCGCGACGCCGTACGGCGCGACCGCACCGGCCCCGCCGGCCGCCCGCCCCGCGCCCGCCGCACCACTCCTCCCGCCCGCCGTCCCGCACCTCCCGCCGCACACGCCGCCGGTGCGTCCGGCGCCCGCGCGCATCGACCAGGTACGGGCCGAGCTGGACGAACTGAGCGACTACCTGCGCAAGCGGGACGGCCACGAGGGCGGACGGTGAGCGTGGCGACGGGACGTGTCGTCGCCGGCCGTTACGAACTGTCCACGCTGATCGGGCAGGGCGGCATGGGCCAGGTCTGGACGGCGTACGACCGCAGGCTGGACCGGCGCGTGGCGGTGAAGCTGCTGCGCCCCGACAAGGTGGCGGGCCAGGAGGCGGACGAACTGCGCCGCCGGTTCCTGCGCGAGTGCCGGGTGACCGCGCAGGTGGACCACCCCGGCCTGGTCACGGTGCACGACGCGGGCAGCGAGGGCGAGGAGCTGTACCTCGTCATGCAGTACGTCGACGGCGCCGACCTCTCCGACCACCTCGCCGAGCACGACCCGTACCCATGGCCGTGGACGGTCGCGGTGGCCGCGCAGTTGTGCGCCGTGCTGAGCGCCGTGCACGCCGTGCCGATCGTGCACCGCGACCTCAAGCCGCGCAACGTGATGGTGAAGCAGGACGGCACGATCACCGTCCTCGACCTGGGCGTGGCCTCGGTGATGGACACCGACACCACCCGGCTCACGCACACCGGCTCCCCGATCGGCTCGCCCGCCTACATGGCGCCCGAGCAGGCGATGGGCGGCGCGGTCGGCCCGTACACCGACCTGTACGCGCTCGGTGTGCTGATGCACGAACTGCTCAGCGGCGAGGTGCCGTTCGCCGGCTCCACGGCCCTCGGCGTGCTCCACCGGCACCTGTACGAGCCGCCGCTGCCCGTGCGCCGGACGCGCCCGGAGGTCCCCGAGGCACTGGAGACCCTGGTGCTGCGGCTGCTCGCCAAGGACCCGCAGCACCGGCCGGCGTCCGCGCAGGAGGTGTACGAGGACCTGTCCCTGCTGCTGCCGGCGCGCGGGACGCCCACCGGAGCGCCGCTGGATCCCACGCGCCCCTTCCTGCGTCCGCACGCCCCCTGGCCGGACCGCGCGCGCACTCCCGCGCCGCAGCCCGCCCCGGTCGCGCCGGCGCCGCCGGTGGCGGAGAAGCCCGATGTCGCGGCCGCCGTGGACGAGGTCAAGCGGCTGCTGGGCGAGGGCCGCATCACGCAGGCCGTGGACATCCTGGGTGCGATCCTGCCGGCCGCCGCCGAGCAGCACGGCCAGCACTCCCCGGTGGTGCGCACCCTGCGCAAGCAGTACGCGGCCACCCTCATGGACGACGGCCAGTACCGGCGCGCGCTGCCCGAACTGCGCCGGCTCGCCGACGAACACGCCGCCCAGGCGGGCCAGGCGGACCCGCAGGCCCTGCGCTACCGCTACGAGGCCGCGCAGTGCCTGGAGCAACTGGGCGAACCGGCGGCGGCGCTCGCCGAGTACCGCGCGCTGCTGCCGTACTACGAGAACCAGTACGTCTCCGGGGACCCGCAGCTCGCCCACGAGGTGCGCCGGCGCGTCGGCCATCTGCTGCTCGCCCTCGGCGACCGGCCGGCCGCCCACGACACGCTCGTACGGCTGGTCCTGGACGTCGAACGGCTGCACGGCCCCGGTCACCCGCTGGCCGTGGAGGTACGGCGGACCCTCCAGTGGCTGGGACAGGTGCACGGATAGGTCCCGGCGGCTGACCGGCGGCGGCCCCGTCCCTCCCGCGGCGGCGCGGCGGTGCCCGAAGCGCGCGTGAATCGTTGGTCGAATGGGTTGGCCGCGGCCTGCCCACTGCCTACCATCGATCACCGCAAGACGTGGTGCGCCCGACCGTCGCCCGACCACCACTCCCGGCGGAGGCGCTGGCGCGCCGCACCTGTCGTTGCACTCTCCTCGGGAGGTCTCCTTGCACCGCCGCCGCACCGCGCTCGTCCTCACCGCCGCGATCGCCGCCGCGGCCCCCCTGCTGACCGCCTGCGGAAGCGAGGCGCACCCGGGCGCCGCGGCCGTCGTCGGTGGACAGCGGATCACCGTCGCGCAGTTGCAGAGCCGGGTCGACGAGGTCCGCCGGGCGCAGCGGGCCGCGGTGCCGGACGACACGCAGTACCAGCAGGTCGTCTCCTCCACCAGCAGCCTGACCCGCGACACCCTGCACAACATGGTGCTCGACCGGGTGCTGCACCGCGCCGCCCGGGACAAGGGCGTCACGGTCACCCCCAAGGAGATCCAGCAGATGCGCGCGGAGCTGGCGCGGCAGGCCGGCGGCGGCAAGGGCCTGGAGACGGCATGGCTGCAGAAGTACGGCATCGCGCCGGCCCGCCTCGACGACAACCTGCGCCTGCAACTGGAGGCCCAGAAGCTGGCCGCGAAGCTGGGCACCGACACCACCCGGCCCGCCTTCTGGCAGGCCCTGTCCAAGGCGTCCGCGGAACTGCGCGTCGACCTCAACCCGCGCTACGGCGCCTGGGACGTGCAGAAGAGCAGCCGGGTGGACGCGAAGACGCCCTGGGTCCGGGAGGTCACCGCGCAGGCCGGCCAGCCGATCACGACGTAACCGGGCCACGACGTAACCGGGCCCGGGGACGGGACGCGGCCGGGGCGGGAAGCGAGACCGGGACTCGCCACGGGGTCGTCACGGGCCACGGGCCGGATGCACGACCGGGTCATCGGATGCGCGGCCGAGTCATACGATCACACGACTCCTCCGCCCTGTGGATAACCCGATCCGCGTCCTCGCGCCGTGGGTTACGTTCGGATCGTGAACGAATCCAGCGCCGCAGCCCACCCCGCACCTCGTGCCGAAGCCGGTTCGGAAGCCGCCCCCGGCCGCATCGTCCTGCTCACCACCAGCCACCGCGTCGCGCCCGGCCTGCTGTCCTGGCCCGCCTGGCAGGCCCTGCGCACCGCCGACACCGTGCTGTGCGCGGACGGCGCGCATCCGCAGCTGCCGTATCTGCGGGAGGCCGGGACAGCGGTCGCGGAGGCGTCACCGACCGCCGAGGAGCTGGTCGCGGCGTGCGCCGGCGGACGGACCGTGGTGGTCGTGGCGACCGGCGAGGGCGAGCCGGCGCTCACCGACGGCCTCGCCCGGCTGGCCGGCTCCGGCCGGATCGCCATGCCGGAGCTGGAGCTGCTCCCCGCGTCGTACGACCTGCCGGGCGCCCGCCTGCTGGACCTCGTGCAGGTCATGGACCGCATCCGCGCCGAGTGTCCCTGGTCCTCCCGGCAGACCCACGAGGGCCTGGCGAAGTACGGCATCGAGGAGGCGTACGAACTGGTCGAGGCGATCGAGGCCGGCGACCGCGCGGAGCTGCGCGAGGAGCTGGGCGACGTCCTCCTCCAGGTCGTCTTCCACTCCCGGATCGCCGAGGAGCACCCGGACGAGCCGTTCTCCATAGACGACGTGGCCGGCGGCATCGTCGCCAAGCTCATCCACCGGCACCCGCACGTCTTCGGCGACGCGGAGGCGGAGACACCGGAGGACGTCAAGGAGCACTGGCTGCGCACCAAGGCCGAGGAGAAGCGCCGTACGTCGGTCACGGACGGCGTCCCGCTCGGCCAGCCCGGCCTGGCCCTCGCCGCCAAGCTGGCCTCCCGCGTCCGCACGGCGGGCCTGGAGGTCCCCGTGCCGCGCGGCGAGGGGATCGGCTACCGGCTCCTCGCGCTGGCGGCCGGCGCCGAGGCGGACGGCGTCGACCCCGAGGCGGCCCTGCGGGCGGCGGCCCGGGCGTACCGGGACGCGATCAGGAACGCGGAGAACCCGCACGCGACGGACACCGGGGGAGACACCGAGGACCCCGACGACCCCGACGGCACCGACGGCACCGACGACCAGGAGGACTGGGAGAACTAGGAGGACCAGGGGACCAAGAGAACCAGGCGGACTGGAATAACCAGGAGAACCACGCGGACCCTCGCCAGGGTGTGGCGGAGCCGTCCCGGAGGTCCGGATACCGTCGGGGAGTGACCGAGCAGCCCCACCCCGACCAGCCGGCCCCCGCCCTCTTCACGTGGGAGTTCGCCGCCGACCCCTACCCCGCCTACGCCTGGCTGCGCGAGCACGCCCCCGTGCACCGGACCCGGCTGCCGAGCGGTGTCGAGGCGTGGCTGGTCACCCGGTACGCCGATGCCCGGCAGGCCCTGGCCGACCAGCGGCTGAGCAAGAACCCGGCCCACCACGACGAGCCCGCGCACGCCCGGGGCAAGACCGGTATCCCCGGCGAGCGCAAGGCCGAGCTGATGACGCATCTGCTGAACATCGACCCGCCGGACCACACCCGGCTCAGGAAACTGGTCAGCAAGGCGTTCACACCGCGCCGGGTCGCCGAGTTCGCGCCCCGGGTGCAGGAGCTGGCCGACCGGCTCATCGACCGCTTCGCGGCGGCCGGCTCCGCCGACCTCATCCACGACTTCGCCTTCCCGCTGCCCATCTACGCCATCTGCGACCTGCTCGGCGTCCCGGCCGAGGACCAGGACGACTTCCGGGACTGGGCGGGCATGATGATCCGGCACGGTGGAGGACCCCGGGGCGGGGTCGCCCGGTCGGTGAAGAAGATGCGCGGCTACCTCGCCGAGCTGATCCACCGCAAGCGCGAGGCGCTGTCCGCCACGCCCGCACCGGGTGAGGACCTGATCTCCGCCCTGATCCGGGCCTCCGACCACGGCGAACACCTCACCGAGAACGAGGCCGCCGCCATGGCGTTCATCCTGCTGTTCGCCGGTTTCGAGACGACCGTCAACCTCATCGGCAACGGCACCTACGCCCTGCTCACCCATCCCGGACAGCGCCGGCGCCTCGAGGAGTCCCTGGCCCGCGGGGAGCGGGACCTGCTGGAGACCGGCGTGGAGGAACTGCTGCGCTACGACGGTCCGGTGGAGCTGGCCACCTGGCGGTTCGCCACCGAGCCGCTCACGCTCGGCGGGCAGGAGATCGCGCCGGGCGATCCGGTGCTCGTCGTCCTGGCCGCCGCCGACCGGGACCCGGAGCGGTTCGCCGACCCGGACGTGCTGGACCTCGGCCGCCGCGACAACCAGCACCTCGGCTACGGCCACGGCATCCACTACTGTCTCGGCGCGCCGCTCGCCCGGCTGGAGGGCCAGACCGCGCTGGCCACCCTGTTCACCCGCCTGCCCGGTCTGCGGCTCGCCGCCGACCCGGCCGAACTGCGCTGGCGCGGCGGGCTCATCATGCGTGGCCTGCGCACCCTGCCGGTCGAGTTCACGCCCACGGCCTGATCACCGGACCTCCCGGGGAAGATGACAGAAACTCAACTCTGTGATCTTCATGTGATCTGTGCGGCATGAACTTGTGACAAGTGATCGTCTGCCGATACGTTCACCCATCAGCGCGACGGGCGGCACCAGTCCGCCGCGCCGGTCCTGCTGTCGCTCGAAAGGCTTCTGCATGCTCTCCGGGAACGGCCGACACCGTCGCCCCCGCCAGGCTCCGGCCCTCCTCGTCGCGGCCGGCGTGACCGGCTCCGCCATCGCCCTCCCGCTCCTCGGCGCGGCCGGCGCACACGCCGCCGACGCCACCACGTGGGACAAGGTGGCCGAGTGCGAAAGCGGCGGCTCCTGGAGCGCGGACACCGGCAACGGGTACTACGGCGGCCTGCAGATCTCGCAGGACGACTGGGACGCCTACGGCGGCACCCAGTACGCGGACAGCGCCGACCAGGCCAGCCGGCTCCAGCAGATCGCCGTCGCCGAGAAGATCCTGGCAGACCGGGGCACCACGCCCTGGGCCACCTGCGCCCTGCTGTCCGGCCTGACGCCGGACTCGGGCTCCGTGGACGTCGACACGGGCGTCGGCGAACCCGGGCAGGACGGCCGTACGGGCGAACCGTCCGCACCGGCGGACGGCTCCGGCACTTCGGACACCCCGGGCGACTCCGGCACCCCGTCCGGCCGGCCGGATCCCTCGCCCTCCACGGAAGCCGGCTCCGACAGCGGCTCTGGCACCCCTTCCTCCCCGGACGCCGGCGGCACGCCGGACACCAAGCCGGGCAAGGGCAAGGGCAAGGGCAAGCACAAGGGCAAGGAAGCGGACGAGGACGCGGCCAAGGGCACGGGCGGGACCACCGGTCCGACCGGCACCAACACCCCCAAGTCCGACAAGTCCCCCGCCGCGGACGCCGGAAACCCCCAGGGTGCCGGCAGCGCGCCCGGCTCGGCCCCGGACGCCGGGGTCGAGAGCAACCCGCAGCGGGCCGCCGGTTCTTGGAGCCTCGTCGACACCGGAGCCGTCGCGTCGGGTGGACGCCACCGGGGCGCGAGTGCGGACGAAACCGTGACAAACGGTCAGGGCGCCACGCTGTCCGGCCGGCATGCCACCCGGGAGGCGGACACCTACACCGTCCGCCAAGGCGACTCCCTCGTCTCCATCGCCGACTCCCTTGACGTCGACGGCGGATGGCACGCGCTGTACGCCGGCAACAAGAAGGCCATCGGCGCCGACCCGAACCGCATCACCGCCGGTCAGACCCTGGAAGTAGGGGGCGAAACGGGCGGTAAGTAGGCGGAGTTGACGCCCCGCTTAGCGCCCTAATGTCCGGTTTGGCGAAAGTGTGGGATGAGTCTCAGAAGCCCTGATCGTCTTTGAAATTCGCCGGATCCCGTGTCTACGGTCGAGGCCGCTCGTCACCACGAGCCCCGGCAACCGCCACGCCGAATCCTGCCAGTGGTTGCCCGGGAACAGTCGTCGCGTCATGCGCCGTAGGCAGGAGCGGGGGAACCAAGGTAGGCGCCGGAACCGGCACTTGAGGCCGGCACCGGCTGGGGGTGAAGCCGCACACCGCGCAAGCGGGGGTGCGGCCGGGCAACTCAACCGGCCCGAACCCGACAGCTCACCTCGTAGGCGTCGGTGAGGGGAATCGATCCATGCTGTTTACCGGTAAGGGCAAGCACCGTCGTCCGTCCAAGGCCGTCCGCGCCATCACGCTCGCCGGTGTCACCGGCGCCGCCGTCGCCGCCCCGCTGATGGCGGCCGGCAACGCCTCCGCCGCCACCGACTCCCAGTGGGACACGGTCGCCCAGTGCGAGTCCGGCGGCAACTGGGCCATCAACACCGGCAACGGTTACTACGGCGGCCTGCAGTTCTCCGCCTCCACCTGGGCCGCCTACGGCGGCACGCAGTACGCGGCCACCGCCGACAAGGCGAGCAAGTCGCAGCAGATCGCCGTCGCCGAGAAGGTCCTCGCGGCGCAGGGCAAGGGCGCCTGGCCGGTCTGCGGCACGGGCCTGTCGAGCACCCCGTACAACGGCTCCGCCCCGAGCACCCCGTCCACCTCCGGCTCGGGCTCGACCTCCGGCTCCGGCTCCACCTCCGGCTCGGGTTCCACCTCGGGTTCGGGTTCCGCCTCCACCTCGGGTTCGGGCACCACCACCCGCTCCGCCGACCAGCAGGCCGCCTCCCGCTCCGCCGAGCGTCCGGCCGCGTCCGCGGGCCAGAGCACCGGCAAGACCGTCACCACCCCGACCGGCAAGAAGGTCGAGAAGGGCGACGGCGAGTACAAGGTGGCCCAGGGCGACACCCTCAGCACCATCGCCGCCGCGCACCAGGTCGCGGGCGGCTGGCAGAAGCTGTTCGAGCTGAACAAGGACATCGTCCAGGACGCCGACCTCATCTACCCGGGTCAGCAGCTGCACCTGAAGTGACCTCGGGCGCCCGGCCGGACCGCCGCGCCCGTAGATCCCGCGGACCACACTGAAGGCCCGTGCGGACCACCCCCGTCCCCACGGGCTCCCCGCCCCGGTGCGTGTTCCCCCGTACGCACCGGGGCGGGGCTTTTGCGTGCCCGCCGCGCGCGGAGGTTCCCCGGAACCCTTTGTTTCGAAAAGAAACAAAGGGTACGGTCGGCTTGTCCACGGGACGGTCGGTCGCGGGCCGGCGGCCCCGGGACGGTTAGGCTCTAGGCGCAAGGCACACCAGCCCCGCACTTCCAGCGTCACATCCAAGAAGGAGATGCTCGTGCCGTCCATCGACGTCGTCGTAGCCCGGGAAATCCTGGACTCCCGAGGCAACCCCACGGTCGAGGTCGAGGTCGGCCTCGACGACGGCAGCACGGGTCGTGCCGCCGTCCCGTCCGGCGCCTCGACCGGCGCCTTCGAGGCCATCGAGCTGCGCGACGGTGACCCGAACCGCTACCAGGGCAAGGGTGTCGAGAAGGCCGTCCTCGCCGTCATCGAGCAGATCGGCCCGGAGCTGGTCGGCTACGACGCCACCGAGCAGCGCCTGATCGACCAGGCCATGTTCGACCTGGACGCCACCGACAACAAGGGCTCCCTGGGCGCCAACGCCATCCTCGGCGTCTCCCTCGCCGTCGCCCACGCCGCCTCCGAGGCCAGCGACCTGCCGCTCTTCCGCTACCTGGGCGGCCCGAACGCGCACCTGCTGCCGGTGCCGATGATGAACATCCTGAACGGCGGCTCGCACGCCGACTCCAACGTGGACATCCAGGAGTTCATGATCGCCCCGATCGGCGCGGAGTCCTTCTCCGAGGCGCTGCGCTGGGGCACCGAGGTCTACCACACCCTGAAGAAGGTCCTGAAGAGCAAGGGCCTGTCCACGGGTCTCGGCGACGAGGGCGGCTTCGCCCCGAACCTCGGCTCCAACCGCGAGGCCCTCGACCTCATCCTGGAGGCGATCAAGGAGGCCGGCTACACCCCCGGTGAGCAGATCGCCCTGGCGCTCGACGTCGCCGCGTCCGAGTTCTACAAGGACGGCTCCTACCTCTTCGAGGGCAAGACCCGCTCCGCCCAGGAGATGACCGACTACTACGCCGACCTGGTCGAGGCGTACCCGCTGGTCTCCATCGAGGACCCGCTGTTCGAGGACGACTGGGCGGGCTGGAAGACCATCACCGACAAGCTGGGCGACAAGGTCCAGCTCGTCGGCGACGACCTGTTCGTCACCAACCCCGAGCGCCTGGCCCGCGGCATCGAGGAGGGCGCCGCCAACGCCCTGCTGGTCAAGGTCAACCAGATCGGCTCGCTGACCGAGACGCTGGACGCCGTCGAGCTGGCCCAGCGCAGCGGCTTCAAGTGCATGATGTCCCACCGCTCCGGCGAGACCGAGGACGTCACCATCGCCGACCTGGCCGTCGCCACCAACTGCGGCCAGATCAAGACCGGCGCCCCGGCCCGCTCCGAGCGTGTCGCCAAGTACAACCAGCTGCTGCGCATCGAGGAGATCCTCGACGACGCCGCGGTGTACGCCGGCCGCAGCGCGTTCCCGCGCTTCAAGGGCTGACCCGACCCGGCCGCGCCCGAGCCAGTCGTCCGTACGTCCCCGGACCCGGTCCCGTACCGTGTCCGGGGACGTACGCGCGTATGACGGGAGGCGGGGACGATGGCCGTGAGGGACCGGGACCGGTTCTCCACCGCGACCAGACTGCGGCTGCTGGGCGAGCAGACGGCTGCCCGGGTCTACCGCTCCCAGACCAAGCGGCAGGCCCGCCGCTCCCGGCTCACCGGCCGCGCGGCGCTGCTCGCGCTGGTGCTGTGCTCGATGGTCGTCGCCCTCGCCTACCCGATGCGGCAGTACGTCTCCCAGCGCGCGGAGATCGCCGACGTGCAGCGCCGGCAGGAGCAGGCCCGGCACCGCGTCGAACAGCTACGCGACCTGAAGGCGCGCTGGCAGGACGACGCCTACGCCGAGCAGCAGATCCGCCGCCGGCTGCACTACGTGCGGCCCGGCGAGACCGGGTACGTGGTCGTGGACCCCGGCGCGGCCAGGCAGTCCCGCGCCGACCTCGGGGCCGCCCGCCGGCCCTGGTACGCGAACCTCTGGGACGGCGTCGACAAGTCCGACGCGTCCGACCAGTGAGCCGGTGCGAAGACCGGCACACCGACCAGAAAGCCACACGGAAAGCAGTCATGGAAACGCCTCCGCCGCCCACTTCGCGCACCGAGCCCACCGACGCGGACGTAGCGGCCTTCAAGCAGCAGCTGGGCCGTCCGCCGCGGGGCCTGCGGGCCATCGCGCACCGCTGCCCCTGCGGCCAGCCGGACGTCGTGGAGACGGCGCCGCGCCTGCCCGACGGCACGCCCTTCCCGACGCTCTACTACCTGACGTGCCCGAAGGCGTCCTCCGCCATCGGCACGCTGGAGGCGAACGGCGTGATGAAGGAGATGACCGAACGGCTCGGGCGCGACCCCGAACTGGCCGCCGCCTACCGGGCCGCGCACGAGGACTACATCCGGCGCCGGGACGAGATCGAGGTCCTCCAGGGCTTCCCGAGCGCCGGCGGCATGCCGGACCGGGTGAAGTGCCTGCACGTGCTCGTCGCCCACTCGCTGGCCGCCGGTCCGGGCGTGAACCCGCTCGGCGACGAGGCCCTGGCGATGCTGCCCGAGTGGTGGCGCAAGGGCACGTGCGTGACCCCGGCCGGACCGCCGGACCAGGCGGTGACCCCGCAGGAGGGCACGGGCGACCTCGCGGCCCGGCCCGTCGAGGAGGGTGAGCAGTGACCCGTGTCGCCGCCGTCGACTGCGGTACGAACTCCATCCGGCTGCTCGTCGCGGACGCGCACCCGGACACCGGCGAGCTCGTCGAGCTGGACCGCCGGATGACGATCGTGCGGCTCGGCCAGGACGTCGACCGCACCGGCCGGCTCGCCCCCGAGGCGCTGGAGCGCACCTTCGCCGCCTGCCGCGAGTACGCGGCCGTCATCAAGGAGCACGGCGCCGAGCGCGTCCGCTTCGTCGCCACCTCCGCCTCCCGGGACGCCCGGAACCGGGACGACTTCGTGCGCGGCGTGCGGGACATCCTGGGGGTGGAGCCGGAGGTCATCACCGGCGAGCAGGAGGCCGAGTTCTCCTTCACCGGCGCCACCAAGGAGCTGACCGGCGACACCGGCCTCGCCCGGCCCTACCTCGTCGTGGACATCGGCGGCGGCTCCACCGAGTTCGTCGTCGGCGACGACCGGGTGCGCGCCGCGCGGTCGGTGGACATCGGCTGCGTGCGCCTGACCGAACGTCACCTGGTGCGCGAGGGACGGGTGGGCGACCCGCCCGCCGAGGAGCAGATCGCCGCGATAAGGGCCGACATCGAGGCCGCGCTGGACCTGGCCGGACGGACGGTCCCGCTGCGCGAGGCGCGCACCCTGGTGGGCCTCGCCGGATCGGTCACCACGGTCTCCGCGATCGCCCAGGAGCTGCCCGCCTACGACTCGGCGCGCATCCACCACTCCCGGGTCTCCCGGGACCGGGTCCGCGAGATCACCGAGCGGCTGCTGCGCTCCACGCACGCCGAGCGCGCCGCCATCCCCTCCCTGCACCCCGGCCGGGTCGACGTCATCGGCGCGGGCGCCCTCGTACTGCTAGCCATCATGGAGCGGACCGGCGCGCAGGAGGTCGTGGTGAGCGAACACGACATCCTCGACGGCATCGGTTGGTCCTTGGCCTGACCGCCTACACGTTGCGATAGACGTTTCGCCGGTCGCCCACCTTGACGACGAGGATGACGAGTTCACCATCGTTGACCTGGTAGGCGACCCGGTAGCTGCCGACCCGGAGCCGGTACAACCCGGACGGGCCGGTGAGCTTCTTGACGTCGGCGTCCTCGCGGTACGGGTCTTCGCCGAGCGCGGTCAGCGCGGTCAGGATGCGCATGGCGTCGGGCCGGCTGATGGCCCGGAGCTGCCGCTGCGCCGCCGTGGTGAACCTGAAGGCGTACTTCACGCCGCCTCGCCGTCCTGCTCGGTGAACAGGTCGGCCAGCAGTTCCGCCATCGTCACCGTGGGGCCGTCCTCGGCCAGGACGGCTTCGGCTTCACGCGCCAGCATGACGTCGGCCGCTTCCTCCAGCGCTTCGAAGTCCGCGATCGGGACCACGGCGGCCACCGGAGCGCCGTTGCGCGTGATGACGGTCGGAACGCCTTCCTCAGCCCTGTTGATGTGGTCGGCGAGGTGCGCGCGGGCTTCCCGTACGGTCACGGTGTTCTCAGTCATGAAGCCAGTGTACGCGCCACCGTGTACACGCGCGGTCGGTGGCGTAGCTCTCTTTTGTTACTCGTGGGTAGCCACCTGCTGAGCAGGGTGGATAACGTTTGAGCGGTGCCAAGGGCCCCGGGAGGGGTCCTTGGTCATCGTCCGGCGGAAACCTTCGTGAAGTTCTTCACAAGGAAATCCCTCCCGGCGGTCCCCGGAACCGGGCCCATTGGCCCTTCCGGGGGACCGAAGCGTCGTTGAACATGTTCAGACGAGGGGCGCGAGAGGGCCTCGGAAGGAGTTGTTCCGAGGGTGTCACGGTGCCCTCACGGCCACCCCGGCGTACCGGAGAGGCAGCTCACGCGGCATTGACAACGGGGCGAACCGCCCCCCGGTTCCCTTCCCCGCTCACGACCTGGGCCACGCGGGCCGCGGAGTTTAACACAGGCCCCCTCGGAGCTTGTGAAGGGGCGCACGAGCCACCCCCCTGGAGCGGGTGGATACTCGATGGCATGAGCACCACGGAGCGTCCCAGGATCCTCGTAGTAGGCGGTGGGTACGTAGGCCTGTACGCAGCTCGGCGCATCCTCAAGAAGATGCGCTACGGCGAGGCGACCGTCACGGTCGTCGACCCCCGGTCGTACATGACCTACCAGCCCTTCCTCCCCGAAGCCGCCGCCGGCAGCATCTCCCCTCGCCACGTCGTCGTCCCGTTGCGACGCGTGCTGCCGAAGGCGGAGGTCCTCACCGGCCGGGTCACCACCATCGACCAGGACCGCAAGGTCGCCACGATCGCCCCGCTGGTGGGCGAGGCGTACGAGCTGCCCTTCGACTACCTGGTCATCGCCATGGGCGCGGTCTCCCGCACCTTCCCGATCCCCGGCCTCGCCGAGCAGGGCATCGGCATGAAGGGCATCGAGGAGTCCATCGGCCTGCGCAACCACGTGCTGGAGCAGCTGGACAAGGCCGACTCCACGACCGACGAGGAGATCCGCCGCAAGGCGCTCACCTTCGTCTTCATCGGCGGCGGCTTCGCGGGCGCGGAGACCATCGGCGAGGTCGAGGACATGGCCCGGGACGCGGCCAAGTACTACAAGAACGTCTCCCGCGAGGACATGCGCTTCGTCCTCGTCGACGCCGCCGACAAGATCCTGCCCGAGGTCGGCCCCAAGCTGGGCCAGTACGGCAAGGAGCACCTGGAGAGCCGCGGCGTGGAGATCTACCTCTCCACCTCGATGGACTCCTGCGTCGACGGCCACGTGGTGCTCAAGAACGGCCTCGAGGTCGACGCCAACACGATCGTGTGGACCGCCGGCGTCAAGCCGAACCCGGTCCTCTCCCGCTTCGGTCTGCCGCTCGGCCCCCGCGGCCACGTCGACTGCGAGCCCACGCTCCAGGTGAAGGGCACGGACTACATCTGGGCCGCCGGTGACAACGCACAGGTCCCGGACCTCGTCGGCCGCAAGGCGGGCAACGAGAACGCCTGGTGCCCGCCGAACGCCCAGCACGCGCTGCGCCAGGCCAGGGTCCTCGGCGACAACGTGATCTCCGGTATGCGGGGCTTCCCGCAGAAGGAGTACGAGCACGCCAACAAGGGCGCGGTCGCCGGCCTCGGCCTGCACAAGGGCGTGGCGATGATCGTCATGGGCAAGATGAAGATCAAGCTCAAGGGCCGCCTCGCCTGGTACATGCACCGCGGCTACCACGGCATGGCGATGCCGACCTGGAACCGCAAGATCCGCGTCTTCGCCGACTGGACCCTCGGCATGTTCCTCAAGCGCGAGGTCGTCTCCCTCGGCGCCATGGAGAACCCCCGCGAGGAGTTCTACGAGGCCGCCAAGCCGGCGCCGGTCGCCGCCGCCAAGACCGAGGAGAAGGCCAAGGCCTCCTGACCCTCGCGGTCACCCGACGGACCGAAGGACCTCCCGCCATCCGTGGTGCGGGAGGTCCTTCGGCGTTCCTGGCCGAAAAGGCAGCCGTGTGCGGGACTACGCGCGGTACCCGCCGGTGTTGATGTGGTGACCGGCATCCGGGATCGTCTTGGAGGTGTACGCCATGGCCGACGCCGCGTCGCGGCTGAGGAGTCTTGCCGAACAGCTGCTGGGAGCCCCGCTCCCGGTGCGTCTGAGGGCTTGGGACGGATCGGAGGCCGGACCGCCCGACGCCCCGGCGCTCGTGGTGCGCAACCGCCGCGCCCTGCGCCGCCTGCTGTTCAAACCCGGCGAACTGGGCCTCGCCCGCGCCTGGGTGTCCGGGGACCTGGACATCGAGGGCGACCTGTACACCGCGCTCGACGCGATCGCGGGCCTCGTCTGGGAGCGCGGCGAGGACTCCCGCACCCTGCGCCAGGCCGTGCGCGACCCCGCCGTCCGGGCCGCCGCCCGCGACCTGCTGAAACTGGCCGGCCCGCCG
Organism: Streptomyces sp. NPDC027672; assembly: GCF_055566335.1. Taxonomy (NCBI): domain Bacteria; kingdom Bacillati; phylum Actinomycetota; class Actinomycetes; order Kitasatosporales; family Streptomycetaceae; genus Streptomyces; species Streptomyces sp. NPDC027672. The sequence continues at coordinate 15,815 of NZ_JBVHSO010000019.1, read as the reverse complement.
ATCCCGCCCGCCCCGCCGCGCGAGGAGATCCGCCGGCCCCGCCGGGGCCTGCACACCCGCCGCACCGACAAGCGGGCCATCAGCCACCACTACGACGTCGGCAACGACTTCTACGAACTGGTCCTCGGCCCGTCCATGGTGTACTCCTGCGCCTACTGGGAGGAGGCCGGCACCCTGGAGACCGCCCAGCGCGACAAGCTGGAACTGGTCTGCGCCAAGCTGGGCCTGACCGAGGGCCAGCGGCTGCTGGACGTCGGCTGCGGGTGGGGCTCCATGGCCATCCACGCGGCGCGCGAGCACGGGGTGAGCGTCGTCGGGGTCACCCTCTCGCAGGAACAGGCGGCCTACGCCCGCAAGCGCGTCGCCGACGCGGGACTGACCGACCGGGTGGAGATCAGGGTCCAGGACTACCGGGACGTCGTGGACGGGCCGTACGACGCGATCTCCTCCATCGGCATGGCCGAACACGTGGGCGCCGAACGGTACCTGGAGTACGCGCGCCAGCTCCACGCCCTGCTCAAGCCCGGCGGCCGGCTGCTCAACCACCAGATCGCCCGCCGCCCGCAGCGCGACGAGACGGCGTACGAGGTGGACGAGTTCATCGACTCCTATGTCTTCCCCGACGGCGAACTCGCCCCCGTCGGCACCACCGTGACCCAACTGGAGCGGGCCGGGTTCGAGGTCCGGGACGTGGAGTCCATCCGCGAGCACTACGCCCGCACCCTGCGCGAGTGGGTGGCCAACCTGGAGGCCGGCTGGGACCACGCGGCCACGCTCACCGGGCCGGGCCGCGCCCGCGTCTGGCGGCTGTACATGGCCGCCTCCGCGCTCGCCTTCGAGCACAACCGGATCGGCGTCAACCAGGTCCTCGCGGTCCGCACCCCCGAGTCGGGCGCCTCCGGGCTCCCGCTCAGGCCCCGCACCTGGCACGGATGACACACCGCCAGGGCCCCGCCCCGCACCGCGGAGCGGGGCCCTGGGCACCCGCGGCTACTCGGCCTTGATGGCCGTCAGCACGTTCAGCCGGGCCGCGCGGCGGGCCGGCCACAGGGCGGCCAGGACGCCGACCGCGCCCGCCAGCAGCAGGAAGACCGCCATCCGGCCCCAGGGCAGCACCAGTTCGTACGTCGGCATCTTGGTGGCCAGCACCTGGCCGGCCGCCCAGCCGAAGAACACGCCCAGGCCGATCCCCAGCACCCCGCCGAACAGCGAGATCACCAGGGACTCCAGCCGGACCATCCGCTTGACCGCCCCGCGGTCCAGGCCGATGGCCCGCAGCATGCCGATCTCCTGCGCGCGCTCGAAGACGGACATGGCCAGCGTGTTGACGACGCCGAGCACCGCGACGATCACCGCCATGCCGAGCAGGCCGTAGACCATGTTCAGCATCAGCGTGAACGACTTGGCGATCTCCTGGGAGATGTCCCGCTTGTCCTGGACCCTGATCGCCGGGTTGTCGCCGAGGACCTTCTGCAGCGTGTCCTTGGCCGTGTCCGACGCGCCGTCCGCCGTCTTCACCATGACCTGCATGTCGGCCGGGTCGGTCAGGTGCGGGGTGAGGACCTTGTCGTCCACGATGATGCCGTGGAGCAGGTCGTTGCCCTCGTAGACGCCGGCGACCGTCAGCCGGCGCGCCGTACCGTCCTCGAAGTGCGCGGTGAACCGCGAACCGGCCCGCCAGCCGTGCTCCTCGGCCAGATCCCGGTCCACGACGGTCCGCGGGCCGCCCACCGCGAAGGAGCCGTCGGTCACCTCCAGGTCCGTCAGCTCGCCGATCGCGGCGCCGTCGACACCGGTCAGGTACTCCGTGCCGCCGTCGATCCGGGACTCCCCGTTGCGCAGCGGGCTGCTCGCGGTGACCCCGTCGGCGGCGGCCAGCTTCCTCGCCACGTCCGGCGAGAGCGGGCCGCGGTTGGCCATCGAGACCACGTAGTCGGCGCGGATCGCCGAACTGGCCATCTTGTCGATGGACGTCTGGAGGCTCCCGGCCATCACCGTCATCCCGGTGATCAGGGTCAGCCCGATCATCAGCGCCGAGGCGGTGGCCGCGGTACGGCGCGGGTTGCGCACCGAGTTGCGGCGGGCCAGCTTGCCGGCCACCCCGAAGGCGCGCAGCACCGGCGCGGCGGCGGCGATCAGCGGGCGGGACAGCAGCGGGGTCAGCACGAACACGCCGATGATCAGCAGGACGGCGCCGAGCCCCAGCACGCCCTGGCCGGTGTCCGCGTCCATCGCCGTCGCCGCGAGGACCACCGCGACACCGGCCGCCGCGAACAGCGCGCCCAGCGTGTTGCGCAGCACCAGGGACTTGGCGGTTGCGGTGGCGTGGACACTGCTCATCGCCGCCACCGGCGGGATCTTCGCGGCCCGGCGGCCCGGCAGCCAGGCGGCCAGCATGGTGACGACGACGCCGACCGCGAGGGCGGTGCCCACCGTGCCGGGGGTGATCACCAGCGGCCCGTCCGGCACGCTCGCGCCGAAGGTGCCCAGCAGCGAGCGCAGGCCCGCGCCGATGCCGATGCCGGCGGCCAGACCGGCCACGCCGGCCACCGCGCCGACGGCGAACGCCTCGACGAGCACCGAGCGGGTGACCTGGCGGCGGGAGGCGCCGACCGCCCGCAGCAGGGCCAGCTCCCGGGTGCGCTGGGCGACCAGCATGGTGAAGGTGTTGGCGATGATGAACGTGCCGACGAACAGGGCGATGCCGGCGAACACCAGCAGGCCCTGCTTCATGCTGCTCATGGAGGCGGAGATGGCCCGCGCCTGGTCGTCGGCGAGCCGCTCGCCGGTGGTGGTCGTCACCGGCGCGGCGGGCAGGGCCTTGTCCAGCGCGGCCTTGAGCGCCCTCTGGCTGGTGCCGGCGGCCGCGCGCACGTCGATCTCGTCGTAGGTGCCCTTCTTGCCGAACAGGGACTGCGCGGTCGGCGTGTCGAACAGGGCGAGGCTGCCGCCGGCGGCCACGTTGCCGTCGTCGGTGGTGAAGACGCCGCTGACGGTGGAGGTGAGGACCGGGCCGTCGACGGACAGGCGCACGGTGTCGCCGGTCTTCAGGCCGGCCCGGCGCGCGGTCGCCGAGTCGAGCAGCACCTCGTCCCGGCCGTGCGGGGCGTGGCCGCTGACCAGCGGATAGCGCGGGTCCTCGGGGCCCCAGTAGTTGCCGCCGGCGGACTGCCAGTCGCCGCCGACCAGCTTGCCGTCCTTGCCGGCGACGGCGGTGAAGCCGGTGACGACACCGGTGGCGGAGGCGGCGCCGGGCACCTTGGCGGCCCGGTCCAGCAGGGCCTGGGTCAGCTCGGGCCGGCGGCCCACCCGGTCGCCCTTCCCTTCCTGGTACTCGGGCCGGATGGCCACGTCGACCTGGTCGAAGCCCTTGGCGGAGCTCTTCTGGTAGGCGTCGGAGAGGGTGTTGGTGAACACCAGGGTCCCGGAGACGAACGCCACGCCGAGCAGGACGGCGAGCACGGTCATCAGCAGCCGGGCCTTGTGCGCGAGGACGTTGCGCAGGGCGGTGCGGAACATCAGCTGGTACGGCCCTTCGCGTCGAACTGCTTCATCGTGTCGAGGACGGACTCGGCGGAGGGGCCGTGTATCTCGTCCACGATCCGCCCGTCCGCGAGGAAGACGACGCGGTCGGCGTAGGCGGCGGCCACCGGGTCGTGGGTCACCATGACCACCGTCTGGCCCAGCTCGCGCACGGAGTTGCGCAGGAAGCCGAGCACCTCGGCGCCGGAGCGGGAGTCCAGGTTTCCGGTGGGCTCGTCGCCGAAGACGATGTCGGGCCGGGAGGCGAGGGCGCGTGCCACGGCGACCCGCTGCTGCTGGCCGCCGGAGAGCTGCGAGGGCCGGTGGCGCAGCCGCCCCGACAGCCCGACCATCTCGATGACCCGGTCCAGCCACGCCTTGTCCGGCCTGCGCCCGGCGATGTCCATCGGGAGGGTGATGTTCTCCAGGGCGGTGAGCGTCGGCAGCAGGTTGAACGCCTGGAAGATGAAGCCGATCTTGTCCCGGCGCAACTTGGTGAGCTGCTTGTCCTTCAGGGAGGCCAGTTCCGTGTCACCGATCCGGACGGACCCGGAGGAGAAGGTGTCCAGACCGGCCACGCAGTGCATCAGCGTGGACTTGCCGGACCCGGACGGGCCCATGATCGCGGTGAACTCGGCGGCCCGGAAGTCGACCGAGACCCGGTCCAGGGCGACCACCCGGGTCTCACCCTGCCCGTAGATCTTCGACAACTCCGTGGCGCGTGCGGCCACGGCGGTGGTCCGGCCGGCGGTGGGTGTGGTGGTCACGGGGTGGTGCTCCTGTCGGGACGACGTGGTTCCTGGGGACCGTTCCATCGTCCCGGCGTGAACAGCGCGTGAAGTCAGCCGCTGTTCCGGTTCCGGAGGGCGACCCGGGGCGGACGGGAGGGCGCCGTGTCATACCTGGGGAGGACGGCCGACCCGGAGAGAGCGAGGGGGCAGGACAGCCGTCGGCCTGTTCAGAACCGGTGGACCGCCCTTGTTCAGACGGTGAAATTCCGTCATTTCACGTACACGCGCGCGCCTGTCACGCCAGGCTATTGGCAAGTGCGGATGGCGCGTTCCGTCGGCTGATGCACCCTCAGACGTCAATAAAATAAGACAACATCGGTCCACCCGTCCGCTGTCCGGGGGATGGGTCCCGATAGGCTCGGACCCTCGATGCGGAGCCCATGGCCTGCCCGGATGGTGGAATGCAGACACGGCGAGCTTAAACCTCGCTGCCCCTTCGCGGGCGTGCCGGTTCAAGTCCGGCTCCGGGCACTTTCCGCCTACGGCGTCCGGCCGGCGTGCCACCGCTCTTCCACCGAGCCTGCCCCGGTTGTCCCGTCTGAATCCCCACCGCTTTCCGCCCCGAGGCGACGCGCGGCCGGCCGGTCCGGCCGCGGCCCGCGCCCAGTGCCGGGGCGGTCTTCCCCTCCTTCCCCGGCTCCTCTCCGGACCACCGGGCGCGTCCGGTTCCCGGGCGACCGTTGACACAGGGGCGTGCCCGGCCCGAAACTCGCACGCAACAGTGAAGAAAAGTTCACCAGGCGAACGGGAGCGGGAGCCGGTGGCGGAGAAGGGAGCGGGCGATGCGTACCACCGTGGGGATCATCGGGGCCGGTCCGGCCGGGCTCTTGCTCGCGCTGCTGCTGCACCGCGCCGGGATCGACTCGGTCGTGCTGGAGAGCCGGGACCGCGCCTACGTCGAGCAGCGGCAGCGGGCCGGGATCCTGGAGCAGGGCACGGTCGACGTGCTGCGCGCCGCCGGGGCAGGGGAGCGGATGGACCGGGAGGGGCTGCGGCACGACGGGATCGAGCTGCGGTTCGGCCGGCGCCGGCACCGTGTCGACTTCCCCGCGCTCACCGGCGGGCGGTCCGTGACCGTCTACGCCCAGACCGAGGTCTGCAAGGACCTCATCGCGCTCCGGCTGGAGGAGGGCGGGCCGCTGCTGTTCGAGGCCGAGGCGCTGGCGGTGGAGGACGCGCAGGGCGACCGGCCGCGGATCCGGTTCCGGCACCAGGGGCGCGAGGAGGTGCTGGACTGCGCGTACGTCGTCGGCTGCGACGGCTTCTGGGGCGTGGCCCGGAAGGCGTTCCCGGCCGAGGTCTCGCGGGTGTTCGAGCGGTCGTACCCGTACGCCTGGCTCGGCGTCCTCGCCGACGTCGCCCCCTCCCACGACGAACTCGTCTACGCCCGCCACGAGCGCGGCTTCGCCCTGCTCTCCATGCGGTCGCCGGCCGTGTCCCGGCTCTATCTCCAGGTGCCCGCCGGAACCGAGGCCGGCCAGTGGAGCGACGAGGAGATCTGGGACGAGCTGGAGCGGCGGCTGGAGACGGACGACGACTGGCGGCTGGAGCGCGGGCCCGTCACCCAGAAGTCGGTCACGCCGATGCGCTCCTTCGTGCACGAACCGATGCGGCACGGCCGGCTCTTCCTGGCCGGCGACGCCGCCCACATCGTGCCGCCGACCGGCGCCAAGGGACTGAACCTGGCCGTCGGCGACGTCGTCACCCTCGCCCGGGCCCTCGCCCACGAGCAGGAGACCGGCTCCCCGGAACTCCTCGACGCCTACTCCGCGACCTGTCTGCGCCGGGTCTGGCAGGCCGAACGGTTCTCCTACGACATGACGACCCTGCTGCACACCGCCCCGGACGCCGACGCCTTCGACGCCCGGCTCCAGCAGGCCCGGCTGGAGCGGATCGCCTCCTCCCGCGCGGCCGAGACCGAGCTGGCCGAGGCGTACACGGGGTTTCCGCTCGGTTAGCCGCGCGTCCATGGCCGCGAACCGCCCGCCCGCGTAGCGTGTGGTGCGGCACGGCAGGGGAAAGATCCTCCTCAGGTAGCATGTGGATCTTTTGCCAATACATTACTCTTGAGCCAAGGCTGCATTCGGCAGTCATGGAGGAGTGAGATGAGGAGCAGCAACCCGGTCTTCTCGCGACGGGGCTTCAGCCGAGACAACGGCTACGCCGGCTTCAACACCGCACCGCAGGCCGGGTACGCACAGGCTGACCCGCACGCGCAGAACCCGTACGCGCAGAACCCGTACGCGCAGAACCCGTACGCGCAGAACCCGTACGCGCAGAATCCCTACGCGCAGAACCCGTACGCGCAGCCGGACGCCCGGCACGGCACCCAGGCCCCGGCCACCGCCGACCGGATGACCATGGACGACGTCGTCGTCCGCTCGGCCCTCACGCTCGGCACGGTCGCCGTCGGCGCCGTCCTCGCCTGGGCGCTGCTGCCGGTCTCCGGCACCAGTTACGGCCTGGCGATCGGCTCCGCGCTGGTCGCGTTCGTGCTGGCGATGGTGCAGAGCTTCAAGCGCACCCCGTCGCCCGCGCTGATCCTCGGGTACGCCGCCTTCGAGGGCGTCTTCCTGGGCGTGTTCAGCGAGATGTTCAACAGCCGCTGGAGCGGCGCCCCGTTCCAGGCGGTGCTCGGCACCATGGCGGTCTCGGCCGCGACCCTGCTGGTCTACAAGGCCGGCTGGATCCGCGTCACCGCACGCTACGCCCGCATCGGCATCTCCATCGCGGTCGCCTTCATGGTGGTCATGGCGGTCAACCTGCTGCTGGTGGCCTTCGGCGTCGCCGAGAACGGCGGTCTGCGCAGCTTCGGCCCGCTCGGCGCGATCGTCGGCATCCTCGCGATCGTGCTCGGCGCGTTCTTCCTGACCCTGGACTTCAAGCAGATCGAGGACGGCATCGCCTACGGCGCGCCGCGCAACGAGTCCTGGCTCGCCGCGTTCGGCCTCACCATGACCCTGGTGTGGATCTACGTGGAGATGCTGCGGCTGGTGGCGATCTTCAGCAGCAACGACTAGCGCCCCGGCGCACGTCGCGGCAGGGCCCCGGGCGATCCGCCCGGGGCCCTGTGCCGTTCAGAGCAGCCTGCGCGCCGCCCTCCTCAGGTCGTACTCGTGCACGATCGCCTTGGCGTGGCCGTACGCCAGGTGGTACTCGTGCCGGAGCCAGCTGACCTTCTCCTCGAAACGGAACAGGGCCGGGCCTTCTTCGACGGCGCGCAGCCAGTCGGTGACCTCACGACCGGTGCAGCGCGGGATGCGGGCGAGCAGGTTGCGGTGGGTCTCCTCGGACAAGACGTGGGACATCGGCGCCTCCGTACACAAAGGGGATGTAAGCCGGTCCTTCACGTCACCGTGCCTGAGCGTGCGCGTCTTGGCAACAGTGCGCGCGCTACCCTCGCCGGGTGGTTGATACGACGCCCCTGACCCAAGCAGTGGATCACTTCGCCGACCGGTTGCGGGCCGCGCCGCAGAGCCGGCTCCAGCGCGGGGCCGCAGCCCAGGCGCTGGACGTGGCCCGGGAACTGTCCCGGCGCGCGCAGTTGAGGGAGGAGCCCGGACGCACGCCGCGGGAGATGCCGGACGCCGGCATGTTCGCCGCGGCGGACCAGATCCTCGTGGCCGCGCACGACCTGGCCGTGCTGCTGGAGAGCGACGAGGAGGTCGCCGAGGCCGTGCGGCTGGTGGAGGAGGCGCGGCAGCGGGCCGGGGTGTGAGGGCCCCGAGGCGCCGGCTACAGGAGGGGCGTCACAGGGACGCGATGACCCGGTCGGCCAGGACGTAGACCATGTCCTCGCCGCACGCGAACGTCAGGGTGTACGCGCCGGAGACGCCCGAACCGCCCAGCAGATAGGGGGTCTCGCCCGCCTCCAGGGCCACGGCCAGGCGTTCGGCCGGCTCGCGGTGGCCCGGGGTCATGCACAGGGTGGTGCCGTCGGCGAAGACGTACACGTCGAGCGTGCCCAGCGGGCCGGGGCGGACGTCGGAGAGCCGGACCTGCCCCTCGGCGAGCTGCTCCAGCGTGGCCGCCGTGCCCTCGTGGTCGTTCACGGCCGCCGGCTGCGCCGGGACGAACTCGGGGTGCGAGGGGTGCCGGCGGCGGGCGGCGGCCAGCTCCGGGGACTCTCCTGCGGACGGGACGCCCCCGGAGAACTCGTCGCCGTCGCCGGACGGCTCGGCCACCGGCTCCAGCGGCTCCAGACCCGCGAAGTCCGCCTGCCGGGGCAGGAACAGATCGGCCTCGGGCAGTCCGAACAGCGACGGCGCGTCGGCCGCGTCACGGGCCTCCTGCGCCGCCCAGAAGGCGCGCGCCTCGGCCAGTTCGCGCTCCCGCTCCTCGGCGAGCGCCTCGGCCACGGCCGCGCGTATCCGGTCGGCGTCGACCGCGGGCCGGGCGTGCGGCAGCAGGGCCCGCGCGGTGGCCGCCTGGTCGTCGGCCAGCTGCCGCTGCAACGCGCCGAGCTGGCGGCGCAGCTTCAGCACGGTGCGCAGGACGGCGACGCCCACGGCGCCGGTGGCTGCCGTGGTGAGCAGCAGGGCGATCGGCATGGCGCTCACTGACGTACTCCCGGTTCAAGGTCGACCCCCCGACTTCCTACATCAGCTTGAAGGGTGGACTAACCAACTGTCAGTGCGTAACGTCACGAATCGGGCATGACTTGCGACGCATGGCATCGTCGTACGCCGGGCCGGTCCGCGCTGACCTGCACCGATGTGCACGGCGAGCGAGATAGGTCACATCCTGGGGGAGATTGGGTCACGGAAAGGCCCAGAACCGTGGTGTTTCCCCGGTTCTGGGCACTGCCACGACGAAGCGTGCGCGGTCCGCTACGGACGGTGGGTCAGCTGAGGCGCTCGATGACCATCGCCATGCCCTGGCCGCCGCCGACGCACATCGTCTCCAGGCCGAACTGCTTGTCGTGCCACTGGAGGGAGTTGATGAGGGTGCCGGTGATGCGGGCGCCCGTCATGCCGAAGGGGTGGCCGACGGCGATGGCGCCGCCGTTGACGTTCAGCTTGTCCAGGTCGATGCCCAGCTCGCGGTAGGAGGGGATCACCTGGGCGGCGAACGCCTCGTTGATCTCGACCAGGTCGATGTCGCCGATGCCCAGACCGGCGCGGCGGAGGGCCTGCTTGCTGGCCTCCACCGGGCCGAGGCCCATGATCTCGGGCGAGAGGCCGGAGACGCCGGTGGAGACGATCCGGGCGAGCGGGGTCAGGCCCAGCTCGCGGGCCTTGGTGTCGGACATGATGACGAGCGCGGCGGCACCGTCGTTCAGCGGGCAGCAGTTGCCGGCGGTGACGAGCCCGTCCGGACGGAAGACCGGCTTCAGGCCCTGGACGCCCTCCAGGGTGACGCCGGGGCGCGGGCCGTCGTCCTTGGCGACCACCGTGCCGTCGGGCAGCGTCACCGGGGTGATCTCGCGCTCCCAGAAGCCGTTCTTGATGGCCTGCTCGGCGAGGTTCTGCGAGCGGACGCCGAACTCGTCCATCTCCTCGCGGGTGACGCCCTTCCAGCGGGCGAGGTTCTCGGCGGTCTGGCCCATCGCGATGTACGGGTCGGGCAGCAGGCCGTCCTCGCGCGGGTCGTGCCAGGTCGTGCCCTCCTGGTGGGCGACGGCCTCGGTGCGGGCCTCGGCCTCGGCGAACAGCGGGTTGTGCGTGTCCGGCAGGCCGTCGGAGCTGCCCTTGACGTAGCGGGAGACCATCTCGACGCCGGCCGAGATGAAGACGTCGCCCTCGCCGGCCTTGATGGCGTGCAGCGCCATGCGGGAGGTCTGCAGGGACGAGGAGCAGTACCGGGTGACCGTGCAGCCCGGCAGGTGGTCCATGCCCATCTGCACGGCGACGACCCGGCCGAGGTTGTGGCCCTGCTCGCCGCCGGGCAGACCACAGCCGAGCATCAGGTCGTCGATGTCCGCGGGGTCCAGCTCGGGGACCTTGGCGAGCGCGGCCTGGATGATCGTGGCGGTCAGGTCGTCGGGGCGCAGGTCCTTCAGGGAGCCCTTGTTCGCGCGGCCGATGGGAGAGCGGGCGGTCGAGACGATGACGGCTTCGGGCATCACGGCTCCAGGGGAAGGATGTCGGGCAGGGCCGTCTGGGAAGTTACCCGTCCGTACCCGAGCGGTCATCGGTGTCGGGGTGTGACACTGGCCGCAGTTTTCTAAGCGCTTGCTTTTTCCGGGGTCCCGGGCGACCTCCGGGGTCCCGGATGGCCTCCGGGGTTCCGGGCTGCCTCCCGGGTCCCGGGGCGGCCTCCGGGGGTCTCCCGGGCCGACCGGGTCTCCGGCCGCCCGGGTTTCACACGCCGTCACACGGTCGGTGCCGCCGGCTCGGCCTCCGGGACCCGGCGCCGCCGCCTGCGCTTCAGCAGGGCCCAGGGGCCGCGCGGACCGGCGGGCATGGCCGCGGTGACCTCCGTACCGGCCTCCGAGGCCGCCTCGGCCGCGGCCCGGGCGACCGGCAGGAAGCCCTCTCGGCGCGACACGTCCGGCCGTTCCTCCTCCGCCGGCCACAGGCCCAGCGCCGCGCACACCGTGGGCAGGACGGCCATCGCCGCAGTCGCGTACCCCTCCGCCGACGGGTGGTACTGGTCCGGTCCGAACAGCTCGCGCGGGTTCGCCGCGAACTCGGGGCCGAGCAGATCGCCCAGCGACACCGTGCGCCCGCCCTGCTCGACCACCCCGATCGTCTGCGCCGCGGCGAGCTGCCGGGACGCCCGCCGGGCCAGCCAGCGCAGCGGCTGCTGCACCGGCTCGATCGTGCCGAGGTCGGGACAGGTGCCGACCACCACCTCGGCGCCGGCCGTGCGCAGCCGCCGGACCGCCGCCGACAGGTGCCGTACCGAACGGGTCGGCGGCATCCGCTGGGTCACGTCGTTGGCGCCGATCATCACCACGCAGACGTCCGGGACGGGCGAGGGCGACGACAGCACCACGGAGACCTGCCGGTCCAGGTCGTCGGACCGGGCGCCGGGCACCGCCACGGTCCGCAGCTCCACCGGCCGCTCCGCCACCGCCGCCAGACCGGAGGCCAGCAGCGCGCCCGGGGTCTGGCCCGCCCGGTGCACGCCCTGCCCCGCCGCCGTGGAGTCGCCGAGCATGGTCAGGCGCAGGGGCGGCTCACCGGGCACGTCGTACGCGCGGCCGTACCCGCCGTCGGCCACCGGCACCCGGCCGCCGGTCCCGTTGCCCACCTGGCGCCGCGCCAGCCGCATCTCCGCCAGCACCAGACCGACGACGGCCGCGCCGACCAGTCCCGCCCCGCCACCGCCGTACGCCGCTCCGGCCGCGATCCGCCGGGCCACCCGTGCCCTCGACATGCTCGTCATGCGCCGCCGCCACCTCCTCATAGCCGTACACCCACTCCTTGCCCCGTACGGACCGTGCGTCAATCTCGACGGCGAGTGAACGGACCGCGCCCGCCGTGCGGCTGGCCTTAGGCTGGCGGCACCACTACGAATACGTCTTTTCATGCAGCGACCGGAGACAACGGTGCGATACCACGACTCGATGATCAGCCTCGTCGGCAACACCCCGCTGGTGCGGCTCAACAACGTGACCAAGGGGATCCAGGCGACCGTCCTGGCGAAGGTGGAGTACTTCAACCCGGGCGGCTCCGTGAAGGACCGCATCGCCCTGCGCATGATCGAGGCCGCCGAGCAGAGCGGGGAGCTGCGGCCGGGCGGCACGATCGTCGAGCCGACCAGTGGCAACACCGGTGTGGGACTGGCCATCGTGGCCCAGCAGAAGGGCTACAAGTGCATCTTCGTGTGCCCCGACAAGGTGAGCACCGACAAGATCAACGTGCTGCGCGCGTACGGCGCCGAGGTCGTCGTCTGCCCGACCGCCGTGGCGCCGGAGCACCCGGACTCCTACTACAACGTCTCCGACCGGCTCGTCCGTGAGACCCCGGGCGCCTGGAAGCCCGACCAGTACTCCAACCCCAACAACCCGCTCTCGCACTATCACTCGACCGGCCCCGAGCTGTGGGAGCAGACCGAGGGGAAGATCACCCACTTCGTGGCGGGCGTCGGCACCGGCGGCACCATCTCCGGCACCGGCCGCTACCTGAAGGAGGCCAGCCAGGGCGCGGTCAAGGTCGTCGGCGCCGACCCGGAGGGCTCGGTGTACTCCGGCGGCTCCGGGCGGCCGTATCTGGTCGAGGGCGTCGGCGAGGACTTCTGGCCGACCGCCTACGACCGCGAGGTCGCCGACGAGATCGTCGCCGTCTCCGACAAGGACTCCTTCCAGATGACCCGCCGGCTGGCCAAGGAGGAGGGCCTGCTCGTGGGCGGCTCCTGCGGCATGGCCGTCGTGGCGGCGCTGAAGGTCGCCGAGCGGCTCGGCCCGGACGACGTCGTGGTGGTGCTTCTGCCCGACAGCGGCCGCGGCTACCTGAGCAAGATCTTCAACGACGAGTGGATCAGCCAGCACGGGTTCAGCGAGCAGCCCTCGACCGGCCAGACGGTCGGCGAGGTGCTGGCGCACAAGGCGGAGACGGAGGGTGGCATCCCCAGCTTCGTGCACGTGCATCCCTCCGAGACCGTGGCGGAGGCGATCAGCGTGCTGCGGGAGTTCGGGGTGTCGCAGATGCCGGTGGTGGCCCCTGGAGCGGGTCACCCCGACGTGATGGCGGGCGAGGTCATCGGCGCGGTGGAGGAGCGGGAACTGCTGCACGCCCTGGTGGCCGACCGCGCCCCGTCCGACGCTCCGCTGGAGAAGTACATGTCCGATCCTCTTCCGGTCGTCGGCTCCGGCGAACCGGTGGAACGGCTCATGACGGCCCTCGAAGGCCGAGACGCCGCGGTAGTCCTGGTGGACGGCAAGCCGGCAGGCATCGTCACCCGTCAGGACCTCCTGGCCTTCCTCGCCAACCCGACCAGGTGACACAGACCGAACGAGTGAGCCGCCCAAGAGCCGATCAGTCTCCTGCCTCGGATCACTGAAGAGTCCACGCCCGAGAGCCCCGGCCAAGCAGACGGCCCGGGGCTCTCGGGTGTCTACGGGGCATGCGACGGCCCGTTCCCGGCCCATGACACTGAGAGGTTCAGCGTCGGGACGTCGTAGTCGACTCCCACCGCAGTGAAGCCGAGCGCGTAGTACCGCTCGCGTTTCAGCTTCGTGTTCGGGGTCGGGCCCGTCCCGGCCCGGGAAGGGGTGCGCAGGCCGGGACGGGGGTTCACGGGGCCGGGACCGGGGTCTGGTTGGCCTCCTGGACGGCTGCGTCGTACGCCGCGTTCGCGAGGGCGTTGAACTCGGTGTCGTGGGCGTCCCGCGCAGTGGCCGCGCGGTGAGCCCTGGCGAGGGCCCAGAACTTCCGGTTGGACTCGACCACCATGAAGTCTTCGAGCATCTGGGCGACCGAGTCGGCCGGCAGGAAGCGCAGGCGCACCATGCTCGACCAGAGAGTGACGCACCTGTTGGCGTGCAGCACGCGCGCGGCGTCGTCCGCGTCCAGACCCGGAACCAGGGTCTCGTGCAGCTCGGTGTCCTTGCCCGTGTCGCGGAGCAGTTCCGCGTGCAGGCGGATGAACTCCAAGTGCTTCATCTCGCGGTGGTGCCGCTCCGCCTTTTTCAGGTGCGCGAATCCGAGAAAGAGGCCCGCCAAGCCCAGGCCGATTGCGGCGGGGGAGTTCTTCAAGGTTCCTCCGGTTGTTCGTGGGGCGGGGCGTCCCGATCCGCCCGGACGTGTGGAAGGTTCAGCATTTGAGCTAGCTGGTCGGCCTGCGCTTGTACGGCCACTCGCTCGGGGTCGACATACGCCCACTCGCACTTGCCCGGGTGGTACTTGAAGATCGTGCATCCGGTGCCCAGCTCGGTGCGCCGGTTCATGCAGCACACGAAGTCGGCGATCCACTGCTCAGGTGACCCGTCTCGCCAGCACAGGAACAGATCCGAGTGGACCGAGGAACCCGTACGCAGCCATGCCGCGTGGAAGTCGTGAGGTACGTCCTCGACCATGCACCGGGACGGCGCTTCCGGCGACCAGTCCGGGTCAGGGAAAGGGGATCTGATCAGCTCCGCGATGGCCCGGACGGCATCGTCCGGCTCGGCCGTGGCAGAACACCGGAAGGTCACCGGAGTCCCTCCGTCGTGACAGCCGTAAGCGCCCACCCCAGCAGGGCACAGACCGCGAGAGCGAACACGGTCCAACCCGGGGTGCGCCTGCGCCGGGCATGTCACTGGCTCAACGGGGTCAAGCCACGAAGAAATGTTCGGCCGGTGATCGTCGAAGCCCTGGCCAGACGCATCGGGCGCCCGATCACTCATGACGAAGCGGGTTTTGGCGCTGCACCCGGCATGACTGAATTGGACGTAGCGGCCGGCGAGCATGACCTGAACACCATTGAGGGTCTGGTTCACACCGGAAGGGCTGACATGGACCCATCTCGCCGAACGGTTCTCACGACCGCGCTGTACTCCGCCACGCTGGCAGTGCCGGGCTTTGACGAAGCCGACGAGACCCTGGACCGCCTGGAGCACCAGGCCGCCGGGCGAACCGTTCGGATCGGCCCCGGCGAAGTCGCCGTGGTCCGCAGCATGACGGAGAAGATCGCCGACATGCTCGACGAGCACGGGGGCGCGCACGCGCGCCCGATGGCCGCCGCGTTCATCGTGAACTCTGTCGCGTCCTACCTTCGGGCGGACGGCACGGACAGCGTGAAGAACGACATGAAGGCCGCCGCCTCCGATCTGGTGTACCTCACCGGATGGATGGCGATGTACGAGCGCGCCCACGGTCTCGGGCAGAGGTACTACCGGCAGGCCCTCGGTCTGGCCAAAGCGGCGAACGATCAAGTGACGTACTGCCGGACCCTTCGCGGTATGGCCCTTCAGGCCGCGAATCTTCAGCACGCGAACAAAGCCCTCGAACTGGCGGACTCCGCCGCCGAGGCAGCGCCCTCCGCCGGCCCCCGCCTGGTGGCGTTCCTGCGCGGGCAACAAGCCCACGGGGCCGCGCTGGTCGGCGACCGGCGGCAAGCCTTCCGACGACTCCGCGAGACCGAGGACGCCCTGTCGAAGGCGGACACCCGGCGAGACGCCATCGGCGGCTATGACCAGGCCGCCTACTTCTTCCACCAGTCCGCCGTCCTGTACGCCCTCGGCGACGTGCCCGGCTCGATCACCGCCATGAAGGCATCGAACCGGGTTCGCCCGCAGATGGAGAAGCAGGGCAACGCGCACGCCAACGGGCTCCTCGCACAGCGACAGTTCGAGGTAGGGCACATCGAAGCCGCCTGTGAGACCTGGCATGCGCTCCTTGACGACTACGCCACGCTCAGCTCTTCACGGGCTGACGAACACTTCGACATCATGCGGCGACGCATCCGGCCCTACCTCAAGAACGTAAAGGTGCGGGAACTGAACGAACGTGCCCGAGAGATGGCACGGCAGAAGACAGCGGCCTAGGCAGTCTCGTTTGGATCAGTCGGTCGTTGGTCCGGGTGTGCCGTTGACTGACGCGCAGTGGGCGCGGATCGAGCCGTTACTCCCGGACC
>NZ_JBVHSO010000018.1:0-153415 GCF_055566335.1 Streptomyces sp. NPDC027672 | reverse complement strand
GCAGTGGCTGCACACCTACAATCACCACCGCGGACACACCGCGCTCAAGGGCCAACCACCCGCCAGCCGCGTCCCCAACCTCACAGGGCAATACATCTAGTCCACCCGGAGTTCTTTTCCGGCGTTTTCCTCCGGAGACGCGCAGTGTGCCGCTGGCCCGGCGGTTCGTGCGCTCGGTGTTGCGTGGTGTCGCGCCAGAGGTGGTGGACACCGCCGAGCTGCTGGCCAGCGAGCTGGTGACCAACGCGGTGCTGCACGCGCGTACCGAGGTGGAGGTCCGGGTCTGGTCCCACGAGGGACGCGTGCGGGTGCGCATCGGCGACAGCCGGCCGGACCGCCCGTTCGTGCCGCGGGAACCCAGACCGTATGCCGGTGCCGGACGGGGCCTCGCCATGGTCGAGGAGCTGGCTTCCAGTCATGGAGCCCACGTCGGGGAGGGCCGTAAGACGGCCTGGTTCGAGCTGTGGCCCAAGGCCCCGGCGCCGCCGACATCCGGATGGGAGTCCGTGCCGCTGTACGGGCGAACCGCGACCGTGACACTGATCGACCTGCCCTACATCGTGTTCCGCGCGGCGCAGCAGCACGCTGACGAGATGCTGCGTGAGCTGATGTTGACCACCTGCGTCGAGGAGCGCACCGGGGTGTCGGGCCCCGAGCTGCTGGCCGCCGGCGATGTGGCCAACGTGATCAATGCGTGCATGACATCCGCGCTGGCGGAGACGGTCGTCGGCGGCACCACGGTGACCCTGGAGATCGCGTTTCCCCTGGACGCCGCGCCGGCCGTGGACGCCTTACGGCACGTGTGCGAACACGGCGACGCGGCGGCGCAGCTGGGCGCCCTGCTCACCCTCCCGGCTCCGCCGAACGTGCGGAGCAACTACCAGTGGGTGCTCGACCAACTGGTCACTCAACTCTCCGGAGGTCCGCCCACCGCGTGGACGCTGCAGCCCGGAGTGCCGGACGCGACCTCCGTCGAATTCACCCCGTGGGACGCCGGTGACGTGGAGGACAGTGGTGTCCCGACGGTCGCGGCCGACGACGACGGCCGGATCATCGCGGCCAACGCCGCGCTGGCCGACCTGCTGGGATGGCAGACCGACGAGCTGATCGGCCGGCCCTTGACGGTGCTGATTCCCGAACACCTGCGCGAGCGTCATCGGGCGGGATTCACCGCGCTCCGGTTGACCGGCCGCTCCCGCATCATGGGCCGGTCCATCCCGCTGCCGGCGCTGCACCACGACGGCAGCCTGGTCCCTGTGCGCCTGCACGTCCAGAGCCAGGAGGCGGTGGACGGCCGCACGGTACGGGTGGGCCAGTTCATGCCCAGGGCGACGGCTCCCGGGGAGGACCGGCCGGTATCGCGTCCCGACCCCGGTTCTTCGGTGCGGCTACACACCGGTGCGGCGGCGGCACCGCGGGCCGGCGGCGCGGAGGCGACACGGGCGTGGGAGCGGTTGAGCTTGCTGGCCGACACCACCAGTGCGCTGTCGAGCACACTCGACTTGCGCGAGGGACTGCGCCGGGTGTGCCACGTCCTCACCCAGCAGATGGCCGACTGGTGCGTGGTCGACCTGCTCGACGAGCATGGGAATGCCGAACGGGTCTGCGTCGTCCACCGTGATCCCCGGGCACTGAGCGTGGGGGTGGACCTCGGCAGGCTGCCCCCGGTGGCCGAGAACGCGCAAGGACCTCTGGCCCGGGTGCTGCACGGCGCGGGCCCCCTGCTGATCACCGATATCCCGTCACCGGACCAGGCGGAAAGCGCCCTGGACGCCCGGCAGCTTGAGTTGTTCGAGCAGCTGGACGCCACCAGCACGATCATGGCCCCGCTGCGGGCCCGCCGCGAGGTGCTGGGCGCCCTGATCGTCGTACGCACCCGCCACGACGACCCCTTCACCGAACAGGACGCGCTTCTCGTCGCCGACCTCGTGAAAGGCATCTCGCTGAGTGTCGACAACGCCCGTCTGCACCAGCACACCCGTACCGCGGCCGAGCGCCTTCAGCGCTCCCTGCTGCCCCGCCTCCCGCACATCCCGTCCATGGAGATCACCGCCCGCTACGCCCCGTCCAGTACCACCGCCCAGGTCGGCGGCGACTGGTTCGACGCCTTCACCCTGCCCGACGGCGACACGGCACTGGTCATCGGAGACGTGTCCGGGCATGATCTGAACGCCGCCGTCACGATGAGCCAACTGCGCAACATGCTCCGCGGCATCGCCGTCGACTGCCAGGACCGCCCCTCGGAGGTGCTCCGCCGCCTCGACCTCGCGACCCTCACCCTTTACCCGCACTCCACCGCGACCTGCGCTTACGCCGTCGTCAAAGGCCCCCGCAACGGCCCATGGGAAGTGCACCACTCCTCCGCCGGACACCTCCCCCCGCTGCTGACCTGCTCCAACGGCGACACCCACTACCTGGACGCCGCCTCCGGTCTCCTCATCGGCGTGGACAGCACCCTTCCCCGACCCACCGCCCGCGATCCACTGCCGGCCCACTCCACCCTGCTCATGTTCACCGACGGCCTGATCGAACGCCCAGGGGAATCCCTCAGCGACGCCATGGCCCGCCTGCGCCGGCACACCGCCGCCCTCGCCCAGGCCCCCCTCGACGTCTTCTGCGACGAACTGATCCTCGGCCTCGGCGCCGGCAGCACCGACGACATCGCCCTCCTCGCCCTACGCCCCGCCCCGCCGGGCACATGACCCGGCCGGGCCGGTCGACCGGCGCCGCCAGGAACACGAGCAGCGGCACCAGCAGCCCGGTCCCGGAATGCTGCCCTCGGACCCCGAGCACAGCCCGTAGGGCCAGCGTCAGTCGACCATTTCCATAGACTATGAATATAAAAAGGCTATGCTTCGGGCATGAGTCGTCAAGACACCGCTCCTGGCGCGTCCGCCGCCATCGGGGCAGCCCTCTACGGCCTGGCCACGAGGGCCGCGAGACGCCTGCCCCGGGACATGAGCCTGACGTCCGCCGCCACCCTGGCCACCCTGGACCGGACCGGCCCGCGGCGCATCACCGATCTGGCTGCGGTCGAGGGCGTCACCCAGCCCGCGATGACCGCCCTGGTCCGGGTGATGGAGGAGTCCGGCCTGGTCGAGCGGCGGGGCGACGCGGCCGACAGGCGGGTCACGCTGGTGTGCCTGACCGAGGCCGGCGCCTCCTATGTCCGGACGCGGCGCCAGGCGGGCGTCCAGGCGTTCGAGCGGTTGATCGGCCAGCTCACCGGCGACGAGGTCGAGGCGCTGGTGGCGGCCCTTCCGGCGCTGCAGCATCTGGCAGAGCTCGAAAGCCAGGATCGCGAAGGGCCGAGGCAGTGACCGGGCAGCCGGCCGGCGGGGCCGCGGTGGAGGCGTTACCGGTGGCGCGTTCCGAGGCGCGGCTGCTGGTCCCCGCCCTGGTGTTCATCGCTCTGGTCGTGGCGGCGGTCGCCAGCCTCGGGACGCCGCTCATCACCAGCGTGGCGACCTCGTTCCACGTCTCGCTCGGCAGCGCGCAGTGGACGCTGACCGTCGCGCTGCTCAGCGGCGCCGTCGCCACGCCGGTCCTGGGCCGGCTCGGAGCCGGCCCGCACCGGCGGGCCACGATCCTCGCCACGCTGGCGGTCGTCGTCGCCGGCAGCGCGCTCACCGTGCTGCCGCTGCCGTTCGTGTGGCTGCTGGCCGGCAGGGCGGCCCAGGGCGTCGGGCTCGGGCTGACGGCGCTGATGATGGGCGTGGCCCGGGACCACCTCCCCGAGGAGCGCAGCGCGACCGTGATCGCCCTGATCTCGGTGGTCTCGGTCATCGGGGCCGGCGTCGGCTATCCGCTGGCCGCACTGCTCGCCGAGCTCGGCGGGGTACGGGCCGCCTACGGCCTCGGCCTGGTCGTCACCGCCGCCGCCCTCCTGACCGCGTTGCGCTCCATGCCCGAAGCCCCCGAAGGCCGCTCCGCCCACGTGGACGTGGCAGGCACGGTCGTCCTGGCCGCTGCGCTGCTCCTGGTGCTGTTCCTCGCCGGCGAACGGAATCTGTGGAGCCGGTACCTCGCCGTGGCGGCGGGCCTCGCCGTCGTCGCGGTGGTGCTGCTCTGCGTCTGGGCCGCGATCGAGCTGCGCAGCACGACGCCCCTGGTCGACGTGCGGGCGGTGCGGCACCCGGCGGTCGCCGGGGCGAACCTCGCCATGTTCGTCGGCGGGATCGGCATGTACCTCCTGCTCACGCTCGTCACCCGGTACGCGCAGACGCCGCACGGCGCCGGCTACGGCTTCGGGCTGACGACCTTCGTCGCCGGGCTGGTCCTCATCCCGTTCTCGGTGCTGGGGTTCGTCGCAGGCAAGCTCACGCCGCGGGCCCGGACGCGGATCGCCGGCCCCCTGCTCCTGGCCGGCAGCGCCGTCGTGGTCGGCGGCGGGTTCGCCCTGTTCGCGGCGGCCCGGTCGGACCTGGCCGAACTGTTCGCGGCGATGGGCGTGCTCGGCTTCGGCGTCGGCGGCTTCTCGGCCGCGATGCCCGGCGTCATCCTGGCCGTCACCCCCCAGAGCGAGACGTCGAGCGCCATGAGCTTCAACTACGTCGTCCGCAGCGTCGGGTACTCCCTGGGCAGCGCCTTCGGCGGCCTGATCCTCGCCGCGGGCACCGGCCCCGGCCACCTCTTCCCCGACGACAGCGCCTACACCACCGCGGCGCTCGTCGGTATCGGCGCCATGGCGATCACGACGCTGACAAGCCTCGCTCTCGCCCGCCGACGCTCGTCCGAGACCAACCCGTAAGTCGGATGCACTCGTTCCCACACTGGAGGTTCCATGCCCAAGGGCTACTGGGTCAGCGCCTACCGCACCATTTCAGACCCCGAGAAACTGGCTGCCTACAACGAGCTGGCCGGTCCGGCCGTCGCGGCCGGGGGCGGCCGGGCCCTCGTCCGTGGCGGCCGGGTCGTGGCGCATGACGCCGGAATCGCCGAGCGCACCGTCCTGATCGAGTTCGACAGCTTCGAGCAGGCCGTCGCGGCGCACGAGAGTGCGGCCTACCAGGAGGCGCTGGCCGCCCTCTCCGACGGCGTCGAGCGCGACTTCCGCATCGTTGAAGGCATCGACTGACCGAGGTCCAGGCGGATCTTCACTGGTGGCGGAGGGGAGACCCTCCCCTCCGCCACCATGCACCGTCACCGTCCGCAAGGGCGGTGCGCGGCGCGGACGACGCCGTACATCGCCGCATCGGGGTGCGGTCCGCCGGGCGGGGGAGTGCGTTACATCGTGCGCAGCCCAGCGCACCATGCGCGCGCCGGTCCACACCAGCGCGCCACCGCCCCGGCCATCCGATGTGCGTGGCACGCGCCGGGGTCCTGCTGTTGGAGAGCGCGGTCCAGGGCGCCGAGTGGATCGTACCGGGGGACTTCCCTGCGCTGCGCGCCGACTGCCTTGAAGAGATCGTCGTACGTCTGGAGCTGCTGTGCCTGGACGACCCCACGACTGTCTGGGAGCGGGAGAGCGCCGGCACCCGCGAGGGGCGCACCTGAGTCGTCGACGTGTCCCCCCGGTGGCCGGACGACGGCCCCGACGGGCCGCGGGCGCGAGCCCGCGGGACGTCTACGAACCGGGGTACACGCGCTCGCCTGCCCCACCGCGGTCGGACGTCACGCGGACGACCGCGTGGAGTTCGGGCCACCGATGCTGCACTGGCACTCGTCGGTGGTCCCGGCCGCAGCCTGGATGCAACTCCCCGACGGCCGCTGGTCGCACGAGGTGCGGCCGTGTGCCTCCAACGGCCTCTGGGCGACGCCCAGCACGCCGCGTGCGGGTCTCTCGGTCACCGTCGACCCCTTGGTGGTCGGCCACGGCACCCTGTATTCCGAGGAGTAGGGGAATTGCGTCTTCGAGGGCCATCCGGCCCTCGGGGTATGGCGCGCGAAAAGCGTGATGTCGGGGCTTCCCGTGCTCACGGACTTGGGTTTTCCCGGGGCGCTCGGAAACGGAAGGAGCGCTATCACAAGGAGTTCCTCGGCAAGGGAAATCTCGACGTCATCTACGAGGGCGCCGGTGACGAGCACATCAGCCACGGCACCGCGCCCAACGGCAAGGAGGGCGTAGAGCGCTTCAAGGAGTGAGTGCGACTCCAGCGCGCGTCCTTCCCCGACCTCAAGGTCGTGGGGGACGCCTGGATCCTTGAGGGCGAACGCCCGCGCGTCAGTCCCGCCGGACGGCGCGCGCGTCCGCGTCCGTGATGGGCGCGGCGTGCGCCTCGGCGTTTCCGGAGGCGGCGATGGCATCCAGGGCGCGCTGGAGGACGACGGTGTCCTCCAGGGTGTGAATCTCGGTGATCCGACCCCACCTCAGATAGAGGAACTGCGTCATGACGTTGTCGTAGCGGGTGCCGTCCGGGAGCGGGCCGCCGATCTTCACCCGGGTGGCCACCTTGGTCAGCCAGGGACCGCCGGAAATAATGATTTCCAGCGGCTCGAAACGGGCCTCCGGGATGAGCCGGAAAACCCGCTGCCACCACAGGCTCATCGCCTCGCGGGTGTGCCGTTCGCCAGACAGTGCGTGTTCCCCGTAGAAGACATAAGTGAAATTCGGGGCCAGCGTGTCCACCATGGACTGCCAGTCCCCGGAGTCAATCTGGGCAAAGGCTTTGCGTAATTTCGCGGCAACGATTCGGTGATACATGCGGATCCTTCCCCGAGTCCTTCGGAATACTTTTTTGGAAACACTGAATGCCGCCCTGCGGTGTCCTCATTGATACCACGAGAACCCTCGCGGGAACATACCTCACAGTGGGGTGCGAGAAAAGGCGGGAGAGTTTGATGACGGCTCCGATTTCGGTGCTGATCACCGGCTGTCCATCGGGTATCGGCTGGGCCACCGCGCGGCGGGCACCGACACCATCGTCAACGTCTCGTCCGTCTATGGTGTAGCCGGGCGGTATTTCCACGGGGGGATCGAGCAATGGGGTTGGGTCGACGAACGGCGCCGAATCGACTCGGAGGCATGATTCGCCCAGCCGTCCGGTCTCGCGGCCACCGCCGACCGGCTGTGGTGCCGGTGTGGCTGATCGGCCGGACGGTGCGGGTCATGCTGCACGCGTCCGAGCTGGTGGTCTACGACGGGCACGGTCCACGGGGACCGCGACCGCACCCAGGCTCTGGTCGAGATCCTGCTGCTGGGCCGCCACTCCACTTGACGAGCACCTGGTCGCCGGACGGGCCACCGCCCTGCGGGCCGGCGCATCGACGGCGGACGCGGTCGCGCTGGAGGCGCGCAGGCAGCCGAGCCGACGACGTGGACGAGCCACCCGTCCCGGCCCGGTCGGACCGGCAGACGGCGATGTTCCTGACACAGCGGCGGCTGGCCCACCTGCCGCCCGACACCCGGCCGCCGCCCTCGGTCGCGGCCTACGACCAGTTGCTGAAAGCTAGGTGGCCGGCCGGCCGCCCCGCCATCCAGGGAGAGTGACGCCGTGACGTTCCAACGCCACCACGGGCTGACCGAACAGGCCGCCGACACCGCCGTCGGCCAGGCATGCCGCATGCTGCGGTTGCCAACCATCCGGGCACAGTTCCCCGACCTGGCCGAAGCCGCCGTACGTGTCCAGACCAGATGTCGTATTGCGGATTCCTCGCCGAGCTGCTGATGGCCGAGTGCGACGACCGGGTCCGCCGACGTTCCGGACGGCGGATCAAGGTCGCTGCCTTCCCGCGGGAGAAGGCCCTGCGGGGCTTCGGTTCCGAGGCCGACCCGCACATCGATCCGGCCGTCCTCCACACACTGGCCACCTGCGACTGGGTCAAGCTCTCCAGCACCAGGGCCGCCCTGGCCGAGCATGCCACCGCGAGCTGATCAGTCCTTGCTCTCCCCGGCAGTGGCTTCTGCGCCGTGCCGTGTCGGATCATCTGTCGAGGGATCGAGTTGGTCGGCGGTACGGGCCCTCCGGGTGGGGGAAACCGTCAGCACGAGTGC
This sequence comes from Streptomyces sp. NPDC027672, assembly GCF_055566335.1. NCBI lineage: Bacteria > Bacillati > Actinomycetota > Actinomycetes > Kitasatosporales > Streptomycetaceae > Streptomyces > Streptomyces sp. NPDC027672. The sequence goes on along the minus strand of NZ_JBVHSO010000018.1, from coordinate 145,482 downwards.
CTGGATGACTGCTCCGGACAGTCCGATGCACAGGGCGAAGCGATAGCTGACCTGGTCGGCGAGTACTCCGCCCAGCGGTGCCCCCACCGCTACCATTCCCCAGTTCATCGAGCGGATCGTCGCGTTCATCCGTCCGCGCAGCCCCTCGGGTGTCACCGCCTGGCGGTAGCTCATCTCCACCGGGCTTTCGATGCCGATGGCCAGGGACACGAGGAAGAAAGCGAGCGACACGGAGGCGAGCGCCCACGATCCGCGCTCGGCCAGGACCAAAGGCAGCCAGCCGATGGCGGCGAGCAGGCGGAAGGCGATCAGAGTGGCGCCGACGTCCAGTCTTCTGGCCACGCGCCCGGAAAGCGCACCGCCGAGTACCGCGCCGGCACTCGCGCAGGCATAGGTGACCCCCAGACCGAATTCCCCGATCTTGAGGCTCTGCAGCGCGAAGACCACGAAGACCGTGCTCACCATGCTGTTGAAAAGGAGCATCGCGTGCGAGGTCAGGGCGATGGACGCCAGCGTGCGATGCCGGTAGACCCATGCCACGCCCTCGCGCAGCTCGCTGCCCACGCTGCGCCGTGCGCCTCGACCGGGGACGGGGTCGGGTGCCTTCACCGAGGTGAGCAGCAGGCCGGATATCAGATAGGTGAGGGCGTCCACCAGCACGGCAAGCGGCGCTCCCACGATTTTGATCAGGACACCGGCGATCAGCGGGCCGGTCGAGCCGGCCACCGCGTCGGCCTGTTGCACACGGGCGTACCCCGCGTTGAGCAGCTCGTTCGGTACCAGCTGGGGCACATACGACTGGTTCGCCGCCTCGAACAGCAACGACAGCATTCCCAGCACGAAGACGAACACGCACAGCGCGGGGATGCTGAGCCGATCCAGCGCATACAGCACGGGTATCGCACCGAGCAGGACCGCCCGTCCGAGGTCCGTGGCGACCATCATCGGCTTGCGCCGCCAGCGGTCCACCACGACCCCGGCTATGAGTCCGAAGAGCAGATACGGAACCCAGCGGGCGGCGTTGACGATGCCGACCTCGGTGGCGGATGCGCTCAGCGCCACGGCGGTCAGGATCTGCAACGCCAGCCCCGAGATGCGAGAGCCGAACGCAGACACAGCCGAAGCGGTCAGGAAACGTACGTACCCAGGGACGTCCACCAGGCGCGGCATGTTCGGACCGTATCAACGAAGATCACCCGCAGACGACGTCGAAACAGGTCACCCAACACGGCAGACATGCGCCAGTGTTGCCGGCTCTCATGGATAGGCCCGAGCGATCTGATCGTTGTGCGCTGCCCAAAACGAGCTGCCCAGAACCAGCGATGAACGTTGCCCGCTCTCGCCTGCGAAACCAAGTGGTCCTCGGTGACGGAGGGTTCCGCCGCCCTGTGGGCCAACCGCGCCTTGCTCGCACTCATGGCCGTGCTCCGCACGGTCAGCCCGGCGGTCCTGCTGGCGAGCCCGGTCCGCCGGACGCGCGACCTCGCGTGACCGTCACCGTGGCCGTAGTCACCTGGTGCGCCACGGCGGGTGAGGTCCGTGGCCGCCGCGGCGGTCACGGTGCCGGGGGCCGTTGCGTCTCCGTGCGCGCACGCCTGCGGAAGCCGAGGGGTGTCTCCGAGGTGCGGTGGCGGAAGAAGCGGGTGAAGACCGTCGTGCTGGAGAAGCCGAGCCGGTCCGCGACCGCGGACGCCGGGAGCTGTGTGTGCAGCAGCAGCCGTTTGGCCTCCAGGACCAGCCGGTCGTCGATGAACGCCTTGGCCCCGCGCCCGACCGCGGCGTTCGTGGCGCGGGTCAGCGACCGCACGCTGTAGCCGAGCCGGGCCGCGTACACCTCGACCTGGTGGTGACGGGCGAAGTCCTGCTCGACGGCGTCACGGAAGCGGCGGAAGGCCGCGTCCCCGGCATGCCTGCGCTGCCCGCCCGGCAGGTTCGCCAGGCGCAGCACCAGGACCGACAGGACATGCCGGACGACCGCGACGTGGACCTCCAGCGGCAGGTCACGCAGCCGGTGGTACTCGCCCTCCAGCAGCTCCAGCGTCCGGTCCAGGGGCTGCGCGGCCTGCGGCGCGGGGGACATCGGCAACCTCCAGGCCCTGCGGTCCAGTTGCGCCCCGGTGACGGTGGCCGCGTCGAGGAAGCTCGCCTGGAACAGCACCACCGCCGTGTCCGGTACGTCCGCACCGCCCCGGAGCCCGTCCGGGAACCGTACGAACTGGCCGGGCCGGATCCACAGCCAGCTCCCGGGCGCCACCGTGCAGTCGGTGGTGTCCACCAGGCAGCGCAAGAGCCCCGAACGCACGGTCATCACGAGATGGAACTCCAGGCGCACGGGCGCGTCGGCCGTCGCACCGAGCCGCCCGATCCGGGTCAGCAGCCCGGGCAGATCGGTGACCTCCACGCCGGGCGGCCCGCCGGGTGTGGTGGGGAAGGGGAAGGCGACGGGGCCGGAAGCCTGTCCGATTCTGCTCATCTCGTGCCCGAGTCTATCGCCGGGCAGCGTGCGGAGATCCCTAGCGTGGACGGTGGAACGACCGGGAAACGGGCGTGGCACCGACCGCCAGCGGCCCACCCGGACGACTGATTCTGCGCACCCGGCCACCGGGCCGTGCGCCGAGCGGAGGAGGACCGGCCGATGCGGCTGATCGTGGGGATGACCGGGGCGACCGGGGCCGTGCTCGGGGTGCGGCTGCTGGAACGGCTCGCCGCCGATCCGGGGATCGAGACCCACCTGGTGATCAGCCGCTGGGCGCGTGCGACCATCGAACTGGAGACGGGCCGCACGGTGCGTGAGGTGAGCGCACTGGCCGACGTCACCCACCGCCCGGAGGACCAGGGCTCGCCGCTGTCGTCCGGTTCCTTCCGCACCGACGGCATGGTGATCGTGCCGTGCAGCATGAAGACCCTGGCGGGGATCCGCGCCGGGCACGCCGACGGGCTCGTGGGCCGTGCGGCGGACGTCGTGCTCAAGGAAGGCCGACCGCTCGTCCTGGTCCCGCGCGAGACCCCGCTCAACGAGATCCACCTGGAGAACATGCTCGCGCTCGCGCGGATGGGCGTACGCATCGTTCCCCCGATGCCCGCCTTCTACAACCATCCGCGCACCATCGACGACCTTGTCGACCACCTGGTGGTACGCGTCCTCGACCAGCTCGGTGTCGAGACCCCTGCCCCCGGCCGCTGGACCGGCATGCGCCCAGCCCGCGCCGAGCGACCCGCCGGCACCCCCTGACCGGCCCCACCCCGCCCACGGACCGCCCCGACGCCGCAGCCCTGACCGGCGCCCGATCCTGACCGGTGGCCCCCCTTGACCGGCCCAACGCCCCCCTTGACCGGCGGCCCCCTTTGACCGGCCCAACACCCCACCCCCGACCGGCCCCCAACCCCGCCCCCGCCCCCGCCCCCGCCCCCGCCCCCCACCCAGACGAACAGGAGCCCGCCCGCGCCATGACCACGCACTCCGACCCCGGCCCGGCCTCCCGCACCAGCCGTGACCTCGCCCCCGCCCCCGGCCTCTCCCAGCACCCTGCTCCCGACCCCGCTCCCGACCCCGCCCTCGACTTCCGGGCCTTCGTCGCACGGCTGCTGGCCGACGGCGATGCGGTGGAGATCGGCAGGACCGTCGATCCGCACCTCGAAGTGGGCGCCGTGACCCGTCGGGCGTACGAGACCGGCGCACCTGCCCCCTTGTTCACCTCCCTCACCGGCACCGCCCCCGGCCACCGCGTCCTGGGCGCCCCGGCCGGACTGGGCGACCCCCGGTCGGGCGCCGCCCACGCGCGGCTCGCCGCGCACGTCGGATTGCCCCGCGACGCCGGGCCGCGCCGGATCGTGGAACACCTCGTCGCCGCCATGCACGCGGACCCCGTCGCGCCGGTCGAGGTCGCCACCGGCCCGTGCAAGCAGAACGTCCGCACCGGTGACGACGTCGACCTGGAACTCTTCCCCGTACCCCTGCTCCACCAGGAGGACGGCGGACGGTACTTCGGCACCTACGGTTTCCACGTGGTGCGCACCCCGGACGGCTCGTGGACGAGCTGGTCGGTGGCCCGCACCATGCTGCGCGACCGCAGGACCCTGGTCGGTCCCGCCATGGCGCAGCAACACGTCGGCATGATCCGCGAGGCGTGGCGCGAGACGGGCCGGCACACGCCGTGGGCGATGGTCCTGGGCGCCCCGCCCGCGGCGCTCGCCGCCGCGGGGATGCCGCTCCCGGCGCACGTCGACGAGGACGGCTACGTCGGCGCGCTCACCGGCAGCCCGGTCGAGGTGGTCCGAACCGAGACGAACGGACTGTACGTGCCCGCCAACGCCGAAATCGTCCTGGAGGGTTACCTCAGCAGCGACGAGACCGCCCCCGAGGGGCCGATGGGGGAGTACCACGGGTACGCCTTCCCCGACGGCAAGGAGCAGCCCGTCTTCCACGTCGAGGCGGTCACCTACCGCGACGACCCGATCCTGCCGGTCTGCGCGGCCGGGGTGCCGCCGGAGGAGAACCACACGATCTGGGGCACCATGATCGCGGCCGCCGCCCTGGACGTGCTCCGCGCCGCCGGGCTGCCGGTCACCCTGGCGTGGTGCCCCTACGAGGCCGCCACCTGCTGGCTCGCCGTCTCCGTCGACCGCGCCCGGCGGGCCGAACTGGGCCTGGACCGGGCCGGGTTGATCCGTTCGATCGCCGACGTGCTGTTCGCCTCGCACGCCGGATGGCTGGTGCCCAAGGTGATCGTCGTCGACGACGACATCGACGTCACCGACATCGGCCAGGTCGTCTGGGCGCTCGCCACGCGCTGCCACCCGGACACCGGCCACCACACCTTCCCGCAGGCCCCCGGCATCCCGATGGTCCCCTACCTCACCCCCGAGGAGGTCCGCGCCGCCCGGGGCGGCAAGTCGGTCACGGACTGCCTGCTGCCGGACTCCTTCCGCGGCACCACCGCCTCCTTCCGCACGTCGTACCCCCGCGAACTGCAGGAGCACGTGCTGGAGAACTGGACGGACTACGGCTACGACGCCTGACGTGCCGTGCGGTGCCATGCCGGACCAGGTGGGGCGGGACGAAGCGGGCGGACCCGCGCGGCTCACCGGACGGCGGCGCGGCAGCGCGCCGGGCCGGCCAGGACGTCCGTGTGGCAGCAGGGTCCCCGGGGTTGAGGCCGGTGCCCGGCGCCCCTATGCGGTCGACGCGGTCCAGAACTGAGTGCGGTGGCGGCCGCAGGCCACTCCGGCCGGATGCACGTGGTGCCCGGCCCCCGGCCGAGTGGGTCTGCGGGCGGGCCCCAGGACGCGGGAGACCGGCCGGCACGCGGACACCGCGGGCCGGACCGGCCCCTCCGCCCTGGTCCGTGCCCTGCTGGGGAACCCCATGGTGCCGGCCGGTGCCCGGTCCCGGTGGCGCGGACCGGCCGGGCCCGACACGTCGGCGGTGCGGTCCGGCGGGCCCGGCACACCGGCAGTGCTGCCGTTTCCCTTTTTCATCTGCTGTCCCAGGGCATGGACTTCCGGCCAAGTTCACCGCGGGTCTTGGCCGGGGAAGCCGCCGTGATCTACGCTCGGAATTGAAATTGAAATTTCAATGGGGGGAACGCATCATGCTGACTCGCTCCTGTCGATGCAACATGTCGATGATCCCGGCCCGTACGCGACTGAAAAAGCCGGCTCCGTTGGTGATGCGGCGGTGAGGGAGCCGGTACCGGTAGTCCGGAATTCCGGACGGGGAATGGTGCGCAGGGTTCTGCCCCTGGGTCTTCCCCTGGCGATAGGCTTCGTCGCACAGCTCGCCATCTCCTTCACCGACGCCGCGCTGGTGAGCAGACTCGGGCCCGACGAACTGGCGGGAGTGACCCTCGCGCTGAGTGTTTTCAGCGCGACCATGCTCTTCGGTCTGGGAATCGTGACGGCGGTCACCCCCAGGCTGGCGGCCGGTCATCGCGCGGCCGACGCGGGCGCCGTACGCACCTGGTTCGTGCAGGGCGCGTGGCTCGCGGTACTCGTGGGAATCCTGGGTGTGGCGGTCCTGCTGAACACCGGGAATATCCTGGCCTTCCTCGGGCAGAGCCCGCGGACAGCGGGTATCGCCCAGGACTACAACGTGGGCGCCGCCGCCGGGCTGCCCCTGTTCCTCCTCTACGTCGACGCCCGGTGCCTGCTGACCGGCATCGGCCGGCCCAGGCCGGCGACCTGGGTGATGCTGGCGGCCGTCCCCCTGAACCTGGCCCTGGGCTACGCCCTGACGTTCGGCGCCGGGCCGGTTCCAGGCCTGGGGGTCTTCGGAGCGGGGCTGGCGAGCACGCTCGTGCGGGCCTTCATCGTCCTCGCCGTCGCGGTCCTGCTCCTGACCGGCCGGCTCCGCGGACTCGGGCTCAGAGACGCGTCACTGGCCCCCCGTCTTCCCCTGCTCGGCGAACTGCTGGCCGTGGGCTCCTGGATCGGCGTACGCATCCTGCTCGGAGAGGGGTTCCTGCCCGTCCTCGCGTTCTTCGTGGGCGGCTTCGGAGCCGACGCGACCGCCGCCCACGCCATCGGTCTGCGGCTGGAGACCCTGGTGGTCGTCTTCGCTCTCGGTTTCTCCGGCGCGGCGACGACGGTGGCCGCGTGGGCCCGGGAGGACGGCGACTGGCGGGCCCTTCGGGACCTGCGGAACGCGCTGGTGACGATCGGGCTCGGCTACTGCGCCGGCCTGTCGGCGGTCATGCTGGCCTCGTCGGGCTTCATCACCCGGGTGCTCTTCGGGCTGCACGACCCTAACGCGGAGAGCATGGTGCACACGCTTCTCCCGCTCGTGATCGCCTATCTCGTCGTCGACACGCTCATCACCATGTCGATGGGATATCTGGTGGGCCTGTCGGACACCAGGACTCCCACGGTCGTGGTGGGTGCGGGCTACTGGATCATCGGTCTCGGAACCGGCATCCTCCTGAGCCGGCTGACACCCCTCGGATTCTATGGCCTGTGGGTCGGTGTCATCGTCGGCGGATGCGGTATCGGGATATGTGTCTTCGCGCGGATCGGACGGCATATCGCCATTGTCAAAAACACGCGGAAAGAGGGAGACGTCAATGCCGGACCCCACATTCTCGGACCTGGCCGGAGCGGGCACCGGCATACGTGATGTCGAGAGCGACATCGCAGCGGACGGCAGAATCGCTCCGTACATCCGCAGGAGTGACCGGCTGGTCCCGGAAACCCCGAGACAGCAATTACGCATCAAACGTAAATGGGAGCTGGAGAACTCCCGGCTGCGCGCACGTCCCCGCCTGGACCCGGACGAGGTCAGGACCTGGCAGCTCGACCGGCTGCGCACCCTCGTCGACGGGGCTTATGCGACGATCCCGTTCTACCGGGAGCTGTATGCGGCCGTCGGGTTCGAACCGGGGGACATCGTCACCTGGTCCGACTTCGAGCAACTGCCCGTCATCGACAAACGCATGCTCATCGAGGCGGGCGTGAGCGAGGAGACGAGGAAAGCGGCCGGGACTCGGACCGTCCACTCGGCCCGTACCTCCGGATCCAGCGGACTGAACCTGACGATCCTCCAGGACAACGCGAGTACCGACTACCGGGTGCTGCTGAACATGCGCCACGCCGAACTCGCCCTCGGCCGCGCCCTGAAGCCGGACGACTGGCGCTACCAGGTGTACTTCGCCGCCGAGCGGCTCACCTCGCTGCTGGGCGCCTACCCCTACGTCACCGTCGCCCAGGAGTGCCCCACCGGCATCCTCCTGGAAAACCTGGCCCAGGTCCGCCCCCAGGTCATGCTCTGCTTCCCGAGCTATCTCCAGCGCCTCGCGGAGGAGAACACCGCCCTCGACGCGCTCGGTGTGGAGACGGTCATCACCAACTCCGAGCGCAGCAGCCGCGAGGAGCGGGAGAAGTACTCCCGGATCTTCCGGGTCCCGGTGCTCGACGAGTACTCCTCGGAGGAGTTCTCCCTCATCGCCTACGAGTGCCGGGAGCGCCACTACCACCTCGTCGAGGACAGCGCCTACATGGAGGTCGCCGCGGCCGGCGAGAGCGGGTTCGGGCACCTGGTCGGCACCTCGCTCGGCAACGCGTTCATGCCGTTCATCCGCTACGACCAGGGGGACATCGTCCGCCTCGCCGCCCCCGGCGCCACCTGCGGGTGCGGTTCCCGCTTCCGGATGATCGACGCGTTCCGGGGCCGCGAGGACGAGAAACTGCGCGACGGACGGAGCCGGACGGTGCCGGCCGACGCCGTTCTCGGCCTGTGCGACCGGACCCTGGTTCTCGAGGAGTCGAACGTACGCCAGTACCAGATCGTCCAGGTGGCACCGGACCGTATCGAAGTGCGCCTGCAACTGTCGGACCCACGGAAGGACACCGCGGACAACATGCTCCTCACCGAGTTCGTCCGCGAGCTGTCGTCGCTGTTCGTCCACGAGAAGATGCAGGTCGGCATCGTCCGTGCCGACACCTTCGACACGTTCGTCTCCGGGAAACGACGCCTCATCTACACCGAAGGGGCCTGGACGCGTGACTGACACGGACGGCAACGCCCTCCCCGCGGCAGGGACGCCGGAGAAGTGGGCGAGGCTGCGGAGCGAACTCTTCGAACTCGGCGCCCGGCAGGAGGCGTACGAACGCTCCGTCATCAACCTGATCGCCAGTGACAACGCCGTGCCGGGATGGCGGGCCCGCTCGCTGCCCTACACGGGCGACATGATCCAGGAGGGAATCGTCGGCAAGCGGCCCTTCGCCGGCGCGGCCCTGCACAACGAGCTGGAGCGCGTCGCGGCGGAGATCGCGTGCGAGGTCTTCGGCGTGGATCACGCCATCCTCCAGTCCCATTCGTGCAGCCAGGCCAACCAGGCCGTCTACCAGGGCCTGCTGCGGCCCGGGGACCGCGTGCTCGCCCTGCGGTTCCGCGCGGGCGGGCACCTCACCCACGGTATGCGGGCGAACTTCTCCGGCCGTGACTACGCGTTCTCGTTCTACGGGGTCGGACCGGACGGACGTATCGACTACGAGGAAGCACGCCGCACCGCGAAGGAGTTCCGCCCCCGGCTGGTCATCTGCGGTTCGTCGTCGTACCCGTGGAGCTACGACCTGGGCGCACTGCGTTCCCTCTGCGACGAGGTCGGCGCCTATCTGCACCTGGACCTGTCGCACGAGGCGGGGCTGATCGCGGGCGGCGCCTTCGCGTGCGACCTGCGGGCCGCCGACGTGGTGACGATGTCGCTCGACAAGACACTCAGGGGACCGCACGGGGCCGCCCTGCTGTGCCGTGCCGAGCTGGCCGGCCGCATGGACGCCGCGGTCCACCCCGGGACCCAGTCCAGTTTCCCCATCCGCAGGCTCACCGACGCGGCGGCGGCGCTCCTGGAGAGCCGTACGGCCGCCTTCGCCGAGTACGCGGGCCGGAGCGTCGCGCTGGCCCGGGCGCTCGGCCGGCGGCTGCAGGCGCACGACCCACGGGCCGTCGTCGGCGGCGGCACCGACAAGCACTACCTGCTCCTGGACACCCGGCGGGTCTTCGGGCACGACGGGCGCGCCGCGGAGGCGCTGCTGGAGGACCTGGGTGTCCTCACCAACCGCCAGTCGCTGCCGCACGATGCCTCCGACCGGCTCAGGGACGCCGGCGGACTGCGGCTGGGCACCGCCTGGCTCTCCTCCTGCGGCTACACCGTCGCGGACGCGGAGGAGCTGGGCCGGCTGGTGGTGCAGGCGCTCTGCGGCGGGGACCGCGGCACGTGCGCCGCCGCGTTCCGCGAGCTGACCGGCCGGGACAGGCCGGGAGATGTGCGCGCCATGACGGAACTCTTACCGGCGGCGAACTGATGGGGGACCAACGCGTGAAGACACTCACGGACTACGAGCAGATAGGTTTCCTCACCGAGGCGAACCTCGCGGACGGCCACGCCTACCAAGGGCTCACCGCCGGCCAGGAGGTGATCGTCGACCGGCTCGGCACCGCCTGGCGCACGTCCGAGGCGGAGTCGGTCCCGGAATCGGAGCACCGCTACATCGGCCGGTACGCGCAACTGATCGGGTCGCCCGGACTCCAGGCGGCCCCCGGGCACCTGATCCTGCCGACCGCGTCGAACTCGATCGACCTCGTCGCCGCATACCTGACCCTCACCGGCAAACGCGTCCTGCTGACCTGTCCCACCTTCGACAATCTCGCCCTGATCCTGCGCCGGCGCGGCGCGGACCCTTCTCCCGTCTCCGAACGGGAGGTCCGCGACGGCGAGTCACTGGCCCGCCGGCTCCCCGGCGCGGACGTGCTGTTCCTGGTGAACCCGAACAACCCCACCGGCACCAACCTGTCCGAGGATGCCTTCACCGCGCTCGTGCGCGCGTGCGTCGAGCATGGCGTCACGATCGTCATCGACGCCAGCTTCAGGCTGTTCTACCCGCCGGCCTGGGACACCTACCGCGTCCTCCAGGACCTCGGCGCCTCGTACATCGTCTTCGAGGACACCGGCAAGATCTTCCCCACCCAGGACATGAAGGCCAGCCTCCTGTCCTGTTCCGCCGACCATCGCGCCCCGCTGCGGGAGATCTACAACGAGATCTACCTCTGCGTCTCCAAGTTCACCCTGCGGGTCCTCGGAGACTTCTTCGAAGACGCACGCGTCACCGGCCTCAACCGGTCCCTGCACCGCCTCGTCGCACGCCGGCGCGCCCGGCTGCGGCAGACGCTGGGCGAGGACCTCGTCGAGCGGGAGGCCCGGCCGAGCCGCATCAGCGTGGAGTGGCTGTCCACGGCGGGCACCGGCCTCGACGACCAGACCGTCGTACGGGAACTGCGCGGCCACGGCGTGGGCGTGCTGCCCGGACGCGGGTTCTTCTGGGACAGCCCGCACGCCCCGCACAGCACACGCAACATACGGGTCAGCCTCATGAAACCGGACAGCGAGTTCGAACGCGGACTCACCCGCATGGCCGAGTACTTCGACAAGGCGGTACGCCGGTGAAGATCGTGGTCTCCGGCCAGTCCGTACCCCTGCGACTCGCCGAGTACTGCCGCCGGCGGGGCATCACCGTCGACCACGTCGACGCACCGATCACGCAACAGGAACTCTGCCGGCGCGTCCGGGACGCCGACCACTACCTCCTCGGCGGTGACGAGCGGCTGTCCCGGACCGTCCTGGAGTCCGCGCCCTCCCTGCGCTGCATCTCCTTCGCCGGCACCGGCGCCGGCTCGTTCATCGACCTCGACGCGGCACGCGACACCGGCGTACGAATCCTCACCACCCCGGGAGTGAACGGCGTCGCGGTCGCGGAGTTCGCCCTCGCACTGGCCGCCGGCATGATGCGCCGGGCCCTTCCCGACCTGCAGGACCGCAAGCAGCCGTCCCGGACCTCCACCGAACTCACCCGCGCGACGGTCGGCATCCTGGGCCTCGGCGCGACCGGCGGGGCCCTGGCCGGGATGCTGGTCCGCGGGTTCTCCTGCCAGGTCCTCTACCACTCCCGCACCCGCAAGGAACACCACGAGAAGGCCCTCGCACTGACCCACACCGGCCTCACCGAGCTGTTCACGCGCAGCACCACCGTGTTCGTCTGCTGCTCCCTGAACGAGGAGACGACGAACCTGGTGGACGACCGGCTCCTCGGCACGGGACCCACACCCCGCTACCTCGTCAGCACGGCCGATCCCCGGGTGATCGACCCCGGCGCCCTGCGCCGCGCCCTGGAGACGGGCGCCCTGACCGGCGCCGCGCTGGACGGCTACTACCAAGAACCCCTCCCCGACCCCGCGGACGACCCTCACGGCCTGCTGCGCCTGCACGGCACCTCCCTCTTCGTCACCAGCCACATCGCCGCCTCCTCCGCGACGTCCTGGTCCCGGATGGAGAACGCGGCGGTCGACAACCTGCTCGCCGTCCTCGACGAGGAGGCCCCGTGAGCGGTGAGGCGGCCCGGGCCCTGGTCGCCCGGCTGAGAACCGTCGTGCCGGACGGCTGCCTGGTCCTGCCGTCGTCACCGCGGTACGAGACGGCCCGGCAGGTGTACAACCGGATGCACGACCACCGGCCCGCCGCGATCCTGCGCAGCCTCGACGAAACCGTCCTGCGCAAGGCCCTCACCAGCGCCGCCACGCTCGAAGTCCCCGTCGCGGTACGCGGCGGCGGTCACCACATCGGCGGGTTCTCGACCGTCGACGCCGGCCTGGTGATCGACTTCTCGGAGTTCCGGGCCGTCGTCTACGACCCTCACACCCGAACGGCCCGGGTACGGCCCGGAGCACGCCTCGGGGACCTCGACACACAACTCGCCGCCTACGGCCGCTGCGTTCCCTCGGGCACGGTCAGCGACACCGGAATCACCGGACTCACCCTGGGCGGCGGGATCGGGTGGCTGGTGGCCGGTCACGGACTGACCTGCGACCACCTCAGCGGCGCCCGCGTGCTCCTCGCCGACGGCCGGATCCTGGACGTGTCCCGCGACCAGCATCCCGACCTCTTCCACGCGCTGCGCGGCGGCGGGGCCGGTGCCTTCGGGATCATCCTGGAACTGCGCTTCCGCACCCTCCCGCTGCCCCGGATCACCGCCGGTTCCGTACGCTTCCCACTGAACCGGGCAGCCGACGTGCTCCACCGGATCCACGCACTGCTGGAAGAACGCACACCCACCTCACTGACCCTCGCCCCGGTCCTCCTCCACCGTGACGGAGTGCCCGAACTCTCCGTCGACCTGTGCTGCCACGGCGACGCCCGCGAGACGGCCAGGGAAACCACCCGGCTCAAAAAGAGAATCGGGGGCGACTGGTCGGATGTCATGGAACGGCCATACCCGCGCTGGCAAGCACACTTCGACTCCTCCTTCCTGCCGCCCATGCGCGGCTACTGGAAATCCACCCACTCCACCCGCCTGGCCCTCGACCCCGACGTGATGACCGACGCCCTGCGCGCCGCACCCACCACCAGATGCTCGCTACTCGTCGAGTACTTCAACACCGACACCCTGCACGCCCACGCCGAAGGGTCCGCCTACCCCCTGCGGGACTCACGGATGGGCGTCCTGCTGTCGGCGAGATGGCCGGACCGGGCACAGGACGACACCCACGTCCACTGGGGACGCACCTGGACCGAACGGCTGCGATCCGGGCACGACAGCGTGCGGGCCTACTCCAACTACTCCGACACCTCCGACTCCCATGCAGGCATGGCCGGCGCCGGCAACGCCCTGCGACGGCTGGAGAAGACGTACGACCCGGACCGCCTGTTCGCCCGAGGCCACCGAGCCGGACTCACGGACACCCGGAAAGCCCGGACACCACAAGACGACCGGCAAAACCGGCTGCCACCCGGATCCCCCAAGCCCACCACCCCAACGGCGCCGTAAACGCGCCGGCGGACACCGCGCTTGCGATGCCCAGCACTCTGCCGCGCACCGGTACCCCTCTTCTCCTCGACCCGCGCGCGCCAGTTCGGTGTACGCCTGGAGCGTCGCCGTGTCGAGGCCCCCGCCGAGGATCTCGGCGCCGCCCGGACCGAGTCCCGGCGCCGTGTAGCTGGTGGTGCCCTCCGCGTGCAGCGCCGCCACGGCCGTCCGGATCGCCTCCTTGCGTTCCGGGACGGTCGCGGGCGGTATCAGGCCCTGGACGAGTGCCTGCGCCGTCTCCTTCAGAATGCCGGTGGGCTCCCCGGTGGCGTCGGTCTCGATGACACCGCCCGCCGGGGACTCGGTGCCGCGGATGATCCCGGCGAGCTCCAGCGCCCTGGAGTTCGCCCCGACCATGTGGCCGGAGAAGTCGGTCAGGCAGACGGGGTGATCGGGGCGGCCCCGTCCAGGTCGCCCCGGTGCGGGCGGCGGGCCGGATCGGCCAGGCACCTCTGCCAGGTAGCCGGTGTCCCACCCGAGCTCGGTGATCCACTCGCCCTCGGGCGTGCCCGCGGCGGCCCGCCGTACCGCGTCGGCTATGACCGCGCGGCCGGGTGGCCGGGTGGCCGATGTCCAGCGCGAACGGGGGCCGGGCCAGCGCCCAGGCCGCGGCGGGCAGGTGGGAGTCGTTGACACCCGGGAGCACCGTGCGGCCGGCCAGGTCGATCACGTGGGTGTCCGGCCCGGCCGGCGCGGCGATCTCGGCGTCACTGCCCACCGCGAGGATCCGGCCGGCGGCGACGGCGACCGCCTGCGCGACGGTGAATCCGTCGTCGATGGTCAGCACGTCGCCGCCGGCCAGGATGAGGTCGGTTCGGCGACGGTCCGGCCCCCGCCGGAGCGCGTCAGGTACACCTCACCCATCCCGTCCGCCCCCAGACGGGCAAGAAGGCGGTACGGGCCGGCGTGTGACGGACCGTCTCCGCGTCCGGACCTCGCGCATGACTGGTCCAGACCTTGACAGGTCCAGACCAGCAGGGATTGAGTGACCGGCACGTCACATGGGCCCGCCGAGGTGCTCGGTGCGCCGCGCCGAAGGAGTGAGCAGCGCTGAAACGCATCAAGAGGTTCCTGACCGTACTGGGCGCCGTCGTCGCCACGGCCGCCTTCCTCCTCCCCGCCGCCGGAGTCGCCACCGCCGTGCCTGCCGCGGCGGCCGGGGACACGCCCGCCTGCGCGCCGCCGTGGAGCGCCACCACCGCCTACCCGTCCGGTGGCACCGTCTCCCACCACGGGCGCAACTGGAGCGCCAAGTGGTGGACGCAGAACGAGAATCCGGGCGCCACCGGCGTGTGGGCGGACCGGGGCGCCTGTGCCGGAGGGGTGTCGGACTTCGTCATCAGCGAGGCGCAGTTCGACGCGATCTTCCCGGAGCGCAACCCCTTCTACACGTACCAGGGGCTGATCGACGCGCTCCACGCCTACCCGCGCTTCGCCAACACGGGTACGCCGCAGACCCGGGCGCGGGAGGCCGCCGCCTTCCTGACGCACGCGGACTTCGAGTCGGTCGGGCTGCGGTACGTCAAGGAGATCAACGAGGCCAACTACTGGCGCAAGTGCGACGACAGCCAGCCCTACGGCTGTCCGGCGGGGCGGGAGGCGTACTACGGCCGCGGCCCGATCATGTTCAGTTGGAACTTCAACTACAAGGCCGCCGGCGACGCGCTCGGCCTGGACCTGCTGCACGACCCGTGGATGGTGGAGCGCGACCCGTCGGTGGCCTGGCAGACCGCCCTCTGGTACTGGAACACCCAGAACGGTCCCGGCACGATGACCTCCCACGAGGCGATGGTCGGCGGTGCGGGCTTCGGCCAGACCATCCGCTCCCTCAACGGCGCGCTGGAGTGCGACGGCGGGAACCCGGAGTCGGTGGCGTCGAGGGTCGCCCGGTACGAGCGGATCACCGCGATGATCGGTACGGCACCGGGGTCCGGACTCACCTGCTGACGCAGGCCGCTCCCGGGTCCTTCCTGGCCGAAGCCGGTGGGGACGGTGAGCTCGGCGGTGATCTTTTCGGCACATTCGAGGCTCGCCTACGCTCGCGAGAATGCCCTCCCGCATGCTGGACGGGCGCGAAAATTTCTCGCCCGCGGAACGCGCCGCACACGGCCTTCATTCCCGAACGGCGGACGGTGTTACCCCAGGTGACAGCGTGGCGGGCAGGTGGCCGGCACCCTAGCGGAGCGTCCTCGCACGGCGGCGGGACCTGGACAACATTTGGTCTAGACCTTGACAGGTTCAGACCACCTGGCTTGAGTGTGGTGGCCCCCCATGGCGGTGCCGCCCGTCGGCGACACCGCGCCAAAGGAGTTGATCGCGTGATCAAACGTGTCATGAGCCTGCTCGCCGCCCTCGTGGCGGCCGTCGCGACGCTCGTCTTCCTCCCCGCCGCCACGGCCGCCGCGGCCACCTGCGCGCCGGCCTGGAACGCCTCGTCCGTCTACACGGGAGGCGGCTCCGCCTCGTACAACGGGCACAACTGGACCGCGAAGTGGTGGACGCAGAACGAGCTTCCGGGTACCTCGGCCGTCTGGGCCGACCAGGGCGTCTGCGGATCGGACGGCGGCGGCGGCAACCAGCCCGACCCCTCGGGTTTCGTCGTCAGTGAGTCGCAGTTCAACCAGATGTTCCCGAACCGGAACTCCTTCTACACCTACAGCGGCCTCAAGGCGGCGCTGAGCGCCTACCCGGCCTTCGCCAACACCGGCAGCGACACGGTGAAGAAGCAGGAGGCGGCGGCGTTCCTCGCCAACGTCAGCCACGAGACCGGCGGTCTCGTCTACATCGTGGAGCAGAACACCGCCAACTACCCGCACTACTGCGACACCAGCAAGTCCTACGGCTGCCCGGCCGGCCAGGCCGCCTACTACGGCCGCGGTCCCATCCAGCTCAGCTGGAACTTCAACTACAAGGCCGCCGGTGACGCCCTCGGCATCGACCTGCTGGGCAACCCCTGGCAGGTGGAGCAGAACGCCGCCGTGGCCTGGAAGACCGGCCTGTGGTACTGGAACACGCAGACCGGCCCCGGCACCATGACGGCCCACAACGCCATGGTCAACGGCGCCGGTTTCGGTGAGACCATCCGCTCCATCAACGGCAGCCTGGAGTGCAACGGCGGCAACCCCGCCCAGGTCCAGAGCCGTATCAGCAAGTACCAGACGTTCGTCCAGATCCTCGGCACCACGCCCGGCTCGAACCTGAGCTGCTGAGCTCGGATCCACCCCGAGGAGGAGGGGGCGTGCCCGGCGGCGGCCGGGTACGCCCCCGATTCGTTTCCTCGTGGGCGGCACGCACCCGGCACCGGGGCGGACGCCGGTGGCCGACGACAGCGACCGACTCCGACTCCACCGCCCACACCAGCGCGGGACACGAAGTGTCAGTGGATCACTAGGTGAGCAACTGGCCGCCGTCCACCGGCAGGCTGCTCCCCGGCGGCGGAGACCTCTCACCGCACCTCTACGGGGCCGACGGGACCCACAAGGCCGTCTACGACGTGGACCACGAACAGGACGCCTTCGACGTGGAGGTGGGCCGCCAGGCGTTCACTCTCGGGCTGCCCCTGCTGGCGGTCTGCCGCGGCCTCCAGGTCGTCAACACCGTCCGGGGCGGCACCCTGCACCAGGACATGGGCGGGGCCGGGCCGGAAACACCGGCACGTCCGGCACACGGTGTCCCTCACCCCCGGCTCCGCCGTCGCGGCCGTCACCGGCACCGGTCGGATCCGGGCGTCCTGCTCCCACACCACCCACAGCACGACGAACGAGTGCGACCCCGTGATACGACGACGGCCGTGCGGCTCGTGAGGCGTGCCGATCAAGCGCGCCCGTCCCTGCTGCCGCGCGCGCCGGCATCCGGAACGTCGGTCGAAGGGCGCGCGCCACGCCGGCAGGCGTGCCGCCCGTCGGCGGGACGCGAAACGCCACCCCGCCCGGCACAGCCGAACAGGCCGCCCGCCTGGAGGGCTGCTCCGCCCCGCCTGCCACGGGCCGTCGGCGCGGTCACTCCCTTCCGGGGCGTCCCGTCCGGCTCCGGCCGCGCCTCATCCTCCGGGCGCCCCGCTGCGCAAGCCGGACATGACCAGGTCGAGGAGCCTGGCGGCACGGGGGCGCCAGTCGTGGCGGGGGTCGAGTTGCCACAGGCCCGCTATGGCGAGCAGGAAGTCGTCGGCGGTGACTCCGGGGCGTATGGTGCCGGCGTCCTCGTTGGCGCGGAGCAGGAGTTCCGCCGCGTGGGCCACCGGTGTGGGGGAGGGCTTGGCGGGGCCGCCGGGCACGCTGGTGACCTGCCTTATCGCGTCGGCCAGTCCGGCCTTGGTCATGGCGAACTCGGCGAGCCGGTCCATCCAGGCGCGCAGGGCCTCGTCGGGTGGCCGGGTGGCGAGCAGGTGCGTGGTGCTGTCGGCGACCTGCCGCATCTCGTGGCGGTAGATCTCCAGCACGAGTGATTCGCGGTCGGGGAAGTTGCGGTAGAAGGTGCCCTGCCCGACACCGGCCTTCTTGGCGATCTGGCTCAGCGGAGTGTCGGCGCAGCGCGACAGTTCGGTGAGTGCCACTTCCAGGATGCGCTCGCGGTTGCGCTGCGCGTCCGAGCGCTGGGGTGGGTCCTGCCGCGGCACGCGTCCTCCTCACGGCGTGGCCGGATCACGTGGCCGAACCTCGCCCTTGCTAAGCGGACAACTGTCCGTTACGTTTCCCATAACCGGACAGCTGTCCGGTCGCATCCACCATAGCGGCGGGGGCGGTTCC
This sequence comes from Streptomyces sp. NPDC027672, assembly GCF_055566335.1. Lineage (NCBI taxonomy): Bacteria > Bacillati > Actinomycetota > Actinomycetes > Kitasatosporales > Streptomycetaceae > Streptomyces > Streptomyces sp. NPDC027672. Next base: position 127,387 of record NZ_JBVHSO010000018.1, on the reverse strand, counting down.
ACGGGAGCCGGTCACTTCCCCCGGCCCCCGCACCCTGCACCTGCGTTTCGCGCCGCCCTGGCGGTATCCACCGTACGACGTCCCACCCGCGCCGCACCCGGCAGCCGGCCCTCCGTTCGTCCCGAACATGCGAAAGAAGCAGCTCATGGTCCCATCGACGTCCAGTGTCATCACTTTGAACATCAACGGAGAGAAGCACACACTGCCCGTCGACCACCGCACCACCCTGCTCGACGCCCTGCGCGAGCGCCTCGATCTCACCGGTACCAAGAAGGGCTGCGACCAGGGGCAGTGCGGGGCCTGTACGGTCCTGCTGGACGGACGCCGGTCCGTCGCCTGCCTGCAACTGGCCGTGGCGGCCGAGGGCCGGGAGATCACCACCATCGAAGGCGTGGCCGAGGGCGAACGGCTGCACCCCGTGCAGCAGGCCTTCCTCGAACTGGACGGTTTCCAGTGCGGCTACTGCACTCCGGGCCAGATCTGCTCGGCGATCGGGATGCTCGGGGAACACGCGGCGGGCTGGCCGAGCGCCGTCACCGAGGACGTCCGCCCCGAGGCGGGGCCCCCGGTCCTGACCGCCGAGGAGATACGCGAGCGGCTGAGCGGGAACCTGTGCCGCTGCGCCGCGTACGTGTCCATCGTCGACGCGGTGGCCCGCGCCGCCGGCGCCCGGCCGGACGAGGAACACGTGCACCCCGCGACGGGTGCCGAGGAGGCCGTGGCATGAGGGAGTTCACCTACGAGCGCGCGCACGACGTCGCCGGGGCCGTCGCCCTGCTCGGCACCGACCCGGACACCCGCTACCTCGGTGGCGGCACCAATCTGGTCGATCTGATGAAGACCGGTGTCGAGAGGCCGGCGCGCCTCGTTGACATCCGCGGCCTCCCGCTGGACGGGATCGCGACCACACCGGACGGCGGTCTGCGCATCGGCGCCACCGTCACCAACGGCGACCTGGCCGCCCACCCCGAAGTCCGGCGCCGCTACCCGGCACTCGCCCAGGCGGTGCTGGCCGGTGCCTCCGGCCAGCTGCGCAACATGGCGACGGTCGGCGGGAACCTCCTCCAGCGCACCCGCTGCGGCTACTTCACCGATGTCACCCAGCCCTGCAACAAGCGGGTCCCCGGCAGCGGCTGCCCCGCCATCGCGGGGGAGCACCGCAACCACGCGATCCTGGGCGCTTCCGGCCACTGTGTGGCCGTACACCCCTCGGACATGGCCGTGGCCCTGACCGCCTTCGACGCCGTCGTCCGCTACGAGACGGCGAACGGAGCGGGGGAGGTGCCGCTCGCCGATTTCTACCTGCCCGTCGGGGACACCCCGCACCGGGAGACCGCCCTGCCGCCGGGCGCGCTGATCACCGGCCTCACGCTGCCGCCCGCCCCGGTCGCCGCCCGCTCCCGCTACCGCAAGGTCCGCGAGCGCGCCTCCTACGCCTTCGCCATCGGCTCCCTCGCCGCCGCGCTCGACGTCCGTGACGGCGTCGTCCACGACGCGCGCCTGGCCCTCGGCGCCGTGGCCTCCCGCCCGTGGCGGGCTTCCGCGGCCGAGCGCGTCCTGATGGGCGCACCGGCCACCGCGGAGACCTACGCCGCCGCGGCGGACGCCGAGCTGGCGGCGGCACGGCCGCTGCCGCACAACGGCTACAAGGTGACCCTCGTCCGCAACCTGGTGGTGGCCGTCCTGACCGAACTCGCCGAGGAGAGCGCACGATGACCGCCGTCACCACCGGAGCACCCGCGCAGGCGCCGTCCGTCGGCACCGGCCACACCCGTGTCGAGGGCAGGGCCAAGGTCACCGGAGCGGCCCGCTACGCCGGCGAAGTGCCCTTCGCCGACCTGGCCCACGGCTGGCTGGTCCTGTCCACGGTCGCCCGCGGCCGCATCCGGGCCCTCGACACCGAGGCCGTCCTCGCCATGCCGGGCGTTCTCGCGGTGCTCGACCACACCAACGCCCTGCGCCTGGAGACCGACTACACCGGTCTGCTGGGCATGCGCCCCGACCCGACCTGCACGGTCTTCCAGCACGACCGCGTGCCGCACCGGGGCTGGCCGGTGGCGCTGGTCGTCGCGGAGACCTCCGAGCAGGCGCGGGAGGCCGCCGAAGCGCTTGTCGTGCACTACGAACAGGAGCCGCACGAGGTCGAGTTCACCGGCGAGCGGCCCGACGCGTACCCGCTGGACGGCCACATGCCGGCCGTGACGGAGAAGGGCGACCTCGACACCGCGCTCGCCTCCTCGCCCGTCGTCGTGGATGCCGAGTACACCACCCCCGAAGAGCACCACAACCCGATGGAACCCCACGCGGCGACCGCCCGCTGGGACGGCGAACAGCTCGAGGTGATCGACTCCAACCAGGGCGTCACCTGGGTTGCCGGTGAACTCGCCAACCTCTTCTCCCTCGACTCGTCCTCCGTGCGCGTGCGCTCCGAACACGTCGGCGGCGGCTTCGGCAGCAAGGGCGTCCGCGCCCACCAGGTCGCGGCCGTGATGGCCGCGACCGTTCTGCGCCGCCCCGTACGCGTCGTGCTGACCCGGCGCCAGATGTTCTCACTGACCGGCTACCGCAGCCCGACCACCCAGCGCGTCCGGTTCGGCGCCGACACCGACGGACGCCTGCGCGCCCTGGAGCACCGAGCCGTCAGCGCCACCTCCACGGTGTACGAGTTCGTCGAACCGAGCGCGGGGGTGGCGCGGGTGATGTACGACGCCGACGCCCACCACACCGCCAACCGTCTCGTACGGCTCGACGTGCCGACCCCGACGTTCATGCGCGCCCCGGGCGAGGCACCGGGGTCGTTCGCACTGGAGTCGGCGCTCGACGAACTCGCCGAGAAGTGCGGGCTGGACCCGGTGGAGCTGCGTCTGCGCAACGAACCCGACCGGGGCCCGGTGTCCGGCCTGCCGTTCGCCGGCCGCCATCTCGTCGCCTGCTTCCGGGAGGGTGCGCGCCGGTTCGGCTGGGCGGAGCGGGACCCGCGTCCAGGGGTGCGCCGGGACGGCCGCTGGCTGCTCGGCACCGGTACGGCCGCGGCCTTCTTCCCGGCGGGCGTCGCGCCGTCCACCGCCGCCGCGACCGCGCACCCCGACGGCACCTTCACCGTGCGGATCTCCGCGGCCGACATCGGCACCGGCGCCCGTACCGCGCTCACCCTGGTCGCCGCCGACGCCCTCCAGGTGCCCCCGGAACGCGTCCGGGTGCACATCGGGGACAGCGCCTTCGGCCCCGCGATGGTCGCCGGCGGTTCCATGGGCACCCGCTCCTGGTCGTGGGCCGTCCGTGAGGCGGCCGGTGAGCTGCGCGAACGGCTGGCGTTCGGCACCGACATCCCGTCGGAGGGCATCACCGTACGCTCCGACACCACCGCGGCCGTCGCGGCGCTGCCGCCCGCCGAACGCCACTCCTTCGGCGCGCAGTTCGCGGAGGTCGCCGTGGACGTCGGCACCGGCGAGGTACGGGTGCGGCGCATGCTCGGCATCTTCTCCGCGGGCCGGATCGTCAACCCGCTCACCGCCCGCAACCAGTTGCTCGGCGGCATGGTGTGGGGCATCTCCATGGCCCTGCACGAGGAGGCCGTACGGGACCGCGCCTCGGGCGGCCACGTCGGCGCCGACCTCGCGGGCTACCACGTGGCCACCCACGCCGACGTGCCCCGGATCGAGGCGGACTGGCTCGATGACACGGACCCCGACGACCCGGTCGGCATCAAGGGCATCGGAGAGGTCGGCATCGTCGGCGCCGCGGCGGCGATCGCCAACGCGGTCTGGCACGCGACCGGCGTGCGCCACCGCAACCTGCCCATCCGGCCCGACCGGGTCCTGTCGGCCGCCGCGGGAGCACCGGATGCTTGATCTGGCCGGCCAACTGTGCCACTGGATCGAGGAGGGCCGCGACTTCGCCGTCGCCACGGTGGTGGCGGTCGGCGGCAGCGCACCGCGCGGTCCCGGCGCGGCCCTGGCCGTCGACGGCGCGGGCACGGTCATCGGCTCGGTCTCCGGCGGCTGCGTGGAGGGCGCGGTGTACGACCTGTGCCGCGAGGCGCTGCGCACCGGCCAGAGTGTGCTCGAACGGTTCGGCTACAGCGACGAGGACGCCTTCGCCGTCGGCCTGACCTGCGGCGGGACGATCGAGGTGCTGGTCACCCCGGTGGCCGGCGGGGCTCCCGCGCGGACCGTCCTCAGCGCGGCGCTGTCGGCCGCCGCGCGGGGCGAACCGGCGGCCCTCGCCCGGATCGTCCGGGGCCCCGCCGAGTTGCTCGGCCGGGCCTTGCTGGTCCGTCGCGACGGCACCTTCGAGGGTGGTCTCGGCGGCCGTCCGGAGCTGGACCGGGCGGCGGCGGCCGAAGCCCGCACCCTGCTGGAGGCGAGCCGCACCGGCACGGTGGACCTGTCGGCGAGGGAAGCGGGACGGGAGCCCCTCCGCATGGGGTCCGAGGAGGACGCGCACTGCCCCGGTGGCCTCACCTTGCTCGTCGAGTCGAACGTGCCGCCCCCGCGCATGATCGTCTTCGGCGCGGTGGACTTCGCGTCGGCGCTGGCGCGGGCCGGCAAGTTCCTCGGCTACCACGTCACCGTCTGCGACGCCCGGCCCGTCTTCGCCACGCAGGACCGGTTCCCGGACGCCGACGAGATCGTCGTCGACTGGCCGCACCGCTACCTGCGGCGCACCGCGACCGACGCCCGTACGGTTCTGTGCGTGCTCACCCACGACGCGAAGTTCGACGTACCCCTGCTGAAGGTGGCCCTGCGGTTGCCGGTCGCGTTCGTCGGGGCGATGGGCTCGCGCCGCACCCACGAGGACCGCAACCGGCGTCTGCGGTCGGAAGGCGTCACCGAACGGGAGCTTGCCCGGCTCCGCTCACCGATCGGCCTCGACCTCGGTGCCCGCACACCGGAGGAGACCGCGCTGTCCATCACGGCGGAGATCGTCGCGGCGCGACGGGGCGGGACGGGGGTCCCACTGACCGGAACGAACACACCGATCCACCACGAGAACGGGAAGGGCGGACAGCCGGCGGTCGCCTGACGGACGTGGGCCGCCGGGCAGGCGGCGGGGGCCACGGCGCGCCGGCGGTCGCGCGTCAGCGAGGAGTACGGCGCACGGCCAGGACGAGCATCGGGTTTCACAGAGAGGGAGCCGGAGCCACTTCACGCGAACGAAGAAAAGCCCCGCAAGCATGACTAATCGGGCTGCGTGCAGTGATCTTGCACGGGCGTGCAACCCGCGGCGGGGGTTCGGGAGCACCTACGAGCGGATGTCCGAGCCGCGATGCCGTCCCGGTGATTGCGGCAGGCCGGCGCGCGGGCCCAGCGCGGTCGACGGCGGTCAGGATCCCCGGGCGCCGGGGGAGATGGGCCTGTGGGGTCTGCGTGAGAAGGGTCTCCCACCACCACCGGCTCAGCCACGACACCGACTTGCGCTGACCGACCCGACCGGCCCCGGGCGCATGGTGCCGCCTGAGGGGCCGGAAGCAGTCGGGCAGAACTCCGATGTTCAAACGTCTGATGTTTGTATATGGTGCTCCCATGAAACGCATCAGCGCACCGCGTCGGACAGCCAGCCTGTCCGCACAGATCGTGGACAGTCTCCGCTCACACATCGAGGCGGGAGGCTGGCCGGTCGGCACGCGGATCCCGCCCGAGCAGGCCCTCATCGAGGAACTGGGGGTCGGGCGCAGCACGTTGCGGGAAGCGATCGGTGCGCTGGTACACCTCGGCCTGTTGGAGCCCCGGGCCGGCGACGGCACCTATGTCCGCTCCTCCAGCGAGCTCCAGTCGGTCATGGTGCGCCGGGCGAGTTCCGCGCAGCGCGACAACGTGCTGGAGCTGCGGACCGTGCTGGAGGAGTACGCCTCAGGAGCCGCGGCCCTGCGCCGCAGCGAGAGTCAGCTCCGGCAGCTGCGGGAGCTGCTGGCCGACGCCGACGCGGCCTGCGCCGGTGAGGACACCTCCGCGGCCACGAACGTCGACGCGCTGTTCCACCGCGCCGTGGTCCGGGCGAGCGGGAACGACCTGCTGATCGAGGTGTACGACCACCTCGGTACGGCCCTCACCTCGTCCCTGGGCGGTCTGCGCTGGGACGCCGTCCACGCCGAGGAGCACGCCCGTCTGCACCGGCGGCTCGTCGACGCGATCGATGCCCGCGACCAGAGCGGCGCCCGCGAAGCGGCGGCCGCGATCGTCCAGCTCACCCGCGACCACGAGACCGGGACGCCACGTGCGGGGGAGGACCGGTGAGTTCGCGGTCGGCTCCGATATCGCGTCAGCACTCCGCCTCCGTACCACGGGCCCCCGAACCCGCCCGGCCCGCCGTCTCCGTCGCTCTCCTCATCGCGATCTGCCTCGTCGCGGCGAACCTGCGCACCACCCTCACCGGTGTCGGCGCACTGCTGCCGGAGATCGAGCAGGGCAGCGGCCTGACAGCGAGCTGGGGCGGACTGCTGAGCACCCTCCCGCTGCTGACGTTCGCCGCCACGTCGCCCCTGGTCGCCCGGGCCTCCCGCCGGTTCGGCAGCGCTCGCCTGCTGGTGGCGGCGCTCGGCGTGCTGGCCGTCGGAACGGTCGTCCGCTCCCTTCCTTCCGTCGTCTGCCTGTTCGCCGGAACGGTGATCCTCTCCGCGGCCATCGCGTTCGGCAACGTGCTGCTGCCCGCCCTGATCAGGCGGAGCGTGCCCGCGCACCGGATCCAGGGCGTCAGCGCCCTCTACGTGACCGTCATGGGTCTCATGGCCGCGGTCTCCTCCGGAGTCTCCGCGCCCCTGGCCCACACGATGCCGGGTTCCTGGCGCACCGCGCTGGCCTGGGGCGTCGCCTTCACCGTCGCGGCGTTGCTCGCCTGGCTGCCCCGGCTGCGGAGCGACGAGCCACCGCCGCCCACCGGCGCGGCCCACAGCCCGGTGCCCTGGCGGTCGCGGCTCGCCTGGCAGGTGACCTTCTTCATGGGTCTTCAGTCCCTGGCCTTCTACACCGCCGTCGCGTGGCTGCCCAGCATCCTGATCGACCGCGGCACGAGCAGCACCGCGGCCGGATGGACCCTGTTCTCCTACCAGGTGGTGTCCCTGGCGGCCAGCAGCCTCCTGCCGCTGCTCACCCGGGGCCGCCGCGACCAGCGCTGGACCGCGGCCGGGGCCTCCTTCCTCGTGGCGGGCGGCTTCACCGTACTGGTCACCGCCCCCGCGCTGTCCGTCCTGGCGTGCACCCTGCTCGGACTCGGCGGCGGTGCGTGCCTCGTCCTCGCGCTGACCTTCCAGAGCCAGCGCGCCGGCAGCTCCGGCGAAGCCGCCGCGCTGGCGGGAATGGCCCAGTCCATCGGCTACCTCGTGGCGGCGGCCGGCCCCCTCCTCCTCGGCATCCTGCACGACACCACGCACAGCTGGACCCTTCCGCTCACCGTCCTGGCCGTCCTCGGCGTCGCCACGGCAGTCGCCGGGCACGGCGCCGGACAGGACCGCCACATAGCTCAGCCCTCCCGCTGACCCGGTCACCGAGCCCGACCGGCGACCCTGCCCACGTGAACCGGCTTCCACGGCCGCGAAGGAGATCACCCATGTCCCGCTCCCGCCCCTTAACCGACGAGCTCGACGCACGTACCCACCGACGCAGCGCCCACCTCCACGCGACCGACGCCCAGTTCCGTGACACCGCGCCCCTGGACGCCGTCACCGAGGCGATCCGGCGGCCCGGACTGCCGCTCGCCGCCCTGGTGGCCACGGTGATGGACGGGTACGCGGAGCGCCCCGCCCTGGGCGAGCGTGCCACGGAGCCGGTCACCGACCCGGAGACGGGCCGCACCGCACTGCGCCTCCTGGAGCGGTTCGACACGCTCACCTACGGCGAACTGTGGCAACGGGTCGGCGCGGTGGCCTCCGAGTGGCGGCACCACCCCGAACACGCCCTGGCACCGGGCGACTTCGTCGCCGTCCTCGGACCCACGAGCGCCGAGTACACCGTGGTGGACCTGGCGTGCGTCCGCTCCGGCGCGGTGTCCGTCCCGCTCCAGGCCGGTGCCACGGCGGAACACCTGACGCCCATCGTCCAGCAGAGCGGACCGCGCCTGCTCGCGGTGCACATCGACCACCTGGAGGTCGCGCTCCAGGTGGCGGCCGGCGCCTCCGCACTGGGCAGGATCATCGTCATGGGCCATCACCCCGAGGTCACCGCCCACCGTGAGCAACTGGACTCCGCACGCACCCGGCTCGCGGCCCAGGACCGGGAGGTGGCCCTGGACACGCTGGCGTCGGTCATCGGCCGGGGGAGTGCGCTGCCGCCGCTCCCGCAGGTCCCCGAGGGGTCGGCGGCCGACGCGCTCAGCGCACTGATCTACACCTCGGGCAGCACCGGCGCCCCCAAAGGCGCCCTGTACCCCGAGCGTCTGGTCAGGCAGTTCTGGATCGACTTCGTACCCGGCCAGGGAGATCGGCCCTCCATCGCCCTGAACTACCTGCCGCTGAGCCACATGATGGGCAGGGGCGTGCTGTTCGGCACGCTGGCCAAGGGGGGCCTCGCCTGCTTCGCGGCGTCCAGCGACCTGTCGACCCTCTTCGAAGACCTCTCCTTGGTCCGTCCCACCGAGTTGCTCATGGTTCCCCGCATCTCCGACATGCTTTTCCAGCACTACCGGGCCGAGGTGCGCCGCCGGGCCGGGACGGGAGGCGGTGCGGCCGAACCGGCGGAACAGGTCATGGAGGAACTGCGGGAGGAGGTCATGGGCGGCCGCCTCCTGTGGGCCGCCAGCGCCTCGGCCCCGCCGAGCGCCGAGACGACGGCGTTCGTCGAGGACTGCCTCCAGGTCCGGCTGCTCGACGCTTACGGATCGACGGAAGGCGGCATCGTCTCCCTCGACGGCCGGGTGCTGCGCCCGCCGGTGACCGACCACAGGCTGGCCGACGTACCCGAACTGGGATACTTCGCCACCGACTCGCCGTACCCGAGGGGCGAACTGCTCGTCAAGTCCGAGCGACTCGTGCCCGGTTACTTCCGGCGCCCCGATGCCACCGCCGAGGTCTTCGACGAGGACGGCTTCTACCGTACGGGCGACATCATGGCCCGCGTCGGCCCCGACGAACTGCGGTACGTCGACCGCCGCTCCAACGTCCTCAAGCTGTCCCAGGGCGAATTCGTCACCGTCTCCCGTCTGGAGGCCCTGTTCAACGGCAGCCCGGCCGTCCGGCAGATCTTCCTGTACGGCAACAGCACCCGCGCCCACCTGCTCGCGGTCGTCGTACCGACGCAGGACGCCCTCGACCGTGCCGCCGGGGACGCCGGGCGTCTCAGGGCGATCCTGCGGCAATCCGTGCGGGAACGCGCCGTCGAGGCGGGACTGAACTCCTACGAGGTCCCCCGGGCCCTCCTCGTCGAAACCGAGCCGTTCACACAGGAAAACGGGTTGCTCTCCGCAGTGCGCAAGCCGCTGCGTCCCGCCCTGACGAAGCGCTACGGCGCGCGTCTCGAAGCCCTGTACGCCGAGCTGGCCGACCGCGAGGCCGACGAACTGCGGGCACTGCGCGAGGCCGGCGCCGATCAGCCGGCGGCGACGACCGTACTGCGGGCCGCGCAAGCGCTCCTCGGACAGGAGGAAGGTGAGGTGGAGGCCGGCACACGCTTCGTCGAACTCGGCGGTGACAGCCTCACAGCGCTGTCGTTCTCCCAGGCGCTGAAGGAGATCTTCCACGTCGACGTCCCTGTCGACGTGATCATCAACCCGGTCAACTCGCTGCGCCAGGTGGCCGATCACATCGAGCGGACGCTCGCGTCGGAACGCCGCCGGCCCACCGCGGACAGTGTCCACGGCCCTGCCGCGACACGGCTGGACGCCGCCGACCTACGGCTGGACGCGTTCCTCGACGCCCCCACCCTCGCTCGGGCGCAACGGGCGACCGGCCCACTGCCCCAGGCCCGGACCATCCTGCTGACCGGCGCCAACGGCTACCTGGGCCGCTTCCTGTGCCTGGAGTGGCTGGAACGCATGGCGGAGCGCGACGGCACGCTGGTGTGCGTGGTCCGCGGCTCCTCCGCGCAGACGGCCCGCGCACGGCTCGACGCGGCCTTCGACAGTGGCGACCAGGAACTCGTGGAACGGTACCGCGAGTTCGCCGCCCGGCACCTCGAAGTGATCCCCGGCGACATCGGGGAACCGAGCCTCGGGCTCGACGAGGAGACCTGGCGGCGACTTGCCGGCACCGTGGACCTGATCGTCCACCCGGCGGCACTGGTCAACCACGTCCTGCCCTACGACCAGTTGTTCGGACCCAACGTACGGGGAACGGCCGAACTGATCAGGCTCGCCGTCACCTCCCGGATCAAGCAGTTCACCTACCTGTCGACGGTCGCCGTCGCCTTCGGGAACGAGGCGGCGGCCGACGAATCGGCGGACATCCGCACCGCCTGCGGGACACGCGACCTCGAAGGCGACTACGCCGACGGTTACGCCGCCAGCAAATGGGCCGGCGAGGTGCTGCTGCGCGAGGCGCACGAACGGCTCGGTCTGCCGGTCGCCGTATTCCGCTCGAACCTGATCCTCGCCCACCCGCGCTACCGCGGCCAGCTCAACATCCCGGACGTCTTCACCCGCCTCCTGCTGAGCCTGCTGACCACAGGCATCGCACCCGGCAGCTTCTACGCCCGGGGCGCCGGCGACGGCAGCGCGCACTACGACGCGCTTCCCGTGGACTTCACCGCACGGGCCGTCACCGCGCTGGGCGACGACGCACGGGAAGGCCACCGGACCTACCACGTGGTCAACCCGCACGAGGACGGCATCTCCCTCGACACGTGCGTCGACTGGCTGACGGCAGCCGGACACCCCCTCGCCCGTGTTCAGGACCACGCCGAGTGGCTGGACCGCTTCGAGACCGCCCTGCGGGCCCTGCCCGACCGCCAGAAGCGGCACTCGCTGCTCCCTCTGCTGCACGCCTTCGCCAAGCCGGAGAAACCTGTGGCCGGCTCCGCCCTGTCGGGGGAGCGGTTCCGCGCGGCGGTACGGGCCGCGGCCCTCGGCGAGGACGACGACATCCCTCGTCTGTCACCCGCCCTGATCACCAAGTACGTGACGGACCTCCGGGCGCACCGCCTCCTGTGACGTCACCCCGCCGGCCGCCGAACCAGTGAGCAGGGGAAAGGGGTGGCCGGCTGCCGGCTGCCGGCTGCCCTGGTGAGAATGGGCGGATGATCGCGTCTTCGCCCCGAGAACCTGTCGAGGCTCCCCGTATCGTCACCGATCTCGCGGCCGGACAGCCGGTCCGGGCCGTATGGAGGAACGAGCTCGGCGGGCTGACGTTCCAGGTCGGCTCGGGTGAGACGCGGCAGTTCGTGAAGTGGACGCCGGTCGGCAGCGGCATCGATCTCTCGGCCGAGGTGGCGCGTCTGCGGTGGGCGGCGAGGTTCACGGCGGTGCCGCGGGTGATCGGTGAGGGCGCCGACGAAGCGGGGAGCTGGATCATCACCCGTGGCCTGCCCGGACGCATGGCGGTGGACGACCACTGGAAGCGCGATCCCGGCACCGCCGTACGCGCGGTCGGCTCCGGCCTGCGGGCCTTCCATGACGCACTGCCTGTCACGGACTGCCCGTTCGACTGGTCGGCCGAAACGCGCCTGGAGCGTGCGCGGTCACGAGCAGCCGCGGACCCGGTCAGCCGGGCGGACTGGCCCGAGGACCTCCCACACTTCGGCACGGTCGAGCACGCGCTCGGCGCCCTCGCCGACATCCCGCCGGTCGACCGGCTCGTCGTCTGCCACGGCGACGCCTGCGCCCCCAACACCCTGGTCGCAGACGACGGTACGTGGAGCGGACACGTCGACCTCGGCACGCTCGGTGTCGCCGACCGTTGGGCGGACCTCGCCGTCGCCACCTGGAGTACGCGGTGGAACTACGGTCCAGGATGGGAGGAGCCGCTGCTCGAAGCCTACGGAGTCGAGCCGGACCCGGAACGCATCAGGTACTACCGAACAGGGTTGATCGATCAGGAGGCGCGGGGCAGCGGGCGCCGGGTCGGCAGAGTCAGCCGGCGGACACGCAGCGGCAGCGGACGGCGGACCGGCCCCAGGCCAGAGCCGGCAGCAACCGAGCCCGGCCGCCGGACCGCCACCGCCCGCCGATGCCGCCGCCGGTCCGTTCCCGTCGCCCGCCGCCTGCGGTGTACGCGCCTGGCCGGCCGGCAACGTGCCTCGACGGCTCCGGCCCGGCTGGTCGCCGGCGTGCACACGGGCGGCCTGCTCGCCGGGGCGCGGGGCGGCGGTCAGCCGATGTGCCAGGTGAAGGTACCGCCGTTGTGGGCGGCGACGGCGAACATCACGATCATGAGGACGATGTCGGCCACGCCGAGGCCGATGTCCCACTTCGCCATCGCGGAGCCGGTCCGCCGCATGGCCACGGCGCCGAAGATGATGGCCAGCGGCCCCAGGACGATCGGCAGGACGAACAGGCCGACGATGCCGCAGACCAGTCCCGCGATCGCCAGGCCGCTGGTCCGGCTCGTCTTGTGGGCGCTTGTGCTGTAGGACGACATCCGTGTCTCCCTAACTGTCGTTACTGTTTTCTTACCTCGCCTTCGCTTCTCCTCTGGTTTCCCGTCACGGTCGGGTCATGCCTGGCGGATGTGCGCACAAGTCCTCGCGGTCATGGTGGAGTTGGGTACCCGGTGCGGTCCTGTGCCTGGCCGCGCCGGCCGGCGGGCCATGCCCTCCGGCACCGCCCCGGGGACCGGTTCCGGCCCCACCGGCTGCCGGTGACCGTCGCTCACCGGATGCCGTGCACCCTCGTCACTCCCTGCGGGGCGGGGTGAAGCGGTACAGGCCGAGGATGTCGGGGCAGGGGGCGACGCCGGGGCCGCCGGCCTGGACCCAGGCGGCGACATCTTCGGTGGCGTCGGGGTCGTTGACGAGGCCGAGCCAGACCGGGCGGGCTCCTGCCGCGCGCGCGGCGGCGCCGGGCTGGACGACGATCACGTTGGCGTGTTCGCACACGCCGAGGCAGTCCGAGACGCGGACCGGGACCCGCGCGGTCAGGCGCGCGAGCTGCCGCTCGTGATCCACGCCGGTGACTTTCGGGGTACCGCAGCAGCAGTCCCGGCAGACGACGACGCGGCAAGGGGCCGGTGCGGCGGCGGTGTGCTCCGTGCCGTCTGTTCCGGGGCTCTGTGGGGGCAACGCTCGTCACGCTCCTTCTCGGGCAGGACCCGTCCCGGGAGCGGGACGGAGAAAGCGGATCACGGGGTGGCCGGGTTCGTGGGTGACCTCGGTACGGACGCCGTAGACCTCTTCGATGAGGGCGGGGGTGAGGATTTCGGCGGGGACACCCTCGGTGACCGCGCGGCCCTCGCGCAGGACGAGCAGGCAGTCGCAGTACATCGCGGCGAGGTTGAGGTCGTGCAGGGCGATGACGGTGGTGACCGGCAGGCTCACGACGAGTTCCAGCAGGTCGAGCTGGTGCTGGATGTCGAGGTGGTTGGTGGGTTCGTCGAGGAGGAGTTCGCGGGGTTCCTGGGCGAGGGCGCGGGCGATCTGGGTGCGCTGGCGTTCTCCGCCGGACAGGGTGTGCCAGGACTGGCCGGCCCGGTCGGTCAGCCCGGTGCGCCGCAGCGCCTCGGCGACGGCCGTCGTGTCGGCCGCCGTCGGGGGCGTCCAGGCACGGCGGTGGGGGACGCGGCCGAGGGCGACGACGTCCCGGACGGTCAGCTCCGTCCGGGTGTCGGCGTGCTGGGCGACGGTGGCGATACGGCGGGCGGCGGCACGTCGGCCGACGTCCGCGAGCGGGCGGCCGTCCAGGCGCACGACTCCAGCGCTGGGGGCGAGGACACCGGCCAGCAGCCTGAGCAGAGTGGACTTCCCGGAGCCGTTGGGGCCGAGCAGACCGACGGTCTCACCGGGGCGCAGGGCCAGGGTGACGTCGTCGACCACCACCTTGTCGCCGATGCGCCGTACGACACCGTTCGTGTGCAGGCCGGTCATGCTCTTCTCACACCGGATTCCCTGGCCTCGGATGTGGCTCGACTGGCCCGGTCAGGCTATCAACGTGATCACTGAGTCCGGTCGTGTGATCCGTCACGGCGTACGGCACGGACGTGCTGGTTCGGGGACACCGCCCAGACCTTCCTGCCTGCCCTGCGACCCGGCGGCCACACCGCCCTCTTCGGCTGTGAAGAAGGCCGCCGACCCCGAGGGAGGCGAGCGCGCGGTCATCACCCTGGACGGCAAGTACCCGCCCACCAAGCCCTTCTGACCCCTCGCGGCGTCCCCCGCCCGCCGGGGCGGGCCGGCGGTCCACCGCGCCGTCCCGGCACCGGGCCCCTCCTCCGAAAGGCACGCGTGACGGACTTCGCGCAGCGCGCCATCGACATCGCCTGCCGCAACGTCGACGAGGGCGGCCGCCCGTTCGCGACCGTCATCGTCAAGGACGGCGAGATCCTCGCCGAGAGCCCCGACCTGGTCGCGCAGACCGCCGATCCCACCGCCCACGCCGAAGTCCTCGCCCTTCGCGCGCCGTCGGACCGGCCGCCGCCGCGTTCGAGCCGGGGACGAGCCGTCCGGCCCGGCCCCGGCCGGGGCCGGGGCCGGCGGCCTGGTCGTGACGCGGGACCGCGACCGGTGCGCGCCGGCCGCCGTCGCCGGATACCCGTCGTGGTCCGTGCCCGCGGGATGCGCCGACGGGCCGCCCGTCGGTCTGCTCCTGATGGCCGGTGACCGCCAGGACGCCGAACATGGCGGGCGCTGCACACGCAGCCGGGAGAGCCGGGGAAAGCGGGCTGAATTTCGTCTTCTAACGCGAGGATCCGGTTCTCCCGTGCATTATCGTTGCCCCCTCAAGCACTGCGCGAGCGGGGGGCCGCTGGGCCTTCGACACCGACATCGCTCCGCTTTCCCCCTCCTCCTCTCGAATCCTCACGGCGCCAGACCTGCCTGGCCACCACCCTGGAAGACCCTTTACCTCCCCTGGTTCCAATCTTTCCGACGTACCCCGGCACCGTGCACATCGCAACGCGAGCGCAATGACGTCATGGCGCCGTGAACATGAATGCACCAAGCCTCTCCCAAGCGGGTTGACCGCCGATGCGCGGAAAGTGCTCAGTACAGGTGTTCGGAAAGTACTCAGTAGCGTGCGGACAACGCACAGCAGGCCCCGGGAGGACCCATGACCGTCTCCGTCAACCGCACCGCCAAGGTCACCACGCTCACCTGGACCCGGACCGACGACCCACAGAGCCACATCGCCCAGGCCGTCGAGAGCGGACATCTGGAAGCCGCCCTGACCGTCCTCGGCCTGCGGGACTACCACGACCTGGCGAGCCTGCCCAAGGCCCAGCGCGCCAGGCTGCTGCGCCACACCGCCGCGCTCACCAACGAGCTGACCCGACGCGTACGGCACCTGACCGTCGCCCACCGTCACCACGGCGCCTCCTGGGCGGAACTCGCCTTACTCCTGGTGAGCGACTCCGAGGCCCACGGCACCGCCCGCGGCACCTACGACGCGGGCCTTCGCCAGATGGGCCTCGCCAGCACCGACACCGCCCACGCCTGACCTTCCCCTGCGAGCCGACCGGAACCTGATCGTCACGGCAGGAAGGCCGGGGCGTCATGCGCCTGAGCGTCGGGGGGCCTCTGCAACGCGGTCGGAGTGCGGAGACGGCCGGTGTCCGTGTCGTACTGGCGGGCGTGCGGGCCGAGGTCGCCGGTGGTGATCTCGACACGGGCGTCCGTGCAGGACATGGTGCGGCCGGCCGCGCAGCCGATGTCGTCCCGGCCGTCGCTGTGCAGGGTGGCTCTCCGGCCGCCCGGCAAGGAGGGTTGACGCGCTGCGCACACCGCTCGGCGTGTCCCGGCCCGGGCTGGTGAGCGAGCCGGCCCAGGCCGGTCAGGGAGCATCACCGGTCCAGTCCCAACGGCCCGGGTCACCGGGGCGCGGGTCGTACAGGGCCCGGCCGCCGGCGCCGAACCGCCCCAGCTCGGTGGAGAGCGCGACACCGGCCTCGTCCTGCGTCCGGCCGGTGATGTCGAGCAGCAGGCCGTCCAGCGGGCCGCCGACCAGTTCGGCGTAGCGCCGGCCGGGTCGCGGGCCGGGCTGATCGTGGTCGGCGCCGTAGACCCGGCGGCGTAGCAGCTGTTCCTCGTCACGGTCCATCCGTTCAGCCTGGCAGCTCCCACTGACAACGAGGCCCGGTCGTGTCACCTGCGGAAGCGAGGGAGCCGGGTGCCGCCGGCCTTCCGCCCGGGCACGGCCTGGTCCTGCCCTTGCCGCCGGTACCCGCCCCGGCCAGCCTTGCCTACCTCGGCGACGGCCTGCGGTCGCAGTCCCCGCAGAGCCGGTCTGGATTCCCGGGCGGTGCCCCAGCCGACGCGCTCGACCGCCCGCCACCGTCCGCCGGTGAACGCGGCACCGCAGTCGGTGCGGACGGGACGGCAGGCGTACCGCTGGAACTGCCGCCGCCACGCCCCCGTCGCGTGCCGGATCGTGGCGCCCTTGCCCGTCGGCCGCTGCGGTCTCGGCGGTGATCGCCGGACACGGGGCGGGATACGTCCTGGCCGTCTCCTGCCGGACTGGAGTACACCTCCCTGTTGGCAAGTTCAGCCTGCACCGGACGTTCACCGACAAGCACACGCTCTTTCTGCGCGCGCTCGACCACTACCAGGCCACCGAGTCGACGCAGGACCGCCAGCGCCTGGACGCGAGTGACCGCCCGGTCCGTGAGGCGCTGCGGGAATGGATGCCGCCCGGCCGACGGCACGTCCGGCCGTGGGTGCTTCGTGGTCAACACCGCCACCGGACTCGGCACCACGGACGACCAGGTCCACGAGCAGCAGACCGTAGTTGACCGACCCCAGAAGCAACCGACCGAAGTCGGCGCGGCCCGAGAGGCCCCTCAGACCGCCGTCAGCGCCGCCAGGGCGCGGTCCATCGCGGCGTTGAACTCCTCCGGCGCCAGCGGCAGCCGGGACTTGACGTCCCGACTCCACCGGTCGGCGAGGACCTCGGCGGAGCCCGCCTCGACACCGTCCAGGGCCGCGTCGGCCACGTCCGACGGAGCGATCTTGTCCACGGGCCAGCCCGCGGCCATGTCGGTATCGGCCAGGCCGAGGTGCACCGCTGTCACGAGCGTGCCCTGCTCGGCGAGCTCCAGGCGGACGCCGTTGGTCATGGCCCAGGCGGCGGCCTTGGTCAGGTGGTAGGCGTAGGAGCCCTTGGCCCCGAACCACGACATGGCGGAGAGGACGTTGACGATCGCACCCCCGCCGTTCCCGGCGAGCGCCGGCGCGAACGCACGGATCATTCCGAGGTGCCCGAACACGTTGGTCTCCAGCTCGTGCCGTACCGCGTCCAGCGAACCGGTCACCAGGTCGGTCCCCGTCTGGATCCCGGCATTGTTGATGAGCAGCGAGATGTCCGGGACGGCCTCGGCGGCGGCCTTCACGGAAGCGGAATCGGTGATGTCGAGGGGCAGCACCTCGACCCCGTGCAGGTCCACGGTCTCCGGCCGGCGGGCCGTCGCGTAGACCTTGCGGGCGCCCCGTTCGAGCAGGCGCTGGGCGAAGGCGCGGCCCAGACCGCGGTTGGCTCCGGTGACAAGGGCGACTGAGTTGTCGATGTCCATGCCCTGTACGCTAAAACCTGACGCTGACGTCAGAGGCAAGTGCCGGCCATCAGGGCCTGGGGGAGGAATCACCATGACCGTCGGGCAGGCTGTGGGCGAGCGGCTGATTCGCATCGGCGAGGTGGCACGGGGTGCTGGCGTCTCGGTACGCGCCGTGCGCTACTACGAGCAGCAGGGGCTGCTCATCGCGGAGCGCAGCCCATCAGGCCAGCGCCTCTACCGGCAGGACGCCATCCCCCGGGTCCGTTTCTTCCAGCAGATGTTCGCCGCCGGTCTGACCAGCCGAAGGATCACGGAACTCCTCCCGTGCTGGGACTCCGGGCACACCGATGCCGAGCAACGAGCCATGCTGCGCGCCGAGCGCGAGCGCATCCAGGCCAAGGTCGACGACCTGCAGGCCGCTCTGGACCGCCTCGACGAAGTCATCGCGGTCACAGACACGCACCCGTAAGCGCGGTCGGCCGGACGTCGCACCAGCGATCTACGGCTGGAGTAACGAGCCACCCGTCGTCCCGCGGATGGAAGTACGGGCAGTACAGGCCGACCGGCTCCACGTGTCCCGTCGGCTCGCCGCGTGAGTTCGTCTCGGGCGGCTTCGTCCCCGGTGCGGGGCTCGGTCCGCTCCAGCGTGTCCAGCTCGCGCGACGCCTGGAGCCCTCGGCGCGGGCGCCGATCCGCTGCGCGTCGCGGACGGCGGCCTCACGTTCGGCGGCGGCCGCGGCTTCGGCGGCGGGTTCGGCCCGGGCGACTTCGTCGGTGTCCGGGTCGTAGCCGGTGTCCGGCGGCGGGGCGCCGAGCATCTGGGCGATGCGCTCCCGCTCCACGCGCTCAGCCCGGCCGCGGACGTCGTCGGCCAGGTCCTCGTGCCGGGACGCCTGTCGCGCATCGAACCGGGAGTCCTCGAGAGCGGCCGCGACGGCGCCGGCGTCCATGCCCTTCGCCCGGCGCCGTACGACGCGGTGGCCGCTCCGGGCCGGGACGACCGGCTCACGGGGCGCGGCGACGCGCGGGGCGGGCGCCGCGGGGCATCGGACGAGCCGGCACCGCGGTACGCGGGCTCCTGGTCCAAAGCGCCGGCGTCGCGGCAGACACTGTGCCTCCCGCAGGTCGTGACGCCTGATGCGGAGCGCGAGCCTCGGCGTCGTGTGGCGATGCGCCGAGGCACCGTGTTCCCTTCCTGGAGGTTGGTTTCGGCGGTCCCGCTCGGCGGGCCTACACGGTAGCGGGCAGGACGTGGTCGCCGGCCTTGTCCGTGCTCAGGCACAGCGAGCAGACGACCGCGTCATGGGTGGCGCAGGCGCTGAGGTCGGGGCGTTCGTAGGGCTGGTGGCAGACGTGGCAGTCGTAGGTGACCGCGCTCGGGTTGCCGTCGGCGTCGAGCATCGGCTCGTCGATGCCGTCGCCGGTGCGGCGTAGGTAGTACCGGCCCTTGGTGACGATCGCCATCAGCGGGGTGAGGACGAAGGCGATGACGGCGGCGGCGACGGGGGAGTAGGGCTGGAGGGTGTCGCCGAGGGCGTGGAAGTACATGGCGATGGACAGACCGGAGGCGGCGACGAAGGCGACCACGCCGACCGGGTTGACGGCGTGGAGCATGCCGCGGCGGAACTCGGGCTGGAGCGGGGAGAGCTTCAGCAGGTACTTGTTGACGCCGATGTCGGTGGCGACGGTGACGACCCAGGCGATGGCGCAGTTGGAGTAGAAGCCGAGGATGTCGTTGAGGAAGCTGAACATGTCGGCTTCCATCAAGGCGAGCGCGAAGCCCAGGTTGACCAAGACGAAGACCATGCGGCCGGGGTAGTGCCTGGTGATGCGGGTGAAGGAGTTCGTCCAGGCGAGCGAGCCGGAGTAGGCGTTCGTCACGTTGATCTTGATCTGGCTGATCACGACGAGGACCACGGCGAGCGGGAGCACCAGCCAGGACGGCATCATCGTGTCGAAGGCGCCCTTGAACTGCTGGATCGGCTCGGGCGCGACGTCCGGGCCGACCTTGGCGAGGATGTACACGGCGAGGAAGACGCCGATGGCCTGCTTGAGCGCGCCGAGTACCACCCAGCCGGGACCGGCCATGATGACCGCGGTCCACCAAGTGCGCTTGTTCGCCTCGGTCTTGGGCGGCATGAAGCGCAGGTAGTCGATCTGCTCGCCTATCTGCGCGATGAGCGAGAGGCACACACCGGCGCCGAGCAGCACGGAGGCGGTGTTGACGCCGCCGTTGCCGTCGGTGCCGGCGTAGGCGAGGAAGCGGTCGACGGTGCCGGGGTCGGTGGAGATCAGGTAGACCAACGGGCCGACCATGAGCAGCAGCCAGATCGGGGTCGTCCAGACCTGGAGCTTGCTGAGCGCCTTCATGCCGTAGATCACCAGGGGGATGACCATGAGCGTGGAGACCAGGTAGCCCAGCCACAGCGGGAGTGCGAGGCCCAGCTTGAGGCCCTGGGCCATGATCGAGCCTTCGAGGGCGAAGAAGATGAAGGTGAAGCTGGCGAAGATGACGCTGGTGAGGACCGAGCCGTAGTAGCCGAAGCCGGAGCCGCGGGTGATCAGGTCGAGGTCGATGTTGTAACGGGCGCCGTAGTAGGCGAGGGGGAAGCCGGTGATGAAGATGACCACGGCGGCGACGGCGATCGCGACGAGGGCGTTGCCGGTGCCGTGGGCGAGACCGATGCCGGCGCCGATGGAGAAGTCGGCCATGTAGGCGATGCCGCCGAGTGCCGTGGTGGCCACGACCATCGGGGTCCAGCGGCGGTAACTGCGGGGCGCGAAACGGAGGGTGTAGTCCTCCAGCGTCTCCCTGGCCGCCTGGTCGGCGGCGGGCTCCGCTGCTTCTGGTGTCGTCTGCGATGACTCGGTGGTAGTCATGCCACGTCTCCCGGTGGGGCTGGGTGCGGGTGCGGGTGCGGTGATGCAGTGGGAGCCCCGCGTGGCGTCATTGGCAGAACGGGAAAGCCTACGGGCCGTCGGATGCTGTCTCCGGCAGCTCCGCATACGACGGTGATCCCACGGCCCGTCACGCTAGAAAGTGGTTGTTACCACCGATTCCCCTTGACGTGAACCCGATGTTTCCGCAGGTCCGGATCTTCAGAGCGGCAGAGCGGCAGAGCGCGTGCCGGGTGGCGGGGGCTGAGGAAGACCGCGATGCCCTTGCCCTCGGGGTGAGGGATGGGTGGTCTGGGTCCAGCCCTGCCGGCGGTAGAAGGTGACGGCGCGCGGGGAGCGGACGGAAGTGAGCAGCCAGGGGCGGCCCTTGGGGGCGTCCTCGGTGACCGCTTCCAGCAGCTCGGCGGCCAGTTCCGTGCCGTGGGCCTCCGGGCGGACGGCGAGTTCGTCGATCTCGCGGGCGCCGCACAGCCACTCCACCGTGCGCTGGGCTCCCGGTCCGGCGGCGGCCTGCGGGGAACAACGGTCGGTGGGGGAGGGTGCCATGGTCGTCCAGGCGGTGGCTCCATGGTCCTTCAGGCGGTGACGAAGCCGATGGTCCCGGCTCCGGCGAAGGCGAGCGGCGCGGTGAAGCCGGGGGCGGCGGACGTTGCCCACCAGCCGGCCCACGAACTCGACTCCCCGCTCCTCGTCCTCGTTCCAGGGTGGGGCGCAGAAGGCTTCGGTGTATACGGAGTGCTGGGCGTCGGCGTGAATCAACCTTGCCGCGGATGAGGCGGATGTCTGTTGCCAACAGGCGGCACCTCACCCACCTAGGCCCGGCGCTCGCGCTCCGGCAGCGCAACAGGTTCCGCAACGACACCGTACTCATCGTGGGCGGCACCCTGGTCCCCACTCGTGTCCACAAGGTGGCCCAGCAGTCGGAGAACTACCGGTACTCCACCAACCACCAGGTCGTCATCGACGCCGACACCCGGCTCATCGTCACCGTCGGTCGGCCTTCGCCCGCATGAAGATCTCGAAGACTCTCCGCGACTGCCGCCTGAAAGGTGACGGCGTCGACCACGCCATGCTCGGCATCGCCCGCCTGCACAACCTGTGCCTCACCGGGCAGGTCTCGGCCTGCTCGTGAGGAGATACCTGGTGCGACCTATGCAGCGGGCAGCCACTGGTAGATCCTTTGTAGCCGTGACCCCTCTGACAAACCTGCTGCGATCCACCGCGGCACACGAGCTGATCGGCCCCGCGCGCGTTGCCGACCCGAACGCCGGCTCCCGCGTTCAGCTCACCCTCCGCGTGGACGACGTGGACGCGATGTGCAAGGAGCTGACCACCCGCGGCGTAACGCCGCTGAACGGCCCGATGAACCGACTCTGGGGAATACGAACTGCCAGCTTCGAGGATCCGGCCGGCCACATCTGGGAGATCGCACAGTGACCGCGAAAGTGTCCCCGACAGCCAACACCGAGATGCAAGTGCTCCTGTCCTTTCTGAACGCACAGCGCCGCCATGTCCTCGGCATACTCGACGGGCTGGACCCGGAGGCACTGCGACGGCCCGTGCTGCCGTCCCGATGGAGCTGCCTGGGGCTCGTTCAGCACCTCGCGCTCGACGTCGAACGGTTCTGGTTCCGTGCCGTCATCACCGGCGATCCCACTGTCATCGAAGCCCTCGACGACATCGACGACGCCTGGCAGGTGGCCCCTGACGTACCGCATACCGAGGTACTCGACGGATATCGCACGGAGGCGGACCTCGCAGACACCGCCGTCGCTGCTGTGACCGCGGACACCCCTCTGGCCTGGTGGCCCCACCACCTCTTCGGTGCACCGCACTTGCACACCGTCCGGGACGTCCTGCTGCACGTCATCACCGAGACCGCATGCCATGCCGGACATCTCGACGCCGCACGAGAACTCATCGACGGCCGACGATGGATGGTCCTGACCTGAAACCGACCGCGGACCCACGAAAGGAACGAGCCACTTACGGGACAACCCCTTAGCTCGACGGACGGTTGCCCCGAACCGTTTCAGCGGGTCGGCATTCGTCCGGTACGGGTCTCCCAGTGCTGGCAGGCGACCTTCAGACGGGTCAACGCCGCGGCTCGGTCAGGGTCGAGGCGCTGTGTCGGATCAACTGGCCCAGCTCGGCCCGAACCGCTTCCACTTGCCCAGTGTCGGCCTCGGCTTCGGCGAGCTGCTGCCGTGCCCAGGACACCCGCCTGCCTCGGGCCGCCCGGAAGGCTTCGTCGCGCCACTGCGGCCGGGCTGGAGGCGGCCGGCATGGCGGCGCTCCACCGCCGCCTCCACCGCGGCCCAGGCCCACCGGCCCCCGGGGGCGCGAGGGTTCGCGGCCGGGCCGAGGAGAACGCCCACCACCTCGCGGGCCGCCCGCACACCGCGCTGCCCCCGGGAGCTGACCGCCGGCCAGTGCGCCCTCTACCGGATCGGGATCCGCCGCCACCTCGGCGATGTCGGCACCGCCCTTGCCACGGCCCGCCGGCTGCGTCCCGTCCAGATGCCCACCATCGAGCGCCGCGCCTGCGCCGCCACCGACACCGCATCGACCAGCCACGCCTGGTGCGGCTCACCACCGAGCAGGCCGCCCTCTACGCAGCCGTCGTGTGCGAAGCCCTCCAGCAGATCGAAGCCGTCTCGAAACTTTCGAGAAACTTCCGGCGTTCCGGACCCCGCGAGCCGGAAAGGTGCCCCGTCCAGTCACAGCCCCGTCCCTGATCTGGCCACGGACCGCACCCTCAGCCGAGCAGTCGAAACTTTCGGACAACTGGCGGAGACTTTTTCTGCAACTTGTATTGACGATCCACCGTCAAAACCTCAATCATCCCTGTCTGAACAACCGGCCGAAGTTCGGCATGCCGAACCGCTCGGCCGCCTGGGCAAGCACCCGCGCCACCCCCTCACGTCCCGGTGAGGTCGGTGCCATGACCGGACGACGCGCCCCCGCGCTTCCGTCCTTCCGTGATCCCTACCCTGGAGGCACAGTCATGGGCTCGTACGCCCTTCCCAGATCCGTCAACCGCCGCATGATCCGCGGCCTGTTGCTGACGCTGGTGGCCGGCGTCCTCGGCGTGGTCGCCGCGCTGGTCGCGCCGCCGTCCGCGCACGCCGCCGAGAGCACACTCGGCGCCGCGGCGGCGCAGAGCGGCCGCTACTTCGGCACCGCCATCGCCTCGGGCAGGCTGAACGACTCGGCGTACACGACGATCGCCAACCGTGAATTCAACATGGTGACCGCCGAGAACGAGATGAAGATCGACGCCACCGAGCCGCAGCGCGGCCAGTTCAACTTCACCGCCGCCGACCGCGTCTACAACTGGGCCGTACAGAACGGCAAGCGGGTACGCGGCCACACCCTGGCCTGGTACTCCCAGCAGCCGGGCTGGATGCAGAGCCTCAGCGGCAGCACGCTGCGCCAGGCGATGATCGACCACATCAACGGCGTGATGGCCCACTACAAGGGCAAGATCGCCCAGTGGGACGTCGTGAACGAGGCGTTCGCCGACGGCAACTCGGGCGCCCGGCGCGACTCCAACCTCCAGCGCACCGGCAACGACTGGATCGAGGTCGCCTTCCGCACCGCCCGCGCCGCCGACCCGGCCGCCAAGCTCTGCTACAACGACTACAACATCGAGAACTGGACCTGGGCCAAGACCCAGGCCGTGTACGCGATGGTCCGGGACTTCAAGCAGCGCGGCGTGCCGATCGACTGCGTCGGCTTCCAGTCGCACTTCAACAGCGGCAGCCCGTACGACAGCAACTTCCGCACCACCCTGCAGAGCTTCGCCGCCCTCGGCGTCGACGTGGCCATCACCGAACTCGACATCCAGGGCGCCTCGTCCTCGACCTACGCCAGCGTGACCAACGACTGCCTGGCCGTCGCGCGCTGCCTCGGCATCACCGTCTGGGGCGTGCGCGACAGCGACTCCTGGCGGTCCGGTGACACGCCGCTGCTGTTCAACAACGACGGCAGCAAGAAGCCCGCCTACACCGCCGTCCTCAACGCCCTCAACGCCGGCACCGGCACCGACCCCGGGAACCCGGGGAACCCCTCGGACTCCGGGCCGCTCAAGGGCGTCGCCTCGGGCCGCTGCGTGGACGTGCCCGGCACCAGCACCACCGACGGCACCCAGGTCCAGCTGTGGGACTGCCACGACGCCACCAACCAGCAGTGGGCGTACACCGACGCCGGTGAGTTGCGGGTCTACGGCAACAAGTGCCTGGACGCCGCCGGCACCGGCAACGGCGCCAAGGTCCAGATCTACACCTGCTGGGGCGCCGACAACCAGAAATGGCGCCTGAACTCCGACGGAACCGTCGTCGGTGTCCAGTCCGGCCTCTGCCTCGACGCCGTCGGGGCCGGCACCGCCAACGGCACCCTGCTCCAGCTCTACACCTGCTCCAACGGCGGCAACCAGCGCTGGACCCGCACCTGATGAGACCCCCCACGAACGAAAGGACGCATCGATGACGACCTACGGTGCGGCTCCCCCCGCCCCACCGGCAAGGCATCGCTGGTAGTCCCGGACCGCCGCCCTGCTGGCGGCGGCCCTCGCCCTCGGCATGCTCACCGCCGTGCGTCCGACGCCCGCCGCGGCGGCGGCGGTGGACACCAACGCCTGGTACGTCCTGGTCAACCGCAACAGCGGCAAGGCGCTGGACGTCTCCGGCACGTCCACCGCCGACGGCGCGCGGATCAACCGGTGGACCCGGCCCGACCAGGCCAACCAGCAGTGGCAGTTCGTGGACTCCGGCGGCGGCTACTACCGCCTCAAGGCCCGGCATCCGGGCAAGGTCCTCGACGTGGCCGGCTCCTCGGCCGCGGACGGTGCCCAGATCCAGCAGTGGGCCGACCAGAACGGGACCAACCAGCAGTCCCGCCTGGCCGACTCCGACGGGGGCCACGTCCGGCTGATCAACCGCGCCGGCGGCAAGGCGGTGGAGGTGCAGGGCGGCTCCACCGCCGACGGCGGCAATGTCGCCCAGTACGGCGACTGTTCCGGCGCATCGAGTCGGGCCTCTGCGTCGACCCGGCACAGCGTTTCTCCACCGGATTCAGTTGGGGCGGCGGCATGAGCTACGCCCTCACCTGCAGTCGGGCGAACGCCTTCCAGGCCGTCGCGGTCATCTCCGGCGGACAGATCAGCGGATGCGACGGAGGCGCCCAGCCCATCGCCTACTTCGGTATCCACGGCATCAGCGACTCCGTCCTCCACATCGCGCAAGGAAGGGCCCTGCGCGACAAGTTCGTCGCCAACAACGGCTGCACCCCGCAGACCCCGCGCGAACCCACACCCGGCAGCCGGACGCACATCACCACCACCTACCCGGGCTGCCGCACCGGATACCCGGTCCAGTGGGCCGCCTTCGACGGCGACCACTACCCCGACCCGGTCGACGGCTCCACCCGGCCAGAGCAGCGCCGCCACCTTGGGACGAGCCTGACGATCTTCGGCCCGTACAACGCTGCCACCTTCAGCCAGCGCTCTCCTTCGGTTCCGGCCCGGCCCGGGCTTGGCAGGGCGTGCTGACCGAGCAGCTGGTTCTGGCCGACGGGGCGGCCGGCGTGTGGCCGACTGCCCGGTTGCTTGTGCACGTGGCCGCCGTTGCCCCGGAGCCCGCCCGCCTGTGCCGAACAGGTCGCCGCCGGGAGCCCGGGCGCGCTGGATGCGTTGCTGCGCCTGGCCGACGCAGGTGCCTTCCTCCCGCCGGTGTCCGGCTGCTGGTCCCGCACGTCACCGCCCGGCCCCCGGCCGGGATGCCGGCCGAGGAGGCAAGTCTGTCGCGCCGGCTGGTGGCCAGCTCGGCAGGCAATCTCCCGATGCCCGCGCGGGACGGGGACTGGCTGCTCGCCGTCGAGGCGCTGCCGAGGGACACCGTCGACCTCGGGCACACGGGATACCTGGCCTTCGAGGCCGCGCGCCGGCCCGCACACGCAGGCCAGGAACCGGTCGGCACCGCCAGCCACGAGGCGCTCCCCGACCTGCTGGAGGTGCTCCAGCGGGAGTGGGCCGCGCGCCTGCCCGGCCACGAGGTCGCGGGTCTGCTGCGGGAGGTGGTGGTGACCGTCCACGGCGCTGCCGGCGGGCCGTTGCGATGGGCCCACAGGTTCCGGGGTCTGCTGGCGCTTTCGGCGCGTGCAGTTCGCCGGCGCCGACCGCTACCGGCCACAGGGCCCGCGCCGGTCGGTGATCACCCACGAGTAGCTGCGGGACCTGGTCGACGCAACCGTCGCCACGGACCGCGGCAGCGGCTACGTGCCGCGCGCCGTCGAGCCGGAACCGCGGCTGGTGTTCCGCCGAGTTCGCGGTGGCCCGTCTCTCCCGGCCGCGTCCGTTCCGCGCGTCGGTGTGCGTACCGGCCGGGGTGCCCTGGTAGCGGCGCTGGACGCGGCAGGTGCTGCCGCGCCGCGGCGACGCCCGTACCTGCTGCTGGTACCACGGTGGCGACTGGCATGCAGTCAACGCGAGGGCGCTCGAGGTCCTCGAGCGCCCTCGCGCAGTCCGCGGAGCCCGACGACAGGGAGGGGTTCGCCACCGCCCACGCGGCCGCGGCCACCCGGTGGCAGACCGAGGCGCTGGCATCCCTTTTCCACTGCCTTTCCCTCGGGTTCGTAAGATCAGCGGAGACGAGCATGCCGAATGCGTGCTGGTGACCGGTGAACGGTCCCGGAAGCGTCCGCGACAAGTGTCGCGGACGGGCCTCTAGACTTGAGGGCCGTCGAAGCCCCAGGGCTCCCATCTCTGACTCACGGTGCAAGGTAGCGGCGAGCGGTCCACGCTGCTCATTGCTTCACACCCGGAGTGTGCCAATCGGCGAACCAAATCGGCACGAGTCAAGTACGGTCATGGCGCATGGAGGCAGAAGAGGCTCAGCGAGTACTTCGAACGGTCTACAAGGCGGCCCGCCGCGCTCACGACCAGCTGCAAACCAGGACTGGCTACCCTCCACGGTGGTGGCCGGACACGGACACCGATACAATGCGCGCCGCGTTAAAGGACGTACTGGACGAGTTCGACGCCAGTGTGGAGAGTGTCCTAGCCGCGTGCGCCGAGATGGTCTCCCACGATCATGCCCATCCGGACACGGACGCAAGGTCCGCCCTCTCCGCACTCCTCAAGATGCGCTCCGAGCACGACAATGCACGTAAGGTCACTCTGTTGAGCGACGTCGAGTGGCACCTCAGCCAGGTCATTCGCAGACTCGACCCCCCTCAGCCTGATTCTGCTCCAATTGGCTCGCGCCCGCCTGGCCCAGGCTTTTATCAGCGTGAGCAGGCTCGTGCCGAGGCCGTTGTTGAGGAACAGCGCCACGTGAACCCGGCGAATGCCGACTCGGTTCCCGAGACCGCCGGCCCCTACGACGATCTACGCGAACCGTGGTATCGCCGTCTGCTGGGCCGGAACCGGGGCCGGCAGTAGTCCGCGGTGACTGGGCTGGTTCAGAGTGCCCTCGGCGGTGGGCGTGCCTTGCTGGTCGGCTGGATCCTGCCCAGCTTGATCAATGTGCTGGTCTTGGGGTTCGTGGTGGTGCCGAAGCTGAGCAGCTTCGCAGCGCTCGGGGACGAGAAGGGCCAGGCCGCGATCTTCGGCCTGGTTGCCACGGCGGTCCTCGGTTTGGTCCTTGCTGCTCTCCAGACGCCGCTCTACCGCGTTCTCGAAGGGTATCGCGGCTGGCCGCGGTGGTTGGTCCACGTGCGTCGTCGTCATCATCTGGCCCGCAAGCACCTGCTGCGTAATCGCGTGGACGCTCTGGTCCTGGCTGAGCAGGAACGAGCAGGTCGCCTGGCCGTTGCCGACGAGTCCGTGCTTGCCGCCTTCCGCGCCCACCCGATCATCAGTCGCTACCTGACAGCGGACACCCGCAAGGGCGATGCCTGGTTCGCGCTCCTCAACGAGCAGCTGCACCGCTATCCCCTGGACGATCGACAGGTCACCCCAACTCGGCTCGGCAATGCGATCCGACGGTTCGAGGAGTATGGCTATGACCGCTACCGACTCGACTCGCAGGTGCTCTGGCACGAACTCAACGCTGCTGTACCCGACATGGCACGCCAGCAGACCGACGACGCCCGGATGAGCGTCGACTTCTTCGTCAGCCTGCTCTACGGGCACCTGCTCGTCGTTGCGGCCGCCGTCGCCGACCTCGCTATCGGCACCGCTGTACGCCCCTGGTTGGTCGCCGCGACCATTGCGGTTCTGCCACCGCTCACACTGCTTTGGTATCGCCTGGCGGTCGTGGCCACCGACGAGTGGGCAGGCGCGGTTCGGGCCATGGTCAATCTTGGGCGACACCCCCTGGCCGCTGCGCTTGGACTCACGGTCCCTGACAGGGTCGAGGAGGAGCGTGCTATGTGGCGCCTGGCCAGCGATCTCGTCCGCACCGGATTCCACCCGGCACAGACCGCGCTGGATACCTATAGGACCGCTTCCGGGGAGTCGAGCGCGACAGGCGAGCCGACACCGATCCAGCCGACACTGCCCGCGGCTCGCCCGTCTCCGGCCGCAGACGACAGATCGTCAAGCTCGCCAAGTTAGGGCGGGCCATCTGGGGCATGACGGGCGTCGCCCTTGAGCCTGCCGTTCCTGCTGATCACGCAGTCTCCGCTTGCGCCTGCAATGATCGTGGTGGCGCACATCATCCTGGACCACTATCGCGCCGCGAAGTACCTCGTTCTGGGCGCGCACCCTGTTGGTGTCGGACTCGCGCCGGGTGCCGTGGGCCGATGTGCAGAAGAACCAGGGCTCGCCGGTGGCCGTTCCGTCGGGCCTCGCGAACGCCCTCGTCATCATCGCCGACAACATGGTGGACCCTGCGATCAATGCGGTCGCGCTGGCATGGTGAGGGTGACAGCGATGGGGCATTCAGCGGTTGACCTGGTTCATCAACGCGCGGTTGGCCGCCCGAGCCGCGGCGAGGTCCTCGTCTCGTTCGGCGAGTTCCGCGCGGAGGTCGAGGATCTGCTGTTCCAGCTCGGTGACCCGGCGGGTGAGGATTTCGACGTCTGCCGGGGCACCGAGGCCGGAGGCTTTCCAGGCTGCCTGCCCCATGGCCTCGGAGAGGCGTCGTTCGAGCCGGGCGATGTGTGCGGACAGGCGGCTGTTGCGGGCGGTGAGGTTCGCGACGTCGGCCGACGGCTGACCTGCGTGGCCGCCGTCGTGCCGGGTGGGGGCTCACTCGCGCGGGCGAGTACGGTCGTGTGCAGGTCGTTGTGACGATGGATCAGGCTGCGGTGGACGCCTGCCGTGCGGGCGACTGCGGAGACGCTGATCTCCTCGCCGTTGGTGGTGAGCTGGTCCAGGACTTTCAGGACGCGGGATCTGCGGCGTTCGGAGTCCGCGGCCCGTGCCTTGACCAGGTGGTCCGGTGATGTCGTCATGCGTTGCGCTCCAGTTGCAGGTCCGGCTCCGGGGCTCGGATGCCGGGCATGCCGAGGGAGACCGTGCGGGTCTTGCGCAGGGTCCGGGCGGCCTCCTCGACCTGCTCGATTTCGTCGTCGGTGAGCCCTTCGAGGTCGGTCTCGACACGGAGGATCAGGGTGCGGATGCGCTTGAACTCCTCATTGGACGGGGTCGATTCGGTGCGGGCCCAGTCGTCCAACTCGGTTGCGTCAGCGAGTCGTTCACGGTCTCTCAGTAGCGTGTCGAGGTCGGCCCGCAGCTCCGGTGCCGGGCCACTCCGGGCCATTGCCCCCTGCCGGGCAGCGGCCGTTGTGCCGTGGCGGTCGCCCACCAACCCGCCGCTGCTGCTCGCGCCGCCGCCGTCCGTCATCGGCTGCTTGTTGTTCCTGATCTCCGGCCGCCCCGCCTTCGTCGAGATCTGCCACCGCGGCCGGCCCTGCCTGCGCCGCCGCAGCCTCGGCTGGTGGATCGCCATGATCTCGGCACCCGTCGCCCATACCCGCCCGTCACCGGCAGCCTGGTCCACGCCGGCATCGCCGACTGGAGCACGCTCCTCGGCGCCGGATGCCCGTGCGTGGGCGGCCTGCTCCAGCTGTACGAACGCCCCTGACGCCGGCACGTCACCGCCGTGCGTCCGCGGGCCCCGTTCGGGGTACGACCGTCCCGGTCCCCGTCAGACGGGTGCCGGCCGGGACTGGTCGCCCGTGGGTTCCAGGCGGACGACGATGCCCTTCGACGTGGGCTGGTTACTCATGTCGGCGACGCTGTCGAGCGGCACCAGGACGTTCGTCTCCGGGTAGTAGGCGGCGGCCGAACCCTTGGCCGCCGGGTAGGACACGACCTCGAAGTTCTCCGCCCGGCGCTCGGTGCCGTCCTCCCAGACGCTCACCAGGTCCACCCGGTCGCCCTGCGCGAGGCCGAGTTCGGACAGGTCGGCCGGGTTGACCAGGATGACGTGGCGGCTGCCGTGGATGCCGCGGTAGCGGTCGTTGTTGGTGTACGGGACGGTGTTCCACTGGTCGTGCGAGCGCAGGGTCTGCAGCAGCAGGTGCCCCTGGGGGGCCAGGGGGACCACCCGGTCGTTGCAGGTGAACCGGGCCTTGCCGGTCTCGGTCCGGAACACGCCCTCGTTGACCGGGTTGGGCAGTTGGAAGCCTCCCGGACGGGTCACCCGGGCGTTGAAGTCGTGGAAGCCCGGCACGATCCGGGAGATGCTGTCGCGGATGGTGTTGTAGTCGCCCTCGAACCTGGCCCAGGGGATGTCCCCCACGCCGTCGACGGTCAGCCGGGCGAGCCGGCACAGGATGGCGACCTCGCTCAGCAGCATGCGCGAGGCCGGTTCGAGCCGCCCTTGGGACGTGTGCACCTCGCTCATGGAGTTCTCGACGGTGACGAACTGCTCGCCGTCGGCCTGGATGTCACGCTCGGTGCGCCCCAGCGTCGGCAGGATCAGGGCGGTGTCGCCGCAGACGGTGTGCGAGCGGTTGAGCTTGGTGGAGATGTGGGCGGTCAGCCGGCACGAACGCATCGCCTTCTCGGTGACCTCGCTGTCGGGCGCCGCGCGCACGAAGTTCCCGGCCAGGGCGAGGAAGACCTTGATGCGGCCCTCCAGCATCGCCTTGATCGAGTTCACCGAGTCCAGGCCGTGCGGACGCGGCGGGTCGAAGCCGAACTCCTGCTGCAGGGCGTCCAGGAAGACGTCCGGCATCTGCTCCCAGATCCCCATGGTGCGGTCGCCTTGGACGTTGCTGTGGCCGCGGACCGGGCAGGCGCCCGTGCCCGCGCGCCCCAGGTTGCCGCGCAGCATCAGGAAGTTGACGATCTCCCGGATGGTGGGCACGCCGTGCTTGTGCTGGGTGATGCCCATCGCCCAGCACACGATGACGCGTTCGCTGCGCAGGACCTCGTCGCGGACCTTCTCGATCTCCTGACGGGTCAGTCCCGTCGCCGCGTGCACGTCGTCCCAGTCGACGGTGCGTGCGTGCCGGGCGAAGTCCTCGAAACCGGAGGTGTGGGCGTGGATGAAGTCGTGGTCCAGGACGGTGCCGGGACGCGCGTCCTCCGCCTCCAGCAGCAGCCGGTTCAGTGCCTGGAACAGGGCGAGGTCCCCGCCCGGTTTGATGTGCAGGAAGCGGTCGGCGATCTGGGTGCCCCGCCCCACGACCCCGCGCGGCTTCTGCGGGTTCTTGAAGCGCCGCAGCCCCGCCTCCGGCAACGGGTTGACCGCCACGATGCGGCCGCCGTTGCGCTTGGCCTCCTCCAGGGCCGAGAGCTGCCGCGGGTGGTTGCTGCCCGGGTTCTGTCCCACCAGGAAGATCAGGTCCGCGTGGTGGAGGTCGTCGAGGCTCACGGTGCCCTTGCCGACGCCGAGCGTCTCGTTCAGGGCGAAGCCGCTGGACTCGTGGCACATGTTGCTGCAGTCGGGCAGGTTGTTGGTGCCGAGGGCCCGGGCGAAGAGCTGGAAGACGAAAGCGGCTTCGTTGCTGGCCCGGCCGGAGGTGTAGAAGACCGCCTCGTCGGGCGAGTCCAGTCCATTGAGTTCCTGCGCGAGGACGCCCAGGGCGTCGTTCCAGCCGATGGGCTCGTAGTGGTCCGATCCGGGCCGTTTGATCATCGGCTCGGTGAGCCGGCCCTGCTGGTTGAGCCACATGTCGGAACGGGCGGCCAGGTCGGACACGCTGTGTTCCCGGAAGAAGTCGGCGGTGATCCGGCGCGTCGTGGCCTCGTCGTTGATGTGCTTGGCCCCGTTCTCGCAGTACTCGTTGCGATGGCGCCGGCCCGGGGCGGGGTCGGCCCACGCGCAGCCGGGGCAGTCGATCCCGCCCACCTGGTTCATGGTGAGCAGGTCGACCCCGGTCTTGCGCGGGGAGGTCTGCTCCAGGGAGTACTCCAGCGCGTGCACGACGGCGGGGACCCCGGCCGCCCACTTCTTCGGCGGTGTCACGGAGAGGGAGGTCTCCGGCTCCCGACCGGGCGGGTTCTGCATCGCTTGGCCTTTCTCTTGCCGTGTGCGGGCGGGCGGGTCAGCCGACGGGCCACTGGGCGACACGACTCCTGGGCGGTTCCGGGGTGTCGTGCTGGACGCGGCCGTTGCGGATGGTGCCGCGCCAGGCGCCGCCCTCCTGGCCGAGCCCTTCGATGAAGTTCTTGAAGCCGACCAGTTCGGCGCGCACCAGCCGGGCGGTCAGACCCGTGACCCCGGGGGAGCGGGTGAGGACCTTCGCGGCCCCGTGCGGCCGCAGGAGCATCCGGACCGTGATCGCGGTGCCGCCGGATCCCGTGGGCCTGAACTCGGCCTCGCCCTCGTGTGTGGGGTGCTGCTCCAGGCCACGCCAGGCCAGATAGGCGTCGGGGTCCTGCTCCAGGATCTCGACCAGGAAACGGTGGCGCAGCAGGCCGTAGCCGATGGTCCACGCGGTGACGGTGGGCCTGACCTGCTCGACGCCACGCACCACGGCCGAGAAGCGCGGGAACGTCTTGAACTGCGTCCACTGGTTGTAGGCCGTGCGGACCGGCACCGCGACCTCGACTGTCTCCTCGACGTGCCACTCACGCAGCGGACGGCGGCGGGTGACACCGTCACCGTCGGTGCGCCCGTCGTCCTCTTCGTGCGCCATCATGGTCCTTCTTCCGGTGGGAATGCCGGGCGTCCGGGCACCCGTCCGCCCCTCATGGGTCAGGGCACCACTTCCGGTTCCCCGATCCCGGGTTTTGAGTCACCCGACCGCACCGGCGTCCCTGGGCGCGGGTCCGACCGCGAAGAGAGCGCCGGACCCGAGGCACCGAAAGGAACGCCGCTGACGGGCTTCTCCCGTTGCCCGGCGGGCACCTCCAGCTTCACCCCTGGACACGGCCGCCCGCCACTCACCGCTCCCCGGCAGGCGGGCGGGCGGCTACGCCCCGGGGCGCCGCTCCGCCGTCGCCGCGGCGCCCCGCCGGCCGAGGGATGTACCCGGCGGCGTCAGCGGTCCTGGGAGCGTACGACAGGCTCGGCGCGCGTGCGGCGTGGACGAGGTCGCCGTAGCGCGCGGTGATCCGGCCGTGCTCC
The DNA here is from genome assembly GCF_055566335.1 of Streptomyces sp. NPDC027672. Classification (NCBI taxonomy): domain Bacteria; kingdom Bacillati; phylum Actinomycetota; class Actinomycetes; order Kitasatosporales; family Streptomycetaceae; genus Streptomyces; species Streptomyces sp. NPDC027672. The sequence continues at coordinate 93,460 of NZ_JBVHSO010000018.1, read as the reverse complement.
CACGACGGGGCCTGGCCCGTCAGTGCGAATCGGTGCCACGACTGCGCTCCCACACTCGGCGAGGTCCTCGTGCAGCCGGCAGGAGTGCGCGTCCTCGCCCTCCCGGTTGTCGGTCCAGCACTGTGTTCAGGCCGTTGCCGTGAAGCCGTGCCGGGCTGCCAGGCGTTTCAGGGAGGCGATGCCGGGGATGCCGTCGGCGGCGTCGCCGGTGTAGGCGCCGCCGGCCTTGCTGCGCTGCCAGGCCGCGTACGCGGAGACCGTCTTGGAGCCGAAGGAGCCATCGGCGTACCCGCGGTGGAGGAGACCCTCGGCGACGAGGGCGTTCTCGACGATGCGGACCTCGGCCGGGTAGGTGGTGTGTCCGTCCCGGGCCGGCACGTCCTTCCTCGCGGCGGCGACCAGGTGGGCGACGCTGACCTTCGGCCTGGCCGGCTTCGGCGGGGTGGGACGGGCCTGGTACAGCACCTTGGCGGTGTCGATCGCCCCCGGATCGCCGTGGTCGTTGCCCGGGACGTCGACATGCCCGAAGTGGCCGCCCTCGGACCGCCAGACGGACCGCGAGCGGGACTTGCCCGGCCCCGGGTACGCCGCGGGACGTCCGGCCGGGAACACGTCCGGCACGCCCCAGGAGCGGACGGCGGCCAGGATCCGGTGCCAGCCCGGCTTCTTCGCCGGATCCCAGCCGGTGGTCCAGGGGGTGCGGGCGCGCCCGAGGACCTCGATCTGGACGCAGACCCTGCCCTCGCGATTGGTCCGCCGGGCGCCGTCGTTGCGCAGGGCCCGGGCGCTGAGGTCCAGCGGTCCGAACTGGCCCACCCGGTCGGTCACCGGGCAGTAGATGAGCTGCGGCTCGGAGGCCACACGGATCAGGTACGACCCGGCGCTCTCCAGATATCTGCCCCCGGCCGGGCACTCCGTGGTGTGGTGCACGACCCGGGGCGGATTGCCGGGGGTGTCCATCGCCCCGCCGATGACGCCGTCGCCGAGCCGGATCGCGCCGGAGATCCATCGGGTGCCGGCGCGCCCGCGCACCCGCTCGCCGGCCATGGACGGGTCGTCGGTGGTGGGGTCGCCGCCCTCGGTACGGGGCTTCGGGCCCGGGTCGCGGGTGACGAACGGCTCGGCGTCCACCGGCTCGTACCAGTCGAGGTCGCCGTCCTCGCGCAGCACGAAGACCGAGCCGGGGCGCCGTGGGTGCCGGGCGGCGGAGCACGGTGCGGTCTCGACGGCGGCTATGGCGAGTGCCTCGTCGACGTGCGCCTGGCTCACCTCGCCGCAGTAGGTGACGGACTGGTCGGGGTGGACGACGGCAGCGTGGAAGGCGGTCATGGCGCTCCTCGTGAGGCGTGGAGTGTGTGGAGTGCGCGTATGCGCGGTGTGCGGAGGGCGTCGAGGTGTGCGTGCGGCACATGGCGGCAGGGCAGGTCGGGGGAGGGGGAGGAGGCCGCCGCCCGGTCCGTTCCTCGGTGGGGTCGCGTGGCCGCGGCACGATGCGCTCGGGGCGGCGTGGTCCTCGTGGTGCCGGAGGGGCGTCGAATGCCGAGGGCGCACACCGCGCGGCCGTCGGGCGGAGCGGAGGCGTCCGCCCGTATGGGACGGTGTCCGGGAGGCCCCGGGGGCTAGCCGCTGTAGGGCTCCGGCCGTGACTGCTCGCCGTGCTCGCCGCGCAGCGGCACGAGGTCACGCAGCGAAGTAGAGGGTTCCAGCCCCAATTCCTCCCGCAGGATGCGGCGGCAATGTTCGAATTGGCGCAGTGCCGCACCTCTGTTGCCGGCCGCTAAATGCGCCTTCATAAGTACCTGATGGGCACTTTCCCGCAACGGTTCGGTACGTACGGCGGCCAGTCCCGCGGCGACGGCTTCGCCGTAGCGACGGGCCGACGTCAGCCGCTCGGTCATCGCTTCCAGGGCGTAAAGCCGGAGCTGACGGTATTGCTCCTGCTCGATCATCATCCAGTCGTTATCCGGCCATTCCGGCAGGAGATCCGCCGACAGGTCCGTCAGCGTCTGCAGGGTGAGGATGTCGTCGCACGGGCATGTCCTGTCGAGCAGCCGGTGTGCGCGAGCCATCGCCTCGTGCAGGTCGACGACGATGTGCTGGGAGAGGGCCAGCTCACGCGCGGTCGCGTCGATGACGGGGTGACCCGTGCGCGCCGCTCGCCACAGAGACGATCTCAGGTTCGCGTTGGCGCGCGACGCCGTGACATCCGGCCAGAGAATTCCGGCCACGTAGGTACGGGATCGCGGCATCCCCTGTAAAGCCAGGAATGCGAGGAGCCGTTGAGTGCTGGAACAAACCGGAATACGTGCTTGATCGACCACAAGTGTGAAGCCCTTGAGCAGCCTCAAGGTAATAAAGTGTGATTGTCCGTTCATCGACGCCCCCCGGTACCGATGTCGGCGGGTGATCTTCGTTCGGCTCATCGGCTTGTCATAGCCATATTACGGGCGAGTTATGGCCGCCGGGTCGAGAATTAGCAGGACGGCGTCACTGCAGGATCAACCGAACGTCGCCGGAACGTCACCGTTCCCGTTCCAGCAGCTCATCGAGCCAGGTCCGCAGGGCCAGGAAGACGGCGGCGGTCTGGTCCGCCGCCGCGGGCGGCTGCTGCTCCCCGTCGACGATCCGGATGATGCGCGCGCGGAAGCCGTCCGACCTGTCGCCTTCCACCCACACCCGCAGGATGAGGACGCCGGACCGCTGTGAAGGGGTCTCCATGGGAGACCGAGTGTTCCCCACGGGTGTCACCCCGACGTCGTCCGTCCGTGTCCGGCGGCGTTACGGCACCCGGCGAGGACGCGCGGGTGACGCCGGTGCGACGGGCGAGTCGCGGACGGATCACGGGGGAGTCCGCATCGTTGCGGCACACAGGGGCGCCACGGCCGGGCCAAGGGGGGTGTTCGCATGGGTGACTTCGGTGTGATCGCCGATGTCTCGTCGGTCGTCGTCGGCTCGCTGACGCGGGCCCTGCGCGGGTTGAGCCGGGTGGAACCGCCGATCGCGGAACTGAACGACCTGTCCGAGACGGTGCAGACACCGCCCCCCAAACTCACGGTGTTCCTCTACGAGATCGCCGAGGACCCCACCTCGCGCAACCGCCCGCCGGTGCGCTCCCAGCCGCCCGAACCGCCGGCCACCCGCAAACCGCCGATGGCGCTGCTGCTGCGGTACCTGATCACTCCCTGGGGCGGCGACCAGGCGACCCAGCACCGGATGCTCGGACGCGCTCTGCAGACCTTCTACGACGACGCGATCCTGGACGGCCCGCAGCTCACCGGCGGCCTGGCCGGCAGCGTCGACTCGCTGCACCTCACCCTGACACCGCTGACCCTCGACCAGAAGTCCTGGGTCTGGTACGCGATCCAGAAGCCGTACCGGCTCTCACTGAACTACGAGGTCCGCGTCGTCAACCTGGACTCCGCCGTCCAGACGGCGGTGCGGCCGGTGCGGAGCCGGACCGTGGAGGGGCCGGCGACGCCATGAGTGCCTTCCTGCCCCTCGCCCGGTCGACGCTCTACAGCCCCGTCTGGCTGGTGCCGTTCGACGACCACGCACGGCGGGTGCGTGCCGCGGGCGTGGACGTGCGCCTCGAACGGCTCGACGACGCCGACGGCTGGCTGCCGCTGGACGACCGGGCGGTGCGCACACCCAGCGGATCCCTCGCCTTTCCGGGGCTCGGCAGACGGGCGGAGCCGTGGGCGGCCCGGCCGGAGCGCCACCGGGCCCTCTTCGTGGCCGCCGGCTACCAGCCGCTGTACCCGGCCGACGGCCACCCGTTCTCGGCCGGCCTCGTCGGCGTCGAGTTCCTGGTCCACCCGTATGACGACACCCGCCCGCCCGCCGCGGAGGTCTCGCCGCGGCTGGTCCGGCTGCTGCCGGCAGTCTCCTTTTCCTACCCGCCCGGAACGCGCACGGTCCACGGCGTCGTCGTCGACGCTGCCGGCGGGGCGCCGGTCGCGAACGCGCTCGTCGAGGCCCGGGGGCGCACCGGCCAGGACCTGACACCGTGGCACGAACGCACGCTCTCCGACGCCCGGGGAGCCTTCCGGCTCGCCCTGCGCTGGGAGGGCGAGAGAGCCGCCGAGCACGCGGTCGAGGAGACGTTCCGCCTGGAGGCCGTCGAGCGGCCGGGCCGGACCGGGTCGCTCCTCGTGCATCTGCCCCAGGGCGCGGAGCGTCGGCACGTCATCGAGATCCGTGAGCAGTGAGGAGCCCATTTCATGGCCGAGTATCTGAGCCCCGGGGTCTACATCGAGGAGATCGACGCGGGGCCGCGGCCGATCGCGGGGGTGAGCACCAGCACCGCCGGGATGGTCGGGGTCACCGCTCGCGGGCCGTACACCGGCAAGCCCAAACTCGTCACGAACTTCCTGGAGTTCCAGAACACCTTCGGCGGCTTCCTGCCCGAGCCGGAGGCGTCCGTGCAGGACGCGTGGGCGAACAACCCAGCAGAAGGCGGCCGTTGGTGGTTGTTCCCGCTGGCCGTCAAGGGATTCTTCGACAACGGCGGCCAGCGCCTCTACATCAAGCGGGTCGTCGGCGCCGGGGCGAAGCCCGCCTCGGGCGTCCTCCGGCAGGGCCTGGTGAGCCCGCTGGTCACCGATGCCGCGCGCGGCGCGACCAGCCTGCAACTGGGCCACCTGGTCGGCTTCACCGGCGTCGGACAGCAGATCCAGATCTTCCGCGGCGACGACCAGCAGGCCGTCCACACCACCACGGTCTCCGGCTACGACATGTCCAGGCGCCGGATCACGCTGAGCGCCCCTCTGCCCGCCGAGGTCAGGACGGCCCGGGGCGACTACGTCCAGGTCGGGGAGCGCGGTTCTGAGCAGACGCTGCGGCTGTCCGCCAACAGCCCCGGGACATGGGGATCGGGCGTCCAGGTCCGGGTCCAGCCACTGGTCGGCGCGGCGCTGCCGGTGCTGCCCGACCCGCAGGAGGGCACGCTGTTCGTCACCCGGCTCGTCGCGGACGCGGCCGCCGACAGCGGGGCGGTCGAGGTGGCCGCGGCGCCCGGGCTCGACCCGGACGACCTGCCCGCCGACGTCTGGGCCCAGATCGGCTCCGAACGGTACCAGGCCGCGGTCGGCCGGCCCGCGGACGGCAAGGTCACCCTGACCCTCCCGGCGGGCACCGGTCACCCGGCGTGGGAGGCCGGCCTCACCGTGCGCCGGGTGCGCCGGGGCAGCCTGGAGGCGGGGCCGACCCTCAGGATCGGCGGTGCGAGCAGGCTGTACGAGGGAGCGGTCGTCCAGCTCGACGACGGCACCGCCCTGACCGCCGTGACCGTCCGGACGGTCACCGGCGACGCCGTCACCTTCGACCGCGACGTACCGGGGACGTTCTTCGAGACCGACCGGATCCATCTGGTCGAGGCCGAGGTCAGCACCCGGTTCACCGACCCGGGCGGCGCCACCGTCACCGAGACCTTCCCGGGGCTCCGGCTCACCGGCGACACCCCGTCGAACCTGGTGACCGCCCTGGCCGTCCGGTCGCGGCTGGTGCGGGCCACCGCGCTGCCGGGCCTGTCCACCGACCCCGCGAAGTTCCCGGTGCCCGCGACCGGCTCCTGGCTGTCCCTGGCGGACGGCGACGACGCGTACGAGTCCCTGAGCCCGGCCGATTTCGTCGGCGCCGACGGCGGCAGCGGGCGGCGCACGGGAATCGTCGCGCTGGAGGACATCGACGAGGTCGCGGTCTGCGCGGTGCCCGGCATGTGGTCCGGCACGGTCGCATCGAGCCTGGTCACGCACTGCGAACTGCTCAAGGACCGGTTCGCGATCCTCGACCCGCGCGACGGCCTCGACCTCGAGGGGATCCAGGCGTTCCGCGAGCCGTTCGACACCAAGTACGCGGCGCTGTACTACCCGTGGCTGGTCACCCGCGACCCGTCCACCAACCGCGATGTCGAGGTGCCGCCGTCGGGCCACATGGCCGGCATCTATGCCCGGGTGGACGTGGAGCGGGGCGTGCACAAGGCACCCGCCAACGTGGTCGTCCGGGGCATCCGGCAGACCGACGGTTTCGCCCAGGACATCACCAGGCGCCACCAGGACCTGCTGAACCCCAAGGGGATCAACGCGCTGCGGTTCTTTCCGGGCCTGGGCCACCGGGTGTGGGGCGCGCGCACGCTCTCCTCGGACACCTCGTGGAAGTACGTCAACGTCCGGCGGCTCTTCCTCTTCCTGGAGGAGTCGATCGACGAGGGCACCCAGTGGGTGGTCTTCGAGCCCAACGACGAGTCGCTGTGGGCCCTGGTCCGCCAGACCGTCACCAACTTCCTCAGCACGGTGTGGCGCAGCGGCGCGCTCGCCGGGACCACCGCCGACGAGGCGTTCTTCGTCGCGTGTGACCGCACCACGATGACCGAGGACGACCTGGCCAACGGCCGTCTCATCTGCGTCGTCGGCGTCGCGCCGGTCTTCCCCGCCGAGTTCGTGATCTTCCGGATCCAGCAGAAGACCCGCGAGACCCAGCTCGCCTGAGCATCCGACCGAGGACCGAGGAGGGGCCACCATGCCGCCTGTGACCAGGGACGATCCATACGCGTCCTACAACTTCCAGATCATCGTGACCAACGTCAGCGACGACGGCGTCGCGGTGAGCGGGTCCTTCACCGAGGCCAGCGGCCTGGAGCTGGAGATCCCGCCGATCGAGTACCGCAACGGGAGCGAGGACATCACCGTCCGCAAGATCCCGGGGCTCAAGAAGTACACCAACCTCACCTTCAAGCGCGGCATCACCGGCCATGCCGGCTTCTGGAACTGGGTGGTCGAGGCGCTCAACGGCAAGGTGCGGCGCACCTCCGGCTCGATCGTGCTCCTCGACGAGAACCGCCAGGAGGCCATGCGCTGGAACTTCGACCGCGGCTGGCCGACCAAGTACACCGGCCCGACCCTGAGCGCCACCAAGAACGAGATCGCCATGGAGACCCTCGTCCTCGCGGTCGAGAAGCTGGAGATCGACGCCTGACATGGCCAGTGAAACGCTTCCCGGCGTGTCCCTGACGCTCGCGCCGCGCGGGTCCGGGGCGGAGCCGCTGCGCACCGACGTGGCGGCGTTCCTCGGCCGGCTCGGCCGGGGACCGGTCGGTGCGCCGGTGCGGGTGGAGAGCTGGAACGACGTCATGGGTGCCTTCGGACCCCTCGCGAGCCCGCCGGGCGGGGCGGCCCGGCCGGACGGCGCCTTCGCCACCCCTTACGCGCTGCGCGGCTTCTTCGAGAACGGCGGCCGCACGGCCTGGGTGCTGCGCGTGTCCGGGCCGGCCACCACGGCCCGGACCCGGTGGACGGTCGGTCCGCTGAGCGGGTTCCCCGCCGCCCGCTACCGGGTGGCGGCCACCAGCCCGGGCGCCTGGGCCAACGGCGCGCGACTCGCCATCCGCTACCAGGCCAGCACGGTCGCCGGACCGCCGACGGTGAGCGTACGGGTCACCGTGCCCGGCGAGTCACCCGAGGTGTTCCCCGGCCTGCCGCTCCTCGAGGCGGTGGACCGGCTGTCCGCCTCCCGCTTCGTCCGGCTGCTCCCGGACGGGCCCCCGCCCCCGCCCGGCCGGCCCGGTCCGATCTCGACGTCCTGGGACCTGACACTCACCGGCGGCACGGAGTCCCCGCCGACCCGCGCCGAGTACGAGGACGCCGTGGCCGTACAGGCCGAACTCGCGGAACCGGCGCTGGTGGCGCTGCCGGACCTCGGCACCGACCTGTCCGGGACCGCACACACCGACGTGGTGCTCGAACTGCTGCGAAGCGTCGCCCCGTTGCACGACCGGCTGGCCGTCCTGGACGTACCGCGCCGGCTGTCCTCGGTGGACGAGGTGGTGGACTGGGTGGGATCGCTCACGGCGACGGGCGACGACCGGCTCCTCGACTGCGCGGCCGTCTACCACCCGGCGCTGCGCGTCCCCGACCGGCACGGGCTGCGCACCGTCCCCGCCTCCGGGCACGTCCTGGGCGTCATCGCCCGCCTGGACGGCGAGCGCGGAGCGCACCACACGCCGGCCAACGCCGTGATCCTGGAGGCGGTCGACCTGGCGGACGAGTTCCCCGAGCCGCAGCAGGCCCGGCTGTCCGACGCGGGCGTCGACCTGGTGCGGTGCACCCGCGGGCGGGGTCTGACGGTGTGGGGCGGGCGCACTCTGTCCGCGGACCCCCGTAGCCGCTACGTCGCCCACCGCCGCCTCGTGCACCTCCTGGTGCGCGCCGTCCGCCGGGTGGCGGGCCCGCTGGTGTTCGACGTCAACTCCCCGGAGCTGCGGCTGACGCTGGTGCGGGCCGTCACCTCGGTGCTGCTGTCCGCCTTCCGGGCCGGGGCGCTCGCCGGGGCGCGGCCCGAGCAGGCGTTCCGGGTGGTGTGCGACGACACCGACAACCCGCCCGGACAGGACCCGGGAGAACTCGTCTGCGAGATCGAGGCCGCCCCGGCCGTCCCCATGGAGTTCATCCGGCTGCGTCTGGTGCTCGGCCAGGACCGAGGCCTGGAGGTGATCGAGGCATGATGCAGGATCCGCTGCCGAAGTACCGGTTCCTGGTCACCCTGGACCCCGGCGACGCCTACCTGCCCCCCGCCCAGGCGCTGCTGCTGCCGCTGGTCGCGTCCGGCGCCTTCCAGGAAGTCACGGGCCTCGGCGCGCAGTTGGAGGTGACGAGCTATGCGGAGGGCGGGCGCAACGACTCGGTGCACCAGCTTCCGCTGCGCCACTCGTGGAACCGGATCACCCTCAAGCGGGGCGTGGTGCGCGACCCGGGCCTGTGGGCCTGGTACCAGGCCGGGCTCGGCGACTCGCTGGGCGCCCGCCGCGACGGCGCGGTGATCGTCCTCGGCCCGGACGGGGTGCCCGGCGCGGCATGGGCGTTCCACGGCGGTCTCGCCGCCAAGTGGACCGGCCCGGATCTGCACGCGGAGCAGAACGCGGTCGCCGTCGAGTCGCTGGAGATCGCCCACGAGGGACTGGTCAAGGTCGTGCAGGACGCCGCGGCGAGCGGCTTGTCGCAACTGAACCCAGGGAGGTGACCGTCGTGCCGAAGGTGACCATTCACCAGCTCGAAGTCCGGTTCCAGGTGGACGGCGACGACGGCGCCGTGTTCACCCGCCTGTTCAACCAGCACATCCAGGCCTGGTCGAAGCTGTACGAGGACGCCTGCGCCCGCGCCGCCCGCACCGCGGCCGAACGCCGCTTCGGTGACGGGGAGGGCCAGTCATGAGCGTGACACCCGTGTCCTTCGTCCGCCAGGGCGCGGCCCAGGCCCGGCTGGAGATCGTCCGGCCGGTGATCGCCGACGAGCGGCGGCGGCGGATCCCGCTGCGGTTCAACCCCACCGACTACAAGCTGAGCAAGAGCAACACCTTCGCCGAGATCACCATCCCGGGCCTGGAGACCCCTCCGCTGCAGTACGTGCGCGGCGGCACGGAGACCCTCACCGTCCAGGCGCTCGTCGACACCTCCGACACCCTGGAGAACGTACGCAAAACCTATGTCGACGCCCTGCGCAACCTGCTGCGGCCGGACAGCCGCGAACACGCCCCGCCCGTCGTGCGGTTCGTGTGGGACGAGGAGGTCTTCACCGGCGTCGTGGAGAAGCTGGACGTCAGCTACCAGATGTTCCGTCCGGACGGCGTGCCGCTGCGGGCGGTGCTGGACCTCTCGCTCAAGGAGTACCGCACCGCCGCCGTGCAGGTCGCCGCCACACCGCGCTCCTCGCCCACGGTGGAGAAGAGCTATGTGGTGCGCCGCGGCGACACACTCAGCTCCATCTCCCACGCGCTGTACCGGCGGCCCGACGCCTGGCGGGAGCTGGCGCGCGCCAACGGCATCACCGACCCCCGGGACCTGCGGCCGGGCCGGGTGCTGACCGTGCCCCGGCTGCCGTGAGGAGCGCGCGATGAGCACCCCCACCCCCGAGGCCGCCTCGCCCGACCGGTACGCGCCCGAGTTCGACGTGCGCATCGAGGGCCTGGAGATGGACCCGTCCACCAAGAACGACATCATCGACATCAAGGTGAACCGGGACATCGACGAGATGTCCGGCTTCGACCTGACCCTCAACAACTGGGACGACGCCGGCCTGCGGTTCAAGCACAGCGACTCGCCGGCCTTCCGGCTCGGCGGCCGGGTCTCGGTGCGGCTCGGCTACGCCGACCAGCTGCTCACCGTCGCCACCGGGACCATCTCCACGCTCAGCCCGAAGTTCACCGACAGCGCCTCGCCCACCGTGCAGGTCAGCGGAGTGGACGGGCTGCTGCGGCTCAAGGACCGCAAGCCCACCGAGAACGAGACCAAGATCTACCGCAACCAGCCCGACTGGCGGATCGCCGAGCAGATCGCCCAGCGCAACCACCTGCGGGCCGAGGTCACCCGGGAGGGACCCACCCACGACCTGGTGGTGCAGAAGAACCAGGACGACGCGACGTTCCTCCTGGAGCGGGCCAAGCGGCTGGACTTCGACTGCTACATCCTCCCGGACCCCGGAACGGGCGAGGACACGCTCTACTTCATCAGACCGACCGACGGCCGCGACGGACGCCCCGTCCGGGTGTACCGGCTGGCCTACGCGCCCGGGCTGACCACCGACTCCACCGCCCAGCCCGAGGGGCTGATCCCCAACCTGCTGGAGTTCACCCCGACGCTGACCGTCTCCCAGCAGGTCAGCAAGGTCACCGTGCGCGGCTGGGACCCCCGCACCAAACAGCCCATCGCGTTCACCGCGACCGCGGACAACCTGCCGGCCGGACAGAACAGCGCCGACGGGCAGAGCGGACCGCAGGTCGCCGAGTCCACCCTCCAGGGCCGCCAGGACGTCCTGGTCGACGCGCCGGTCGGCAGCGACCAGGAGGCCCGGGAACTGGCGATCAGTCTGCTGCGGGAGCGGGCGTACGAGTTCATCACCGCCACCGGCAAGGTGGCGGGCCTGCCCGAGCTGCGGCCCGGCGACAACCTGGAGATCCACGGCCTCGGGCGCCGCTTCTCCGGCATGTACTTCGTCAAACGCGTCGAGCACACGCTCAACACCAGTGGGTTCTTCACCCAGTTCACCGGACGGCGGATCCACCAGGGGGACCAGTGAGCATCAGGACCACACCGCGGGCCCGCAGCACCGACAAGCGGTACTACGGCGTCGCCTCGGCGATCGTCGTGGAGAACGACGGCGACGACGAGGCCCGGGTCAAGGTGAGGTTCCCCTGGTTCGACGACGTCACGGTCACCGACTGGATCCGCGTCAGCCAGCTCTACGCGGGCAACGGCTACGGCACGGTGTTCGTGCCCGAGAAGGGCGACGAGGTCCTGGTGGCCTTCGTACACGGGGACATGCGCTACCCGATCGTGCTCGGCGGCCTCTACAACGGCGAGGACAAGCCGCCGGCCGCCCGCGTCCAGAGCCGCGACCAGAAGACGATCCGGACCAGCCACGGGCACGAGGTGCTCTTCGACGACGCGGCCGACAAGGCCGCCGTGCGGATCACCTCGGCCGCCGGGCACGTGGTGGAGCTGGACGACCAGGGCAAGGCGATCCGGATCACCGCCGCCGAGGGCGGCAGCGTGACCGTGACCGCGCAGGGAGAGGTCACGCTCAAGGCGCCCAAGGTGACCGTCGACTCGCCCTCCATCGACCTCGGCGGCGGCGCCACCGAGCCCCTGGTGCTGGGCAACGCGCTGCTCCAGGCGTTCAACACCCACACCCACCCGTCCGCCGCCGGGCCCACCGGCCCGCCGGCCCCGCCGCTCACCCCCGCCGTACTGGCCAAGAAGGCGAGGACGGCATGAGCGAGTCATTCCTCGGCACCGGCTGGCGCTTCCCGATCCTGCCCGACGCCTCCGGCCGCCTCGGGTACGCCGTCGGCGAGGAGAGCATCGAGCACTGCCTGAGGGCACTGCTGCTCACCGGCACCGGCGAGCGGGTCATGCGGCCCGGACTCGGCACCCGCGCCCATGAGCTGGTGTTCGCGCCCGGCAGTGTGCAGAACCTGCGCGACCTGGAGAACTCGATCGCCGCCGCCGTCCGCGACCACGAACCGAGGGTGGAGCTGGACGAGGTCCGCGCCGAGGCCGACCCGGCCGACGAGGGGCGGATCACCGTCTCGGTCGTCTACCGCATCCGGCGCAGCAACACCAAGGCGAACCTGGTGTTCCCGTTCTACGCCGGGCTCAGCGGCTCCGCCGGTACCCCGGGAGGGACGCCATGACCCTGCCCGCGCCCAAGCTGGACGACCTCACCTGGGCCGACATGATGGCGGCCATCCGCCGCCGCGTCCCCGCCGAGTCGGACGGCAACTGGACGCTCCACGCGCCCGTCGACCCCGGTGTCACCCTGCTCGAACTCTTCGCCTACCTCCTCGAACAGCGGCTGTACTGGCTCGACCAGGTGCCCGACGCACTCGTGGTCGCCGTACTGCGCCTGCTCGGCCTGGAACCCCCGCACCCCGTCCGGCCCGCCGCCACCGTGCTGGGCGTCGCGGCCCGGCAGGCGGGCACCGCCGTCCCGGCCGTCCCCGCCGGGACCGAACTCACCCGCGACCCGGCGGGGCAGATCGTCTTCACCCTCGACGACGACGTGGCCGTCTTCCCGCTCGCCGAGGACGGCGAGGTCACCGTATGGACCGGCCGGGACCGCACGGCGGACCTGCGCGCCCGCCACGGCGTCCCGCTGCTCGCGGCCGACGGGGTCCCCGCCGAGGCCCGGTTCACCCTGCCGCTCACCGGGGCGCACCTCGCGCCCGGCCCGCTCAGCCTGCTGTTCGAGCTGGACGCGCCCGCCGCGTCCGCGCCGGCCTGGCTGCCCGGGGCAGTCGCCGACGTACCGCCGCCCGCCGAGCTGACCTGGTCCTGGTACCGGCCCGGGACCGACGCCTGCGGTCCGTTCGAGAGCGTCGAGGACGGCACGGCCGGGCTCAGGCGGTCCGGGATCGTGCGCCTCCACCCGCCCGCGGGCTGGACCACCCAGGACCGCGGGATCGTGGTGTCCACCCCGGCCGCGACCCACGCCGCCCCGCCGCGCCTGCTCCGGCTCGCCGTCAACGCGTCCGCCGCGCACCACCGCCGGCGGCGCACCGCGAGCGGCGACGAGCTCCGGGAACAGACCGACGCCTGGCTCAAGCTGCCCGGGCAGCACCTCGCACTGCCCGAGGCCGCCGAGCGCCTGCTGGAGGCGAGCCTGCGGCTCGGGGGACAGCAGTGGCGGGCCGTGCCCGACCTCACCTTCGGCGGGCCCGCCGACCGGGTCTTCGTACTGGACCGGACCGAGGGCGCGCTGGTGTTCGGCGACGGACTCACCGGCCGCATCCCCCACCCGTACCAGGAAGCGAGCGTCGAGTACGCGATCGGCGGCGGCCGGGACGGCAACGGCGGCATGACCGCGAACTGGGTACCGGCCGGGGACACGCCGGCGGCGATCACGGCCGCCAACCTGGTGCGCGCCGAGGGCGGCGCCGACGCGGAGACCGTCGCCGAGGCGCGACAGCGCGCGGCCGCCTCCCTCGGCGAGGTGACCCGCGCGGTCACCGTGGACGACTTCACCACCCTGGCCCGCGCCACCCCGGGCGTCGCCGTCGCCCGCGCCCACGCCTCCCTGGGTGAGCACCCCGGCTTCCCCTGCACCCCGGTGCCCGGCGCCGTGACCGTGCACCTCGTACCGGCGGTGCCGCGCGAGGACCCCGCCCGCGAGGACTTCGTGGCCGCGCCGCGGCCCGACCCGGGCATGCTGTGCGCGGTCGCCGCCCACCTGGAGCAGGCGCGGCTGCTCACCGCCGAGGTCTTCGTCCGCGCGCCCCGTTACCGCGACGTGGTGCTGCGGGCCGACCTGTCGGGCGACCCCGCCGACCGCGCCCGGGTGTCGGCCCGGCTCACCGAGGCGCTGCGCCGCTTCCTCGACCCGCTGGTCGGAGGCGACGACCAGGACGGCTGGCCGTTCGGACAGCCCCTGCGCCCCTCGGCGCTGCTGCGGGCCGCGCACCGTGCGCTGGGGGACCTCGCGGACGTCTTCGCCGTGGCGATCGGCCTGGACGGGGCCGACCCGGACGAGGACTGCCGGGAAGTGCCGCTCGGGCCCGGCGAACTACCCGTCCTGCGGGCGGTCCGCACGCGGATCGTGCCCGCCGCCGAACCGGGGGAGGGACTGGCATGACCGGCGACGTGTGGTGGGAGAAGGCCGCTCGGGACCAGGAGGGACGGCTCGTGCCCGGCTCCGGGCCCACCGGCGTCCAGCCCGAGCTGACCGACGCCACCCGCGAGGCGGTCCGGGCCGCGGTACGCGGCCGGATCGCGGGCTACACCCCGGACTGGACCGACCCCGACCGGCAGGACGCCGGAGTCGCGCTCGTCCGCCTCTTCGGCACCCAGGCCGAGCCCGTGCTCACGCGCGTCAACCGGCTGCCCGAGAAGGTGCTGGCCGAACACCTGGCGGAGGCCGGGGTACGGCGGCGCCCGGCCGGGGCGGCGACGGCCCTGCTGGAATTCACCGTGCACCCCCCGGACGGCACCTCCGTCCTGGTACCCGCCGGATTCCAGAGCGCGGCGTCCGGCCCCACCGGGCAGGTGGTGTACGAGACCGACCAGGACCTCCACGCCACCCCGGCCACCCTCGCCGCCCTCGCCGTGCAGGAGGGCGGAACGCTGGAGTCCCTGCCGCTGGGACCGGCCGGGCCCAGCCGCTCCTTCGCGCCGTTCGGCCGGGACCCGGAGCCCGGCAACGGCCTGTGGATCGGGCTCGCCGGGACGGCCGCCCCCTACCCGCGGCTCTCACTGGGCTTCGTGGTGGTCGCCGCCCCGCCCGCGCCCGCCGGCTCCGGCGGCCCGGAGCCCCTGTCGCCCGCGCCCCTGCTGCGCTGGGACGTGCTCGACGGCACCCGGCTGGTCCCCGCCGAGCTGGTGCGCGACTCGACGGCCGGGTTCCGGGCGAGCGGGACCGTAGAACTGCGGGTGCCGCGCTCATGGGCGCCGGGCAGCCCGCCCGGCACCCGGCCGAGGCCCCCGCTGCGCTGGCTGCGGCTGCGGATCGCGCACGGCGCCTTCGGCGGGCCCGCGCCGGTGCTGTCGGGGCTGCGGCTGAACATGGTCGCCGCCACGGCCGCCCGCACCATCAGGGACGAGCCGCTGCAGCCGATCGAGGACGCCGGGGCCGGCGGCCGGCGCCGTATGAGGCTCAGCCAACTGCCCATCCTGACCGGCTCCGTGGTCATCGAGGTCGACGACGATCCCGGCGCCGACCTGTTCGGCACCACGGCCGGCGCGGCCTCCCGCTGGCGGGAGGTGGAGAGCCTGGCCGGCCACGGCGCCGACGACCGGGTCTTCACCGTCGACCACGAGAGCGGCGAGGTGACCTTCGGCGACGGAGTGCACGGCGCGGCCGTACCGCCCGGATTCCGCAACGTCCGCGCCGTGCGCTACCGCGTGGGCGGCGGCAGCGCCGGAGCCGTGCGCGCGGGCGCAATCGGCTCGGTGGTGACCGCCCTGCCGTACGTCATCGGCGTCAACAACCCCTTCCCGGCCTCCGGCGGCACGGATGCCGAGCCCGACGCCGACGCGATCCGCCGGGGGGTGGGCGAACTGCGGGCCCGGGGCCGGGCCGTGGCCCCGGCCGACTACGGCCTGCTGGCCACCCGCGCGCCCGGCGCCTCGGTGGCCCGCGCCCACGGCGTGCCCGGCCTGCACCCCGACTACGCCGGGGTGCCGATCCCCGGCGTCGTGGGGGTCCTCGTCGTGCCGCCGGGCGACGACGGCGCAGAGCCGCCCGTGCCCACCGCCGCGACGCTGCGGGCCGTCGCCGACTACCTGACCCGCGAGGCCGCCCCCGCCGGGGTCACCGTGGTCGCCGCGCCCGTGTCCTACCGCCGGGTCGCCGTCGAGTCATGGGTCGCCCTCGACCCGGACCTCGACCGCGCCGCGGTCCTGACCAGGGCGGGCGACGCGGTGCGCGGCTATCTGGATCCCCTGCGCGGCGGGGAGGACGGCGCGGGCTGGCCGTTCGGCGGCGTGCTGCGGCACACCGCGCTGGTCCGCCGCCTCCTCGCGGTCGACGGGGTGCTGGCCGTGGCCCGGCTCTCGCTCACCGTCGACGGAGTGCGGCTGCCGCCCTGCACCGACCACGCGCCCGGGCCGCACGACCTCGTCTGGCCGGAGCGCCCGCTGCTGATCCCGGTAGGAGACCGGCCATGACGTGCGCACCGCACCCCGCGACCTTCCGCCTCCTGGACGGGTACACCGGCTGGGACGAGACCCCCGCCGGAAGCGAGCCGGACACCGGCGGCATCGTCCGCTTCGGCGAACCGGCCGGCCTCCGGCTCGCCTACCGCGGCGGCGCGCCGGAGGGCCCCACCAGGCAAGAGCTCCTGCCGTGGTTTCCCGACCCGCGCCTGGCCCCGGCCTGCGGTCCGTGCGGCTGGTACCTGCTGGTCCCCGGCGAGCGGCGGCTGCTCCGCCGCGACCCGTGCGGCGGCGCCTTCGGCCCGGTATGGCCGCCCGGGTGCGAACCGGACCCGCTGCGCGGGCCGGTCTCCGTCGCCGCGCGCGGACACCGCCTCGTCGTGGTGGAGTCCCACCGGGTGCTCGTGTGGCGCCGCGACGGCGCCCAGCTCGCCGGGGTGATCCGGGTGCCCGGGCCCGTCCTCGCCGCGCCGGGGCCCGGCGACGACGTGCTCCTCGCCACCCGGGGCAGCACGGACCTGCGCCGGTTCGACTCGGCCGGCGGACGCAGAGGGGTACTGCGTACCGGGGTGCGGGGCGAGATCGTCGGCCTGCGCGTCGGGGACGACCGGACGGTCTGGCTGCTCACCGACGACGGCGTCCGGGTGCGGATCCACCGGGGCGGGCACGGCCGGCCCTTCCGGACCGTCACCGCGGACGAACTGGCCGGGGCGCTTACGCCGTCCACGCTCACCTCGGCGGACGAGGACGGGTTCTGCCTGGACGAGAAGGGCCCCGACGGACCCGCGACCCACTGCCACACCTGGCAGGGCCTGCCCCGAGACCTCCTGCCGCCGCGCACCGACACCTACCTGACCAGCGGCTCGTACCTCACGACCCTGATCGACAGCGGGCAGTCGCGCTGCCGCTGGCACCGGGTGCGCGTCGACGCCGAGGTGCCCTCCGGGACCTCGGTCTCCGTCGCGATCGTGGTGACGGAGGACGGCCGCTACGAGCAGAGCGACTGGCAGGCATCGGCCCCCGGGGCCACGGACTTCCTGGTCGACCAGCCGCCCGGCCGCTTCCTGCGGCTGCGGCTGCGCCTCACGGGCGACGGCGGCGCGACCCCGGTCGTGCACCGGATCCGGCTGGACTTCCCCCGGGTCACCAGCGCCGACCTGCTGCCGCCCGCCTTCCGCCAGGACCCCGCGGCCGACGACTTCACCGAGCGCTTCCTGTCGCTGTTCGACGCCACGCTCGCCGATGTGGACCGGGTCGTCGAGCGGTATCCGGCGCTCCTCGACCCGGCCGGCGTACCCGACCGGGTGCTGCCGTGGCTCGCCGGACTGCTCGGCCTGTCCTTCGAGGCGGGCTGGGACGCGCCGACCCGGCGCGCGCTGCTCGCCGCGGCCCCCGAGCTGTACCGGCGCCGGGGCACGCCCTGGGCGCTGCGGGAAGCGGTGCGCATCGTGTTCGGGGTGGCCCCGGTCATCGACGAGCTGGCCGGGGACCGCCGCTGGGCGCACCTGCGCGCGGCCGTCGGGTGCCCGCCGGGGCAGAGTCAAGGGCTCGGCAGCGTACGGCTGTTCGGCCGCTCGGCAAGCCGCTTCCGGATCGGCGGCTCGGAACTCGGTGCCGCGCCGCTGCGCGCGTTCGGGACGCCCGACAGCGATCCGCTGACCGCGCACGCGCACCGGTTCCGGGTGCTGCTGCCCGCCGGATCGGCGGACGTGCGGGCGCTGAGACGGCTGGTGGAGCGCCAGGCGCCCGCGCACACGGTGGGTTCGGTACGGACGGGGGGCGCCGGCTTCGTGGTCGGCTCCCGGTCCACGGTCGGCGTGGACACTGCGTTCGTCCCGCTGCCGCCGCCCGTGCTCGGCGGTGCCGGCCCGCTGCGGCTGAACCGCGACGCGGTGCTCAGGCCGGGACCCGCAGGATCGCGCCGAGGGGTGGGCGTGGGAGTCGTCTCCGCCGTCGGTGTGCATACGCGAATGTCGTGAGAGGACGGACGATGACGGAGCCAGAGACACCAGGGACACCAGGGGCGGGGGAGTTCGAGGCGCCGCCGCTGCGCAGGCTGCGGTACTTCCACGGCCAGATGCTGGGTGCCCGGGACTTCCAGCGCGAACAGGACTACTACCGCGAGAGACTGAAGCTGCGCATGCGCGGCCTCCTCGGCTACGGCGTGGTCTGCGGCCTGTTCGTGGAGCCGGTGCCGGGGCACGACGACTGTCCGCCCGGCCATGACGGGCATCCGGTGGCCGACGGGCCGGCCGCGCCGGAGGAACCCGCCGACGAGCACACGGAGGCGGAGTACGCCCGGCACCGGGCCAGGGTGCGGATCACTTCCGGCCTCGCCGTGGACAGCGACGGCAACGAGGTGGTGGTGCGCGGCGGCTGCGACATCGACCTGTGGAAGGCGCTGCCCCCCGGTGAACGGGACACCGGCACGGTCTGGGTCGGCATCCGCTACGCCGAGCGGCCCGTCGAGCCCACCCGCGCCGTCTACAACGACGCCTGCGCGGACACCTCCGACTGCGAGTTCGGCTGGACGGAGGAGTGCCACAAGGTGGTCGTCACCGGCTGCGCGCCGCCGGTGGACGAGCGCTGCGACACCTGCTGCTCGCACGGCGCGCACACCACGCTCTGGCTGGCCAGGATCGACCGCGTCGACTGGCGCCGGCCGGTGCGCCGGGACCAGATCCACCTGAACGTGCGCCGCCCGTTCGGCCGCCATGTGCCCACGGTCATCACCGGTGTCAACTGGATCCACGGACACACGTACACCATCGACGAGGCCAAGGCACTCCTCGGCACCCAGGACGAGGACGGCGGGCTCGTGGTGCGGTTCTCCGCGGGGGTGCGCACCGACTCCTTCCAGCCGGGCGTCGTGGAGATCCAGGTCATCGAGGGCGGCAGCGGACGCAATGCCTCCACCTGGTACATGGGCGGCACCTTCACCGAACCCGACGCCGAGTGCGGCGAGTTCACCCGGGAGTTCCGTTACCGCCAGACCACGCGCGAGATGCTGCAGGACGGCGACCGCGTGCTGATCACCGTCCGCGCGGCGTTCCTCCTCGACCGCTGCCGCCGCCCGGTCGACGGCACCCACGTCGGTGGACGTGTACCGGCCATCGACGCCGCCCCGGACACGCCGGCGGCGGCCCGCGGGGGCCGCGACCTCCCGCCGTCCGGCATCGGTCCCTGGACGTCCGGAACCGGGGCGGGCGGGGACGTCTTCGAGAGCTGGTTCTTCGTCAAGGAGCGCTGATCATGCGAACAGACTGCGCATGCGGCTGTGGTGGTGACGTCACCCGGTCCTCCGCCTTCGTACGGCCGCGCTTCTTCGCGGGCCAGCTGCTGACCGAGGACGACCTCGGTCTGCTGGTCGACTACACGGCCGCGAAGGGCAGGCTGCACAACCGATCGCTGTACGGACCGGGGGTGATCTGCGGCCTCGGCGTGACCTGCGCCCCGTGCGGCGGCGGCACCGTCACCGTCCACCCCGGACACGCGCTCGACTGCGCGGGCAACGACATCGTGGTGCCCTGCACCGAACAGGTCGACGTGGGGGCCCTGGTGCGCGAACAGCGCGTCAACGCCCTCGGTGTGGACTGCGGGGAGAACTGCGACGACGAGGGCGACCGCCGCTACGGCCTCTATGTGCGCTACCAGGAGACGCCCGTCGAACCGGTGGCGCCCTACGCCACCGAGGAGCCCTGCCCCTCGCCGGGCTGTGTGCCCTCCCGGATCCAGGAGGGGTTCCGCTTCGTCGTGAGGTACGACGACTTCGAGGACCACCGCCACAACCCCGGCACCCGGTTGCTCGCGCGCATCGGCGACCTGGCCCGGGCCGACCGCGCCCGCACCCGGGACCGGCGCCTGGAGTACTACACCGACGCCCTGTCCACCGCCGCGGCCGGCACCGGCCGGACGTTCCGCTTCGACGCGGCCGACGCCCAGCGGTACGCCACGTCCCTGGCCTGGCTGCGGCAGCACGCGGGCGGTGAGGGGCCGCCGCCACCGCCGGCCGCCCGCGAGATGACCGAGCACGTCCGCGCGCTCGCCGCCGGCGTGGCCCGCCACGACACCTACGACGCCGCCGGACAGGAGCGGCTCAAGGCGCAGTACCCGGACCTCGCCACCGTCCAGGAGGCCCGCGGCGCACTGGCCGCGGCCTGCGAGCGGCTCCGCGGAGCCGACCCGGAGGCGGCCTGGCCGGACCCGCTGCACCGCGCCCTCGCCGGTGCGGTCGTTACCGAGACCGCGGCCCGGGTGGTGCCCGAGGGGGGCGACCCGGACGCCCCGCTGGAGGTGCGCATGGTGGCCCGGGGGACACCGCTGAGCCATGCGCTGCGGGTGGCGTTCCGCGCGGACCTCGGCCTGATCAGGGGGTGGCTGCTGGCCCGGCTGGACCAGGTGGGCGAGACCGGCGACGGCCGGCTGCGTTCGGAGGTCGCCGCCGTCGACGTACCGCCGCTGCTGCCGGCCCCGCCGCCGGACAGCACGGAGAAGGCGACCATCGCCGAAGTGCAGCGGATCGCCGAGGCGACGGCGGCACTCACGGCCGCGCTGCGGCGCTTCCTGACCGACGCGGCGTGCGCCACGCTCAGCCCGCCGTGCGGCGACTGCACCG
This sequence comes from Streptomyces sp. NPDC027672, assembly GCF_055566335.1. NCBI lineage: Bacteria > Bacillati > Actinomycetota > Actinomycetes > Kitasatosporales > Streptomycetaceae > Streptomyces > Streptomyces sp. NPDC027672. The sequence continues at coordinate 72,710 of NZ_JBVHSO010000018.1, read as the reverse complement.
ACACCGACGTGCTCCTCGCCGAGCTGGAGCTGGACGGCTGCGACGTCGTACGGGTGTGCTCCGGGACCCGCGAGCAGGTGCTGCCGGGGGGAGGGGCGTACGGCGAGTGGCTGCCCAAGCTCTACCGGCTGCGCGAACTGGCCGAGCGGGTGTGCCGCGCGCCCCTGCCGCGCGCCGAGAAACCGGCGTCCGCGCCGCAGGGTGACATCGTGCGCCCCTACGCGGAGGGCCTGCTCGGCGACTGGCCGCGCACCGGGGACCTGGAGGAGATGCTCTCCCTGCTGCTCACCCCGGCACCCGGCGAGACACCGCCCAAGGCGCTGCCCGAACAGGTCTACACCACTCCCAGTGAAGTGACCGACAGCATCCGGGAGTTGTCCATACTCCGCACCCAAGTGTCCGCACTCACGGCGTCCCTGGAGGGACTCCGAGCCCAACTGGGCACCGCGCAGAGCGAGGTCGGCCGGCTGAGTGAGCGGGTCCCGGAGGACCTCGGGGGCCGCCTCGCGTACCTGGAGGGCGGCGCCGGCGAGCCCTCCGGAGAGTCCGCCGGCCCGGAGGGGCCCGCCAAGCCGCCGGCCCGGCGCACCCGCCCCTCCCGTAGCCCGAAGTCCGGGGAGACGCCATGACGGGCCCGCTGCGCCCCGCCTTCCACGAGGGCCAGGTGCTGGCCGCCGCGGACCTGTCGGCCACGGTGGAGTACGCGCGCGGCACCTCCGGCCGGCACGCGCGCCATCTGCACGACTGGGGCATCGCCGAGGGCCTCGGCCTGGTCACCGGGGGCCGCACCGACCCGCTCACCCACGCCCGCTACGTCGAGGTGAGCGTGGTGCCGGGCATCGCCGTCGACGGCACCGGCCGCGAGGTGGTCCTCACCGAGCCGGTCGTGCTGCGCGAGAGCGACTTCGAGGAGGTCAACGGGGCCGACCAGCCGACGGACGAGCCCTATCCGGTCTTCCTCACCGCGGCCGACCGGGAACCCGCCCGGGCACCCGGGCCCGTCGGGTGCGCCGGCGGCGCGGCCAAGGCGCGCGTGGAGGAGTCGTACCAGATCCTCTTCGGGCGCCTCGGTGACGAGCGGCTGGCCGACGAGCAGCGCCCGCCCGCGATCGGCGCCCCGCCGGCCGGCCCGCCCGTCCGCTGGCTCGTCCTGCTCGGCTTCGTCCGCTGGACCGACGGCCACTTCAGCGGGGTGGAGGCCAGGGCACGCGGCGTCGGGGTGCGCTTCACCGGGGTACGCGCGGACACCGTCTCGGCCGCGTCGGGCGCGCTGACCCTGCGCACCGGCCCGACCGCCCAGGAGGGCAAGCCCGCCCTCGTACTGTCCGGGGGAGACCAGCCGAGCCTGGTCTTCGGCCTCTACCAGGGCAGCGGTACGGTCGCCCCGCTGATGACCCTCGCGGCCAACGGCAACCTCACCATCGAGGGCAGCTTCAGCGGCCGGATGCCGGTCGGCAGCACCCTGGTGACGTCCGGGACGGCCACCGACGGGACGCTGCTCCCGCTGCCGTCCGGCATCACCCCGGAGCAGATCGCCGACGGCCGGGTCGTGATCCATGTGCACCTCACCCCGCGCATACCGCCGACGGCCACCAGGACCACGCTGGTCACCGCGGTGGAGGCCGCCGTGGACGGCGACCGCCGGGTCAGGTGCCGGACACGGTCGGCCGATGTCGCGCTGGCCAAGGTCGTGGAACGGCCCGGGGCCGTCGACTTCCTCGTCCTGGCGACGATCGTGGCAACGAACGGAGGCGGCTGACGATGGCTCTCACCGTGGTGTACACGGCCGGCACCGGCCATGTGGTGGGCGCGCTGGCCCTGACCGGCGCCGCCGCCCCGGCCGATGTGGCCGCGCTCGTCGGACGCGCGCTGCCGATGCGCGTCTTTCTCGACGACGGCCGCGTCGCCGCCCTGCCGCTGAACGCCAGGGACCTCGCCGTGGCGGCCGTGGACGACGAACCGGGGGCCCTCTTCGACCCCTTGGCGTTCGGAGTCGAACTGAGTCCCGAGGGCAGGCCCGAACCCACGCTGGTGCGCCTGGCCGCCTGGACCGGCGGCGCCGGTGTCGCGCTGTCGGCGACCGGACTCACCGTCACCGTGCAGGTCGCGCAGGCCCGGCCCGCCACGGTGGTCGCCCTGGTCTCCGACGACCAGGACACCCATGTGCTCGCCGGGGAGATCCCCGCGCAGCGATCCCAGGTGACCCTGCCGGTGAGCCTCGGCCCCGGCGGCAAGCACGGCGTACTGGTGCTGGTGGCCGGCTGGGCGGGCCGCCTGGAGGAGGCGAATGTGACGTGACCGCGCCCACCGCACCCCTCGACGCGGAAGCCGGTGAGATCGCCGTACACCGGTGCACGGTGACCGTGGTCCGGCGCGGCGGGTGGAGCTGGGGGCCGGACCCGCGTGGCCTGGTGCGGCAGGTGATCGACGCGCTTCCGGAACTGCTGGCGGACCACTTCACCGAGCAACTGGCCGGCGACGGCCCGGACGTGGAGATCACCGAGCCGGTGACCGTCACCGTCCGGCTGGGCCGGACCGGGACCGCCTGGCCCGGCCCGTCCCACGCGCCCGCCGAGGTCCACTTCGCGCCCGTCGTGATGACCGAGGCCCCCGGCGAAGCACCGGACGCCCTGTCGTTCGAGGAGTCCTTCCGCGCCGAGGCGGCCGTCCGGGACACGCCCTCGGCCGCCGCGCTCTTCGGTGAACTCGCCGAACGGGGTGAACTGGACGCGCTTCTCGCGCTGTTGCCCGCAAGGTCGCTCCAGGTGTACGCACTGGCCCTGCTCGGCGACGACGACACGCTGGCCGCCCGGCTCCTTACGGAACTCGCCGTGCGCGCCCGCCCCGGCGGGCCGGCCGATCCGCTGCCCGAGCCGCTGCGCACCGGGGCCGCGGACACCGGCGCCACGGCCCTGTCCGGGCTCCTCGCCGAGTACGTGACCTCCGCGCGGCCTGACGGGGTGGCCCGGCCGGTGCGGTCCCCGGCACCGGAGCACGACGAGCCGGCCGAGGACGACCGGACGGCCGGGGAACCGCCTCCGCGAGCGGCGTCGGGTGCCGTCACGGTCCGCGCCGCCGGAGAGGTGCGCGTGCGGTCCGTGCTGCCGTTCCTGCTCGCCGGACCCCTGGCCCGCATCGGCTACCTCGACGCGGTCGGCCCCGCGCTGGCCGGTGCCGAACTCACCGGGGACGCACCGCTGTTCGCCGCGGCCCTCGCCTACAAGGTGCTGGGCGTGACCGCACGCGGCTGGCGCCGGCACGAAGCGGACCGCGAGACCGCCGCCGCCTTCGCCGGACTCCAACCGCCCGTCCCCGAGGAGCGGCTGGCCGCGTTCGCGCGCACCGTGGGACCCGCGCTCCCGGTGCTCGACGGCATCCTGGCGCTCTCGGTGTGCCGCGGCCACGACCCCGCCGACCCGCTCCTGCTCACCGGGACCGACGACGGGCTCCTCCTGGCCGACGCCCAGGGCATGTTCCCGATCACCTGGGCGGCGGACCCCGCGGCGCTGCTCCCGCACTGGCGGGCGTGCGGACGGCCGCCCGTGCTGGTCTGCGGAGGCAGCCTCCCCCACGGCTCGCTGCGCGAACTGGACCGCGCGGGCGTCGCGTTCCTCACCTCCGTACGGCCCCTGCGCGGCGACCCCGTCACCCGGCTGCCCTGGCGCACGCCCCTGTGGACGGGCGCCGCACGGCGGCTGGCGGACCCGCACCTCGCCACCGGACTGCCCGGCCACACCGACCGGCTCGCGGACCTGGTCACCGCCCTGGTGACCGAGCGGCGGGCCGTACCGCTCGCCCGGGACGGCGCACTGGAGCGCTCCGTCACCCTCGCCGCCGCCCTGGGCCTGGCCACCATGGCCTGGACACTCTGGCGTGACCGCGAGACCCCCGATCCGGTGTCGGCCCTGCACCGCTTCGCCGACCTGGAGGCCACCGTACGGTTCGAGCCGGCCGCCGTCCGGGTGCGCGTTCCGATGGGGCGGCGCCACGCGGACCTGCTGCGCGGTGGACTGCTCGCCGACGTGCCCGGCGTGGACTGGCTGGGCGGCCGGGCCCTGACCTTCTCGGGAGGCTGACCCGCATGGGCGAACCGGCACTGGAACACCTGCGGATCCGCCTCGCGGTCGTCCACCGGGCACTGCGCGCCGCCGTCGGACGGCAGGCGCGGATCGCGGCCCGGCTCACCCGGCCGGATCTCACGCCGTACTGCGTCACCGACGAACAGGCCGATGTGCTGCTCGGCGAGGTGGGCGCCTTCACCGACTCGATGGCGGACCCGTACGCCCCCCGACGGCCCGAGCCGGACGGCGAACGGGAGCTGAGGCGGAGGGCGTCGGCCGAGGGCCGGGCCCTCCCGCTGGACGCGCTCGCCACGCGGTTCGGCCTGTCCCGCGCCGAACAGGACGCGCTGCTGCTGGTGGCCGCACCCGAACTGGACCGCGGCTACGAGCGGATCTACGCCTACATCGTGGACAACCTGAACCGCCGGCTGCCCAGCGTGGAACTGCTGCTCACGGTGGGCGCATTGAGTGGATCAGGCGCCGGCTCCGACGCCGGCTCCGAAGGACCGGAGGGCGCGGCCGAGCCGCCGGCTGCGGCCGCCCGCCTCGCCCTGCGCCGCTCACTCGGGCCGGCCGGGCCGCTGCGCCGGTACGGACTGGTGCGTACGCACGGAGAGGCCGCGGTCGAACTGGCCCAGGAACTCCTCCTGGGCCCGGGGGTGCTGGACTTCCTGCTGGGCTGGGGCACGGACGTCGGACTGCTCGGCCACGACCCCGGCGAGGTCGTGCCGCCCGGCCCGCAGGTGCTGCCCCCGCACCTGGCCTCGGAGCGGCTCACCCGCCTCGGCCGGGCGCTGGGCGCGGGCGGCATCGACCTGGCCGGGCTGTGGGGCTGCCCGCCCGACGACCAGCTCGATGCCGCACAGGCTCTGGCCCGGGCGGCCGGAGCGCCGCTGCGGACCCTCACCACCGACCCCGAGGCCGATCTGCGCACGGCCGCCGCGCTGGGCGCGGTGCTGTGGATCCCCACCGACGACCTGCACCGCGAGCCGCAACCGCAGGGCCACGCCGACATCATCGCCGCCGCGCTGCTCCGCTCCCGCGCGCCGGTGTGCCTCACCGGTCTCAAGCCCTGGCGTCCGGCGGCCCTGCTCGCGGCCCGCGCCTACGCCGAACTGACCGTTCCCGTACCGGGGTTCACCGACCGGCGGGCGATGTGGTCGGCGGCACTGCCGTCCCTGGACGGCAGCCTCCTGGAGGACCTGGCCGTCCGGTACCGCATGAGCGGCGGCGAGCTGCGCGCCGTGGCGTCGGTCGCGGACGCGGGGGCCCGCCTGGCGGGCAACGGACGGCCCGGACCGGTCGCCGACCACGTCGAACCCGCCATCGCCACCGTCACCCGCGGACGCGGCGGAAGCGCCGTACAGGCGATCGTGCCCCGGCGCACCGTGGACGACCTGGTCCTGCCCGCCGTCCAGTTCCACCAGATCATGGAGATCGTCTCGGCCTTCCGCGTCTGGCCCCGGATCGCCGAGACCTGGGGCTTCGCCCGCCGCTCGGCGCACGGCGGGGTCAAGGCGCTGTTCACCGGGGAGCCGGGCACCGGCAAGACCCTGTCCGCCGAGATCATCAGCGGCATGCTCGGCCTGGAACTGCTGAAGGTGGACCTCGCGCAGGTCGTCTCCAAATGGGTGGGGGAGACGGAGAAGAACATGGAGACCGCCTTCCGCCAGGCCGAGGAGAGCCACGCGGTGCTGCTCTTCGACGAGGCCGACGCCCTGTTCGGCAAGCGCGGCGAGGTCAAGCACGGCACCGACCGGTACGCCAACATGGAGGTCGGCTATCTGCTGCAGCGCCTGGAGGCCAGCGACGGCCTGGTGCTCCTCACCAGCAACCTCAAGGACAACATCGACCCGGCGTTCACCCGGCGCTTCCACTTCGTCGTCCACTTCCCCCGCCCGGGCGTGGCCGAGCGGCGCAGGCTGTGGCGCCTCGCCTTCCCCGAGCAGGCCCCGCTCGCCGCGGACGTGGACCTGGACGCGCTGGCCCGCCTGGACATGACCGGCGCCGCCATCACGGCGGCGGCCCGCACGGCCGCGCTCGCCGCGGCGGACGGCGGCGGCGACGCGATCGCCATGCGGCATGTCGTACTCGGGGTCGCCCGCCAGTTCCAGCGCGAGGCCCGCCTGCTCCGCCCGACGGAACTGGGCCCCCACGCCCGACTGCTCGACCTCGACGACGCCTCCCGGGAGTGACACCGATGCTGCCCGCCGAACCCCCGCTCTCCTTGCACCGCCTGGTGGCACCGGTGCCGCCGGCGCGCGCCCAGGAGATCGCGCCGTCCGCCCACCAGGGGCCGGCCGGCCCGGTTCCGGTGAGCAACGCGGCACTGGCCCACAGCATCTACGCGGTGGCCAAGACTCCGTCTGCCGCTACCCAGGACCAGCTCGGCAACGCCGCCGTGGCCAACGCTGCCGCAAAGGCGCCCCCCGCCGTACCGCTGCTCGTCATGCCGTCGCAGACGCGCTCGGCGTCCGCACCGAGTCGGTGAGACCGCGCACGACCCGAGCGACGTACACACCCGCTTTGGCGAACGGCACAGCCGACGCGTGCAACGGCAGCTCGCAGGACGAGGGCGGCGTCTCCAGGCGTGCCGCGCTCATCGCCCCTCGCGCGCCGCGAGTGCGCGCCGCAGCTTCGCGACCCGCTCGACCAGTTCCCGTGCCGCCTGAAGATGTTCGTCCTCGGCGCCGACGCCCCAGCCGTCCGGGGCGTCCATCAGGCGCTCCGTCTCGCGCAGTTCCTCGAGATGGAGCTCCTCCAGCACGGCCAGCAGGGAGTCTCCCCGCCGCTTCACCCTGTCGCGACGCGTGGTCTTCTCCCGCAGCCTGAAGACGGTCGGCCGGCCTGCGGCGAGCTCGGACAGCCGGTAGCAGAGCATCTCCTTGTTCGCCCAGGAAGGACTGTTCATGCCGAGCGTGAAGACGAGGGGCAGGAGATCGGGGTCGAGGGCGAGAAGCCTCTGCTCCGTCCCGTCGGGCGGATCCGAGGCGGCCAGCGGACCGCCCCGGGCCGGCGGGACGGCCAGCCGCCACGGCTGATCGGTGCACACGACCAAGAGGCCGAGCCGCCACAGCTCGGCCTCGGCGAGCACGAGGAACTCCAACGGCAGGTCGACCTCATAGCACTCGCGCATCACCTCCGCCACGGACAGGCCGTTCTCGTACAGGGCACGCGCCAGACGGGCCATCGAGGAGTAGTCCGCGCGGGACGCCTCCGCCCGCAGTCGCCGGAGTGCGGCTTCGTCCACTTACTTCCTCCCCGCTTTCGCGTCCTTGGCGGCCTCGGCCTCGGCCTTGGCCTCCTTCAGCAGGCGGGACAGCTCCTGCCAGACCCTCTGGAGATCCTTGGCCGTCAACGCGGTGATGATCCCGCGCGTCATGGCCTCCGCCCTGACGACGACGTCGTGCAGTCTTTGATCCCCGGCCTTGCGGTCTGCCTGCGGCGGGAGCTTCGCGAGGTACTCCTGGACCGATAGTTCCATGGCCTTGACGCGTTGCTGGATCTTCGGGTCGTGCACGGTCAGCTCCGGGTTGTCGACCATCATCTTGATGACGGCCTCCACATGGGAGAAGACGTCCGCCCGCACGAAGTTCTTGGCCGGCAGGCCCAGTCCCAGATTCGCCAGAAAGAGTTCGTTGGCCAGCACTTGCGCGTTCGCCATGGACTGCGACTGCAAGATGACGGCGTACGCCACGTGGCGTTTGCCGCGCGCGCTCGGCCCCCACACCGCGAGTTTCCGGCCCCGGTCGTGCACCTTCGGGTCCGTGCCGATGGATGCGCTCGCATCGGACACGGGGGAGAAGACGCGGCCGTAGAGACGCAACAGCCACTTGCGGAAACTGCGTCCTTCCCCTTCGCCGATGCCGAAGGGACTTTCCTTCCTTGCCGCCTCGTCGGCCTGCTCCTGCATCTTCTGGAAGACGCCGTTCAGGCGGTCCTTGTCCCAGACCTTGACCAGTGCGTTGGGCTCGGTCGGGTACGTCATCTCCGGGATGTGCCGGGCGGTGACCGCCCGGACCGCTCGGTCGACCGCGTTGGAGAGCCGTGTCAGTTGCACCACCCGCTCCGGGGCGCCCTCCTGCCAAGCGAGGCCCTCGAAGTCGTAACCGCCGACGATCATGATCGGATCGCCTTTGATGGTGTGCAGGATCTGGTCGTACGCAGTCAGCACGCCACGGTCCCTGGGAGCGCGGACGCCGCCGTCGGGATCCTGGCTCAGGACGTGTACCTGCCGGTTGACCTTGCTGAGGATGTCGACCGCATGCCTGGTGTGAGCGTGCCGGAAGACGTGTCCGCGCAGGAGTCCGTACGGCACCGCCTTCGCCCGCTTACTGCCGATGCCCTTCTCCTCCTCACGGCGTGCGGCTTCCTTGTGCTCGTCGGACAGGCCGTCATACGCGTTCCTCACCGTGGCGAACGGAACGCTCTGCTTGCCCTCGGTCTGGAACCATTCGGGAGTCCAGACGAAGCCGAAAGCGATCATGCGCAGGTCATCCGGCCGGTGGATGGCCCCCAGCGCGTCCGAGATCGCGGGAGCGCCGCTCTGCGAGCGCCTCGGGTCCAGACGTTCGGCGGAGTTGACGCCGATGACGACCGCGGTCCTGGCCCAGGCGGCCTTGCTCTCGGAGGAGCCCGCCCAGGCCTCGTCGAGATAGCGCGCGGCGATCCTCGGCTTTCTCTTCACCTCACCGGGCGTCGCCATCATCGTGATGACGAAGCCGGCCAAGTGCTCCTTCGGCCGCATGGGTTGGTCGATGTCACGCAGGGCGCCGACCGACACGCCGGTATCGGTCGGCACGGTCGACGCCGCAGCCTTGCCGATCTTGTAAGGGAAGAGTTTCCTGAGCGGGGTCTTGGCGCTGGGATTGATGGAGACCGTGACGAAGTAGGTGTTGCGCGCCGACTGCCCGAGTTCGATCCGGGAGAGGCCATGGCGCGCCTTGATGGCGGGCAGCCCTCGCCGTACGGTCTCCTCCGTCGCCGACTTGGCGTCCAGCAGACGCGTCGCAGCGCGGACGGCGGCGTCCAGGGCGCGCTGCATGTCCTTCTGGGACCGCTTCTTCGCGCGGTCCTCCTTCCGGCGGTCCGGACGGGTCCTGCTCCTCGGCCGCCGTTCGGCGCGGCGCCCCGGCCGTCGGCGGGGACGTCTGCCGGGGCGGGCGTGGTCGTCGCGGCGCTTCTTCGGCTTCTTCCCGTCGAAGGCCGGCTTGAGCTTGGCCCACAGCTTCTTCACCAGGCCGACGATCTTGTCGATGACCCAGTCGACCGCCTTGTCGACCGGGGCGGACAGCCGCTGGACGATCGTGCGGACCCGGCCGGCGATGCCGCCGACGCCCAGGACGGCGGCGAGGACGCCGAGCAGGACGGGGATGGAGCGGGCCAGGGCGCGTTCGATCAGGGCGGGGACGCCGCCGGTGCCGCCTCGGGCGATGGCGATGACCGCGTCGAGTACCGCGTTGACGAACTCGAAGATCTGGCGGGCCTGGGTGACGATGAACCGGACGAAGTCGATGATCAGCTTGACGGCCCGGACGAACGCGGATGCCGGGTTGAGCAGCGAGATCACCCACGTGATCCCGGCGACCACGAGGGTGGGCGTGACATAGGCGATGACGTGGTCGAGGAGCTGTCTGCGCAGGTCGCCGACGCGCGTCTGCAGGTCCTCCCACATCGCCGCCACGCCTCGTCTGCGGACCTCCGCGAGCAGCGGGACCGCTGTCTCGGCCGCGGCGACGGCTGGCTCGGGGACCTTGCGGGTGATGCGGGCGCGGATGTTCTGCCAGGTCAGGCCGAGCAGGCCGGCGAGCATCTTCACCACGCCCTGGGTGTCGAACGTGGCGGGCAGCGCGATGCCGGCCTCGGTGGCCTTGCCCAGCAGCCAGGACAGGATGCCCTGTTGCAGATGGCGGCCGATGTTCGCCAGGAACTGCCGCAGGCCGGCGCCGACGGCGGAGACGAGGTTGCGCAGGAAACCGATGGGGTCCTTGAGGATCAGCATGACCGCCTGGGCGGCCTTGGCGAGGACCGCCAGCAGCAGCCGCTTGAGTTCCAGGATGGTGCCGATGACGGCCTTGACCGCGTCGACGGCCCTGTCGACCAGGCCCTTGTTCTTCTCCTTCTCCGCGGCGACCTCGTCGTCGACGGCTTTCAGGGCTTCGGTGTACTTGGTGGCCAGGGTGTCGACCAGTTCGGTGCCCTTGTCGTCCACGGTCTGGGTGAGTGCGTCGAACTTGTCGGTGAACTCGGCCGCCGCCTGCCGGCCCAGGGCCCGCAGGTCGTCCGGGAGTCTGCGCACCGCGTCCCGCATCTCGGTGCGGCCCTGGGCGATACGCGCCTTGGCCCGGTTCAGTTCCGTGCCGATGGTGCCGGCGATCTCGGAGATCACCTGCCGCATCCGGCGTACATAGGTGTCGCGGGCCGTCTCGAAGATCCTGTCGGCCTCGGCGGGCAGACCGGCGAACGCGTCCCGCAGCCAGCGCAGTTTGCCCATCGCGCCCGAGTACCGGCGGTCCTTGTACTCGTCCATCTTCTGCCGGTGCTCGGCGGTGAACGCCTCCCTGGCCGCCTTCTCACCCCGGGTGAACTGCTCGTCGACGAGTGTGTCGAGGCCGCCGAGGATGGCTTCGACGTCCTTCTTCATCGTGTCGAACACGCCCTGCAGAAGTGCTGTGACCTGGGCGCGTTTCTCCTCGTCCCGGCTCTTGGCGCCGCTCTTGCCCGTATGGACCTGCTGCCCGGTACGCACACGCTGGGCGCCCATCGCGCCCATCGCGGCCGCACCCAGGCGCCTGGCCTGCGCGGTGGAGGAGTGCAGCCGGGCCGTCTCGTGCTCGCGCAGCCGTGCGGGGGTGGTGTGGGAGTGCTGTTCGGCGGTCTTCTTCTCGCCCAGGGCACGGGTGAAGGCGGGTTCGTTGGACGTGCGCAGCTGTGTCTCGGTGACCTGGGCGCCGGCCATCTGCCGGTTCACCTGGGCGGGTCCGGCCGACAGGTCGGTGGCCGACGGCGGCAGCCTGTCGGGGACGGCCTGGGCGGCATCCGGCGCGGGCGGGGTGCCGGGGGGCCGGTCCGGGCTCATCGGCATGACCTTCTTGGGCACGGCCGCCGACGTGTCCGGCGGGGCGGCGGTCGTGGTGGCGATCTGCTCCGCCGAGTCCGACCTGCCTTCGCCGACCTTGCCGTGCACCTCGGCGCGGACCTCGTCGGCCTTGCCGGAGCCGGCGAACTTGTCCGCCTCGTCGAGGTTCTTCGGGGCCTTGTCCGCGATCGCCTTCTCGACCGCCCTGATGAACGCGTCCTTGTCGAACTCCTTGGGCCTGGCCTCGTTCATCTTCTCGGCGTTGGCCGTCTTGCCCTGCGCCTCCGCGTCGTCCTTGGGCGGCACCGACGCCTCCTGCGCCGAGGTCGCCTCGGCACGCGGGGGCGGGTGTGAGGCGGCCAGCGCCCGCTTCTTGTGCTGTACGTCCTTCTTCAGCGACACGAACTTCGGATCCGCCTCGGGACCCGGCCGGGCCTTCACCTGCGCCCCGGCACCAGGAGCGGCCTCCGCCTCCGGTCCGGTGCCGGAAACCGCCTGCGCCTCCGTATGCCGTCCCGGTGGCGCGACGGCGGCCTCCGGCCCGGCACCCGTCCCGGCGCGGCCGGCCGCCGCGACGGCGCCGTTGCCGAGCATGTCCTGCGCGGCGAGCGGCGGCCGCCCCGGCAAGGGCGGTGGTGCCGTCACCGGTCCGGCCGCGCCTGCCAGGGCGGCCGTCACCGCCGCGTTCGACGGGGCGTGCACCGGGGACGACGCGGAACCGGCCGCTTGCGGCCGCTGCTTCGCCGGCGCGGACACCACTGCCGGCGCCGTCGGCCGTACCGCGAGAGCCCTCGGCACTGGCATCGGACGCGATCCCTCCCCAACAGGCCGGTGGTGCCAGGCGCCCGGCGCCTCAGGGACACCCCCGGCGCAGTGTGCCCGCACGGGCGTGACGGGCCCGTCACCTCCGCGTCCTCCGCAGCGTCTCCGCGCGCCACGCCGGGCAAGGTGGCTTGCCGAGGCTGTTCCGCACGCGATCGCGTCGCGCATGACGGGGCCCCGGCCGGCCCCCGTTCCGCGAGGGCCGGCCGGGGCCGGTATGTGCGGGTGTGCGGTTGCGTCCCGCCGGGTGGCGACCGTCAGACGCGTTCCCACAGGGCGGGGACGTTCGGCGGCTCCCAGCCCGGGTAGGCGGTGTGGCCCTGGAGGCACCGGTAGCTGACGCCGTCGTAGGTCACGAGGTCACCGGCCGCGTAGGTGGCGCCCAGTTGCCAGGTGGTGTCGCCGCTGCCGCCGGACACGGTGAGGGTGTAGGTGGTGGTGTGGCCGGCCTCGCCCGTTCCCGTGATGGTGAGGGTGTACGTGCCGCCGGCCGTGCCCGCGGCGACCCGCACGGTGGCGGTCGAGGACTGGCCGGAGGTCACCGAGGACGGGCTGAACGACACGCTCACGCCCTCCGGAGCGCCGGACGCCGACAGCCTGACGCTCTGGGCGTTTCCGCTGGTGGTGGCGGTGGATATGGTCACCGTGGCGGACGAGCCGGGCGAGACCGTGCCGGTGGCGGGGTCGGCGGAGATCGAGAAGTCGTTGGCCGGTGTGGGCGCGTCACCGACGGCGGTCTTCCAGATCGTGTACGCGATCCCGTCCGCGCTGCGGTTCAGCGCGGTGGCGTTGATGTTGCTGGTGGTGTCGCAGGCGGAGTGGTAGCACGAGTCGTAGGCACGGCCCGCGGTGCCGCCCCACTTGGCGGCCTCGGCGGCGGACTTCACGTCCGAGGCGCCGGTGGCGTAGCCGGAGGTGGGGATGCCCACCTGCTGGAAGGAGTAGTCGTCGGAGCGGCCCTGGCCCTCGACGTTCTCCTGCGGGGCCAGGCCCAGGGAGTCCCAGTAGGCCTTCATCGGCGCCGCGGCGGCCGAGTTCAGGTTGTTGACGAAGTAACCCGCGTTGGTCGAGGCGACCATGTCGAAGTTGTAGTACGCCTTGATCCGGGCGCGTTCGGTGGTGGAGAGCGAACGGGCGTAGAAGCCGGAGCCCTTCATGCCCTGCTCCTCGTCGGTCCACCAGGCGAAGCGGATCCGGTTCTTCATGGTGGGATGGGACTGGGCCAGGGTCAGCGCGGTCTCCAGGAGCGCGGCGGAGCCGGAGCCGTTGTCGTTGATGCCGGGCCCGGCAGCCACGCTGTCGAGGTGTGCGCCGAACATGTAGACGTTGTCCGCGTCGCCCTGCGGCCACTCGGCGACCAGGTTGTTGCCCGCTCCCGCGGTGCAGCCGGAGGTGCAGCTCTGCTCGGTGACCGTGTAGCCCGCCGTCTGGAGCCGGTCCTTGACGTAGGCGAGCGAGGCCCGGTAACCGGCCGTGGTGGCACGGCGGTTGCCGCCGTTCTGCGAGGCGATGGTGTTGAGCTGGGTCAGGTGGGCCTGCACCTTGGCCACGTCGACGTCCGGCGGGGTGGACGGGTTGCCGCCGTCACCGCCGCCCACCCTCAACGCGTACTGGGCGGTGTGGGTCCTGGTGCCGGCCGTGCCCGTGACCGTGATCTGGTAGGTTCCGGCGGCCGTGGCCGACGAGGTGGAGACCGTCATCGTGGAGCTGCTGCCGGAGGTGACCGTCGCCGGGCTGAAGGAGACGTTCACCCCGGCCGGCGCGCCGGAGGCGGTCAGCGAGACCTGCTGGGCGCTGCCGGAGACGGTGCTGGTGTTGACGGTGGCGCGCGCCGAGGAGCCCGCGTTGACGTCGCCCGAGGTGGGGCTGAGCGCCAGCGAGAAGTCGGTCTGCTCCCCCGTGCAGGTCGGGTCGCCGGTCTGCGCGGTCACGCTGATCGCGTCCCAGGCGGCCTTGGTGGAGTTGAACAGGGAGCAACTGGCGTCGAGGTTCTTCGCCGTGGTGAGGGTGGCGGTGCGGTAGCGCTTGTACGTCATGCCGCTGGTCTTGAGCAGCATGCCGCCGTAGAAGATCTTGCCCGCGTTCTGGATGCCGACGCCGCTGACGGTGGAGTTGTTGCAGGTCGGGCTGGAGGGCTTGCCGCCGCCGGGGTTGGAGCCCTCGGCCAGCAGGTAGAACCAGTGGTTGAGCGGGCCGGCCGCCGCGTGCTCCTCGGTCTGCGGGATCGACGCGGAGTAGCAGTTGGGGTTGTTGCCGACCTGGCTGGGGTTGTACATGTTGCGGATCGGGCCGCGGCCCTGGAGGTTGATCATCTCTCCGACGGTGTAGTCGGGAGTGTCGTACGGCGCCGGCTCGTTGGCGTATGCCTCGGTCAGGGCGCCCATGATGTCGCCGGTCGCCTCGCCCAGTCCGCTCTCGTGGTTGGCGCCGCCGGGGGTGAAGGAGTCCAGGCCGTGGCCGAACTCGTGGCCCACCACGTCGATTCCGGCGATCCACTCGTTGGCGCTGTTGTGGCCGATGGTGATGGTGGAACCGTCCCAGTACGCGTTCAGCTCGTTGAGGCCGACGCGGACCGGCCAGCTGCCGCCGTTGCCGTCGTGCCCGTTGCGGCCGAGCCAGTTCTTGAGCATGTCCGATTCCTTCTGCGCGGCGAACATCGCGTCCACGCAGCCGGTTTCCTTGCTCGTGGGGTTGCCGGTGCCCCAGTTGTCGGACGCCTTGGTGAACAGGCCGCCGCTGTAGTCCGAACACTGCAGTCCGGGCCGGGTGGTGTCGCGCAGCACGTAGGAGGAGCCCGACCGGGAGGTGTCGATGGTCAGCGGGTTCGGGCCGTTCCACTTGCTGGTGCCGCTGCCCGCCCGCACGTCGTCGTAGCTGTCGACGACCTTTCCGGTGCGCGCGTCGACGAAGACGTGCAGTCGGCTGGGGACGTTCGCCTTGGTGTGCCCGGTCAGCACGGTCTCCCAGGCGAGGGTGGCGCGGTCGCCCTCGACCCGCACCACCAGCCGCCGGGAGTCGACCTTCTCGGTCTTCGCGAGTCTGGCCCGGCTGGTGCGGACCGCCTGTGCGGCGGTGACCCGGGCCTTGGTGGAGACCGCGATCCTGGCCTTGGTGGCGGACTGGACCGAGCGGACGCGGCCGCCGCCGTCGGCGAGGACGACCACGTCGCCGCCCACCACGGGCAGGCCCCGGTAGGTGCGCTCGTAGGCGACGGAGTACAGGCCCTTGACCCAAGGGGTGACCTGCCGCCGGTCGTACTGCTCCTCAGGCCCCTTGGCCAGCGCGTCGAGGCCGCTGCGTGCCGCCTGGTCGGCCGCTGCGACGGCTCTGGCGACGGGGGTCGGTTCCGGCTTGCCCGCCGGGGGAGCGGCGTGGGGCGCGGCCGAGGCGAAGGCGGCCGGCATCACCACCCCTCCCAGCGTCAGGGCCAGGGATGTCCCGGCCACCGCCAGCTTTCTCAGCATCGTTGCTCCTTGTGAGAGGTCGTGAGGCTCACCCGGTGCCCGGATAGGCATGCTCATGCCAACCGGTTCGCCGGAGTCCGCGGTACGTCGGTGTCTCCGCCCGCCCGCGCCGGGGTGGCATGCCACCCCGGGCTGGCCGAACCCTCACATCGCCCCGCGCCCGGGTCAACGGCTCGCGGCCCGCCGTCCCGTCCTGTCAAAAACCGGCACAGGCCCAGGGCCGCGCAGCGCGCTCAGATCCCCAGGGCCGGAAGCTGCTCGCGGTACTCCCTGACCTCCGGCACGTCGCCCCAGCGGGCGAGCAGCCTGCCGTGCAGTCCGCGCAACTCGGCGCTGACCACCAACTCGCGCGAGGACACCGCCTCGTCGAGCACCGGGGTCGCCAGGGCGACCGCCGCGCCCGGGTCACCCGCGCACGCCCAGCTGTCCGCCAGGCGCAGGGTGAGCAGCAGCCGGGTCTCCCGCATCAGCGGCGGCAGACGGGCGCACGACCGCGCGGTGGCGTCGACGGCGCGCCGCGCCGTCACCCGGTCGCCGGTCGCGGCGGCGAGGTCGCGCAGCGCCCCGCCGATCGCCGACTCCACCCTCATCTCGCCCTCGGCGCCGGACAGCCAGGGCGCCTCCAGGCGGTCCCGGTGGCCCAGGCGGGCGAACCCGCGCCGCGCCAGGGCGATGTGCCGCCGGCACTCGGCGACGTCGTGGCCGAGCGCGTGCCCGCGTGCCCGGTACAGATGGGAGAGGGTGACCACCCACCGCCGCCCGGGGTCCACCGCGCCGATGGCCTCGGCGTACGCGAGAGCCGACCCGGCGTCCCGGTCGAGCCGGACCAGGGTGCACACGTCACTGAGCAGGGTCGCCCGGGCCGGTACGTCGTGCACCGCGTCCGCCCAGCCCAGACCGTGGCCGAACCAGGCCATGCCGATGCTGCTCTGCCCGCGCTGCATCCGCAGCCGCCCGGCGACCTGGGCGTACTGGGCAGCCAGCCGGAGCTGCCCGTACGGCAGCCGGCCGGCGGAGTTCACCTCCCCGGCCCACCGCACCAGTGCCCGTAACAGCCGCTCCACCGTGGCCACGCCGTCGGACGTGCCCCGGTGCAGCGCGCCGCGGATCAGACAGGCCAGCACCGCGGTGAGCATGTGCAGCAGCTCCGGCTCCCTGCCCGTGGGGACGTCGAACCCGCCCTGCGGCGCGGTCAGCCCGTCCAGCAGGTCCGGTGCCCCCGCCCGTTCGGGCACCGCGCAGCCCACCGTGCCGTGCAGCGGGCACGCCAGCCCCTCGGCGGGCAGTTCCGACGGCCACAGCGCGGGATCGAGCAGGTCCTGGCCGGCGAGGGCCTCCCCGCCGCCCGGCACCGGCGCGAACAGCCGTGGGTCCGCCGGCGGGCGCTCGGGGCGGTACGGCGTCCCGCACGGGGCGGCGACGACCGCCGCCAGTTCGCCGCCGGTCCCCAGGACGGAGTCGAGCCGGCCCGCGAGCCCGGCCGGCGGTTCGCGCAGCCCCGCTTCGAGCCTGCTGATGAGACTGTGGTGGTACCCCACCTTCAGTCCGAGCTGCGACTGGGTCAGACCGGCCTGTCTGCGCCAGGCCCGCAGCCGCCGCCCGAACTCCGCCCAGGTCTGTACCGGCTGTGCCGTCTCCACGGACCCGCCCCTCCTGCTGACGAAGGCCCCGCTACCGACAGCGTTGCGCCGGGTGCTCCATGTCCGCGCGCACCCGGGCCGGGCGGGGCCGGCCCGTGCGCCGCGTGTCCCGGACGTGGGTGGGCGCGCTCCCGGGAGCGCGCGCCGACGCGGCCGGGATCAGGCCGGGCAGGCGCCCAGGTCCTCCCAGACGCCCCACTGGCCGGTGGTGCCGGGCCTGTCGCCCGTCACCCACCACTTGGCACGCCAGGTGTGGCCGCCGTAGGAGACGGTGTCGCCGCCGTCGTAGACGCGTACGGCGTCCCAGGCCGCCGCGGTGCACGTGGTGCCACCACCGCCACCACCGCCGGTGCCGCCGACGCAGGAGTAGAGGGCGTGGGCGGTGTCCGAGATGCTCCACACGGCGAGCACCTTGTGCCGGCCGGTGAAACCGGCGAGGTACCCCTGCTGGCTGACATCGGCGCCCGGCTGCTGGTTGTGGCCGTCGAACTCGGCGATCTTCTGGCCGCCGATGAAGTACTGCCAGGTGCTGGTGGCGTGCCGGGCCGTGTGGTGCCAGGTGAACGTGGCGCTCGAGCCGACCGGTGTGACCTGCCAGGGCTTGCCGTCGTCGAGCTCGGCGTACTGGGCGTGTCCACCGCTGCAATCGCGCAGGCCCTTGGGTCCCCCGATGCTCTGCGGCTCGTACGGGATCTGGCCGCAGGCGACGATGCCCTCGGCGCACTGCTCCTGCCGATTGGTGGGCAGGGTCACCCAGCCATGGGCACTGGCGGAGCTCGCCGGAAGGCTGACGGCGAGCAGGGGGCCGACCGGCGCGCCGACGGCGACAGCCACTCGTCTTTTCGCGCTCATGCCATGCCACTTCCTTCGGTGTACGCCGGGACCGCCGCCATGGGTCGGGGCGTGGGGCCGACGCTGGTCCAGACCTGATGTACTAGGTCTAGACCATAGCCGCCAACCGGGCCCGGTCAAGACTCCGGGCGAGGCGAACTGCCGCCCCGCGAAAGCTACTTCGGAGTCCGGTCCGCGCCGGCGACCGACGGCCTGGTCGCCAGCTGGTGATGGCGTAAAGCGCGCAAGACGGAATGGCCGGGGTGAGGTTGGAGCCATGAGGTGCTTGTGCCTCTGACCTTCAGCGCCTTGAGCTGAATATGAGGTTCCCATAGGGGCGGTTTCAGTCATTCCGCTTGTGGACCGCGTGCCCATTGGCGCAGGTTGAGCACGGATATTTTACTGTCCTGAGCCGAATGCGACTTGATGTCCGACTTGCGCGTCAGGGTCATTCTCGGCCGCACGGCCAGCGTGATCTGGCAGGGAGGTGCATGCAGGGTTACTGTCCCACTGGTTGAGGCAGGACCGCACTTCCAGACATCTGGGGAAAGAATGACAGGGTCTCTGGCAAGCCGGGCGTCTTCTACTCGTTATAGAGCGCTCGTACTGCTCTGCGCCCTCATGCTGGCCGGATGCTTACCGGCACAGGAAGGCGGCCGGGCAGCGACCGGAAGCGCCCTGGCGACCGACGGGACCCAGTCAAGCGGCACCGTGGGCAACGAGCACGCTCGGGTGGGGGAGATCTGGTACTTCGCTCTCCCCGTGCCGTACAACACCTCCTCGAAACCCATCGAGATCAAGGATGTCTCCGTCGAGCACATCCCTTCCGGTATCAGGGTTCTTGAGTATGGCGCATATGATCTGAACGACACCGAGGGTCTTCCGCTTCTCGCCAAAGAAGGCGAGCCGTACACGCCCAAATTCGCGAAGCTGAAGAATTACGCCACACAACCTGTCAGGGTTGCGGCCGGGAAAGAAAGCAACATCTTCTACCTGGCCAAGATGAAGATCACTGCGCCGCCCAAAGAGACAGCCCGCGAGTGCCGCTTCGCATATGAGCAGGGCGGCCAGACCTACACACAGACACTGGACTGCGAACTCGAACTCAAGGTTTCCGGGTAGGGCGCCCAAAGAAAGCAGTTGCTTCCAGCAGTCAGCCGGGCTACGGCGCCACACTGTTGACCGTGCAGATCGAAACTGCACCAGCAAGTGGCTCATTTGCGCCAGCGACACCCCGGTCGACACCGACTACCAGACCGGTGGCACCGTCTACTGGACCCACAGAGCGGTCAGCGTGGACAACCGCTGAACAGACTTCCCGGCCCCGTGGGGCCCTGGCCATGTTCGCGAGAGTGGACTCAGGCGAGTAATGGACGTCTGCGGCCTTCCTGGCCATCGGCCACTCCGACTGCGGTGTCGAGGCCGTCGCGTTCCACCCGGAGACAGGTCAGCTCGACCTGCACCCGGACTCCCGGCCTATGTCACTCGGCTCCGGCTGTTCACCGGCGGACCGTCGCCGCGGCGAACGATACGGTCGGCACCGACTCCGCGGCAGGGTGCCGAGCTCCTCAAGGACGGGGCGCGCGATGTTCTGCTGGGGCGTGAACTATGGCGGGTTGGTCTGCGCAACCACTGTGTGGCCGTCCCCGGCCCCGGGCGCGTGTTCGTTTCGACGCCGCTTTGATGCCCCGTCATACGGTGCTCTCGTTCCGGGTCCCTGCTGCTTGCACTGCCCGGGTGGCGCCTGCGCTCTCCGTGTGAAGCCCGCGCTTCCGGTGCCCCTGCGCACCCCCTGGGCGGGGCCGCTCCCCTGTCGGAGAATCGTGATTCCAGCGGGTGGGCATGGCCCGGCGCAGAAGCTCACCGCCGGTCGTCAAGCTGCGAGCCGCCACGATCGGTCCCACGGCAGTCCATCTTTCCCACGTCCACGCGGCGCGCTCATGCCCGCCGCAGCAAGGAGTGCAAGATGAAGACCCTACGCTCCATACCCGGCTCGGCACTTTCGGCCACAAGATGGAAGCGCCGCGCCTCGGCAGTGCTCTTCGCGGGAGCCTGCACCGCCGGATTACTCCTCGCCCCGGCCGCGCCCGCGTCGGCGGCCGACACACTGCAAACCTGCACGGGCTACGAGAGCCAGTCGTTCAACCCTGGACTGACCCTGGTCACGGTCCCCACCCAGACCACCCTTCAGAACTCGTTCTCCTGCACGGGTCTGTCCACGCCGGATGTCACCAACGGCACCATCAACTCCACAGTGAACCGCCCCAACTCCTGCTTGACAGTGCTGGTGCCCAGCGTGGACATGACCATCGTCTGGGACAGTAATCCCGCCACGACAAGCAGGTTTCAGGCCACCCGGGCCGTCGTCACCGCTGCGGGCCAAACCGTAGTCACCGACACCGGGACCATCACCTCCGGGCTGTTCACCGGCTCGATCGCTGAACGAATCTCCGTCACCCCGGCCATCAACCTGCTCGACTGTGTCGGAACGGGCATCACTCAGCGTTCCGGCACCGTCTCCTTCAGCGTATTGCTCTGACGCCAGGCTGGCGGGCCGGCTCCTGACCGCTCTCGCGCCGACCCTTGCGGAGGCGGTCCGGAGGCATCGGTCACGGCATCCGTGTCACTGGACGGGGCCTTGCTGCCGATCGGCCGGATCGCTGCGGACACGGGACGCTCGGCCGTACACCCGGTCGACATGTGCGGCCAGGGCGCGGGCGTCCGTCCGCCGAACCAGGCGCCGAACAGCAGGGTCGGTCCATGGATGCACAGTCGTCAGCTCCTCCCAGCCGAGCCGGACCGGGAGCACCCACCGGCCGAGGCCGCCCTGGTGGACGATGTCGCCCGGCGATGTGGCCGGCGCGGGTTCCTCGCGCCGAAGCAGCTGGAGAGCCTGAAGGAGCTCGCCGACGCGGCCCGGCGGCGCACGGCGCTGTACCCGTCACCGAAGCCGCCACCTCTCCGGCGCCGCTCCCGCTCACGGCAGTACCCCGGTGGCCGGCCGAACCCGTGGCGCACCGCGCGGGGCCGCCGCCGGGGATGAGCGGCCACGGTGGACTCCACCGCGCGCCCCGTGCGTGGACCGCTGGACGGGCGGGGGTGGCGTCCGCCCAGAGTGGAGACCACGAGTGGAGTCCACCGGCCGGGAGTGGACGACATCGTGGGGGAGTGCGTGGGCACTGTCACGTTGGCTGACCGCGAGCGCGTACGTCCGTGGGGACGGGCTTCTTCCGCAAGCTGCTTCTGGACCGGCCGCTCGGCGGCGCCTCCTGAGCGGTGACGCTGGGGGCGTTCGATAGGGTTCCGGGGTGCTGACTGTCTGGTCGGTGCCTTCCTGGGGGGGATGACGAGACGAGGAACATGCCGGAGCAAGCGAGCCCGCCTGTGATAGCACCGAGCCGGCCTGTGGCCGCGGCGGTCGAGGCGGCGCGGATGGCGGCGGTGCGCCGTTACGACATTCTCGACACTCCGCCGGACGGCGCCTACGACAGAGTCGCGGCGCTGGCGGCACGGTTGTTCGAGGTGCCGGTGGCGACGGTGACGATCGTGGACGAGGACCGGATCTGGTTCAAGGCCGCGCACGGTCTGGAAGGCGTCAGCGAGATCGGCCGCGATCCGGGCCTGTGTGCCTCGGCGGTGCTCACCGATGACACCACCGTCATCCCCGACACTCTGCTGGACCCGGTCGCCTGCTCCAACCCGCTGGTCGCCGGCCCGATGGGGGTGCGGTTCTACGCCGCCGCTCCGATCATCACCGCCGACGGGCACCGGCTGGGCACGGTCAACATCCTCGATACCCGCCCCCGCGAGATCAGCGAGGCCGATGCCTCCACCCTCGCGGACCTGGCCGCGGTCGTGCGCGACCAGCTTGAGCTGCGGCTGTCGGCACTGAAAGCGGTACGCGCCGAGCAGGAGCGCCGCAAGGCCGAGCAGGAGAAGCGCCAGGCGGAGGAAGAGGCCCGCCGGCGTGCGGAGCGGGACAAGGCGGCCATCGCCGCGTTCGCCTCCACCCTGCAGCGCACCCTGGTGCCCCCGGCACTGCCCGCGGTACCGGGCCTGGAACTGGCCTGCCATTACAAGACCGCCTCCCCACAGGAAGTGGGCGGTGACTTCTACGACGTCTTCCCCGTGGGCGGGGGCCGGTGGGCGTTCTTCCTGGGCGATGTGTGCGGCAAGGGCGCCGAAGCCGCCTCGATCACCTCACTGACCCGCTACACGCTGCGGGCCGCAGCCCTCGTCGACGCGGACCCCACGGCCGCGCTCAAGGCCCTGAACACCGCGCTGCTGCTGGACGCGGCGATCGGTACCCGCTTTTGCACCGCCGTCTTCGGCCTGCTTGATCCGGCCCGGGACGGCGGTTTCACGGTCACGCTGGCCACCGGCGGTCACCCGCCCGCCTACCACCTCAGCCCCATCGAGGGTGGCGGCGTGCGGGTCGAGGCAGCCCGTGCCAAGGGCGGCATGCTGGTCGGCGCGTTCGCCGAAGCCTCCTTCGCCTCACGCACCCTGCACCTGGCACCCGGCGAGGGACTGCTGCTGTACACCGACGGGCTGACCGAGGCCCGCACCGCCGATGGCCGCATGCTCTCCGACACGGGCCTGACCGACTTCCTGGCCCAGCGGCCGGCGCCGATCAGAGCCGGCGCCCTGATCGACGACACCGTCGCGCTCCTGGACACCCTCCCCGACACCGAACGCGACGACGTGGCCCTGCTGGCCCTGTCCGTCCCCACCCCCGATGCTGCTCCCGCCGGCATCACCACCACCGCCCACAGCGCCGCCGCCCCGACCGCCGACGTCTCCGTCGGGCAGGAGAACCCACGCCCATGACCGACGCATTCCACATCGACGTCCCGCACACCGACGGCGCCCTGGCCGTGATCGCCCTGTCCGGCGAGTTCGACATCACCGCCGCACCCGCCGTACGGGCCCGTGCCCTGGAACTCATCGCGAACGGCCACCCTGACCTGGTCGCCGACCTCTCAGGCGTCACCTTCTGCGACTCCTCAGGACTGGGCGCCCTCATCGGCATCTGGCGCTGCGCCAAGGACGCCGACGGCTCCCTGACCCTGGCGGCCATCCCCGACCGGCTGGACCGCCTGCTCAGCGTCACCGGGATGGACACCTTCCTGCCCGCCTACCCCAGCGCCGACGCCGCGCTCGCCGCACGCCAAGGCAACCGCACCACCGCCTGAAACCCCTCGCTCGCCAGTCAATAACCGCCTAGCACTGCACAACCCGGTGTGCTCTCCCTCGGGTGGGGAGTGCGTTACATCGTCCGCAACTCGACGCACCGTGCGGCGTGCCGGTCCGCACCCGCGCGCCACGCGCCCCGGCCGTCCGGTGCGATGGCGCGCGTAGCCCACTGGACGCCGGCCTCTCGCCCGGCTCAGGCCGCGGACCTTCCCCGGCGGCACCACCCAGACCGTCACTCCGGACGAGTCCAGCCGCCCGGTCAAGGTCGAGGTGAAGACCGGCTCGACCACGCTGTCGTCGATTTTCGTCCGCGAACCCTCGGGCACCCTGGTGTCCATGAGGAGCGGGGGCAGCAGCCAGTACTACGTCCCACACGGGGCGCCGCGTCTGGCGAGGCGTGCCCGAACGACACGGCTCTCGGAGAACGCCGCATCATCGGATCCGCCGGCGGGTCAGAGAGCACGCTGCCACGGCTTGTCAACCGGGGCAGGAACACCGACCGCCTCCACGCTGGCCATCACGAGCGCGGCGGTCAAGGCTCGGTCACCGGGCATCCCGTCGGTGCCGACGCGCCTGATCGAGGATGCCGGGGACGGTGTCGGACCGGCGTGAACGCATGTCGGGACCTGTGGGAACAGGGTCAGAACGGTGCAAGCTGCGTTCGAGGACTTGCGACTGGGCGAACCGTATGGACTGGTTCATGCGGCAACAGCGCTGCATTGGACGAACCCGCAGGACCGGTGGTCGCGCGTGGCCGCACTGCTGGGACCGGGTGGCGTATTCGCCTCATGCGGCGGGCCCTTTCGACTGGCCGACCCGGCTGTGGAGGAGGCTGTCCGCGGGGCGCGAGCACCCTTCTTTGATGTGACCGCAGCCACGCCGGATACCGGCTCTGTAGTGAGGCTGGCCTGGAGCCCGGCGGCGGTGAGAGGCCGTAGCTGGTGGCGTCCGGCAAGTGAGACAGGACTTGTCGCGTACCTGACGAGGGTGAAAACTGACCGGCGTGATCGAGTACGCGTACCTGAGCCGTCGACTCCATGTCGACCTGGCCTACGCGTGTTCCGCGCTGTGTCGCCCCGTGGCCATCTGATTCAGCGACCAGCCTTGTGACGTCTTGTGGCGTCGGTTCTCTCTCGTCGGCGGCCCGGTGCGACGCCCTTCCGCTTCCGCGACCGGCCGGGACCGTCTTCCTCCTCCGCCGGCGCCTTCTGGCGCCGCCTGTCGACAGGACTTCGACTCGATGCATTCCGTCCGCCTCTCGTATGCCGGTGTGTTCGCCGCCGCCCTATCGCTCGCGTTCACCGCCACGCTGGCACCCGCCCAGGCACAGGGAACCGGCTTCGGACCTCTACCGCCGCACAACCCGTACGCCGGGCCGGACGGAACCGCGACCATGCACGGCGACACCGGTTCCTCCGACGCCACGCCCCTGCCGGGACCCGGGCCGGGCCCCCTGACCTCGAAACGGGTCGCCCTGCAATCGGCGTGCCCGACCATCCTCGTGGGTGCCGACGGGTACCCGGTCGCTCTGTGCACGCCGATCCTGACCCGCGTCCCTACGGTGCACCTGCTGGACCCGGCGACAGGCGCGTCACTGGCCGGCCTGCCCATCGCCAAGGGATCGCTGCTGGGAGGGGTCTACGCCTACCTGGACCACGAGGACCGGCTCGTCGTGGTGGACGGCGACCGGAACCTGCTGCGTATCGCGCACCGCAAGAAGGCCGATGGCGGCTGGGAGCTGTACGTCGCGAGCACGCTGTCCCTGGCGTCGGGCGTCCCGGAGGGCGACTCGGTCACCGGCCTGGCGCCCGACTGGCAGGGCAGGGTCTGGTTCGCCACCGGGGGCGGTGTCGTCGGCACCGCAAACGAGGCGACGGGCACGGTTCGTTCCCTCATGCTGCCTGCGGGTGAACGCATCGACAACTCCATCTCGACCTCGCCCGAGGGAACGGCTGTCGCCACCTCGCACGCGACCTACCTGTTGACCGCGGGAAGGGACGGTACCCCGACCGTTTCCTGGCGCCGGACCTACGACCGCGGCGCGGCCCGACGGCCCGGACAGCTGAGCTGGGGCACGGGATCCACCCCGACCTTCTTCGGCCCCACCACCGGCACCGACTTCGTTACCATCGTCGACAACGCCTCACCCACCGTGAACCTCCTCGTCTACCGCACGGACGATGGAGCCCAGGTCTGCTCCACGCCCGTTCTGGCGGCCGGGGGCAGCGGCAGCGAGAACTCGCCGATCGGCGCCGGCCGTTCCGTCTTCGTGGCGAGCACATACGGCTATCCCTACCCGGCGGTGCCCGAGGGCGCAGGGCAGAGCGTGCCCGCGTCGGCCGACTTCACCGGCGGCCTGTCCCGTGTCGACGTACGCGCCGACGGCACTGGCTGCGACCTGACGTGGGACACCACGGTTCGGTCGGCAGCCGTTCCCCGCCTGTCCACCGCCGACGGCCTCATCCATACCGTCGTGCGCGGCTCCGTTCTTCCGGGCAGTGACGGTACCTCCGTCCTGGACCCCTACTACTACGCCCGGATCAACCCCGACACGGGCGCCATCGTGAGCAGGCACTATCTGGGGTCCTCGTCCCTGTACGACACCCTGCAGATGGCCGGTTCCCTCGCACCCGGCGGCGTCCTGTACCAGGGCACGATCACCGGTGTGGTGCGGATCGCGGAGAGGTGAACGCCTACGGCTTGTCTCTTCGGCCTGCGAGGCGGGGCTGGTCGGGGGTGGCACGCACCGGTCAGGGCCGTGAGGAACTGCAGCGAGACAAGAAGGAGTTGGCCGCCGAGCGCCGCGCGACGGCTTTCCTGCGCCGAGCCGTCCATCGAGAACGAAGCCCTGCGCACAAGGGCCGGGTAGGCCCGGATGACTGACGTTCGGCCTTGGTTCCGAGCGGTGGCCCGGCAGACGCACCGGCTCGCCGTCCCCGTCGTGGACCACCGTCCGGTGGGCGTCGGAGGTGAGCTCCAGCCGGTCCGAGGCGAGCCAGGAACGGAAACCGCCGCGCCGCTCGGAAGACCGCCCATCGGGCCCGTCCTCGCCCGCCAGGTGCCACTTGCCGATGTACCCGGTCGCACAGCCGGCCGCGCCGAGGACTTCGGCGTGGCTCGGCACGTCGCGGGGGAGTGGCGGACCGTTGCGGAACACTCCCGTAGCCGTCGGGTACAGGCCGGTCCGGACGGAAGAACGGGCCGGCGCGCACACCGGGTTGGGGGTGCTCGCGTGCTCGACGAGCGTGCCCTCGCGGGCCGGCCGGTCGAACTCGGGAAGCCCCCCGCCCGGTTGCCGGGCACACCCGTGGTGTCCCAGCCCTGCTGGTCCGTGAGGACTACGATCGCGTGGGGACGACGGGGCACGGTCATGCGGTGGCGGCCTCCGCGGTCGGGGCGCCCGACGCGTCCGACGTGCTCGACGCACCCGACGCGACGCCGAACGCCGGGTCCGGCACCGACTCGGGGGACAGCAGCACGGCGGACCGGTCGTCGACGCCCACCGGGACGTCACCGTCGATGGTGACCCGGCGCAGTTTGCGCTCGTGGTCGTCGGAGTCGTCCACCCCGTAGTGCTGCGTCGCCCGGTTGTCCCAGATGTGCTGGCAGGTGACCGGGCCCGGCAGGACGCCTGGGCCCGGGCCCCTCCGCTGGTCACCGAGCAGGACAAGGCCGCCGGGCAACGGGGACACTTCATCGCGTGGTCCGGATGCTGCACACGAAGGAAGGACAAAAGCCCCGCCCGTCTGGGCGGCCCGTCCGCCGGCGCGAAGGGCCTGCCCAGCATGCGGACAGTTACGCCACAGTGATCGGTCGACTACGCCGCTACGGAGGTGTAGTGGGAGGCGTCGCCCTCGATGGAGTAGCTCTCCTTGCCCTCGATGCCGACCGGGATGTCCCCGGCGACGGTCACCCGGTGCAGGCGGCGCGGCTGCCCGTCGTAGTTGTCGATGGCGTAGTGCTGGGTGATGCGGTTGTCGAACAGCACCAGCTGCCGCTCCGACCAGCGCCAGCGCAGCACGTTCTCCGGGCGGGTGACGTAGGCCTGGAACAGGTCCAGGACCTTGCGGGACTCGCCGGCCGACAGGCCCACGATCCGCTGCGCGAACCCGCCGACGAACAGCCCGCGTTCCCCGGTCAGCGGGTGGACGCGGACCACCGGGTGGGCGGTGCGGTACCGGATGGAGGTGAACTGGGCGCGCTGGGCGGCCCGCTCCTCGTCGATCTCCTCCTCCGGCACCGCGTAGTCGTAGTCGTTGGTGTGTTCGGCCCACAGGGTGTCGGCGAAACGGCGCAGCGGTTCGGGCAGGTCTCGGTAGGCGCCGGCCGCGTCGGCGATCAGGGTCTCGCCGCCGTACGGCGGGACGGTGATCGAGCGCAGGGTGCTGGCCTGCGGCGGGTTCAGCACGAACGTGACGTCGGTGTGCCAGTGGTTGGCCCGGCCCCGTTCGCTGTCCACGGGCAGCACGTTCGGGGCGCCGTCGACCGCGCCGACCGTCGGGTGGGCGGTCGTCAGGTCGCCGAAGTGGCGGGCGAAGGCCTGCTGGCCCGCGTCGTCCAGGTCCCCGGCGTCGAAGACCAGCGCCTTGTGGGTGTTGAGGGCCTCGCGGACGGCGGTGACCTGCTCCGCGGAGAGCGGCCGGGTGATGTCGAGGCCGGTGACCCGGGCGCCGATGCGCGCGGTGACCTTGGTGATCTCGAGGGACATGACGGGTCCTTTCAGACGAGCGCGGGGGTGGGCGAGGCGCTGGTGGCGGTCACGTACTGGTTGGCGGGACGGGGCAGGCCGTAGCGCTGCCGCAGGGTCTGCCGGGGGCCGTAGGAGGTGCGCAGCAGGCGGCGGGCGCGCAGGATCGGCACGACGTGCTCGACGAACGCCTCCAGCCCGGAGGGCAGCACGGCCGGCATGATGTTGAAGCCGTCGGCGGCGCCCTCGGTGAACCACGTCTCGATCTGGTCGGCGACCTGCTCGGGCGTCCCGGCGAAGGTGAGGTGCCCGCGCCCGCCGCCGAGCCGGCCGATCAGCCGGCGGACGGTGAGCCGCTCGCGCCGGGCCAGCTCCACGACGAGCGTGTAGCGGCTCTTGGCGCCCTCGACGGCCGACTCGGGCGGCAGTTCGGCGGGCAGTTCGGCGTCCAGTTCCAGCGTGCCGGGCTCCAGCTGGAGCAGGCTCTCCAGCCGGGCCACACCGTGGTCGTAAACGATGTGGTCCTCCAGGACCTGCTCGTTCGCCCGGGCCTCGGCCTCCGTCGACCCGAGGACGGGGACGATGCCGGGCAGCACCTTGACGTGCTCGGGATCGCGCCCGGCCCGCCGGGTGCGGGTCTTGAGGTCGCGGTAGAAGGCCTGCGCGTCGGCGAGGGTCTGCTGGGCGGTGAACACGGCCTCCGCGTACCGGGCGGCGAACGCCTTGCCGTCCTCGGAGGAGCCCGCCTGGACCAGCAGCGGATAGCCCTGCGGGGAGCGCGGCACGTTGAGGGCGCCGGCCACGCTGAAGTACGTCCCCCGGTGCCGGGGCGGGTGGATGCGGCTGTCGTCGCCCCACACCCCGGCCGCCTTGTCGGCGACGATCGCGTCGTCCTCCCAGCTGTCCCACAGCTTCAGGGCCACGTCGAGGAACTCGGCGGCCCGCGCGTACCGCTCGGCGTGCGCCGGCTCGTGCTCCAGGCCGAAGTTGCGGGCGGCCTCCGCGCCGGCGGTGGTGACGATGTTCCAGCCGGCCCGGCCGCCGCTGATGATGTCCAGCGAGGCGAACTTGCGGGCCAGGTTGTAGGGGGAGTTGTAGGAGGTGGAGGCGGTGGCGATCAGCCCGATGTGCTCGGTGGCCGTCGCCAGCGCGGTCAGCAGGGTGAGCGGTTCCAGGGCGCCGGCCGGCCGCTGGGCGAGGTTGCTCCACAGCTGGGGGCCGTCGGCGAGGAAGAGGGAGTCGAAGGTGCCGCGTTCGGCGGTCCGCGCCAGGCCGACGTAGTGCGCGAGGTCGACGTGCGCGTACGGGTCGCTCTCCGGCAGCCGCCACGACGCCTCGTGGTGGCCGGTGTTCATCAGGAACGCGTTGAGGTGGAGCTGTCGCGTGGTCACTGGTGGTCCTCCGTGACACCGAGGGCGGCCAGCAGCCGTTCCCGGTACTCGCCCAGCACCGGCTCCCGGTAGGAGCGCGGGTGGGGACGGTCGATGGTCAGGTCGAGGCCGATCCGGCCCCCGTCCAGGACGAGGACCCGGTCGGCGAGCACGATCGCCTCGTCGACGTCGTGGGTGACGAGCAGCACGGAGGGCCGGTGGCGCTTCCACAGCTCGCGCAGCAGGTGGTGCATCCGGATCCGGGTCAGCGCGTCCAGGGCGCCGAACGGCTCGTCGGCGAGCAGCAGTTCGGGCTCGCGGACCAGGGAGCGGGCGAGCGCGGCGCGTTGCGCCTCACCCCCGGACAGCTGGCCCGGCCAGGCCCGCTCGCGGCCCTCCAGGCCGACCTCCGCCAGGGCCGCCCGGCCGCGTTCGGCGGCGTCCTTGCCGTCCAGGCCGAGCAGGACGTTGTCCAGCACCCGGCGCCAGGGCAGCAGCCGGGAGTCCTGGAACACCACCGAGACCCGCTCCGGCGCGGTGAGCTGCCCGCTGCCCGTCACCCCGTGGTCCAGGCCGGCCACCGCCCGCAGCAGCGTGGACTTGCCGGAGCCGCTGTGCCCGAGCAGGGCCGTGAACTGGCCGGCGGGCAGGTCGAGGTCGATGCCGTCGAGGACGGTACGGCCCTCGAACGACCGGGTCAGGCCGCGCAGTTGGACGGCGGGACGGGTCAGTTGCTCAGTGTGCGGCGCCACGACAGCACCCTCCGTTCGATGAGACGGACCACGCTGTCGGAGACGAGGCCGAAGACGCCGTAGATCAGCAGGCCGACCAGGATGACGTCGGTCTGGCCGTAGTTCTGCGCCTGGAACATCAGATATCCGAGCCCGCTGGTGGCGTTGATCTGCTCCAGCACCACCAGGCCCAGCCAGGAGCCGGTCACGCCGAGCCGGAGGCCCACGAAGAACCCGGGCAGCGCGCCGGGGACGACCACCTGGCGGACGAAGGCGAGCCGCGACAGGCCCTGCACCTCGGCGAGTTCGACGAAGCGGCTGTCGATGCCGGACAGTGCGGCGTGCGTGTTGAGGTAGATCGGCACATAGACGACGATCGCGATGATGGCGATCTTGAACGTCTCCCCGATGCCCAGCCAGAGGATGAACAGCGGGATCAGGCCGAGGGTGGGTATCGCCCGGTTGAGCTGCACGGTGCCGTCGATCAGCGCTTCGCCGGTCCGGCTGAGCCCGGCGGCGAGGGCGAGCAGCACCCCGGCGGTCAGCCCGATCGCGAAGCCGTAGGCGGCCCGTTCCAGGGAGGTCAGCACATCGGTGGGGAGTGTCCCGTCGGTCCACAGATGGACGCCGGTCCGCAGCACGGTCCACGGTGCGGGGATCGCGCCCGGGTCGAGCTGCCCGGCGGCCGAGGCGCCGGCCCACAGAGCGAGCACCACCAGCGGACCGGCCAGCCGGGCGGCGGGCAGCCGGCGGCCGGGGGAGAGGCGGCGGCGCCTGCGGACCTGGGGGAGCTCCCCGGTCGCGGCGGCCGGCGGCGCGGTCGTCGTCGTGGTCACGGCGGTCACCTCCGGTACTCCTCGGGTACGGCCTTGGCGGCGATGGACTCGAAGCGGTGGTCGAACAGGGAGGACACGTCGAACTTCTTCACGAACCCGCCCTCGGCGAGCAGGTCGGCGGTCTCCTGCTCCCACTTCACGGCCTCGTCCCAGCTGGGCGGGAAGAGCGGCTTGTTGGCGAGGGCGGTGATCGACTTGGCCTGGTCGAGGCTGAGGTTCTGCGTCTTGACGAAGAACTCCTCGTTCCACACGTCCGGGTGCTCGTACTGCCACACCTGGCCCTTGGCCCACTCGGGGATGTAGGCGGCGATCGCGGCGGCCTTCGCCGGGTCGTTCAGTACCGACTGCGGAGCCCACAGCAGGTTGAGCAGGTCGACGACGTCGGTCCTGATGGCGCGGGCGCCCTTGCCCTCGTACTGCTTCAGATACGCCGGTGCCTGGTTGTTGGCGAGCGGGGCGATGTCGACCTGGCCGGACTGGAGGGCGGTCAGGAACTGGTTGCTGGTCAGGGGAACCAGTTTCACGTCGTCGTACTTCAGGCTGGCCCGCTTCAGCGCCCGCAGCAGTACGACGCCCTGCGCCTGCCCCTGGGAGAAGGCGAGCCGCTTGCCCTGGAAGTCCGCCACCGTGCGGATGTCGCTGCCCGGCTTGGTGGCGAAGACGTAGTTGGGCCTGCGGGTGATGCCGATCGCGACGATCTTCGCGTCGAAGCCCTGGTAGTGGGCCTGGATCGGCGGGATGCCCGCGTTGTTGGCGACGTCCAGGGAATGGGCGCGGAAGGCGTTGATCACGTCCGGGCCCGCCCCGATGTTCGCCCAGCTCGACACCGTGAACGGCAGCGGGGCCAGCTTCGCCAGCCGGAACTGGAGCTGCTGCACGTTCTGGTACGAGGCGATCTTCAGGCTGGTGCCGGCCGGAACCTTGCGGGCGAGCGGCTTCGTGGCCGCGCCCCGGGTGGCGGCGGTGGCCTCGCCGTCGGCGCAGCCGCTGAGACCCGCGACGGCGGCGGACGCGCCGAGCAGGGAGGTGAGAAAGACACGACGGTGCATGGGAGAACTCCCTGGGAGGGGAAATAGGAAAGGCAGGAAGAATTCCGGGAGGGCAAGCCGGAAGAAAAGAACTCACGCAACGGAAACACGCGCTTCATGCGCGGCAACGTGTCAGCAACGGAAGGTGCGACAGCTCGTGTGCGGGTCCATGACCAGGATGTTCCCGGTCATGGACGACCCCTGTCAACATTCCGAGTTTCTGAATTAAATAGCCTCAGGTGACGCGCCCAACGGGTCCCGGAACAAAGTGTCCAGGGCGACCGAACCGCCCGCCGTCGCCAGTACGTGCTCCGGGAAACTCGTCGGCAGGACGTGCGCCGACCGTGCCGTGCCCACCGCCTCCCGCAACGCGTCGAGGCAGCCCTCGACGTACATGACCCCGACCTCGGTCACCACGACCGTCTCCGGGTTCAGCACGTCCAGCAGCAGCCCGGCCGCCCGCCCCGTCATCCGGGACCGCTCCACCAGCAGCCGCCGGGCCACCGCGTCCCCGGCCCGCGCGGCGGCCACCACGTGCATCGGATTGGCCGAGTCGATCACCCCGGCCGCCCGCGCCCGCCGGCACAGCGTCCGCTCGCTCAGCTCGGCCTGGAGGCAGCCGGTGCCGCCGCAAGCGCACGGCTCGCCGCCGCCCGGCACCGGCAGGTGACCGATCGCCCCCGCCGCCGACCGCGGTCCGTGGTGCACCTCGTCGTTGGTGGCGAACGCCGCGTCCACCACGTTGCCCACGAACAGGTGCAGCACGCTGCGGCTGCCCCGGGCCCGCCCGAACAGCCGTTCCCCGTTCACCAGCGCCCGTGCGTGGCCGTCCACCTGGACCGGCAGACCCGTGCGGGCGCCGAGTAGCTCCCGCACCGGCACGTCCCGCCAGCCCAGCAGCTCGTGCTCGACCACGGTGCCCGTCTCCCGGTCCACCCAGCCGCCGACCGCCACCCCGACCGCCAGCGGGCGCCGGCCGGGCACCCCGGTGAGCAGCGACCCCAGTCCCTCGGCGGCCCGCGCCAGCACCCGGCCGGGGTCGGTGCGTTCGTGCTTCAGCTCGCGCCGGGCTACCACCCGGCCGCGGAGGTCCAGCAGGGCGACCGTGGTGTACGGGACGGCCACGTGCACCCCGGCGACCAGGAAACCGGCGTCGTCCAAGTCGACGGGGACGTGCGGCCGGCCGACCCCGCCCGAGCGGCGGGGCACGTCCGACTCACGGATCAGGCCGAGACCGGTGAGCCGGGCACAGTGCTCGGTCACCGACGCCGGCGACAGACCGGTCAGCCGGGCGATGGTGCTGCGCGCCACCGGGCCGTGCTCCAGGACGGAGCGCAGCACCACGCTGGCGCTGGTGCGCCGCCGGTCGCTGTCGGCGGCACGCGGAACGGGGGAGGGAAGGGTGGATGCCGCACTGCGGGGCATGGAGAACCGTCCTCGGGAACGGGGCCGACACGTCGCGGAGGACAGGGGCGTGCCGGGGCCCGCCCCTACCCGGGACGGCGACAGGTGGCCGTGCCCTGGCGTCGCAGGTCGACATAGCGACGCGAGGTGAAGTACCGGGCCTGGGCAACCATGCCTGCGAAGCTAGCAAAACGCCTCCGCCCTGCCCAGACGGCGACCGACCAGCGAGACGGACACCTCGGCGCGTTCTGGTGGTTCCTCACAGTCGCTGGACGCGGTATCGCCGTCCGGGCGCTGGCATAGCGTCGCGGTGTCCCGACATGTCCGCACCACCTCGCGGAGTCCCCATGAGCACCGCCACCGCCGCGCGTCCAGGCGCGAGAGCGGCTGCTCACCACCGCTCACCTGCTCCTCCCGGTCCTCGTGTCTCAGCTTGCTCATCAATTCGAACAAGCGCTCGCCAGGGTGATCAAATCGTTGTCGCACGGTGTGCAACCGCGTACGGCCCTCTCCTGTCCCACAGTCAGCTACTGAGGATGATCCTCTGGCCGGTGCGCCCGCGCGCTCGGTCCAGGCTGCAGGGGAGAGGACGGGCTTGTCAGTGGGAAAGACGACGTGGAACGCGGTAATGGCCGGTGGAGTCGCGGTCGTGTTCGCAGGGGTGGCGGCGGTGCCGGCCGGAGCGGCGGAGGGTGGGGTCTCCTTCTCCCGGGTCGCGGTGAATGGCGGGAAGCCCATCGTGATCGGGGTCCAGGAGGAGGTCGAGGTGCCCGCGGTCTTCCGGATGACGACCACACTTAAATACGACTTCGGGCCGACGGTGTTCCCCTACCGGGGAAAGCCCGACACGGGAGACACGCTGTACAGCTCCGTCATCACCAGCGACTGCAAGGTCGTGGACAGGGCGAAGGGCATCTGCGACTTCAAGGAATGGCTGTACATCGACCCGCGGAGCGGTGACTTCGGGAACGAGGACGCCGGCACCTGGAAATCCGCTGCTCGGGTCTTCCTCGCCGGTGACGCCTACGACACGGACGACCTGAACCTCCCGGTGCAGGTCAAGCGGGCCACACGCGTGACTGTCAACGCCTCGCCTGAGCCGGTCGCGGCAGGAAAGACGATCACCGTGACCGGGCGGGTCACACGGGCGAACTGGGACACCCACACATACCAGGGGTACGCGGGCCGCACGGTGAGCCTGCAGTTCAAGGCGGCGGGTGCCTCCTCGTACACGACGGTCAAGAAGGCGACGTCGAGTAGTACGGGGGCGCTCAGGACCACGGTGAAGGCCACCGGGTCGGGGACGTGGCGGTGGACGTACTACGGGAACACCACCTCCGGGGCGAAGTCGTCGACCGGGGATTACGTCGCCGTGAGGTAGGCGACGCGTGCGCGGATCACCTCCCCTTGCGGAAACGGCATCATCCGGACCGGCGCCGGGGACCCCAGTGACCTCATCGACCTGTAGCCGACGCCGCAGGGGTCGGAAATCTTGTGGCCAAGCAAAGTTCGATCCCCTGGGCTGGCTGACCTCACGCTGCTCTGAGGTCCGCTTCCTGCGAGTGAAGTGCGCGGCGCAGAACCCTGAGCGCGCTACTTGGCTAGACCGGCCAAGTAGCGCGTCAGTCACACCAGGAGCGCATCCTGTGCTGTATCCGCCGGCACATCGCCGATCACGGGGAAGCGCCGAGGGTGCAGCAGGTCGGGCAGGCGGTCGGGATGCGCAGCCGGGCCTCGGTGCACTGCCGGCTGGTCGAGCTGGAGACGAAGTCCGGGATCGTGCGTGTGCCGGGTCGCAGCCGGGGGATCCGCCTCACATGCGCGGCCCGGGCCGCTTCCACCTGCTGCTCACCGTGGACGGCCGGGCGGTGCAGCACGGCTGGTGGGGCCGGGAGGAGACCGCGCGGGACAAGTTCCGGCGCTGATCGGCGAGCGGGGCGGCAGGCCGGGCACCCGCGGCCCCGCCGTTTGGCTGACGGTTCACCCGCGAGTACCGGCTCGTTTTCCGCTCCGGTGTGTCCCGGCCCGGCAGGGAGTTCCCACCGACCATGCCGAGCACCTGCTGCTGGCCGACGAGCAGACCGGCGCGTGGCGAGCTGCCCCGTTCCCTGGATACCTGGCCGCCCAGGCCCCGGACGCCGCCAGCATGACATTCGGCGGCAGGTCGAACGCTCGCTCACCGCTGTTCGCTCCCATCCGTTGATCACATCTGCCGAAGCCGGGAAGCTGCCGCTGGAGAATGCGAAGCGGTGGGTCTTCTGCGCCGGCCGGGAATCGCGCACCGCTGATCGGAGGGTTGGCCGGACGGGGGGGGGCTGAACGCCGGCGTCCAGGACGTCCATGATCGACAGCAGTTGCTCGCGCAACTCGGGGGTGAGCCGGCCCGCCCGGATCGAGGTGGAGCGCACCTGGCGGTCCGCGAGCGCTGCGGTCCAGGCAGCGGTGTCGTTCACCGGGCCCGGCGGCTCCTGGGACCGCGCGACTGGCCCAGACACGGTGACGCCGCCCCACCCACCACACCGGGGAGGGGCGGCGTCACCGGACAGCGGTACAGGTCAGGCCAGGGTGACCTGCTTCGCCAGCGCGGCGAGCGCCGGCCTTTCTCCACCGTGCGCAGCTGTTCCCAGTTGACCTCGGGGTGGGCGGCGGAGATCGCGTCGACGTCGGCGGACCGGTAGAGGGCCGACATCGACGGCCCCGGCCCGGGAGGTGCCGAAGCGCACCTCGACCGCCTGAGGGGAGCGGACCCAGCCGAGCTGCCACCATTTACTGATCATTTCAGAATGACTGTGGCTTAGGCCTTGGCAGTTGGGCTGGTGAGCGGCAGAGTCCTGCAGGTGTCGGATGATCTTGTGCCTGATGATCTGTGGGATCGTGTCGCTCCGCTGCTCCCGCCTCGCCCGCCGCGGCGTCGGCGGTACCCGGGCCGGCTGCCCGCGGATGACCGTGTGGCTCTGCGCGGGATCATCTACGTGCTGCGCACGGGTGTGACCTGGGCGCACGTGCCGACCGAGACGATCGGCTGCAGCGGGGTGACGAGCTGGCGGCGCCTGCGGGACTGGACCGAAGCCGGCGTCTGGCCCCGCCTGCACGAAATCCTCCTCACGGAACTCCGCAAGGCCGGACTGCTGGACATGGAGGACGCCGCGGTCGACGGCTCGCACGTCAGAGCTCTCAAAGGGGGCTCACACCGGACCTTCGCCGGTCGACCGCGGCCGCCGGGGCAGCAAGCACCACCTGATCACCGACCGGCACGGAACCCCCCTCGCAGTGCCGTTGACCGGCGGGAACCGGCACGATGTCACCCAGCTCATGCCCCTGCTGGACGCGATACCCCGCATCCGCGGCCTGGTGGGCCGGCCCCGCCACCGGCCACGGCGGCTGTTCGCCGACCGCGGCTACGACTACGACAAGTACCGGCGGCTCCTCCGCGCCCGCGGCATCACGCCGAAGATCGCGCGCAAGGGGACGGCCCACGGGTCCGGCCTGGGCAGGACCAGGTGGGTCGTCGAGCGAACCTTCGCCTGGCTCCACCAGTTCAAACGCCTGCTGATCCACTACGAGATACGAGCCGACCTCCACCTCGGACTACTCCAACTCGCCTGCAGCATCATCTGCTTGAGACGACTCCGAACCTCATTCTGAAATGATCAGTTAGAACGGAGAAGCGGAACGGGTGCGTCGTCCAGGAGCTGAACTGGCGAAAGGAGGCGGCGTAGGCCAGGCTCGG
This sequence comes from Streptomyces sp. NPDC027672, assembly GCF_055566335.1. Classification (NCBI taxonomy): domain Bacteria; kingdom Bacillati; phylum Actinomycetota; class Actinomycetes; order Kitasatosporales; family Streptomycetaceae; genus Streptomyces; species Streptomyces sp. NPDC027672. Next base: position 35,832 of record NZ_JBVHSO010000018.1, on the reverse strand, counting down.
GCACTGTCTGGCTGGTGATCTCCGGTTTCTGCTGTCACCAGTTGGCGGGTGAGGGTGATCTTGTGTTCGTTCGCCCGTGTCACGGGTGAACCGTGGTGAGGTATGGGCGTCACCTCTGGCCGCTACGATGCGCGCCGGGGTCGCGTCCCAGGGGGGCGCGGAAACGTTTCCTGAGGGGGATCACCTGTGTTCGTGCTGTCCATCGTGCTGCTCATAGCGGCCGTCGTCCTTTTTCTCGTCGGCAGGCACCGGGAGGTGACGGGCTGGAAGCTGGGGGCGGCGCTCAGCGGCCTGGCGGGGGTGCTGGCGGCGGCGTTCGCCTGTGTGCATGTGGTGAGTGCCTACGAGGTCGGCGTCCCGGTGACCTTCGGGAAGACCGGTACGCCGCTGACGTCCGGGGTGCACTTCAAGTCGCCCTTCACCGACGTCACGTCCTTCTCGACCCGTCCGGTCGATCTCGATCTCAACGGCAAGGACGTCGTCGAGGTCCGCTCCTCGCAGGGCGGTGTGCTGTACGCCGACGTCACCGTCAAGTGGGCCGTGGTGCCGGCGAAGGCGGTTGAGCTGTACCGGCTGGCGGGCAGCGAGGAGGCTGTCGAGCAGCGGCTGGTGCTGCCCGACGCCCGCGAGATCATCCGCAACGTCTTCGCCAAGCACACCAGCGAGGAGGGGTACGCTTCCGCGCGTGAGCGGATCGGCTCCGAGATCGCCGGCCTGGTCAAGGAGCGTCTGGCGTCGCGCGGGATCGACGTCACCACCGTCAACCTGCGCAATGTGCGGCCGTCGGACAGGCTGCAGGACCAGATCGACAAGAAGATCCAGCAGGAGCAGGCCACCGAGCGGGCCACGGAGGCGGCCCGTACGGCGAAGGCGGAAGCGGAACGCAAGCGGGTCGAGGCGGAGGGCATCGCCGCCGCCAACAAGATCATCGAACGCTCGCTCAGCGACAAGGTGCTGTACAACCAGTGTCTGGAGGCCTACAAGGAGGCCGCCAAGGCCAATCCGGTCTATGCGGTCCCCTGCGGCACGGACGCTGACGGCACACCGGTGATCGTGGACAGCGGTAAGAGGTGACACAGGCGTGGAGAGATAGTTCGGCCGCTGCTTCCGCGCGTCGGGGCATGCGGCTGATCGACCGGTCATCCCCCGTACTGCTGGGACGGTTCCGATGCGTTCGGCGTACCCCCGCAGGCAACACGCAGTGGGGGAGTGACGTGGACGCTTCCCCACTCCATGCTCACCCGTGCTGTGCCCGGGCCTGATCTGCCTCCGGTGTGGGCCGCCGAGCCGAAGCGGGACGGCTGCTGTGCCCGGCTGGTCCGCCGCGGTGACATGACGGCGGCGTGCCCGGAGATCCGCGCCGCCGTCCTCGCCCAGCTGACCGAGCAGATGGGCGGGTGGTGAGCTGGTGGTGTGTCGCCGGCCGTCACGCGCCTTGCCCCCGGCCCGGGCGTCTGCCGACCGCTGCGGTCCCGCCGCTGCATGCTGGCGGCCCGAACTTCCTGCATGCCACGCTCCGCGACCTTGGTCTGGTCTAGACCAAGCAGGGTACGCTTCCTTCGCACCGTGACCGTCCCTGCGGTGTCGGGACTGCCGCTTGGCATGTGCATGCTGTCCTGCGTGGACGTGAGCTGACGCGGTGTCAGGCCCGGTTCTGTCGGGGCGAGCCGGTCCCCGGACCGGCCGGTGTCCCGGCGGCGGCCGGAAGCCTCGGACGAGCGCGCGCGGAAGGTCGGGTACGACGGTGGAGAGAATCAGCGAGCGAAGCCCGAGCGCCCCGCAGGGGCCGGCCGGACATCGGCAGCGAGGGGCGGGCCGCCCGGGCGACGCGGACACTGGCCTGCCGAGTCCAGCGGCGCGGCCCGGTGCTGCTGCGGCTGTGCGTGGGCGTGGTCTACCTCTGGTTCGGCGTCCTGAAGTTCTTCCCTGCGGCGAGCCCCCCGAGGGGGTCCGCCGTACGGGCCGCGACGAAGCTCACCCTCGGGCTGCTGCCGCCGGACGCGGCGCTGCGGATGCTGGCGGTGGTCGAAACGACCGTCGGCCTCGGCCTGGTCGCGGGGGTGCTGCTGCGTGTAACCCTGGCGGCCTTCTTCGCCCACATGGCCGGGGTCTTCTCGGCGCTGCTGCCGTTGTCCGGGGAGATGTGGCAGCCGGGCATGCCGGTACCCACCCTGGAGGGCCAGTACATCATCAAGAACCTCGTTCTGGTCGCGGCCTGCGCCGTGGTGGCGGCCGACGAGTGGGGCCGCACACGGCACCGCCCTGATCACATCCTCGCCCCCGGAAGCGCACCGGGGCGCCGCACGGCCTTCCGCCTCCGGCACCGGACGCGCCGCCGTCTGCCCTCGTTGCCGGGTACGCCACAGTGAACCGTACGGATGGCGTACGGAGTGCGTACGTCCTTCGCGCCCGTATTGCCCACTCCCCCTGTCGTCCGGCCGGCCCACGGTCGCCGTATCGAGATGAGGTCTCATGAACCGACACCCGGTCACCGCCCGCGCGGCCGCCGTGGCGCTGCTCGCCGCCGGTCTCGCCGCCACCCCGGCCGCCGCCGCTCCCGCCACCGGGGCGAAGGCCGGCGTCGGCGCCGACTGGGCCACTCAGTCGATCGTCTTCACCGCCGCCGCGGGACAGGCCAACGACCTGCACGTGTTCCCCATGGAACGCGGCGCCGGCGTCCGGCAGATCGGCTTCCGCGACGCGGTCCCGCTCTCTCCCGGCGACCACTGCGCCTACCTCGATCCCGCGGACGAGACCTTCGTCGTCTGCGAACTGCCCACCGGCAGCGCCCGGTCGGACAGGATCGACATCTTCCTCGGCGACGGCGACGACGAGATCGTCACCAGCGACCCCGGGGTGGGCACCGTGCGCGGCGGGCCCGGCGACGACGTCCTGCACGCCCACACCGCGCACACGGTGCGGGGCGACGCGGGCAACGACATGGTCATGGGACGAGTGGTCATGGGCGGCGATACGGACCAGCGGCTCTGGGGCGGCCGGGGCGACGACAGGATCGAGGCGTACGGCGGCGCGGACATCGTGTACGCCGGCCCGGGTGGAGGACCGCGCCCTGGGCGGGGACGGCCGGGACACCCTCCTCGGCGGTCCCGGCGACGACAACCTGGACGGCGAGGACGGCGACGACCTGGTCGTCGGTGGTCCCGGACGGGACACCGTCACGGGCGGCCCGGGCCGCGACGTCGTCCTGCAGTAGTCCGGACCGGACAAGCCGGAGCGGGGGAGCCCCGCACCGAACCCGGCGCGGTACGGGGCTCCTTCCCAACGGACAAGGGGTGTCGTTCTCGACACATGCTCACTCGGTCCACGGCACGTTCCGCAGACTCGCGTGACGCGAGGGAGCCGCGCCCCCGCGCGGCAGGTGCAACGCCCGCGATCCGGTTGACGAAGCCCACGATCGGAGTGCTGGAAGCCCTCCTGGCGGCCCGGCCCGACAGCCCGCCCTGGGGCTACAGCATCTGCCGCGCCCGGGCCTGCCGGCCGCTCCCGCACCGCCCCGCTCACGGTGCCGCGCCGCGCCGCCGCACCGAAGCCGAAGCAGCCGCGCCGCCACCGCTCCAGCTTCGGCGAGGAGGCGGGAATCCGGCAGGAATGGGCCGGGCACGACTTCTGCCGGTGGAACTTCCTGGTCGCACACGACAGCGACGGGTTGGCTGTACGACGTCAGGAGGCAGGGCCGAACGTGCCCGCCTCCTTTGGGGAGACAGCTATGAACAAGATCAGGGCCGCCATTGTCGCGGTCGCCGCCGTGGCGGGCCTCGCCGTGGCCGTCCCGTCCGCCGCGCAGGCCGCGAACGGCTGCAAGACCGGCGGCCAGGCCTACATGTGCGAGTTCGGCATCACCACCAAGAAGCTGCCGGACGGGACCAAGCAGGTCTTCGTGGTGGGTACGGAGCGGGCGGTGTGGACGCGCTGGACCGACTCCGACGGCGACTGGAGCGAGTGGGAGTCGATGGGCGGGGTGGCGGTGAGCGCCGTGGCGATCACGGACGAGCGACCCTGGCAGTTCGCCATCCACGTCATCATGCCCGACGGCTATGGCTGGTACCGCCTGCGCAACGTGAACGGCTACTGGACCGACTGGAACCGCAACCCGGACCCGAAGTAGCAGGTCCGCGGTCCCACACCCGGCGGGGGCAACCGGCGAGGCGCCACCTCGCCGGCCCGGGCCGGTGACGACGTCACCGAGGCGCAGCCACGCGGACCACCGGACCCCAACGGCCCCTGCCGGCCACACCCACACCTTTCCCGCCGACGGCACTCGCCCTGCCCGGCGGGCCGGCTCGACACGTTCCCGCTTCGCAGGAGACATCATGCAACGACGTACGTTCCTCACCGGCACCGTGCTGGGCGCCGCCGCGCTCGCCTCCGTCCCGGCCCTGTCGGCCGGCGCGTCGGCGGCCACGGTGACCGTCGGTTCCCTGGCCGACCTCCAGACCAAGATCAACGAGGCGAAGCCCGGCGACCGGATCGTCCTGGCCGACGGCACCTACACCGTCCCCTCGAACAACCCCATCACCATCTCGGGCAAAGCAGGCACCGCCGACGCGCCGATCACCATCGTCGCGCAGTCCCGTGGGGGAGCGGTGCTCCAGGGCGCGAAGAGCTTCGTCCTCGGCAACTCGAGCAACATCACCATCAGCGGGTTCGCCTTCCGGCAGAGCACCACCCTGGAGATCCCGGCGAACTGCACGGGCATCCGGCTGACCCGCAACGACTTCCGCTTCGCCGACGTCAGCGGACTCGACTGGATCGTCGTGCGGGGCGACAACACCAAGATCGACCGCAACCACTTCCACGACAAGACGACCGAGGGCATCTTCGTCGTCGTCGACGGCCCGGGCTCCACCGCCATGGCCCAGAAGCCGCAGATCCTCAAGAACTACTTCTCCGACCACAGCTACGCCGGGGACAACGGCGGCGAATCCATCCGGCTCGGCGTCAGCAGCCGCGCACTGTCCAGTGCCAACGGCGTCGTGGAGTACAACCTGTTCGAGCGGTGCAACGGCGACCCCGAGGCCGTCTCCGTGAAGTCGTCCGGCAACACCATCCGGTACAACACGGTGCGCAACAGCCGTGGCGGCATCGTGCTGCGGCACGGCAACCAGTCCACGGTGGAGGCCAACTACCTGCTCGACGGCACCGACGGCGTACGCCTCTACGGCAACGACCACACGGTGGTCAACAACTACTTCGGCGGTCTGTCGGGCCGGGCCCTGGTGATCGGCAGCGGCACCACGCGCGACCACCACCCGGGCGAGACGACCGAGGAGCGGCGCGGCAACGACGCGTGCGACCGCGCGGTCATCGTGCACAACACCTTCGTCGGCAACGCCAGGCCGGTCTCGGGCGAGGAGCGGACCTACGCGCCGCAGGACGCAGTCTTCGCCGACAACCTCCTGGTCGGCAGCACCGGCAGCCTGGTCGACATGAGGGAGACCAGCGGCTTCCGCTGGCAGGGCAACATCCTGTGGGGCGCGGCGGCCAACGGCACCATCCCCTCCGGCGGATACCGCCGGGTCGACCCGCTCCTGAGGCAGGAGTCCGACGGAGTGTCCCGGCTGTCGGCGGGCAGCCCCGCGATCGACGCGGCTACGCTCAACACCCTGATCCTGGTCGAAGACATCGACGGCCACCCGCGCGGCAGCGCCCGTGATGTCGGCGCCGACGAGTACTCGGCCCAGGCCCCGCTCCGCCGCCCCCTGACCGTGTCCGACGTGGGCCCGAACGCGTCGTGAACGACTCCGCCGACGGGCCCCCGCTCCGGCGGCCCGTCGGCGGGACCGCCCTCCTGACGAGCCGGTCGAGCAGCCCTACCGCTTCGCCGGCAACTACCAGGACCCCACCGGCCTCTACCACCTCCAGGCCCGCTACTACGACGCCAACATCGGCCGCTTCACCCAGCCCGACCCCTCCGGCCAGGAACAGAACCCCTACCTCTACGCCGAAGGCGACCCCGTCAACCGCATCGACCCGGCGGGCTGATTGCTTGGGCGAAGTACGGCGAGAAATGCCTGAAGGGCGGGGCACAGTCAACTGTAGTCGGCCTGTACACAGGTGTCTCCGAAACAGGGGTGGGAGCAGCGGGCGCCTTTGCTTCCGGCTGCGCGGTCGACGTGGGTCTTGAAGTACTCGGCGACTACGGCGGCGAGGACGGAACGGGTGCCTCGGACGCCATCGACACGGTCATGAAGGCGAAGGACGTCCTGGACGTAGCGAAGTCTTTCTTCTGACCGATATCCGAAAGAGAGAGGTGCCCATGCATGGCGTCGTGCTGGTGCCGGCCATCATCGGCGTAGCCCTGCTCGCTGGGCTGGCCATGTGGATGCAGGGAACCGGATTCCGCGATTATCTGCGTCGCAGGCGCGGCCAGTGAACATGTTCAAGGGGCAGCTCCGCACCGTGGATGTCTTGCACGACCACGCCGTTCTCCTGGCTTCCTCTTCTTCCTCATCATCTTTTTCGTGATGAGGAAGAAGGGTCAAAAGCGGAACTGACACAAGCAGGAGGACAAGAACGGCACTTCTCCGGCCCTCCTGCAATCCGCACCACCGCGGTGGCCGCCCAGCCAATCGGCGCGGCCACCGCGGACTTCGTATGCGGTAGTGCGGATCCGTCATTGGCGCGGCCGTCGCCCGCAACTGTGCCACGGTGTCGAGGGCTGGAGGAGACCGGCGGCGAGACCCTGGTCGACCGTCCGTTCCCGTGGCTGATGCGCCGTGGCCTGATGCAGCGTCAAGCGTGCTCGGACCGGCGCTGCGACGACGGGAGGAGGCTGGACACCGGCGGCGAGTGCGAGAACTGCGGCAACGTGATCCACCTCCGCCGCGCCCGGCGGGCGAAGATCACGGCGCAGGTTGACCGGGAGCTGCCCGGCCTGAGCAAGGCCGAACGCCGCCGCGTCCTCAAGGAGCGGCTGCGGGAGCAGGCGGCCATCGAGGCGGAGGACCTCGTGTGGCGGCGCGAGCAGGCCCGCGCGGAGCAGGCCCGCCGCGATGCCGCCCGTGCGGCTGCCCGGGAGCGGGCGGAGCACGAGCGCCAGGAGGCGGCGGCCGCCGAAGCGGTGCGCCAGGCCCTGCCGTGCGAGGACTGCGGTCGGGACCAGGCGACCGGGCTGTGCGAGGCGTGCGACCACCGCCGTCAGACCGAGACCCTGATCGGTGAGGCCGCTCTCTTCGCGGCGGCCGGGTCCGCTGGCCTGACCGACCCGGGCAGCGTCGCGGCCGTCACCGCCAAGGCCCGGACGGCCATCGGCAGCAGCATCGCCGCCGCATGGCAGGAGTTCTTGCAGATCACCGAAGCACGGTCTACATGCGGGACACGCTTGTCCCGCCATCGACCGGCACCACCGCCCCGGTCACGAACTGGGCGTCGTCGCCCACCAGCATCGTGATGGCCCTCGCGACGTCATCCGCCTCCGCGACGCGCCCGAGCGGCGCCCGGTCCGCCAGCTGCTGCTGGACTGCCTGCGGCATGTGGGCGCTGGCCTCGGTGCGTACGAAGCCCGGGGCGACCACGTTGACACGGACACCCAGGGGGCCGGCCTCGCATGCCAGGAACCGGGCAAAGGTGTTCAGGGCGGCCTTGGCCGTTCCGTGGGCCGTCATCCCGGGGGCGGGCGGCCCGTCGGCCACCGTGCTGGAGACGAAGACGATGCTTCCCCGCTTCCGCTTCTCCATCAGGACCAGCGCGCGCTGCGCCAGGATGTAGGCGCCGGCCAGTTCGTCCGTCACCTTCGTACGGAAGTCGGACCAGGACAACGCGCTTACCGCTGTGGGCGTGAAGGCGGCCGCGGCCGCGTTGCATACCAGGACATCGAGACGGCCTTCGGGTGCGGCCTGCTCGATCATCCGGGCGGCCTGTTCTTCGTCGCGTACGTCACCCGGGAGGGCGAAGGCGCTGCCACCGTCCGCCTCGATCCTCGCGACGACCTCGTCGGCCGCGGAGCGGTTCGAGAAGTAGTTCACCGCCACACGGAACCCTGCGGAAGCCAGCCGCAGCGAGGTGGCGGCGCCGATGCCGCGGCTGCCACCGGTAACGAGGGCTATCGGACGATCAGGGTGCGCCATGGTTCCTCCTGTGGGGGTGGTCTGGCTTGCGAATCTAGCCCTCCGCGGAGCGACTAATCAAAGTTGACTTTTGTCCCGGAGTCGCGTCCCACAGTTGTCCACGCCTCTTCCGGAACACCCCCGCTACAGGGCGGCTTCGTGCTCAGTGAGCTGCGATTTCCTTTTCGCGAGGTGACCTCTTGGTCGGTGAGGATGAGGAACTTCCGGTCGGCCTCGGTCAGTACCCTGAGGAAGCCAAATTCGGCTGCCATGACAGGTAGTGCCGACCGCCGGGGATCGGTGCCGTCGAAGCCGCGGTGCAGACGGGACCAGAGCCCCAACCAGCAGCGGTGCAGCCAGGAAGTCACCGGACCAGTGTGCCGACCTGCGTTCTCAAAAGGGGCGCAGTCTTGCGAACGGACGTGCGGGCGACGGGGGTCGACCTCGCGCGCCAGGCGCTGAGCGCGGCCAGGGAGGCGGTGAAGAAGAACGGCGCCACCCAGACGAAGAAGCCGAAGCGGCGCACCGGCACCCTCGCATGCCGCGACGGCCGTGATCCGCTCGGGCTCGGTACGGCGATCGGCATGATGATGACCGAGCGCGGCATGGTCGCCCCGTCCGTCGGCGGCAGCGTCCTCGCGCAGTTCGACGACATTCTCGCCGCGGCCGCAGCCGCAGCCGCAGCCGCAGCCGCAGCCGCTCCCGAGCTCGCCGGTCACGTCCAGGCCGTGGGCTTCGAAGCGGATACCGGCCGCCTGGACGTCGCCCCCGATGCTCCCGCGTACGGCATGCAGCTGCGCTGGAGCGCACCGAAGCTGATCGCCGCAGCCAACGAGCGGGGAGGCGGTCGAAGCGGTGGTGGGCGACGTGCCGGTGGGAGTGGCAGTGGGGTGCGAGTGGACCATGGAGTCCGTGCTTTCGGTGTGCCGGGAGGCCGGTGGCCAGGCATCGGGCGAGGCGATGACCGTCAGGCGACTGGAAGGTGTGCGCTCGACGGGAGCGTGCGGGCGAACCGATCCGTGATATGGGCCAGTTGCTGCTCGTCGGCGTCGTGGAGGGCCATCGTGCCGTCCGGGGAGGCCGTGATGTGCCGGTCCAGGATGAACCGACCCTGGGAGACCTCGGCACCGAGCGCGGTGAGGACCGGGCGCAGGGCGTAATCGAGGGCGAGGACGTGGGCCGGGCTGCCGCCGGTGGCGAGAGGAAGCACCGGTTTTCCGGCGAACACGTGCTGGGACGGCAGATCCAGGAAGGTCTTGAGCAGGCGCGGAGTAGGCGGCCTGGTGGATGGGGGCGGCCACGACGAGGGCGTCGCCCTCGTCGACCAAGGCCACGGCGCGGGCGAGGGACGCGTCGTGGGTGTCCGCGGTGAGCATCGGTGTCGCGGGCAGGTCGCGCAGGGCAAGTACGTGGGCCCGGTGGCCGCGGGCCTGCCGGGCCGTGGCGGTGTGCTCGGCCAGGAGCGTGGGCCGGACAGGACGAGGACGGTGGCCACGAGGACTCCTCGAGAACTCCTGGAAGAACAGGGGAAAACTTGCCGGTGAAGGGCGATCGGCGTCGACGGGTCGGGCCCCCGTTGCGCGTCAGCTCTGGCTGTCGGGCATATCGTAGGCGTCGGCGATGAGTTCGGTGGAGCGCAGGCGGGCCTGGAGGGAGTGGCCGACGCTGCCGATCATGAGTTCGTCGGCGCCGGAGTCCCGCTGGACCTGGTTTAGGTGGGCGGTGACCTGCTCGGGGGTGCCGTGCGGGACGTGGTTCAGCCAGCTATCGACGAGCTGGCGTTCCTGGGCGTCGTAGGTGTAGGCGTCCACTTCCTCGGGGGACGGCAGCAAGTAGGACTTGCGCTGGAACATGCGGAGCATGGCGTGTGCGAGGGTGCCTGCCTGGCGGCGGGCCTCGCCATCGTCGTCGGATACCGCGACGGTGAAGCTGACCAGTGCGTACGGCTCGGTCAAAGCCTCGGACGGGGTGAACCGCTCGCGGTACAGGCGCAGGGCGGTGACGACATCACGCGGGTTGAAGTGCGCGGCGAAGGCGAACGGCAGGCCGAGCCGGGCGGCGAGCCGCGCCGAGTAGCCGGACGAGCCGAGCAGCCACACCGGCAGGCGTCCGGCGCTCGGGGCGGCGCCGTTGAGCCGGTCCTGGGCGGGCCCCGGGACGGCGTACACCCGTCCGGCATAGGGGTGCTCGGCGGGGAAGTCGTCGCCTAGGAAGTGCAGCAGCTCGAGAACCTGCTGGGGGAAGTCCTCGGCGCCGCTCGCACCGCGGCGCAGGGCGGCGGCCGTGGCGTGATCGGTGCCCGGGGCGCGGCCCAGGCCCAGGTCGATGCGGCCGGGGGCGAGGGCGTTGAGCATGCCGAACTGTTCGGCGACGACCAGCGGCGGATGGTTGGGCAGCATGATCCCGCCCGCGCCGAGCCGCAGCCTGCTGGTCTCTGCGGTGAGCCGGGCGAGCAGGACAGGCGGGCTGGAGGTGGAGACGCCGGGCATGGCGTGGTGCTCGTTCATCCAGTAGCGGGTGAAGCCACGCCGGTCGGCGAGCCGGGCGAGTTCGACGCTGCCGGCCAGCGCCTCCGCGGCGGTCTGACCGGTGCCGGTCATGGCGGAGTCCAGCACGGACAGGGCGGCGGGGGCGGAGCCGTGGCGGGTGCCGCGGATCGGGTCGGTCATGGTGGTGCGGTCCTTCGGTTTCAAGGTGTGCGGCACGCGAGGGCGCCGGGCGACAGCGCGGCAGGTCTCTGTCGGCCGGCGCCCGGCTGTCGGGCGTACGCGTGCGACGTAGGTGGGGTCAGCCGCGGACGCCGAAGTCGACGCGGTCGGCGAGACCGGCAGCAGCAAAGGCGGCGGCGAACTCGTCGCGGCCCTCGGTGAAATGGGCCCAGCTGTCGTAGTGGACGGGAACCACACGGCCGGCGCCGAGGATCTTCGCGGCCTCAGCGGCCTGGGCGCTGTCCAGGACGATTACCTCGCCGCCGAAGACTTCGGTGAAGCGGGGCGCTCCGGCGAAGAGGATGACCGTGCCGACGGGGGCGAAGCGTTCGGCGATCTCCTTGACCGCGTCGAGCGAGGCGTTGTCGCCGCTGACGTAGACGCTGGGCAGGCCCTCGCCGGTCAGGACGAAACCTATGACCTCGCCGGCGACCGGCTCGACCTCCTCGCGCGGGCCGGGGCCGTGGATGGCGGGCACGCCGGTCACGGTGACCGTGCCGGGCCCGCCGTCCCGGCGCTCGAGTTCGACCGACTGCCAGTCGGCGAGGCCGGTGGCCGCCTCGCCGAGACGCTCCCCGCCGCCGGGGGTGGTGAGCGTCAGCGGGACGTCGGCGAGCAGGGCGCGGCCTGAGGTGTCGAGGTTGTCGGCGTGCTCGTCGTGTGAGAGCAGGACCACGTCGACGCGGCCGAGATCGGCCGGGCTGCCGTCGGCCGCAGCCGTCTTGGTCAGCACGACGCCCGGTGCCGGGTAGTCGCCGGGGCCGTCGAAGGTCGGGTCGGTGAGAAAGCGCAGGCCACCGTACTCGAACAGGGCGGTCGGGCCGCCGAAGACACGGACGGGGAACGGAGCGGTCTGCAGGGTCGGGGAAGACACGAAGAAGGTTCCTCACGGATAGAGGGGGCGTTAACCGTGATTCGACTGTACGCACGCCTCACGGATAGACGCAACCCGTACCATGAGAAGCATGGAAGAGTTCGTGACGGAAGAAGCCGCCCTGCCATCGGCGCCGGGCGAGACGGAGCACCCCTCCCTCGCGCTGGCCAACAGCGCCGTCGCACTGCCCGGCGGGCACACGGCCGACCTGCTGTCCACCCCGGCACGGGCCGAGCAGTGGCTGGCGCGGCGCGATCTAGCTCCGGCGGACTCCGGCCTGGCGGAGGTCTGTGCGACTCAGCTGCGCTCGTTGCGCGAGCAGATCAGGTCGCTGCTGGCCTCCCGCGTCGCCGGACATTCCGCACTTCCCACGGCCGTCACAGCGATCAACGACGCGATGACCCGCGTCCCCACCGCGCCCCTGCTGCTGTGGGACGAGAAGACCGGGCCCTACCGGGCCACGCCCCACCCCACCACCGCGATTGTCGAGCACGCCCTCGCGGCCATCGCCGCCGACGCCGCCGACCTGCTCACCTCCCCCGACGCCGCCCGCTTGGCCGCCTGCGCCTCCCCGCCCTGCAACCGCTTCCTGCTCAGACACGGCCGCCGCCAGTGGTGCTCCACCCGCTGCGGCGACCGCGCCCGCGCCGCCCGCGCCTACGCCCGCCGCACCGCGACGGACTGACGACGCCACATCACCAGAACTCAGCAGGTCGCCGCACCAACCGGGAGAGCCACCGGCTCTCGATCTTCGTTTCTGGTGACAGAAAAAGCGCTGAATGAGGGCGTGTGACAAGTCGAATGCCTTGTCGGTGACAACCAGACTGCTTTGACGCCTCCACTTCGCCGGCTCACTCGGCTCCCAGGTGACAACTCCTGAGCTTCGGCTCACGCCCATCGACCGCGACAAGAGCCACCTGACCGCCGTGTACGAAGAGGCCGTGCGCCTGACCGACGTCCTGGAGGACCACCCGGGCACCAGCGACGTCACCGACGCCGGCACCGCGGCCGGGAGCACCTGGGTGCTCGACTTCCAGTCCGGCGCCGACGGCGAGGTCTTCCAGGACCCGAGCGGCGCTCCGGCCCCGGCCAGCGGTCCCGCCGCCGCCGTGCTGCGCACCGTCGTTGTCCCCGCGCTCCTGGCCCACCCCGCCTACCGGGCCGCCACCGCCGACGGCAACACCCTGACGGTCCACCTGGCCACCGGCCGCCGCTACACGCTGGCCCTCAGCCCCGCCGCCTGCCCCGGCTGGCACACCACGGGCCGGGCCCCGGCATCGCAACTGCCGGGGCCCGGCCCTCGTGCCGCCGCTCACCCCGTAGGAGGGATCTGTCCATGCCCGCATCCACGGCCTCCCGGCGCGCGTACCGTGAGGTGACGACCCGCCGGGAGGACCAGATGAGCGCGCAGCCCGACCACGCCCCCGTCACGCCGTACGCCCCCGCGCCCGGGGCGCCGGCCGAACTCCTCGCCCAGCTGCGTGCCGACGCGCGCGCCAACACCTGGGTGCCGGCTTTCGAGCGGGAGTGGGCGGCCGCCCTCGAGGAATCGCGGCGCACGTTCTCCCTGGCCGGGCTGTACACGGTCGTCCAGGAGTGGCAGGGCCGCCTCGCCTCCGCCCCGGCCGTCGACGCGTTCGTCGCCTCCGGCCACGACGACAGCGACTTCATCGACATGGCGGAGCTCCGCGGGCGGCGCCGGTGACCGCACGGCCGCCGTACGCGGTCCGCTTCTCCGCCCCGGCCGCGAAGGCCCTCGCCACCCTGCCCGAACACGTCGAAGACATGGTGTGGGACGTCCTGGACGCCGCCGCCGGCGACCCGTGGGGCTTCCGCCAGTGGAACGCCGACGACCCCGAGGGTGAGGACGTCCGCCACGCCTCCGTCGGCCAGCTCTCCCTCACCTACTGGGTGAACCGCCCCCTGCGCCGTCTGTCCGTCCTCACCGCCACCTGGCTCGGATAGCCACCCGTGCAGGCGCCCTGACCCCGGCATCGCAACTGCTGGGGTCAGGGCGTTTCCGATCGTAGCCACGGCCGTATCCACCGGTTGCCACCCGGGCAGCAACCGGTAGTCACCAACGGCCGCGGGGCCGTTCGGCACCGAGCTGGACCTCGCGCCGGCACTCCGGGCAGTCCGGCAGGCCCTCCACCCGGCGCGGCCTGTCGCCCTTCACCCAGTAGAACCCGCACAGCGCCGTGTTCGAGTAGGGGGACACCTGATCGTCCTCGGAGGCGTGCGAGCCGTAGCCCGGCACCATCCAGGTGAACGTCGCCTCCCCGTCGTACGGCGCGCCCTCCGGCCAGTCGTACACCGGCTCGGTCGTCGTGCAGCGCATCCGCAGATCAGGCCCCGTCCAGCGCTTGCCGTACCGGATCTGCGAGCTGGCATCGACCGCGTCCGCGAGACGCTCGAAGGACAGGTCGTAGTCCCTCATGTGATCCCACGAACCCGGCTTCTGCTCGCGCATCAGCGAGCGGAACATCAGCAGCAGCCGCGCCAGGTCGTGCTGGTCGACCCGGACCGTGTGCGTCTCCGGGTCGTAGCCGTACGTCGGGTCGTGGGCGGGCTTCTTCGGCATCGGTCCTCGTTCGCGTTGCTACGGCGGTCAGCCCACCGCAGGGCCTGCGGCGCGGCCGGATGCTCAACGACACGGGCCCGCCGGAGCCACGTCGACCGCCGCCGTCCGTGCGCCGGCCGAACCGCCGTGGGCCTCGCGGCTCAGGCTTGCGGCGGCGTCGCGCCGGTCAGCTCCCCGGAGAAGGCCCACCACTGCTCGATGGTCCACACGGCGACGCTGGAGCGGTCGGTGGACATCCGCAGCCACACCTCCTCGCCGCCGGGCATGAGCGCCACCTCCAGGTGCGCCTCGTCCCACGTGCCCACCGGGTGCATCCACTGGATGCCGTCGGGCCACGTCCGCATCGCCCGTGCGCACGCTCAGTGCCGCGACGAAGGCCTCCAAAATGGCTTTATTCACGATTTCCGGTTCTGGTCCGCTTCTTGTGGGTGTGGTGACGGGTTGTCATGAGGTAGGGGCGTGATGGTTTACCGCCGCGGTGACAGGCCCCGGTGTCCGAGGCCTTCGCGGTGGTCTCCCGGGGGGATGGGGAGCAGGGCTGGGCGCACCGGGCCCGCGTTTTGAGGGAGAGTGGGTGGTCGTTGTGGTCGCTGCGGCCCGGGCAGGGTGCCGGGGCCGCAGTGAGGGCGTGCGGCGACGGGTGTTACTGCTTGGCGGTGGGTTGCGTCTGCTGGTTGTAGATCTCCTGGCCCGCTGCGTTGTAGGCGTGGACGTAGGGGGCCGGGGAGGGGGAGTTCCCTTCGCGGCCGGAGATGGCCGCCGTGTAGACGAACGCGCCGTCTGCCATGAGGGCCGGGTACTGGGTCGGGTTGTCGCCGTAGCTGATGGTGATCTTGGCGACGTCGGGTGTGTAGTGTCCGGCGCCCAGTGAGAGGGTCTGTTCCCCGCCGGCCGGCTCGCTGAAGCTGTCGAAGAACTCGATCAGGTGGCCGGTGCCCCACAGGCGGTCGTTGATGAACGTCGGCGGGACGGACATGCTGGTGCCCTTGTGGCCCTTCGTCTCGCACTGCACGTACTGGTGGGCGGAGTTGACGGCGATGACCACGCCGTCCGTGTCCTGCGTGGCGAGGGGAGCGCGGACCGCGATCACCGCATGGTAGTTCGAGGCGTCCGGGCCCAGGCAGGAGGCCAAGATCCCAGCGACGGCCCCGGCACCGATCGGGGACGTCCTCGTGCTGGTAACAGTGAACCCGGCCGGGGGGCGGGGGGAAGCTGACACGGAGGAGGTGTCCGTGGGGGCTGCTCCGTGCCGTGGGCCGGGTGAGTGCAGCAAGGACGGGAGAGCCAGGCACAGGGCTGCCGCGGTGCAGGCCGCGGTCGCGCCCAGAGCGTGCCGGCGGTGGCGGCGCCGGTCGGCGCGTCGGCGGATCTCCGCGGCGGGCAGGGGCGGTGCCGGCATCTGCATGCCGAGCAGCCGCAGCCGGTCGCCCAGGGTGTCGTGGAGGGGGTCAGACATGGAGTCGTCCTTCCTCGCTGGTCGGGGGCTGGTCGCCGAGCCGGGCCGCCAGCGCGGTCCGCCCTCGGGCAAGGCGGCTCTTGACGGCACTGACGCTGGCGCCGGTCTCGGCCGCGACCTGCTCGATGGAAAGGTCGCACATGTGGTGCAGGACCATGGCGCTGCGCTGCGCCTCGGGCAGGTCGCGGAGCGCGATGACCAGCATCAAGTACTCCTCAGTGGGCGGCTCGACGGTGCGGGGTTCATGGTGGTGGCGTCCGGCCAGATGCAGACCCCGGGCCAGACGTCGCCAACGTGAGATGGCCAGCCGCCGGGCGGTGGTCCGGATCCAGGCTTCCGGGGCATCGTCGAGGTCGAACGTGCGCCTTCGGTCCCACGCGCGGATGAAGGCCTCCTGGACCACGTCCTGTGCTTCGGACCAGTTGCTGGTCATCGCGTAGAGCTGCCCGGTCAGGCGGGAGAAGGACGCTGCGTAGAACGCGTCGAACTCCTGTGGCGTCATCAACGACTTCTCTCCTGGTGCTGTCGATCGGCTCGCATCACAGGCGGTTCGCCGGGAAGCACTCCTCGATCACGGCGGTGGAGCCGTGCCTCCCGGGCGGAGCCTCGCGCCGCTCAAGCCTGTACGCACGAGCGCCGTCCCCAGGTCGCGCCCACGTCCTGTGACATGGGCCACGTGTCCGGGGTGCGACCGCATGGGCACCGAGGGGCGTACAGGGGTGCGGGCATCAACCGGACGCCCGCAGGAAAGGACACTGATTCATGCGTATCCGCCCGATCATGCTCATCGCGGCCACCGCCGCAGCCATCGCGACGGCAGGGGGAGTGGCCAGCGCTGTGACCGGCACCCCCCAGCCCACCGCCACGGCTCACGGCAAGCCGTCCGGTGCGCCCGCCGCCAAGGTTCACGGCACCGGCTCGGCCGGCGCCTCGGTGGTCTCTGGTGCCGGTGTCTCCGGGAACCGCGTGACCGCCACCCCGGCCGGGTTCACGGTTACCAGCACGAGGACGTCCCCGATCGGTGCCGGGGCCGTCGCTGGGATCTTGGCCTCCTGCCTGGGCCCGGACGCCTCGAACTACCATGCGGTGATCGCGGTCCGCGCTCCCCTCGCCACGCAGGACACGGACGGCGTGGTCATCGCCGTCAACTCCGCCCACCAGTACGTGCAGTGCGAGACGAAGGGCCACAAGGGCACCAGCATGTCCGTCCCGCCGACGTTCATCAACGACCGCCTGTGGGGCACCGGCCACCTGATCGAGTTCTTCGACAGCTTCAGCGAGCCGGCCGGCGGGGAACAGACCCTCTCACTGGGCGCCGGACACTACACACCCGACGTCGCCAAGATCACCATCAGCTACGGCGACAACCCGACGCAGTACCCGGCCCTCATGGCAGACGGCGCGTTCGTCTACACGGCGGCCATCTCCGGCCGCGAAGGGAACTCCCCCTCCCCGGCCCCCTACGTCCACGCCTACAACGCAGCGGGCCAGGAGATCTACAACCAGCAGACGCAACCCACCGCCAAGCAGTAACACCCGTCGCCGCACGCCCTCACTGCGGCCCCGGCACCCTGCCCGGGCCGCAGCGACCACAACGACCACCCACTCTCCCTCAAAACGCGGGCCCGGTGCGCCCAGCCCTGCTCCCCATCCCCCCGGGAGACCACTGCAAAGGCCTCGGGCACCAGGTCCTGTCGCCGCGGCGGTAAACCATCACGCCCCTACCTCGTGACAACCCGCCACCACACCCACAAGAAGTGGACCAGAACCGGAAATCGTGAACGTCCGGCGCGGGAGGTGCCTCCCGAACTGCTGTCGCAACGCTGCTCTCCGACGTGAACAGAGCCAGTCCAGCGTCCGCACCTCCGCTGGCTCCCGCTCGGTCCCCGCCACCAGGTCCCCTTCACGTCGTGCGGCGGGCCCGCGCCCGCCGTCGCGGATCAGCGTGACAGACCCGCGCTCGGTGTCACGCTGGGAGGCTGGCAGGCGCACAGGCCGTTTCCCCAGGTAGACGCGGTGAACTGTGAGCCTGTGAGCCTGTGAGACGGGGATTACGCTGGTGCTCCCGCACGCCCTGGTGGACCCCGCCGGCGCGGAGGACGATGGAGTCGTGTGCGAGCAGCACGAGGACCAGGAGCACGGCGCCGAACCGGCGCGGCCGCCGCTCACTGCGGCGCAGGCCCGGGAGATGACGGCCGGGCTCCGCGAGGCGATGGACGACGTCCGGCGCTCCGTGGCGATCCTCGCCTCCCGGCGCCGCCCGCGTCTGGCTCCCCCTCGGGCACGGCGGCTGGGAGTCGTACTGCGACGCGGAGTTCGGCATCAGCCGCGCCCAGGCGTACCGGCTCCTGGACGTCGCCCGCTCCCTCACCGCGATCCACGGCGCCGTCGCCGCCGGCACCGAGACGTCTCGCACGCGAGACAGCGACCCAGCCGCCGAGGCCGCGCTCGACTACGGCCTGCCCCAGCGCGCCCTGATCGCCGTCCAGCCGTGCGGACGTCGCCGCGGAGCTGATCACCCGCCGCCTTGCCACGCTCGCCCACAGCGGCCTCCAGGCCCTCGACACCGCCACGGTGCGCACGGTGGTCCGCCAGGCCGTCCGCGACGCCCCGCCACCGCCGCCCGCCGATCCGCCGGCGGACCCGGCCGTCGCCGCGCTGCGCGCGTCGTAGACGACCTCGTCGCCAGCACCCACGCGATCGGTGAGCTGATGCTCGAAGTCGCGCCGGCCTACCTCTCCGACATCGAGGCCGCCGACGTCCTGGCGCTGCTGTGCGACCAGATCGGCGAACCCCCCGAACACGGCCTCGTCGCCCGCCGCTACGCCATGTCCGGCGACCGCCGCGCCCTGCACGGCACCGTGCTGTAGACCTCCCATCCCGGCTGCTCTCCCTGTGAGGCACACAGCCCGTTTCCCCAGGCGGGCGCGGTGCCGGTGAGGGTGTGTGGGTATTGAGGCGCGGGCCTGCGGCCGTGAGTGTCCTCTGACAGGTGATCTTGACCGATTGCCAGGTGAAATTGACCGGCACCGGCCGAACGCCTGTCGGTACGGTCGGCTCATGGAAAACCTGCCCGAGAGCGCGGACCGTCACATTCTGGGCCATCGGATCGTCCTCGCGCTCAAGGCGATCATGGACGCCTCCGGCTGCACGCTCCAGGAGGCGATCGACATGTTCGAGGTGCGATACGAGCAACTCCGCCGCGACCGGCCGGACGACTTCCAGGTAAGCTGCGAGGAGTACGGACGGAACGTCTACACCTGATCTGAGGTCTTGCCGTCGGTCAGACTCGCTTGGCAATCGGTCAAGATCACCTGGCAGAGGGTACCGCTGCTCCTGGTCGTGCTGCCCGGTGGGCAGCAGCCGTAGTGACCGGGGTGCTGCTCATGGTCCTGGTGGTGGTCTTCGGGTTGCAGCAGGGTGGTGTCGTGGGTGCAGCGCAGCATTTGCATGGGCCAGGCGGCACACGGGTGCTGCGCGGGTAGCAGGCCGTCCCCGGCCGGGGAGTCGGACATACGGCCGCGGCGGGACGGCGGCGGGTTGGTGGGCGTCCGGCACGGCACAACGGCCGCTGTCCGGCGGGAGAGAACGGCTCGGAGCGGTTCGACAGCAAGCGGCGGGCCGGCGTCCCTCGCCCATTGCACGTCCGCACCGCCCGCTGCCGGGCCCTGCCGTGCCGCTGCCCGGACTGTGCCCGTCCCACTCCGCCTGGACTGGTCCTCCGATACGCCGCCGGTACGCCGGTCCTTCCCCGGCCGTTCCTGCCGCGGGCCGTCCCCCGCCGCCGGGTCGCCGTCCGTTCGCTGTCGGTCCGCCGTCTGCTGCCGGTCCCCGTCCGCCGTGCCACCGAAGCGCCGTCGTGCCGCCCGGCCTCCTACGCCGCGTGGCCTGCTGCAACCTTATCACCGCCAAGCCCGGTGAGCGGCGCGGGCCGGGACGGCGAAGGCACGGCGGAGCGGACCGGCAGCGGGCAACCGGCAGTGGTTCCTCCCTCGGGCACCCGGAGCGGACGCCGAACAGGATCGCAGCCTCGGACAGCAGGCGGGCGTGAAGAGCCAGCGGCGCGGCACGTGGAACGGCGGTGGCCGGGCGGATCGGTCGCGGTGGCCAGACTGCCGGCCCGGTCATGGCGCCGGCGAATCTCCCGGTTCTCCTCGCGCAGCCCGGTGACGCCCCCCCTCGATCTTCTCGAGGATCTTCAGGCGGCTGTGAACCAGCTCGCCGTGCATCGCGGTCAGCCCGACCGTCGGGTCGTCGAGACGCTTGACCCCCTGCTGCGCCGCCTCCAGTAGGTCCTCTATATCGGCGAGCTTCTTCATCGCCTCCTCGAACGAACTTTTCCACCCCACGTGACCCCCTGCCCTCGCCACGATGGCCGACCTCGGCGTCGACGCCGACCTCGCCCCGGCCGACTTCCTCACCGCGATGAACGGCTACAAGGCCCGTGACCCGGAGCTGGCGATCGTCGTCTCGGCGGTCAAGGCGACGGTGAAGGGCGGCCTGGGCAAGCTGCGCGAGCGGCCCGGGGCGAGGGCTGGCGGCCGGGCGAGCCGTGGCGGGCCCTGTCCCGGCCGACGTGGCGGCCGGACATCCGGGCGGCGGTCATCTCCCGCACCCGGATCAACCTGCACCGCAAGATCGTCAAGCACGCGGCGTTCACCGGGCAGTACCCCATCGCGGTCCTGTCCGACTGCGTCGTCTACGCCGCCACCGGACCCTCGCCGCTGGACTTCCTGCCCTACCGGGACGGCAAGCCGCGGCCCGGCGGCTTCAGGCTCGGCATCAACCCCGGTCTGGTCAAGCACGAGGGCACCCAGTCCGTGCTGTGGGGCGAGGAGGTCCGGGAGCGGTTCACCGCCCCGGAGCTCAATCTCGCCCGGTACATCAAGGACGGCACCGTCACCGACATCGACACCGGAGAGTAGGAGGAGGCCACGATGAGCCTGATCGGGGACGGCCTGGACGCCGCGGTGCAGAAGGCGTTCACCCGCCCGGCGCGCAGATGCGTTACCTGGTCAAACAGCTCAAGGGCACCAAGGCGGTCGCCCAGATGCTGCGGATCTCCCAGCGCACCGTCGAGCGGTACGTGAAGGACCAGATCAAAAAGCCCCGCCCCGACCTCGCCGCGCGCATAGAGCGCGAGGTGAAGAAGCGCTGGCAGCCCCAGATCCGGGCCAAGGCCCGGCAGAAAGTGGCCACCACCGGCGGCATCGTCATCGACACCCGCGCCCGCATGGGCTACACCGCGCCGATCGGGTCGACGGACGAAGACCGCGTCCGGCACCTGACCGTCGCTCTGCCCCCGCAGTACGCCGCCCGCCTCTTCGACGCCCAGGAGCAGGGTGCCGGCGACGCCCGTCTCCAGGAGATCGCCGCCGAAGCGCTCAGGGAGGTGTACTTCCAGGACGGCGGCCGCCGCGCCGGCAGCCTGGAGGAGGTGCGCTTCACGGACATCGAGCACCTCGAGTTCGAGCTGTAGCAACCGCGCCCCGAACAGCCCGCGAGTCCGGATGAGACTGAGCACTACAGCTGGGATGAGATCCGTCGGGCTATAAGCCTGCCGAGCTGCGGTGTCCGGCGAGTGCCCGGGCGGCCGGTGAGTCGGCGATCCGAACTAGTGCCGTCAAGATCGCCATCTGGGTGACCTGTCAGTAGCCACCCGAACGGGGGCGCTGCACTCGTAGTGAACCACCGGCGCGCTGTCCCCCGCGCGAGCTACACGCGGATGTCCACTGCGGGGTGACGCCCCTCGGGGTCCGAATTCGTAGGATTTTCAGGTTCGGCGGATGTTGACCGCGCTGATTGAGGGGGACGTTCATGAGAAGACCCGGGTGGCTGACCGCGCTCGTCTTAGCAGTGACGCTGATGGCGGCGGGGACGGCGAAACCGGCCGCGGCGGCGGGGGAGGCGTGTGCCACGGCTGGATCGAACTTCGCCACCCGGTCGATCGCGGAGAGCACGGCGGCGTTGCGGATGGGGTGCGCCCGCGACGCGGGAGCGCTGCGGTCGCTGGCGGGCAGTGACACCGACATGGTGGCCGCCATCGACTTCAACACCACGCAGCGGCCGGACGAGTGGCAGCGGCAGATGCGGCAGATGGTCGACACGGTGCGTGCCGACAAGGGCAAGGGGCTCACGCTCAGCGAGTCGTTCGATCTGCGGGCGCAGAAGAACAATGTGGGCTTCTACGAGCGGCGAAGCGGCGTCCAGTTCGACGGCAGCATCCAGGTGGCCGGCAACAGCCTCGTCATCGTCATACCCACGGGCGAGGTGAACGCTTCGGCGAACTGGTGGCAGAAGGCCATCGCCACCTCGGTCGGCATCGCGGTGGCGATCGCGTCCGGTGCGGTGTGCACCCTCTTCTTCGCCCCCGCCGCGCCCGTCGCCGGACCTATCTGCGGGGCCGTCGCCGGCGGACTGGGCGGGCTCGTCGGTGAACTGATGAACGCCTACTTCGACGGGCGGTCGCTGGGCGACGCGGACGTCTGGGCGGAGGCGCTCGCCGTGGCGGTGGTGTCCGCGGCGGGCGGGGCGTTCCTCGGGCAGATGACGAACTGGGCCGCGCAGGGGGCGAACTCGGTGGTCGAAGCGGTGCAGCAGACCATGCGGAACATCATCGACCGGCTCGGCTCGTGGTCGAACCCGTTGCCGCTCATCCAAGCCCTGTTCAACGCCGACTTCACGCGGGTTTTCACGGCGACCCTCGAACGGTTGAGCCAGGGCCTGCGACCCACCGCCTGGCCGTCGACGATCCGGGTGATGGTGGTCGGCGACTCGATCAGCCAGGGCCACGAGGGCGACTACACCTGGCGCTACCGGTTGTGGCAGTGGTTCCAGCAGAACAACGTCTCGGTCGACTTCGTGGGTCCCTACCACGGCACGTTCACCCCGGACCAGCCCTCCCCGCCGAAACCGCCGCCCTTCGTCGGTGAGAAGCCAGCGGACCAGGGCATCCGCGTCGACGGCGGTTACGCGGCCGGGGTCGCCTTCGACAGCGACCACTTCGCGCACTGGGGCAGGCAGGCCGCGCAGATCAAGGGCGACATCCGCCGGCAGGTCGAGACCTACCAGCCGGACCTCGTCCTGCTCGCGGCTGGCTTCAACGACATGGGCTGGTTCGTCAGCGACGAGAACGGCACCCTGGACAGCGTCGAGACCATCATCGACCAGGCCCGCGCGGCCCAGCCGGGGGTCGACTTCGCGGTGGCCACCGTGCCGCACCGGTCGAAGATCCGCGGCCGGGACGACCTGATCACCAAGACCGACAACTACAACCGGCTGCTCGCGAACGCGGCCCCCCGGTGGAGCAAGGCCATCTCCCAGGTGGAGGTCGTCAACTGGCAGAAAGGGTACTCGTGCGCCCCCGCCGCCTGCCCGGCCGCTTATGACGGCCTGCACCCCAACGCCTTCGGCGAGTACCAGCTCGCCATCGCCTTCGAGCAGACCCTGCACGACCAGTACGGCCTGGGCCGGGGTCCGATACCCTTCCCACCCGAGAACCTGCCGGTCCGGCCGACACCCGTGCCGACCGGTCTGAAGGCCGAGTCCACGCCGAAGGGCGTGACCGTCACCTGGGACCCGGTGTACGGGGCGTTCGGCTACGACGTGCGGTCGCGGATCGCCGGCCAGACGACCTGGAGCGAGGGCCGAGTCAACAGCAACCGGACCGACACCACCTGGACCGTCGACGGCATCCAGTGGGAGTACCAGGTGCGCACCGTCGGCGGTGACAACGTCAAGGGCCCCTGGTCCGGCACGGTCAGCGCGGTCGCCCACCCGCAGACGGCGCGGCCGCCGCGGATCGTCGCCAGCCGGCCCATCGGCCAGGACGGCATCGAGCTCGAAATCGCACCACCTGACTACCCCATCCCCATCGACCGGTACGAAGTGATCCTCTTCGACAGGGACACGCCCGACGCCTGGCTCACCGGCACCGGCTTCCGCGGCAACCGGGTGCAGATCTACGGGCTGAACCCGGGCCACCGCTACCTCGTCGCGGCGGCCACCTGGAACGCCGCCGGCGGCGGGCTGCCCGGACTGGCCCGGCCGGTGATGGTCGGCGGCGGCATCCCGGCCACCCCGACTGGCCTGCGGGTGACCACCGTCGATCCCACCACGGTGGAACTGAACTGGAACGGCGCGAACTCGGCGGCCGGCTACCGGCTGTGGATCTCCAACGCCAAGGACGGCGGCACCACCCCGCCGGAGGCCGACGAGAACATCATCGAGGACACCCACCACGGCGTCGCCTTCCTGTTCCCGGGCGTGTGGAACTTCGAGTTCTGCGTGACGGCCGTCAACGGCTCCTTCGAGTCCGACAAGTCCAACTGCGTAGTCCCGTCCCATCCCGCCGACAGCGCGCTGACCAGCCTCGGCGACAGCGCGCCGAACCTCTCACCGAGCGCTCACACCGCGTCGTCGGATGCGGTGGACATCGGTTCGCTCACCACCCTGAGGAACCCGGACGGCACGGGAAGTCCCGTCGCGGTCGGTGTCGGGGTCAACGGAGGTGATCGGTAACCCGGCCTCGGTGTCCCGTGGTGCTGCCGCGACGCGACAGCACCACGGGACACCGGTGGCGGATCAGCCGACGGCGAGGGCGAAGACGTGCATCGCCACGCTGCCCATCACCGAACTGCAGCCGAACATCATCAAGTGGTTCGACCGCGACGTGTGGACCCGCGCCGTCAACGACGCCGGTGACACCGTCGCCCGCCGCTGATCTGCCGCTCAGGTCTCTTCGAAGCCGCCGTCGAAGCCCTTGAGGACGGGGTCCAGTTCCGCGGCCGCGTCGCACAGCGAGCACAGCCGTACCCCCGGCTGCTCTGCTGCGTCCAAGGCCCGCTCCAGCGGCAGCACCGGCGTCCCGGCCGGCGCCTTGTCGCAGTCGACGGTGTGCACGACTCCGCCCCGGGCGGGACCGCGGCCGCCGGCCCTCGCCAGCACCCAGCCCGACGGACGGCTCGGCCCGAGTGCCTGGTCCACGAGCGACGGCTTCGGCAGGTACTCGGTGGGCACCTGGTCGTATGAGACGCCGTCCACGGGCCGCACATGGTCCGGAGCGCGCACCCAGACCCGGTACTCGGCAGGCTCCACCGAGTCCCCGGGGCCGTTGCGGTACGCCGGGAGTCCGACCTCGCACCTCCAGCCGTCGGGCGCCTGGCGTCGGGACCACAGGTGGGCGACGACCTCCTGGTCCCCGGGCAGCAGCACCCGGATGGGCACCGGCACCGGTTCGGGGGCGGAGGACGCCGTCATGTCACCACCGTACGGACGGACGCCGGGACTGTGACCACGCAGCTTTGTTGGAGGCTAGCGGCGCAGGTTGCCGCTGGTCGGACGGCTGTGTCGCTGTGTAGTTGGCAAAGGCGCAGCAGGATAGTTGGCAAGTCGTGGTCACGGAATGTGATCGGCTCGCCTTACCGGTGGCGGCTGATGCCAGAACGACGACGGGGCCGCCCGGGGGCTCCGGGCGGCCTGCCTGCAACTGTGCTCGGGCCGGGACGGCGGCGGTCACCGACTCGGTCTCGGACGCGCCGCGAGCGGCGAGGTAGCGCTCGGCCTCCAGGGCCGCGGCCGCGCTGGTTCCGGCGGCGGTGATGGCCTGGCGGTAGGTGTGGTCGACGACGTCGCCGGCCGCGAACACCCCAGGCAGGCTGGTACGCCGACGAGGCGGCGACCTTGATGTAGCCCCCGCTGTCCCGCTCGAGCTGGCCGGTGGACAACTCGGTGCGCGGGTCGTGGCCGATCGCGATGAACAGGCCCGTCACGGTCCTGCGCGAGGTCTTCACCGGCGCCACGCGCGACCTGGACTGCCGAACAGCAGGGGCCGCAACTGGGCGCGGGCGGTGTAGAGGGAGGCGGTGTATCCGGCGGGGCCGGAGCCGATGACGACGACGTCGCGTCTCTCGCTCACGCCGTCGCCTCCGGCTTGGCCGGGGCGATCTCGGCGATCAGGCCCTCCACCAGGGTCTTGATCTCGTCGCGGATCGGGCGGACCGCCTCGACGCCCTGGCCGGCCGGGTCGTCCAGCTTCCAGTCCAGGTAGCGCTTGCCGGGGAAGACGGGGCAGGTGTCGCCGCAGCCCATGGTGATGCACACGTCGGACTCCTTCACCGCGTCCACGGTGAGGATCTTCGGGGCCTCGGCGGAGATGTCGATGCCGACCTCGGCCATCGCGGCGACGGCGGCCGGGTTGACCTGCTCGCCCGGGTTGGAGCCGGCGGAGCGGACCTCGACGCGGTCCCCGGCCAGGTGGGTCAGCCAGGCGGCGGCCATCTGGGAACGGCCGGCGTTGTGGACGCAGACGAACAGGACGGACGGCTTCGTGCCGGGGCTCTCGGGCATGAGGGGCTCTCTCGTCTCGCGGCGGCTGGACGCCACCCATGACATCAGCATCCGCTGGTATCAGCGAATAGTGATGTGAGAGTATCAGTGCATGCTGACTTCAGTCGATGCTGATGTGATCCGGGCGCTGGGCGATCCGCTCCGGCTGCAGATCGTGACCCTGCTGGCTCGCGAGACGCTGTGCACCACGCACCTGGTGGAGGAGACCGGGGCCAGGCAGACCAACCTGTCCAACCACATGAAGGTGCTGCGCGAGGCCGGGCTGGTGGAGACCGAGCCGTGCGGCCGCTTCACCTACTACAAGCTCAAGCCCGACGTCCTGGCCGGCCTGTCCGAGCAGTTCGCCGAACTCGCCGCCTCCGCCCGCACCGCTGCCGAGAACAAGAGGGCCTGCCCGTGACCTCCACCGAGCCCACCACCGCCTCCGCTCCGGCCGGAGGCGGGGACGATTCGATCGTCAAGAAGCTCTCCGCCCTCGACCGCTACCTCGCGGTGTGGATCCTGCTCGCCATGGCCGTCGGCCTCGGGCTCGGCCGGCTCATCCCCGGTCTCGACGACGCCCTGGCGAAGGTGGAGATCGGCGGGATCTCCCTGCCGATCGCGCTCGGTCTGCTGATCATGATGTATCCGGTGCTGGCGAAGGTCCGCTACGACCGGCTCGACGCCGTCACCGGCGACCGGAAGCTGATGGCCTCCTCGCTGGTCATCAACTGGATCGTCGGCCCGGCGGTCATGTTCGCGCTCGCGTGGATCTTCCTGCCGGACCTGCCCGAGTACCGCACCGGCCTGATCATCGTCGGCCTGGCCCGGTGCATCGCCATGGTCATCATCTGGAACGACCTCGCCTGCGGCGACCGTGAGGCCGCAGCCGTCCTCGTCGCGCTGAATTCGGTGTTCCAGGTCCTCGCGTTCGGCCTGCTGGGCTGGTTCTACCTCGACCTGCTGCCCGGCTGGCTCGGCCTCGGCGACGGCGAGCACCTCGACATCTCCATGTGGAAGATCGCGCTGAACGTGGTCATCTTTCTCGGTATCCCGCTGCTAGCCGGCTTCCTCACCCGCCGCCTGGGCGAGAAGAAGCTCGGCCGCGCTGACTACGAGCAGCGGTTCCTGCCGAAGATCGGGCCGTGGGCGCTGTACGGGCTGCTGTTCACGATCGTCATCCTGTTCGCCCTCCAAGGGAAGACCATCACGTCGCAGCCGCTGGACGTCGCCCGGATCGCGTTGCCGCTGCTGGTCTACTTCGCGGTCATGTTCTTCGGCACCTTCCTGCTCGGCAAGAGCCTGGGCCTGGCCTACGACCGCACCGCGACCCTCGCCTTCACCGCGGCGGGCAACAACTTCGAGCTGGCCATCGCGGTCGCCATCGCCACCTTCGGCGTCACCTCCGGCCAGGCCCTGTCCGGCGTCGTCGGCCCGCTCATCGAAGTCCCGGTGCTGATCGGCCTGGTCTACGTCGCGCTCGCCTGGCGGGCCAAGTTCACCGCCGACGCGGTGACGACGGCCCCGTGACGCAGCAGACGGATGTGGTGGTGGTCGGCGGCGGTCAGGCGGGGCTCGCCGCCGGCTACCACCTGCGTCGCCAGGGCTTGGACTTCGTGATCCTGGACGCCGAGGCGGCGCCGGGCGGGTCCTGGCAGCACATGTGGGACTCACTGCACCTGTTCTCCCCGGCCGAGCACTCCTCGATGCCCGGCCGCCTCATGCCCGCCCAGCCCGGCGAGACGTATCCGGGCGCCGGGCACGTGGTCGCCTACCTCGCCGACTACGGGAAGCGCTACGACCTGCCCGTCCAGCACGGCACCCGTGTGAACGCCGTACGCCGCGACACAGACCGCTTCCTGGTCGAAGCCGACTCCGGCACCTGGCGGGCCCGTGCGGTCATCAGCGCCACCGGCAGTTGGTCCCGGCCGTTCCTGCCCGCAGTCCCCGGCCGATCCGTCTTCACCGGCCGGCAGCTGCACACGGTGAACTACCGCTGTCCGGCCGACTTCGCCGGTCAGCGCGTCATCGTGGTCGGCGGCGGGAACTCCGGCGCCCAGATCGCCGCCGACCTCGCTCTGGACGGCCATGTCGAGGTGACGTGGGTGACCCGGCGCCCACCGCGGTTCCTGGCCGACGACATCGACGGCCGTGCCCTGTTCGATGTCGCCACCGCCCGCCGCCGCGCCCTCGATGCCGGCCGCGACGACACCGGCGGGGTGGCCTCGCTCGGCGACATCGTGGCCGTGCCACCGGTGCGGGAGGCACGGGATGCGGGCCTGCTCAAGGCGTCACCCATGTTCGTCCGCATGGAACGGGACGGCGTGGTGTGGGCCAACGGCACCCGCGCCGAAGTGGACGCGATCATCTGGTGCACCGGCTTCCGCCCTGCCCTGTCCCACCTCGGCCCGCTCCAGCTCCGGGGCGCGAGCGGGCACATCGCGACCGAGGGCACTCGTGCGGTCGGCGAACCGCGGCTGCACCTGCTCGGCTACGGCGACTGGACCGGCCCGGCGTCCGCGACGCTGATCGGGGTGGGGCGCCCCGCGCGGGAGGCCGCCCGCGCGATCGCGGCGCTGTGCACGCAGAACTGACAGGGCGACCCCACGTGTTTCGTGACTTCCCCCAGTACCGCGTCGCGGCGTGATCGCTGCAGACTGCCCTCCATGACCTCACCCCTGGCCGACGATCCTCCCCGCCCTGTGAGCCGGGCTGGCTCCGTGCCCGTGGTGTTCAGCGCGGGCGCGGGCATCGGCGTCCTCGGCGGGATGATCGGCCTGGGCGGTGCGGAGTTCCGGCTCCCCCTGCTGATCAGCCTGTTCGGGTTCGCGGCACTGTCCGCGGTCATCCTGAACAAGGCGATGAGCCTGGTCGTGGTCGTGGTGGCGCTGCCCGCCCGGCTGGCCGCGGTGTCCGCCTCCCAGCTGGCCGGTCACTGGCCCGTCGCGGTCAACCTGCTGGCCGGGAGCCTGCTGGGCGCATGGGCCGGGGCGAGCTGGGCGGTACGGATGCGCAGCGCCACCTTGTACAAGGTGCTGGCGTCACTGATGGTGCTCATGGCCGCCGCTCTGCTGGCCACCCACCTCGCGACCGTGGGGACACTCGGGCTGCCGCTGTGGGCGCAAGTTTCCTGCGGAGTCGTGGCCGGCTTCGGCATCGGCGTGGTCGCCGCGATCATGGGCGTGGCCGGCGGCGAGCTGCTGATCCCGACGATCGTGCTGCTCTTCGGCCTGGACATCAAGACGGCCGGGAGCCTGTCCCTGCTGGTGTCGTTGCCGGCCATGCTGGTCGCCTTCGCCCGCTACAGCCGCGACGGCAGCTTCGCGGTCCTGGGCGCCAACCTTCGCTTCACCGCCGTGATGGCCGCGGGCTCGGTCGCCGGCGCGCTGCTGGGCGGACTGCTGGCCGGTGTCTTCTCCGACCTGGTGCTCGCGCCCGTACTGGCAGTGATCCTGCTCATTTCCTCAGTCAAGCTCGCGCGTCACGACTGAACCCCCGTGGAGCCGTCCGTCGCCCAGCGCTGAATCAATCGCTGACCGGGCTGCGGCGCTCGGCCAGGACAACGTCGCGCCAGCGGCCGTGCTTCCTGCCGATGCGCTCGCATGCCCAGCACACGAAACCGCACGCTCGTGCGGGCACGACTACTCGTCAGGCCGCGGCCGGCAGCGTCAGCAGCTTGCCCATCGCGGCGAGCACCGACGGCTCGACCCGGTAGTACACCCAGGTGCCGCGCCGCTCGGAGGTGAGCAGCCCGGCCTCCTTCAGCTTCTTCAGGTGGTGGGACACCGTGGGCTGGGAGACGCCGACATCGGAGATGTCGCACACGCACGCCTCTCCGCCCTCGTGCGAGGCCACGAGCGAGAACAGCCGCAGCCGAACCGGGTCACCGAGCGCCTTGAACATCCGCGCGGCGGTCTCGGCCTCCTCGGCGGTCATCGGGCGCTCGGTCAGCGGCGGGCAGCACGGCGCCACGCCCTGGTCGTCGGCGGGCTCGAGCAGCGGCAGCACCTTCGCATTCGACATACGTCTATGTTGACACACGTCGAACCAGTAGGGCGAGAGCCGTTCACCGGCGCGCGAGGTAGGTGGCCAGGCGCCGGGCCATCCGCTCTGCGTCCCGGCCGACTCCTCGCAGCGAGTTCGACGACAAGCTGCGCTGCCATTCCAGCCCGGCGAACGCCAGGCCCGGCATGTTGATGGCGAGGCCCTCGCGGTGCCGTGGGTTCCTCTCAGCATCGAGAGCGCCGTCGAGGCCGGTGAGGTAGGGCGGGTGGGGGCGGTAGCCGGTGGCGAGGACGATCGCGTCGACTTCGTCCCGCTGCCCGTCTGGCCAGACGGGCTTGGTTCCGTCGGTGCCGGTGAACAGCTTCCGCCGGTCGGGCTGTCCGGCGGCCAGGGCGGCCCGGTAGCGGCCGTCGTCGAGGACCGGCTGCGCCGGCGGGCGCGACAGGAGCCGGCCGAGGGGCGCGGTGTCCAGGCCGGTGCGGGCCGTCCAGAAGTGGAGATCGCGGCCAAGGATGCGCTGGGCTGCGAACTTCACCGGCCGACGGGTGGCGAGCGTGACCCGTGCCGTCTCGGCGAGCTCGGCGGCGATCTGCACCGCGGAGTTCCCGGCCCCGACCACGACCACCCGGCGGCCGGTGAACGGGGCCGGGCTGCGGTAGCCGGCGGCGTGCAGCACCTGGCCGGTGAACTCCTGAAGGCCCGGGAGTGCGGGCCGGTGCGGGTGTCCGAACGTCCCGGAGGCCGCCACGACGGCCCGCGCGGACAGCCGGCCGCCGCTCTCCGTTTCCACTGCGAAGACGTCGCCGGTGCGGCGGACCGCGCTGACGCGGCAGCCCGTGCGGATCTCGGCGTCCAGGCGGCCGACGTAGGCGGCGAGATAGGCGACGACCTCGTCGTGGTGCGGGCAGCGGTCGCGGTCGGCGCCGGGGAACGGCATCCCGGGCAGGGAGCTGTACCGGGCGGGTGAGAACAGCGTGAGGCTGTCGTAGTAGTGCGGCCACGACCCGGCCGCGCGGCCGGACGCCTCCAGCACCACCGGGCGCAGCCCGCGCCGCAGCAGTGCGTGGGCGGTGGCGAGGCCGGACTGGCCGCCGCCGATGACGGCGACGTCGATGCACGAGCAATCCCCCCTGATTTCGATGAATGTCTATGTTGACGCTCATCAATACAGGTGCCATGCTGAGCCGCGCAAGCCATCGACAGATGTCGAAACACGCAAGGAGTCGCCGTGAACGCGCCCGCCACCACCGAGCTGCCCGTCGTCGTGATCGGGGCCGGACCCGCCGGCCTGGCCGCCGCCGCCCACCTCATCGACCAGGGCATCGAACCCCTGGTCCTGGAGGCCGGGCCTACCGCCGGCACCGCAGTGCGCGAGTGGGCGCACGTGCGGCTGTTCTCCACCTGGGGCGAGGTGGTCGACCCCGCCGCCGAGAAGCTCCTCGCCCCCACCGGATGGACCCGCCCCAACCCGGCCACCTATCCCTCCGGCGGTGACTGGGCGGAGTTCTACCTGCAGCCGCTCGCCGACGTCCTGGGCGACCGTGTCCGCACCGGCGCGCGCGTCACCGGCGTCTCCCGGACGGGCCGGGACCGGATCGTGGACGCCGACCGCGAACAGCAGCCGTTCGTCGTGCACGTCGCCCATACCGACGGCCGTGAGGAGCGCGTCTTCGCCCGCGCCGTCATCGACGCCTCAGGCACCTGGGCCACGCCCAGCCCGGCCGGCGGCAGCGGGCTGCCCGCACTCGGCGAGAAGGCCGCCGCTGACCGGATCACCTACCGCGTCCCAAACCTGAAGGACCCCGCCGTCCGCGCCCGGTACGCGGGCAAGCGCACTGCCGTCATCGGCTCGGGCGCCTCCGCGTTCACCGCTCTCGCCTACCTCGCCGACCTCGCCAAGTCCGACGACGGCGCGGGAACCAAGGGCGTGTGGATCCTGCGCCGCGGCATCTCCGGCTCCACCTTCGGCGGCGGAGAAGCCGACCAGCTCCCCGCCCGCGGCGCCCTGGGCCTGGCGGCGAAGGCCGCCGTCGACGAGGGCCACGCGGACGCGGTCACCGGCTTCCGCACCGAAGCGATCGAGCGCGACAGCGACGGCCGCCTGGTCCTGGTCGGTGAGGACGGCCGCCGCCTGGACCCGGTCGACGAGGTGATCGTGCTGACCGGCTTCCGCCCCGACCTGTCCTTCCTCGACGAGCTGCGCCTGGGCCTCGACGAGCGCCTCCAGGCGCCCCTCGCGCTGGCGCCGCTGATCGACCCCAACCAGCACTCCTGCGGCACCGTCTACCCGCACGGCCACCGTGAGCTGTCCCACCCGGAGCAGGGCGTGTACCTGGTCGGGATGAAGTCCTACGGCCGCGCCCCGACGTTCCTGGCGATGACCGGCTACGAGCAGGTCCGCTCCGTCGCCGCCGCGATCACCGGCGACCTCGACGCGGCCGACCGTGTGGAACTCACCCTGCCCGAGACCGGAGTCTGCGGCGGCGCCGGCCTGTTGGACGCTCCCGACGCCGCTCAGGGCGACGGTGGTGGCTGCTGCGCACCCGCGCCGCAGCTCGTCCAGGTCGGCGTCCCCGCCGAGGTGGGTGCGCCTGCCGGGCAGGCGCCGGCGGGCGGCTGCTGCGGCTCGTGACCGACCTGGGCACCCCCGCGCGTGGGGGCGCGACCGGAGCAGGGGACCGGTCGCGGCCCCGCGCCGCCCTGCCCGCCCTCTGCGCCACGCAGATCGTGAGCTGGGGCATCGTCTACTACGCCTTTCCCGTCCTCAACCCCCAGATCGCCGCCGCGACCGGCTGGCCGGCCGGGGCGACCACCGCGGGGTTCTCCCTCGCGCTCGTCGTCTCCGCCCTCGCGGGGATCCGCGTCGGACGCATCCTCGACCGGCGCGGCCCTCGCGCCGTCATGACCATCGGCTCCGTGCTCGGCGTGGTCAGCCTGCTGATCGTGGCCGCGGCCCCTAACATCCTGGTCTTCATCGCCGGCTGGGCGCTGGCCGGACTCGCGATGGCCGCCACCTTCTACCAGCCCACGTTCGCCGCCCTCACCCGCTGGGGGACACCCGACCACGTGCGCGCCCTAACCATCGTCACCTCGCCGCCGTCACCATCCCCGCCCACGCCCTGGCCCTGCGCGCACCCTGGCCCGACGCCCCAACCAGCCCGGCACACAAGGCCGAAGGCGCTGAGGGCGTCGGGCGCAGCCGGCCGTTCCTGGTGCTCGCTGCCGCCTTCACCCTGTCCGGCTTCGCGATGTACGCCGTCGTCGCGCTCGTCCCTCGCTGCTCCTGTTGGAACGCGGGTACACGTCTAGCCAGGCCGCCTGGGCCCTCGGCATCGGCGGCGCCGGACAGACCCTCGGCCGCACCCTGTACGCCGCCCTCGCCCGCCGCACCACCCCAACAGCCCGCACAACGATCCTGACCGCGCTCGGCGGGCTGACCACCGCCGCCTTCGCCGCGGCCCCCGGCCCGTACGCCCTGCTCATCGCGGTGTCGGTCGTGACCGGCATGGTCCGCGGCAACCTCACCCTCCTCCAGGCCACCGCCATCACCGACCGCTGGGGCGCAATCCACTACGGCCGCCTCTCCGGACTCCTCGCAGCACCAGCGACCACCGCCGCAGCCCTCGCCCCGTTCACCGGCGCCGCCTTGGCCGTGCCGCTCGGCGGCTACGGACCGCTCTTTCGCATCCTGGCCGCCGTCTCCGTGGTCGCCGCGCTCATCGCACCGTGGACAGCCATCAGCGCTGTACGCCGCCGACCCCGCGACTCTGACGACAGCCGCGATCACTCCGCAGAGTAACCACGCAGCAACACCAGCAACGTTTGCCTAGAAGCGTGCTGATTTGCCAACTGAGCTGCGTGGTCACAGGACAGCGGCGCCCGGCGCGACCTGATGCAGGCCGCGCTGGACTGGGCGCGGCAGAGCCTGAAAGAGATGGGCGTCTTCGAGGCGGAGGATGGGCTGCGGTGGGCTGCGGCTCACGGCATTGTCGTGTCCGTGTGGCGCAACAGCCCGGTCGAGGACGCGCACGCCTCGCGGCCGACCAGTCGGCGCAAGGCGTTGCACGACGGGACGACGTTCGCCCGCAACACCTGGCTCACCCGGCAGGCGTTCGATGCCTTGGGCTCCGAGAGCCGGTTCCGTTTCTATGACCTGGAGGACCTGATCCGGGACCGGGACCTGGTCTGGCCGGGATGCGAGGGGACCTTGACGGACTTCGGCTGGGGATTCCTCGGAGACATCAAGAAGCACGTGAGACATCACATCGGCATGCTCGCCCACTTCGAGCGGCGACTACCGCCAGAGGACTTCCTCCTCTTCGCCGGCGCTCCTCGGATCGGAACCCATGTCGACCACTACGGCATGCCGAGATGGCCTGCCTGCGTGGAAGCGGCGATGAGCCGGCTGCACGGCGAGGACGAAGAGTCCTGGCGCACACGGCGCGACTTGATGACCCGGATCGGTCCCGCACCGGCTGGGATCACTGGGAGTCTTGAGGCAACGAGGGAACGGCTGTTGGATGCTCCGTGGGAACTGGGCGCCGACAACCTGGACTGGTTCGCCTGGAACCCGATCCTGCAACCCGCTTGTGCGACCCCCTAGTCGGGGCAGCGGACGGTGCCCGTAGAGGATGCTGTCCGGCCGGGAGTTCTGGTTCCATACGCCATCGGCAGAGCGGCGCGGCGAGCGGACCTGGACGCTGGTTGGTGTGCCGTCGGCGTAGGGGACAACGTCTCCCAGGGTTGGCGCACGAGGTGAGTGGCCGGACCGTCGGCGCGGTGCATCCAGTGTGACTCTCACCGGTTCCTGCAGCGATGGCCCCCGGCGTTCCTCGCATCTCTACAGGTGGCAAACTGAAGCAGTTCACGCGGCTCTGGGAAGAGTCGAATACCAGATCGGGGGGATCGCGCGAATGGAGCGTGACGGGTCTCAAGAACTGTGCCGACACTGCGGTGAGCCGATCACTCGTGTCAACGACCGGTGGAGCCATGGCCGTTACGGGATCGGAGGATGGGGGACGGTTGGTTGCAGCGCCTACAGCTACACAGCGCACGGCGAGTGGGACCGCCGCCTGACCAAGTCCGAGAAGGCGCAGCCGCGTACTCGCGGACAGCGTTTGGGGGATGAGGAGTTCCCCGCCTGGCCAGCACTCCAGGAGCAGCGGCGCGAGGCTGAGCGCAAGGAGCAGGAAGCTGCTGCGCTTGCCGCGACGCGTTTCTCGCCGGTACTGGCCAGGGCCGTGAAAGCTGCCGAAGAGATCATCGCGGATCCCGGCAGCGCCACATTCCGGGCCCTGGAGCGACGCCGGCAGGCGGTGTGCCTGGCCATGGAGCAGCAGGCGTGCCGCAGCATGGCTGCCCGCAGAAAGTCCACCGCCTCATATGGGTATTCCGTCGCCGAAGATGAGCTCAACCGACTCCTGCAGCTCACCCAGGAGCTCTTTCGCGCACTGCGTGCCGCGGAAGAGCTTCTCCCCCCTGCGGAGGCGGTCAAGGCAGCGAAGAGCCGCTACGCCGCGCGCATTGACCAGATCGCGACGGAACGCTACGGCTCCCTTCCCGCAAGTGGTGACGGCGCCTATGCGGAGCGCCATGCCCTGGACGCAGCCCGGCGCGCCGAGCGGTCGTAGCGGCGGGCGGTTCGGGTCGAACCACTCGCACATGTTGGTCCATTCTGCTGGGTTGAGTGATGTGGAGGTTGTGCAGGATTTGATTTCTGTTATTGCTGCCGCGCAGCAGCCGACCGGGAACTGGATCTGTAACACGTTGCGTCTGTTGCTGACGGACGAGCGTTTCGCGGTTAATGTCGCCGGTGG
>NZ_JBVHSO010000017.1:0-158166 GCF_055566335.1 Streptomyces sp. NPDC027672 | reverse complement strand
ACGCCAACACCAGGCCCGCACCAGCCACTACAAACGACGCGGACACAGCCCCTGACCTGGCCATCAGTCACGGCAAGCACCGTTGCAGTACTAGGCGTGGATGCCGTCCGGGTCGTCGGCCAGGGCGATGCGGGCGATGATCCGCTTGCCCACCGGTTCCTTGCGCACCTCGAAGCCCTGGACGACGGCCAGCACGATCTCCAGCCCGTGCTGCCCGACGCGGCCCGGATCGGCGGCCCGGGCCACCGGCAGCACCGGTTCGCCGTCCCACACGGCCACCTCGATCAGACCGCCCACGATCCGCAGCTCCAGCAGCACCGGGCCGGGCGCGTACTTGCGGGCGTTGGTGACCAGTTCGCTGACCACCAGCCGCGTCACGTCCAGCGCGCGTGCCGACACCGGCAGCCCGTACTCCCGCTGCACCCGCGCGAGGAAGTCGGCCGCACGCCGACGCGCCTCCGCGATGCACGGACCGTCGCCGTCCAGCACGACGGTCTCCTGGACCGGCCCGGAGCCGGCCACACCTTCGCCGCCGGGTCCCGACATCACCGGCTCCATGCGTGTTCCCCCGTTCATGTGCCCTCGCCTACCCGCCAACGACCGGGACATGCCCGCTCCGGCCGACCGCCTACACCTCCGGCCCCCGCGACGGGGCCGGTCCGCCCGCCGGACCACCGGCGGCCCCTGGGCGGACGGCCCGCCCGCGCCGCCGGCGGACGCCCCCCCCCGCCTGGTCACCGCGCGCCGGGGCCGGGTGCCGCCGGGTCTTCGTCGAGCGCCGCCAGGAAGGCCCGCAGGCCCTCGCGGAGCGCTGCCCTGTCCTGCGGTCCCATCCCGTCCAGCACCGCCGCCAGCGTCCGCGCCCTGCGCCGGGCGACGTCGCCGAGGACCCCCCGGGCATGCCGGGTGAGGTTCAGCCGTACCTCCCGCCGCCGGTGCGGGTGCAGAGCGCGCTCCAGCAGACCGGCCGCCTCCAGCCGGTCGCACAACCGGCTCGCCGTGGGCAGCCCGATGTCCAGCCGTTCCGCCAGGGCGGTCAGGTTCAGTCCCGGCGCCGCCTCCAGCGTGCGCAGTGCCCGTAGCTGGTGCGGCGACAGCCGTGACGCCACCTGCCGGGCGGCCGACGACCACGGGGCCGTCAGGCGCTCCACGGCGTCGGAGATGTCCAGCGCGGCGGCCGTCATGCCGTCCGGTGATTCCCGGGCCACAAGGATGCCCCTCTTCCTTTCGGCTGCTCCCCGGCAGGTCCGGCCGGGCCTCCGGCCTGGCACCGCGCCGGCCGGAGGGCGTCCGGTGCCCGGGCGGCGGGCCGGTGTGCGGCGCGATCGGCCGCGCTCGCCGGGTGCCCCGGCCGGGCGCCGTCATGGGGGGCGGAGTGCCGCGGGAGAGGAGACGCGGTCGGCGGTGGCGTGCGGTCACGGCCGGCCGCTTGCCGCTCGCGGCGGGTGCGGGCGTCAGTCCCGGTCGATGTGCTCCCGGAGGATCTTGCGGCTGGCCGCGTCGATGTCGAGGGTCGTCTTGTTCCAGTCGTCGGTCGTCACGACGTCGACGGACCACTTCGGCCCGGCTCCGCCGGAGTCCTCCAGCTCGACGGCGGTGACGGTGCCCCTGGTCCTGTTCGTGGCGGTCTTCGCCGCGTCCCGCGCGGTCACGGTCGCCCGCTTCAGCCGGTCCGCCAGTTCGCGCCTGTCGTCGGCGTCCTCGTCCTCCTCGGCCCGTGCCGGGCCGGCCTTTCCGGTCACGGCGTCGACGCGGACGGTGTGGACGGTGCCGTCGCCGGTCGCCACCTCGGCCTCCCACCGGGGGCTGCGGGCCGGACCCTTGAGTTCGATGGAGACCGGTGCCGAGTGGGGGACGGCCGCCACAGCGGCGCTGAGTGCCTGTTCGTAGCCGGTCTTGGCCTTGGGGACGAGCGCCTCGCGCTCCTTCTGGTCCTTGGTCAGGCTGCCCGTGCCCGCCGACGCCGAGGACGAGGCCGTCGACGGCGAGGACGAGGCCGCGGCTATCCGGGCGGCCTCCGCGGCACCGGTGTCCGCGGCCTCACCACCGGT
This sequence comes from Streptomyces sp. NPDC027672, assembly GCF_055566335.1. NCBI lineage: Bacteria > Bacillati > Actinomycetota > Actinomycetes > Kitasatosporales > Streptomycetaceae > Streptomyces > Streptomyces sp. NPDC027672. The sequence continues at coordinate 156,115 of NZ_JBVHSO010000017.1, read as the reverse complement.
CTCGGTGCCGCAGCCGCCGAGCAGCGCCCCGGCCGCGGCGCAGACGAGCGCGGCAGCCCGGAAGAACGGCGGACGTTCACGGACAGGAGTCATTATGTCACTTTGAGTAGTCATATGGTCAGTTTAGGTGAGATGTCCCTCTGGTGCCTGGCTTGAAGACTCCCGTCCGCGGGTCTCCCACGGGTCCGGGCGGCGTAGCACGCTGGAGGGTGTGCCCGTCGGGGGCGGGGGAACCTGTTCCGCCCGGCGGCCCCGAGGAGAGGAGTCCCCGTGACAGCGTCGTCGTCGGCCGCGGACGGCCGGGGCGCGGACGCCCCGGCGGACGGGTACGAGCCCGATCCGCAGCGCTGGCGCGCCCTGTGGGTCACTCTGGTGGCCGGGTTCATGAGCCTGCTCGACGTCACGATCGTCGCGGTCGCCCTGCCCACCGTCCAGCGTGACCTGCACGCCTCCCCGGCGCAGGTGCAGTGGGTGGTGTCCGGGTACGCCCTGACCTTCGCCCTCGCCCTCGTCACCGCGGGCCGGCTCGGCGACGCCCTGGACCGGCGCCGCATCTTCCTGCTGGCCCTCGGCGGCTTCGTGGTCTGCAGCGCGGCCTGCGGGGCGGCCCCGGACATCACGCTGCTGGTGGCGGCCCGGCTCGCCCAGGGCCTGGCGGCCGGCTTCATGGCGCCGCAGAACTCCGCGCTCATCCAGCAGATGTTCCGCGGCGCCGAACGCGGACGCGCCTTCGGCTTCTTCGGCGCCACCGTCGGCATCTCCTCCGCCGCCGGCCCGATCACCGGCGGCGCGATCCTCGCCCTCGCCTCCGGTGCCCAGGGCTGGCGGTGGATCTTCTACGTCAACGTCCCCATCGGCATCCTCGCCGTCCTGCTCGGCCGCCGTCTGCTGCCCCGCGTGCCGCGCTCCGGGCGGGGCCGGGTGGATCTGGCCGGCGTGCTGCTGCTGGGTGCCGGAGTGCTCGCGCTGATGTATCCGCTGGTGCTGGCGGACTCCGGTGGCATCAGCCGTCTGTGGTGGTTGTTCCCCGTGGGCGCCGCGGTCCTCGTCGTCTTCACCCGGTGGCAGCACCGGCTCGTCGCCCGGGACGCGCAACCGCTGCTGGACCCACGCCTGTTCACCACCGTGCGCGGCTACGCCGTCGGCGCCGGCATCGGCACGCTGTACTTCGTCGGCTTCAGCGGCGTCTGGCTGGTCTTCGCCCTGTTCTACCAGCGCGGGCTCGACTTCTCGCCGCTCCGGTCCGGTCTCGCCGTCACCCCGTTCGCCCTGGGCTCGGCCAGCGCGGCCGTGGTCTCGGGCCGGCTGGTGGAGCGGTACGGCCGTTCGCTCACCGTCTGCGGCCTCGCGGCGGTGATCGCCGGCCTCGGCGGCACCGCGCTGCTGCTCGCCCTCGCGCCCCTCCACCTCGCTCCCTGGATCGCCGCCCCGGTCCTCTTCCTCGGCGGCGTCGGCAGCGGCTTCGTGGTCTCGCCCAACATCACCATGACCCTGCGGGACGTGCCCGTGCGCATGGCGGGCGCGGCGGGCGGCGCGCTGCAGACCGGGCAGCGGCTCGGCGCCGCGCTGGGGACCGCCGCGCTGCCCGGTCTGTTCTACCTGGTGCTGGGCAGGCACGGCGACTACCGCGGCGCGCTCGTCACCGCGCTCGGCGCCGCGCTCGTCGGCATGGCGGCGTCCCTGGCTCTCGCGGCCTACGACTGGTGGCGCGACCGGCGGCCGCGCCACCACCGCCGGGACGAAACCGCCGACGATCCCGTGCACGCCCGGCAGACCTGACCGCCCGCGGACCCCGGGCGCGCGGGCCTCGGGTGTGCGGGCCCCGGGTGCGGGGGCGTACGCGCCCTCCGGCCGCCGTCGGTCCGGCCCCGGGCCCGGCCGAGCGCTCCCGGGCCGGTGCCGGGTGACAGGGCCATCAGGGTGGCCCCGGCCCGTGTCGGGCGGCCGGGGCGCGCACGGTTGGCCATGCTGGGCCGGGAGCGGCACCCTCGCGCGGACAAGGAGCACTGCATGCCGACGGACCCGGTCGAACGATTCCTCGCGGCACTGGACCCCGGTCACCGGGAGGCCGTCGGCGCCCGGTCGCACGAGGAACAGCGACAGCTCGCGGCGGCCTGGGAACGGGAGCTGGAGTCGGACGACGAGCTGGACACCCTCGACGAGCTGTCCCCGCCGGCGGCCGAGGCGGAGGCGGCCCGCCGCGTCCTGGAGCGGGAAGCCGGGTAAGGCACCCGCCGCCCCCTGGGGTGGGGCGCCGGACAACGCACCCGCCACGCCGGCCCCGGCCTCCATGACCCCGGCCGCCGGAAAGCCCGGCATGGTCCCGGCGAGAGGCCCTAAAGGGTCTTTCGTTGGGATCAGGCCGGATCAGGGAGCGGGGTCTGGTGCCGTGCATCGCAAGGCGGAGGAGGGCGCCATGGCGGAGCCATGGCAACCGACGACAACGCCGCTGGGGGCACCCCCTGCTCGAAGAGCTTGGGGGAGCGGCACCAGGGCCCGCGAGCCCGGCATGATCCCAACGGGAGGCCCTAAGGTCGGGCGCATGACCCTGTCCCGTGATGAACGAGAACAGTTCCTGGCGGAGCCGCACATCGGCGCTCTGTCGGTCGTCGAACGGCCGGACCGCGCACCGCTGACGGTTCCCATCTGGTACCAGTACACGCCGGGCGGTGAACTCTGGGTGCGCACCGGACCCGACTCGCGCAAGGCCCGGGCGATCCGCTCGGCCGGCCGCTTCAGTCTGATGGTGCAGCGCGCGGCGCCCTCGGTGCGCTACGTCTGGGTCGAGGGGCCCGTCACCAGGACCGCCCCGGACAGCCGGGACCGGTCCTGGGAGCTGGCCGCGCGGTACCTGCCGGAGGAGAAGGTCGCCGGGTTCGTGGAGTACGACGCGGCCCACCTGGGCGAGCACTTCCTGATCTACATGCGGCCGGAGCGCTGGGTCGCGACGGACCTCGGAGCCTTCTGACGGCGGCGCCCGCGCGGTGACGCCGGGCGCCTGGGACGGGGCCCGTCGCCGTTCGGACGGGCCCCTGGGGCGGCGGCCGGTGCGCGCACCGGGTCGTCCGCCCGGCCGGCGGGTCCGGGCTCAGCCGGTGTACGTGTGCAGCGTCAGGCCGTAGCGGTTGAGGATCTCGTTGACCGGCTGGAACCAGGTCTCGCCGCCGGAGCTGCAGTTGCCCCAGCCTCCGGAGGTGACGCCCTGGGCCTGGTCACCGGAGATGAAGGAGCCGCCGGAGTCGCCGGGTTCGGCGCACACACTCGTCTTGGTCAGCTCGTGCACCGCGCCCTGGCTGTAGTTGACGGTCTCGTTGAGGGCCAGCACCGTGCCGCAGTGCCAGTGCGACGTGGAGCCCGAGCGGCAGATGGAGGAACCGACCGGTGCCACGGCCGAGCCGCGCACGAGCTGGTCGGACACCGTGCCCCAGCCCAGGACGACGGGCACCGTCCACCAGCCGCTGCCCACGCTGACCCAGGCGTAGTCGTTGTCCGGGAACGAGGACCCCTGGAAGGTGCCGATGTAGGAGCCGTCCCAGCCGTTGACCCCGGCGCCGGGCGAGCCGCAGTGGCCGGCGGTGACGAAGCCGCCGTAGACCGAGAAGCCTATGGAGCAGCGGACGTTGCCCGTGTAGTACGGGTCGCCGCCGACCGTTCCGGCGGCGAAGGTGCGGGGCGCGGCGGCGACCGTCCGCACCGTGACGGGACCCGCCTGGCGGGCCCGGGACAGGAACGCGCGGACATCGTTGTCGGCACGGTCCTGCCGTACGACGTCGACGACGACGGTGCTCGCCTTCGGGTCGACGTGCCAGCCGCTCACGCCCGCCGGGGCGGTCAGCCGGTCGATGCGTGTCTTGGTGGCGTCGAGCTGGCGGGCGGAGTGCGCGGCGGTGCGGACCCGGGCGCCGGACGCCTCGATCGCGCGGCGGGTGCTCGCCGGGGCGGCTTTGGTGAGCGCCACGGTCAGCCGGCCCTGGCCGGCGTCGAACCAGGAACCGGCGTAGGCGTTTCCGGCCGTCTTGCGGACCTTGGGGTCGAGTGTCGCGGCGGCCCGCTCGGCCGCGATCCGCGCCTTCGCCTGCGTCCGGGTCAGCCGCAGGTCGCGCTGCATCGCGGTCACCAGGCCGTCGGCCGCGGGCTTGGAGGAGGCGGTCCGGGCGGTGCCGGCCGGCGTGGACACGGCGGAGCCGGTGGCCGCCGCGGGTGCGGTGCCCGCCGCGCTCCAGCCGCCGAGGATCAGGAGCGCGGACAGCGCGGTGTACGTCAGCTTGCTGCGTCTCATGGGATCGTCCTTCGTCGTTCCAGGGGTGGGGATGGAACAGCCGAATTCTGAGAGCGCTCTCGTGCGTGGCCGAGGAGAGCCTAGACTCTCCCGGGCGTCAGGTCCATGCCAATGCTGGAATCGGCACCGTCCCCCTCGCGTGTTCAGGGCGTGAGCAGACGCTCCTGTTCCACCGGGGGCGTGCCGTCGTACCAGGACAGGGCCCTGCCGAAGCGGACCAACTCCCCGTAGTGGGCCGGGTCCACGTGCTCGGCGGTGATCAGGTCGAGCACGGCCTCGGCCGCCTGTGCCGGTGACTGGGCGCCGGTGTGGCCGCCGAACCAGGGGCGCGAGGTGGCGGTGTCGACCATGCCGGGGCAGACGGCCGCGAGGAGCGTGCCGGCGGCGAGGTCCCGGGCCCGGCGTTCGGCGGCGACCGCGCGGACGGCGGCGACCTGGGCCACCTTGGAGGGCACGTTCAGCCAGCGGGGCCAGCCCGCCTCCTGCGCGGTGCCGGCGTGGACGGCGGCCCGCCAGGACTCGACGGCGTGCTCGACCCGGTCGAGGTCGGCGCCGTCGAACAGGTGGTGCAGGCGCGGATCGAGGTGGCCGAGGGTGCCGAGGCTGCTGGCCACGACGAGCAGCCGGCCGCCGGGGCGCAGGACGGGGCCGAAGGAGCGCAGGACGGCGTGGGTGGCGGTGTTGGAGACGTCGATGACCTCGTCGGCGCGCGCCGCCTGCGACTCCTCGGGCAGCACCCGGGTGACCGCGTTGGAGACGACGACGTCCACGCCCCCGTACCGCGCCCGGAGGTCCGCGGCGAGGCGGGCGATGGCGCCGGTGTCGGTGACGTCCAGCACCCGGCCCTCGACCCGCGCCCGCGTTCCGGGCAGCCGGCCGACCTCGCGGGCGGCGTCGGCCACGCGGCGCGGGTCGCGGCCGGTGAGCAGGACCAGACCGGCGGGTGTCATGCGGGCCGCGAGTCCTTCGGCCAGGGCGCGCCCGAGCCCTTGGTTGGCGCCGGTGACGAGGGCGATCCGGGACAGGTGTGAGGTGTTCATGGCTGCCACGCTAGAAAGACCGGCTCCATGAGTCCAACGAGTGTCACGCATCTCTGCTATGCGTATTCGTCATGGACTTCACGGATGTGTCGCTGACCGCGCTGCGGGTGTTCCGGGCCGTCGCCGAGCAGGGGACTTTCACGGCGGCCGCCGCCTCCCTGGGCTACACCCAGTCGGCGGTGTCCCGGCAGATCGCCGCGCTCGAACGGGCCGCGGGCGCGGAGCTGCTGGAGCGGCGGCGCGACGGGGTGCGGCTCACGGCGGCCGGCCGGATCGTCATGCGCCGCGCGACGGCCGTGCTCGCCGAGATCGAGGCGACCGCGAGGGAACTGTCCGGTCTGCCCGGGCAGTCCGGCACGGTCCGGCTCGGCTGGTTCCCGAGCGCCGGTGCCGTGCTGCTCCCCCGCGCCCTCGCGGCGCTGCGCCGCACCCATCCCGGGCTGCGGGTCGTCGGCCGGGAGGGCAGCACCCCGGCGCTGGTGCGGGCGCTGCGGGCCGGCACTCTGGACCTCGCGGTGCTCGCGTCGGCACCGCCGTTCGATCCGCCGGACGCCAAGTCGCCGCCGCTCGTGCTGCGGACGCTCACCGAGCGCGCCCTCTGCCTGGCCGTGCCCGCCTCGCATCCGCTGGCCCGCGGCGACTACGTCGACGTCGCCGACCTGCGCGGGCAGCGCTGGATCGGCGGGTCCTCCACGGGTGAGGACCGGCTGCTGGGCGTATGGCCGGGTCTGGACGAGCGGCCCGAGATCGCGTACACGGCCCGGGACTGGCTCGCCAAGCTGCACCTGGTGGCCGCGGGCTGCGGGCTGACCACGGTGCCCGCCGCTCTCGCAGCCGCCGCGCCGCCGGGTGTCCGGGTCCTGCCGGTCCGGGGCGGGCCGCAGGCGCAGCGGCGCCTGCTGCTGGCCCGTCTCCCCCACCCGCCGTCCGAACCCGTCGGTCGGGTGGCCGCCGCCCTGCGCACCGCGGCCCTCGAACTGGACGCACCCGCCCCGCCCCCGGCGCCGTCGTGACGGCGGGGGCGGGGCGGGAGGGGTCGCCGGTGCCGACCCGTGGCCGACCATCTGGGGACGGACGGGCGGGGCCGGGCGAGGTGGCCGGTACCGGCCCGTGGCCGGCCGCCCCGAGACGGACGGCCGGAGCCGGGCGAGGTGGCCCGTGCCGACCCGTGGCCGGCCGTCCGGAGACAGACCGGCGGGGCCGGGCGAGGTGACCGGTGCCGGCCCGTGGCCGGCCGTCCGGAGACAGACCGCCGGAGCCGGGCGAGGTGGCCGGTACCGGCCCGTGGCCGGCCGCCGTCCCGAGACGGACGGGCGGGGCCGGAGATGGGGTGGCCGGTACCGGCCCGTGGCCGTGGCCGTGGCCGGCCGTCCGGAGACGGACCGGCGGGGCCGTGGCTACAGTGCGCGTTCCAGCCGGTCCGCCATCAGCTTGACGAACCGGGCCGGTTCCTTGGGCTGGCCGCCCTCGGCGAGCACCGCGAGCCCGTGCAGCAGCTCGGCGGTCTCGACCAGCCCGGTGCGGTCCTCGCGCTCCTGGTAGGCCTGGTTGAGGCCCTTCACCAGCCGGTGGTCCGGGTTGAGTTCCAGGATCCGCTTGGCGCGGGGCACCTCCTGGCCCATCGCGCGGTACATGTTCTCCAGCGCCGGGGTGAGGTCGTGGGCGTCGGACACGACGCAGGCCGGGGAGACGGTGAGGCGGGAGGACAGGCGCACCTCCTTGATGTCCTCGTCCAGCTGCTCCTTCATCCAGCCGAGCAGCCCGGCGTACTCCTCGGTCTGCTTCTCCCGGTCGCCCTCGGCGGTGTCCTCGTCCTTGGCGTCGAGGTCGATCTGCCCCTTGGCGACGGACCGCAGCTTCTTGCCCTCGTACTCGCCGACGGTGTCGGCCCACACCTCGTCGACCGGGTCGGTGAGCAGCAGCACCTCGATGCCGCGCTCCCGGAACGCCTCCATGTGCGGGGAGTTCTCGATGCTCTGCCGGGACTCGCCGGTCAGGTAGTAGATGTCCTCCTGGCCTTCCTTCGTCCGCTCCACGTACTGCTTGAGCGTGGTCGGCTCGGTGTCGTCGTGCGTGCTGGCGAAGGAGGCGACGGCGAGGAGGGCGTCCCGGTTCTCCGCGTCGGTGACCAGCCCCTCCTTCAGGACCGTGCCGAACTCCCGCCAGAACGTGCCGTACCGCTCCGTGTCCTTGGTCATCATCTCCTTGACCGTGGACAGGACCTTCTTCGTCAGCCGGCGCCGCATCATCTCGATGTGGCGGTCCTGCTGGAGGATCTCGCGGGACACGTTCAGCGAGAGGTCGGCGGCGTCCACGACGCCCTTGACGAAGCGGAGGTACGGCGGGAGCAGCGCCTCGCAGTCGTCCATGATGAACACCCGCTTGACGTACAGCTGCACGCCGCGCTTGGCGTCGCGGGTGAACAGGTCGTGGGGTGCGTGCGCGGGGAGGAACAGCAGCGCCTGGTACTCGAAGGTGCCCTCGGCCTGGAGCCGGATCGTCTCCAGCGGGTCGCGCCAGTCGTGGCCGATGTGCTTGTACAGCTCGTGGTACTCGTCGTCGGACACCTCGTCGCGGGGCCGCGCCCACAGCGCCTTCATCGAGTTGAGCGTCTCGGGCTCGGGCGCCTCGCCGCCCTCGGCGGTGTCCGCGCCCTCGGGGTTCGCGGGCTTCTCGGGCACCATGCGGATCGGCCAGGTGATGAAGTCCGAGTACCGCTTGACGATTTCCTTGATCTTCCACGGCGAGGTGTAGTCGTGGAGCTGGTTCTCCGGGTCGGCGGGCTTGAGATGGAGCGTGACCGAGGTGCCCTGCGGCGCGTCGTCCACCTTCTCCAGCGTGTACGTGCCCTCGCCGCGCGAGGACCAGCGGGTGCCCTGGCTCTCGCCGGCGCGCCGGGTCAGCAGCGTGACCTCGTCGGCCACCATGAAACCGGAGTAGAAGCCGACGCCGAACTGGCCGATCAGCCCGTCCTCACCGGCCTTGTCCTTGGCCTCCCGCAGTTCCTGGAGGAACTGCGCGGTGCCCGAGTTGGCGATCGTGCCGATGAGCTGCCCGACCTCGTCGTACGACATCCCGATGCCGTTGTCCCGCACGGTGAGCGTACGGGCTTCCTTGTCGATGTCGATCTCGATGTGCGGGTCGGACACATCGGCGTCCAGCGAGTCGTCCCAGAGTTTCTCCAGACGGAGTTTGTCCAGCGCGTCGGAGGCGTTGGAGACGAGTTCCCGCAGGAAGACATCCTTGTTCGAGTACACCGAGTGGATCATCAGCTGGAGCAGCTGACGGGCCTCTACCTGAAACTCAAACGTCTCGGTCGGCATGTTCGCGAATACCTCACAGGTCCTGTTGCCCTGAACTGGTGGCAAACACTGTAAAACACCACGTCAGGGCCGTGCGCGCAAGTTGCGTGAACGGGCCGGATTCCTCACGGGACGGCCGGCGCGGTCCGCCGGCCGGCGGCGGCGGTCATGACCGTCCGCTCCTCGGGTACCCGGTCGGTCCCGGCCCGGGTCCGCCCCGCGGGCCCGCCGGGCGAAGCACAGTCGAGCAGTGAGAACGGAGACGCAGATGAGCACGGTCAAGGAAGCGGTGGAAGTCGACGTCCCCCTGCACACCGCCTACAACCAGTGGACGCAGTTCGAGGACTTCCCGCACTTCATGGAAGGTGTCGAGCAGGTCACCCAGGTGGACGACCGGCACAACCACTGGACCACGAAGATCGGCGGGGTCCGGCGCGAGTTCGACACCGAGATCGTCGACCAGCTGCCCGACGAGCGGATCACCTGGCGGACGGTCACCGGCGACACCAGCCAGCGCGGCAGTGTCCGCTTCGAGCGCCTGGACGACTCGCACACCAAGGTCGAGCTGGTGATGGAGGTCGAGCCCAGCGGGGCCGTGGAGAAGGCGGCGGACCTGCTCGGCACGATCGACCGCCGCGTCAAGGGCGACATGAAGCGGTTCAAGGAGTACATCGAGGAGCACGGCGCCGAGTCCGGCGCGTGGCGCGGCCGGATCGCGCCCGGTGACGCGGGGTCGGCCCTGTGACCACCGGCACCCCGGGACGCAGAGGCCGGCCCGCCCGGCGCCGGCCGTGACCGGGCCGGCGGGTCTCCTCCGGGAGGGCTGTCGGCGGCGGTCACCGTCCGGCGCGTACCGGGCGGCGGAGCGAAGGGGCGGTGCCTTTTACGCGACGCGGTCTCCCCGTACCCGCCCGCCCGCGACCCCGTCTTCCCTTACCCGCCCGCCTGCGGCCCGGCCGCAGGCGGGCGCGGGCTTCCCGGCGGCAGGCCCGGGCGGAAGCGGCCGCGCGGGCCGCGGTGATCGCCGCGCCGGGTCGAAAACGCGCGCCGGCGGGCGCAGGATGGACGTAGGGTCTTTTGCACGCTGCCAGGGCCCGCGAGCCCGGCACGATCCGAACGACAGGCCCTAGGGGGAACCCGGCACCGCGGGCCGTATCCCGGGCCGCGGGGCGGCACGAGGAGGGCGCCATGACCCGCGCCGGCACTGCACCCACGGCCCCGATGCCCGACACCCTCACCCTGGGCGGCACCGAGTCGGAGAACCATCCCTGGCGGATCCGGCTGGTCGAACATCCCAAGCGCTTCGAGTCGCCGTTCTTCCGGGCGGCGAAGCGGACCGCCCACAAGATCCTCGACCAGATCGACGACGCGGACCTGCCGTACGGGCCCCGGCCCAGCGGGTCCGAGCGCTGGGAGATGCACCACGGAGGCAGTCTGTGGGTGATGACGGGTGACGGCTGGCGGATGTACCGGGCCCGGGTCGGCATCGAGTGGAGCATGCAGTTCTGCGCCGAGCCGGCGAAGACCGACCGGCTGCGCCGGGACGCCGCCACACTCGTGGCCGCCTTCCCGGAGACGCTGGGCGCGCTGCGGGACCTCGGTTACGAGGAGGCCGAGGAGTTGCTGGCCACACCGATCGAGGACGCGGACGGCGTCGAGGCGTGGACGGACTCCCTGTTCAACGCCTGCGTGCCGATGAGCCACGGCAACCACCAGGGCGTCCTGCCGAAGGTGCCCGGCGAGCACCACTACCCGTGGCCGGTGAAGGGCGCGGACTTCTTCCGCTACGACGACTTCCAGTTGTGGGTGACCCTGCCCGACGGCACGCACGGGGCCGTGACACCGGTGGACCGGCGCGGATCCGGTGACGGGCACGTGCGCCTGGTGCTCGCGCCCGAGAGCAGTCAGGCCGCGGACACGCTGGGCAAGGCGGAGGACCTCGGGCTGATGGCCGTCCTGCCGCCGAACAGTTCGGCCGCGCTCCAGGCCTTCGCCGGGCAGATCGCGCCGGGGCGGCGCACCGCGTCCACGCCGCCGGACACCGGCGGCGCCCAGGACTCCCCGGCCGGCTGACCGTGGCGCCCCGCCCAGCCGAGGGAGGCCGCCGTGCCCCGGAACATCGTCGTGTGCCTGGACGGGACCGGTAACCAGGTCGGTGCCCGGTATCCGACCAACGTCGTCCGGCTGTTCGAGATGCTGGAGGCGGACGATCCGGCACGCCAGCTCCTGTACTACGACCCCGGGGTCGGCACGATGGCGTCGGCCGGGGTCCACGGTCCGGTGGGCCGCGGGCTGTCCCGGCTCTGCGGTCTCGCCCTGGGTACCGGGCTGCGCACCAATCTGGCCGAGGCGTACACGTATCTGATGCGGCACTGGGAACCCGGCGACCGGGTGTACGTCTTCGGGTTCAGCCGGGGCGCCTACACCGCCCGCGCGCTGGTCGGGATGCTCAACAAGCCGGGACTGATGCGGCCGGGCACGGAGAACCTCGTCCCCTACGCGGTGGGCAAGTACGCCTTCAACCACGACATCGACCGCGCCGAACACGAAGTCGCGCGCTTCTCCCACGCCTTCTGCCGGCGGACCGAGCGGGAGCCGCTGTGGGCGGAGATCAAGCGCAACGCCCCGCGGCAGGTGTCGCACCACGCGCTGCCCGTCGCCTACCTCGGCCTCTGGGACACGGTGAAGGCGGCGGGGCTCCTGCGCCCGGGCACGCTGCACTGGCCGTACACGCACCAGCTGCCCAACGCGGCCCGCGTCCGGCACGCCGTCTCGCTCGACGAACGGCGGCGTCCCTTCCGGGAGTTCCTGGTGTCCCGGCGTCCGGAGCCGCTGCGCGAGACCGCGGCGGAGGTGTGGTTCGCCGGGGTGCACTGCGATGTCGGCGGCACCTTCGCGCACGCCCGGGGCGCTCCGCTGCTCTCCACCATCCCGCTGAAGTGGGTCACGGACGGCGCCGCCCGGGACCTGCTCTTCCGTCCCGGCGCGTACGCGGAGGCCTGCGCGGTGACCGAGGACTTCGCCGGCGCCGCCCTGCACCCCAACGGCCCGTTGTGGGTCCTGGCCGGCCGCCGTTCGCGCCGGCCGCCCGGGGACGCGGTCCTGCACACGAGTGTCCGGCTGCGCGCGGAACGCGACCCCGGCTACCGCCCGGACCTCCCCGCCCCCGGTGACGCGGCCCGCTGGGCGGACCCGGACTGGACCAAGCCGGTCCAGACCAGGGAGAGTTGACGGGCCGGTCCGCCGTCCCCGGTGCCGGCTCGCTCAGTTCGGGTTGTCGCCGTGCGTCAGGGTCTCCCAGGCGACGAAGAGGTTGTCGCTGCCCGCCGGGCGGTTCCGCGCGGTCAGGGTGCCGGTGTTGGTCATGGCGATGCCCAGGCGGTTGTGCAGGGCGTTGTAGCCGACCTCGGTGACCGGGCCCAGGCCCCGGTTGACGCTGCCGCCGCACAGCCAGCTCGGGACGGCGGCGCCCAGCTCGTACTTCGCCTGGAAGCCGAGCGCCTGCCGCAGCCGCTCGCCGACGTCGGTGCCGTACAGGTCCTGTCCCTGGATGCGGCTGGTCTCGGCGATGTGCGAGATCGCGGAGATGCCGTAGCCGGTGTGGGTGAAGTCGCGGCAGGTCTCCTGGGTGAGTCCGGTGACGAAGGTGGACTGGCCCTGCCAGTAGGAGACGATCTTGTCGCGGGTGTTCAGGTTCTGGCTCGGCACGGTCTTCGGCAGGTCGCCGTCCGAGGCGAGGTACACATAGGCGGCGGTGCGGGTGCGGAACTTCGCCAGGGCGGTGTCGTACGACGCCTTGTCCTCCAGGAAGACGGAGATGCCGACGGCCGCCTCCATCATCGACAGCTCCCAGTTGCCGTTGGAGTTGGAGCCCTTGATGACCTCGGGCAGGTAGACGTCGCGGAGCATGTTCGCGAAGCGGCCGGAGTTGGACCAGGTGCCGGTGTACGTGTACTTGATGATCTCGGCGGCCTTCGGCCAGGAGGAGCCGGCCCAGCCGGTCTGGAGCGGCGCGTTGCTGTTGGTGTGATCCGTGAGCACGGCGGACCAGGCGTCCATCAGCTCGATGGCCTTCTTGGCGTAGCGCTCGTCCCGGGTGATGTACCAGACGAGGGCGTCGGTGTACGCCGCGATCGCGTCCTCGCGCTCGTCGGTGCAGCCGTAGTTGGGGTTGGAGTACGAACCGCACTCGACGACGGCGCGGGGCTTGGGCGTGCGGCTGAGGCTCGCGTACTTGCTCGCCGTCATCTGGTCGTACGCGCCCTTCCAGGGCTGGGCGCCGGCCAGCACCTTGTCGCGGGCGAAGTCGAGTTGGGCCCGGGAGACGGTGACGCCCGGGTGGGCGAACGTGACGGGGGCGGCCTCGGCCCGCCGGGCACCGGGCCAGGCGAGCAGTCCGGCGGCGAGGGTGGCGACCGCCGCCGTGAGGGCGAGAGCGGAACGCGGGGACCTACGGCGGCGCCGGGCGGGCATGTCCTTGTCCTGCATCTGATCCGTCCTCATATGTGAACGCCATGCGGCTTCTTGAACGGTCGGGTTGACGAGACCATAGGTACGGACCAGACACCCGTCAAGAGGCCGGGAGCCGGTACGGTGGCCCGCGTTCCGCTTCCGTCACCACGGCGGGCTCTCCGGATGCGCGGCGATCCGGTGCCCGCCCGGACTCCGGCCGCGTGCCGCTCAGGCGGACGCGGGACCCGCCCTCAGGAGCGCACCAGGCGGGCGATCGCGTCGGACGCCTCCTTCAGCTTGCGCTGCCGCTCCTCGCCGCCTTCCGCGACCGCGGTGCTGACGCAGGTGGCCATGTGCTCGTCCAGCATCCGCAGGGCGAACGACTGCAGGGCGCGGGTCACCGCGGACACCTGCGTGAGGACGTCGATGCAGTAGGTGTCCTCCGCCACGAGCCGCTGGAGGCCGCGGACCTGGCCCTCGATGCGGCGGAGCCGCGCCATCACGTCGTCCTTGTGCGTCTTCTGCCCCGCCATGGCTCCGCTTCCCTTCCCTCTCCCGAGGGAGGCCCCGCCGGGCGGCGCGCTCCCCACGGGACGATACCCACGGCCCGCACGAAGCACCCGCGACCGGCCGGCACCGCCCGGCGCGGCATGCGAACGCACGGACGGGCCGCACGAGTTGCCGCGAGGATCGCCTCCGGGCCGGTCCGGTCACTCTCCGCCGGCCGGGTCATCCGGCCGCCGCGACGGGCCGTACGGCCAGTCGTCCGGCCCGGTGCAGCCGTGCGACCACGGTGGCGCAGCCGAGTCCCGTGGCGGTCAGCGCGGCCCACGGCAGCCAGCGCAGTCCCGTGTCGAACAGCGCTCCCACGGCCAGGTTGCCCAGCGAGACCGCGATGCCGGAGGCGGTGTTGTAGGCGCCGTAGTAGGTGGCGACGAGCCGGTCGCCGGAGAGCCGTACGACGGTGTCCATCTCGAACGGGTAGAGCAGGGCCCCGCCCCAGGCCAGCAGCACCGCGCAGCCGGTCAGGGCGGCCAGCCCGGCGAGGGCGCCGTGGGTCCGCGGCAGCAGCGGCAGGAAGGCGGTGCCCATCAGCGCCAGCCCGTAGGCGACGGCCCGCGGCCCGGGCAGGGTGCGCTCGGCCCAGGCGGTCAGTTTTAGCTGCCCCGCCAGCGCGGCCAGCGCCGAGGCGGCGAAGACGGCGCCGGTGACCGTGCCGGTCCGGCTGCCGAACAGCGCGCGGGCGTGCAGCGGCAGGGCCAGGTACACCTGGAAGGCCAGCACGTACGAGCCGCTCATGGCCGCCGCGAACAGCACGAAGGGCCGGTTGGCGGCTACGGCGCGCCAGTCGGCGGCGACCGCGCGCCAGGCGGGTTCCGCGCCCCGGCCGGCCGGGGGCCGGGCGGGCAGGGCACGGGACTGCAGTACGGCCAGGGCGCCGAAGATGAGCGCGGCGACCGTGCACACGGCGGTGAAGTCCCAGGCCAGCAGGGCCAGTCCGGCGAGCGGGCCGACCAGGATGCCCGCCTGGTAGAAGACGTTGAAGGCGGCGAACGCCGCCACCCGCCGCTCCTCGCCGGCGTCCGCCGCGAGATAGGCGCGCACGGCCGGGTTGAACAGCGCGCCCGCCAGCCCGGTCAGGGCCGAGGCCGCGATCAGGGCGGGCAGGGAACTCGCCACCGCCAGCAGGACGAAGGCGACCGAGCGCAGGGCGCATCCGGTGAGGATCATCGGCTTGCAGCCGTAGCGGTCGGCGAGGGTGCCGCCGACGAGGAACATGCCCTGCTGCGAGAAGGTCCGCACCCCCAGCACCAGTCCGGTGGCCCAGGCGGCGAGGCCCAGGCCGTGGGACAAGTGGTCGGCCAGGTACGGCATCAGCATGTAGAACCCGAGGTTGATGGCGAACTGGTTGACCATCAGCAGCCGGGCCGGCCGGTCGAAGGAGGCCGCCTGGGCCCACAGCCGCTTCACCGGGCACCCGCCTTCGCCAGGTCGCGCGCGAGCGGGTCGCGGACCCGGGCACACCGGGTCCACCGGGTCACCGCGCGGGCGTCGGGCGTGGCGATGTCGTCGGGCTCCGCCGGCGGCGTCCGTCCGAGGAGTCCGTGGTCACGGCACCAGGTGTCGTCGTAGACGGTCTGGAGGTAGCGGTGCGGGCCGTCGGGGAAGACGGCGGCGATCGTGGTCCCGGCGGGATACGTCCGCGCCGCCCACCCGGCCACCAGCGCCACCGCGCCGACGCTCCAGCCGCCGCAGACGTAGTGCCGGCGGGCGAGGCGGCGGCAGGCCCAGACGGCCTCGGCCGGGCCCACCCAGTGGACCTCGGTGAAGGCCGCGTAGTCGACGTTGTCCGGATGGATGCCGGAACCCAGGCCGCGCATCAGCCGCGGCCCCGGGGGCTGCCCGAAGATCACCGACCCGACCGCGTCCACCCCGATGAGCGTGAGCCGGGGGAAGGTCTCGCGCAGCACGGCGGAGACGCCGGCGGAGTGCCCGCCCGTGCCGACCGCCGTCACCAGCACGTCGATCCGGCCGAGTTGGGCGATCAGCTCGGCCGCGAGGGGCCGGTAGGCGGCGGCGTTGTCGGGATTGCGGTACTGGTCGGGGCAGTACGCGTCCGGGGTGCGGGCCAACAGGGCGGCGACCCGCACGCGGCGCGCCTCCTGCCAGCCGCCCCGCGGGTGCGGCGTGGTGACCGTGAGGACCCGTGCGCCGAGCGCGGCGAGCAGACGGGCCACGGGAGGTTCCAGACCGGGATCGGTGACGACGGTGACGGGGTGGCCGTAGGTGAGTCCGGCCAGGGCGAGGCCGAGGCCGAGCGTGCCGCTGGAAGACTCGACGATCGGCGCGCCGGGCACGAGGTCGCCGCGGCGCCGGGCCTCGCGGACCATGTGCAACGCGGGCCGGTCCTTGAGGCCGCCCGGGTTGGCGCCCTCCAGCTTGGCGTGGAAGCCGCGGCCGGGCGGGGCGAAGGGTTCGTCCACCCACAGGACCGGGGTGTCGCCGACGAGTTGGGCGGGGTGCCGGGCGGCCGGCGGACGCGGCGCGCGGCCACGCGACGGCACGGGCGGGATCGGGGGCGGGGGCGGGGTCGGATGCATGAGGTACGGCTCCTTCGCGCCCGGCGGTGGTACGGCGGGCGCTGTCCGGGTGGGAACACGACGCGTGGACGCGCCGCGACCGACGAGCGGGGGCATGACGCGCGGGCACGCTCCGGTCCGGGTGACCCCGCGAGGAGCGGGCCACGGCGGGGGCGGGTCCGCAGGGCACGGGCGCGCCACGGCCGGGGCGGGGTCCGGGTAGGGCGGGCCCGGGTAAGGCCGGCGCGTTCGGCTTTGGGCCGGTTCGAGGCGCGGGCGCGTTCGGCCTGGGGGTGTGCGCGCGGGCGGATTCGGGCCTGCGGCCGGGTTCGCGGAGCGCGGGCGCGCTCCGGTTGCGGGACGGGTCCGGGGCACGCGGGCGCATTCCGGTCCGTGGACGGAGCCGGGGCGCGCGGGCGCACTCCGGCCCGTGGACGGAACCAGGGCGCGCGGGTGCGTTCCGATGCGTGAACGGGACCACGGTGCGCGGCGCACTCCGACCCGTGGACGGAGCCGTCGCGCGCGGGCGCGCTCCGTGCGCGGGTGGGTTCGGGCGCGCGGACGCAGGTCTACTGCCGCAGTACGCGGACGGGCGGGAGCGCGGGGCGGTACGCGCGGGAGTGGGCGCCACCCGAGGAGCCGCGCCACCCGGTATGCGCCGGGTGACCGCGCGTCCCGGCGGGAGACAGCGGCTGGTGCGCCCCGTCGCCGAGCCCGGTGGCGTCCAGGGCCGCGCGCGGCCGGTCCGCCGTGTGGTCGGAATGACCGTCCGCCGCGTGCCGGTGCCGGGGCGGCGCGGTCGGACCGGTGCCGTCGGTGGCGTCCGCCGCGTACGCAACCACCTGTGCCAGCACGGGAGTCGGGTCGGATCCGGCGAAGGAGCAGGCGTGCACCGCGCCGGTGAGATGGGCGGCGATCACCAGGACCAGCCCGAGCAGCAGGGCGGCGCGCCGAGAACGTCCCGCGCGCCCGCCGTCGCTGCCCCATGACCGGATCACATGCGCAGCGTAATCAGAAAGTGACCCGCTGTCATATCGCGGACGGTGCGGCGCGTCCGCCGGTCACCCGGGGACGCGAGGACGCGGGGGCGCCGCGACGCCGGGCCCCCGGCCGGGCGGCCGTTTGGCGGCGGTTTCGCGGGATGCCGGGTGCCGGACACCGCGCGGGCGCGAGGGTCAGCCTCCGGCAGAGCGTGCGAGGCGGAAGCCCACGTCGTCCACCTGGAACGTCGGGTGGCTGCGGCGGCGTACGGAGGCCCGGCAGCTCCAGTGCTCGTCGAACCAGCCACCGCCGCGCAGCACCCGGTAGGTGCCGTAGACCTCGGCGTCGTAGACGTCCCAGCACCACTCCCAGACGTTGCCGAGCATGTCGTGCAGGCCCCACGGGTTCGGCCGCTTGCCGCCCACGTCGTGCGGGCGTTCCTCCGAGTTGCCGCGGTACCAGGCGACCTCGTCGAGCGGCCCGTGGCGCGGTCCGGTCGTCCCGGCCCGGCAGGCGTGTTCCCACTCGGCCTCGGTCGGCAGCCGGTACCCCTCGGCGGACGCATCCCACTCGACACCCTCGCCCTCGGCGGGGAAGCGGTAGGCGGGCGTGAACCCGTCCCGCTGCGACAGGGCGTTGCAGAACCGGACCGCGTCCCACCAGGAGACACCCTCCACGGGCAGCCGGTCCCCCGGCGAGGTTCCCGGCCGCCTTCCGGTGATCTCCGCGTACAGCGCCTGAGTGACCGGGAACGCCGCCAACCGGTAGGGCGCGAGCCGCACCGGCCAACTGCGTTCCGTCCGCCGGTCCGACAGCGTCACCTGTCCCGGCGGGACGGCGATCATCTCACTTCCCACGCCCGTGTCCATGAGCAGGTGATCCTAATATGCACCCGCCCTGCCCCGCGTGGTCAGCGCGCCCGGGCCGCCGTCACGCTGTTCCATGGAGCCATGCACGCCGTGTCCCGTCATGGGCCTCGCCCCGGACCGGGCCCTCGGCGCGCTGCGCCTGTCCCTTGGCCGCCGGAGTACGGCCCAGGACATCGAAACGGCGGCGCGGGCCCTCGTCCGGGCGGTCCTGCGGCACTGACCGGGAGGACGGCACCGCCCGGTCCCGTACCGGAAGACGGCACCACCCGGTCCCGTACTGGAGGACGGCCCGGTGCGTCCGGCGGTGCGCTGCCGAGTGGGCAGCACACCGCTCCCCCGCCACAGCGGACCCACGCGGGCCCCGGCACGGGCGCCGCCACGCCCGGGCCGGCCGGTGCGTCGTAGGATCGGCTGGTTCGCGACCCGTAAGGAGTACCCGTCCGGTGACCGCCGTCGTTCCGCCCGCCCGCCCCGCCACCGGGCTGCTCAGGGTGCGGCAGTACGCCCGCGCCGAGGACGGGGAACGGCTGCACAGCCTGCTGTGGCGGGCGGGCGAGGGCTGGCGGATGATCAGCAGCGCCGTGCTCGGCGGAGGGATCGGGGAACGCTCCTGGGTGCTCAACGCCCAGGTGTCGCACGGTTACCGGCGCACCGATCCGGACCGGCACCTCGCCGAGCTGGCCGCGGACGCCGGTGCCTGCGGGCCGGGGGTCGGGCTGATGACGGCCGCCGACGTCCAGGCGTACGGCCACGCGTACGACGGCGGTGTGGAGGCGGTCGCCACCGCGGGGCTCGGGGTGCGCGGCTGGGCCGCTTCCCCGGCGGAGGGCACGCCCGTGGCGGCGCGGCCCGGCACGGTCAACATCCTGGTCGCGCTGCCGGTGGCGCTGACCGACGCGGCCCTGGTCAACGCCGTGGCCACCGCCACCGAAGCGAAGGTGCAGGCGCTGCTCGGCGCCGGCTACGACTGCTCAGGCACCCCCACGGACGCCGTGTGCGTGGCCGCCCGCGCCCCGGGCGCCGGCGACGAGACCCACGCCTTCGCCGGTCCCCGCTCCCTGTGGGGCGCACGCGTGGCCCGCGCCGTCCACCAGGCCGTGAGCGCCGCCGCCCGACCGCCGGCCTGAGCGCATCACGGTCCGCCGGGCACCGGTACTTCAGTCCGACGCCCGGTGCCTGTCCAGCAGAGCGGCCAGGGTGCCGGTGAAGGCGGGGCTTCTCGGCGGCGCCGCGCAGCCCCTCATTTCAGAAGCTGACGGACCGTGAGGGAAAGAAGACGTTTGCATCGGCGCCGACGGTATACACGGAGAACTAACACATCCTTTATTACGACGAGAGGGAGACGCACACCATGGGCATCCTCGCTTGGATCATCATCGGTCTGCTCGCCGGCGCCATCGCCAAGGCCATCATGCCGGGCAAGGACCCGGGCGGCATCATCATCACCATGCTCATCGGCGTGGTCGGCGGTCTGCTCGGCGGCTGGCTCGGCAAGGTGATCTTCGGCGTCGACTCCATCGACGGGTTCTTCGACCTCTCCACCTGGATCGCCGCCATCGTCGGCTCTCTCATCCTGCTCGCCATCTACCGCGCCGTCACCGGCAACCGACACTCGCACCGTCACGCATAACCCGCTGACGTCGAACGGTTCCGACACCCGACGCGGACCACTGACCGCGATGAACCTCCGCGACGAGCCCCTGTGCTTCGTCCCGGAGGTTCATCGCGGTCAGCGCGTTGTGCGCGGCCCGACTCGCCCGCATCACCGGCGGCTGCCATAGGAAACCCCTATAGCACCTGCTCACTTTTCGTCTTTGCCCCTCTCTCCGCCCCGGACCTACGGTGAAACAGCTCGGCCAGGCGGGACGTGCTCCCCGGTCCTTCCGGACCAAGAGCCTTCTGAGTGCCGCCCTTTGTCAGGCCGAGCGGACCCGTAGACGAGGGAAAAGGACAGTGGCATGACGACAGCCGGGAATGACGCGGGAACGCGGGAACTGGCGGGGAAGCGAGCCGTGGTCACGGGCGGTTCGCGCGGTATCGGCGCGGCCGTCGTGCGCCGGCTCCTGGACGCGGGCGCCGAGGTGCTCACGACCGCCAGGTCGAAGACGAGCACGGTGCCGGAGGGCGCCGCCTTCGTGGAGGCCGATGTGCGGACACGGGCCGGAGCGGAGGCGATCGCCGAGGCCGCGCAGGCAGCGCTCGGCGGGGTGGACATCCTGGTCGACAACGCGGGCGGAGCGCGGCCGTTCCCGCACGCCTGGGCCATCCCCGACGAGGAGTGGCAGGACCAGCTGGACCTGAACTACCTGGCCGCGGTGCGGCTGGACTCGCTGCTGACACCGGGGATGCGCGAACGGCGCTCGGGTGTGGTCGTACACGTCTCCTCGGCCGCCGTTCCGACCTCGGCACCGCCGTTCCTCCACTACACGGCGGCGAAGGCGGCGCTGGAGAACTACAGCCGGGGACTTGCCCTGGAACTGGCCCCGTTCGGAGTGCGGGTCAACACCGTGTCCCCGGGCAGGACCGCCACCCCGGGCGGCGAGGCGACGCGCGAGGAGTGGGCGAGTTTGAGCGAGGGGCCCGGCCAGGACATCACCGCGCCTCCGCTGGGGCGTGAGGGCCGGCCCGACGACATCGCCGACGCGGTGCTGTTCCTCGTGTCGGACCGGGCGAGCTGGCTGACCGGCAGGAACCTGACCGTGGACGGCGGGGAGTTCCCGGTGGGCTGACGCCGGCGCAGCGGACGGCGGCTCCGGGCGAAGGGGCGGGGAGCCTGGAGACGGACGCCGGGTACGGCGCGAGAACGCGCCGTGCGGAACCCGCTCACACCACGGGCACCGAGTTCGCGGCGGGCGGGGACATCACCCAATTGCGGTCAGGCGCCGGTCCGTTGCCGGAGAAGCCGGTCGCATACCAGGTCTCCTGGCGCAGGAAGGCGAGCAGAGCCATCTCCGCCGGGCCCGCGCCGGGCCGGATCGCGGCGACGGTGGGCATGGAGACGGCGGGCAGGACGGGCCGCGTGAGGTGCTCGAATCCGGGAGGCACCGCGGAGGCCGGCACGAGCGTCACGCCCAGCCCGTGGGCGGCCCAGCGCACCGCCGTCACCGTCTGGGAGACGCGGGCGAACGTGGCCGGGGCCAGCTCGTTGTCCCGCAGCACGTCCCGCAGCACCTCGTCGAGCGCGCTGGCCTGGTCGAACCTGATCCACGGCTCCCGCGCCAGCTCGCGCAGCTCGACCCGGTCCGCGGCGAGCTGCGCGTGCGCGGGGCTGAGCACCACGACGAACTCCTCGTCGCCGAGGTGGTGGCCCTCGTAGAGCTCTTCCTCGCACGGCCCGCCGACCAGGCCGAGGTCCACCACGCCCCGGCGGGCCAGCCGCTCCAGCTCGGCGGGGTCCGCCTCCTCGAAGACGGTGATCTCCAGGCGCGGGAACCGGCGGCGCAACGCCTTGAGGGCGCCCGGGAGTTGGCGCGTGCCCAGTCCCATCTGGGCCGCGACCACCAGCTCGCCCTCCAGCTCGTCGGCACCGGCCCGCGCTGTCGCCCGGGCCCGCCGCGCCGCCCGCACCGCGACCTCCGCGTCGCGCAGGAACGCGCGGCCGACCGCGGTGGGCACCAGCCCGGCCGGTGTGCGGACGAACAGCGTCACGCCGAGGTCCCGCTCCAGGCTGCGGATCTGCTGGGACACCGACGGCTGGGCGACACGCAGCAGTTCCGCCGCCGCCGTCACCGAGCCCGCCTCGGCCACCGCCAGGGCGTACTCGAACTGACGAAGCGTCATCGCCTCGCGTCTCCCTCCTGTGACGGCCCACGGCCCGCGGTGTGCTGCGCCGGCTCCTGGACACGGCGCCGGACGAGACCGGCGCGCACCGTGCGCGCCGGCCACGAGCCGCGGCGCGGCTCGGTCAGCGTCCCGCACGAGGCGTTCGCGACGACGCGCGCCGACGACTGTCCGTCCATGAAGCAGACGAACGCGGCGGCGGCCGGGCCGTATTCCCGTTCCCGCGCCCGCGGCCACCCGCGACGGGACCGGGGCCGCGGGTTCGGCCTCGCGCGGTGCCGCCGGGACCGGGGCCGCAGGTTCGGCCCTCGCGCGTGGTGCCGCCGGGACCAGCGGGTCGGGCGGGAGGCGCTGCGCGGGCACGGGGGCGCCGAGCGGGGACGACGTGCGCGGCGCGGGTCAGCGTGCGGGGCCGCGGACGCCCTCCAGGACGAGGGCGACGTACCTGCGCCAGTCGTCGGCGCCGGTCATGTTCGCCATGGCGCCCCGCGCGATGAGCACGAAGTCCCCGGCGCCGAAGTCCGCGCGCAGGCACCCGGCGTCGACGGCGCGCCGCACGATGCGTTCGATGATCGCCGCGAAGTCCGTCTTCTCGGCGGCGATGTGGTTCCAGCTCGGCTCCCCCGGCCCGAGCACGGCGAAGCGGAAACCGGCGTCGGCCGCCGCGGACGCCAGATAGCCGTACAGCAG
Source organism: Streptomyces sp. NPDC027672 (assembly GCF_055566335.1). NCBI lineage: Bacteria > Bacillati > Actinomycetota > Actinomycetes > Kitasatosporales > Streptomycetaceae > Streptomyces > Streptomyces sp. NPDC027672. The sequence continues at coordinate 133,642 of NZ_JBVHSO010000017.1, read as the reverse complement.
CGTCTCGAACGCCGTCCAGGGGTCCTCGGACTCGTCGGCGGCGCGGGCCAGGGCGGTCACCGCCTCGAACCGGCGGCCGATGATCGCGGCGAGCAGCGCCTGCTTGTCGGCGAAGTGCCGGTAGAGGGTGCCCACGCCCAGGCCGGCGCGCTCGGCGATCTCGTCCATCTGCACGGCGTCGCCCCGCCGGGCGAACAGTTCACCGGCGGCGTCGAGGACGGCCTCGCGGTTGCGCCGGGCGTCGGCGCGCAGCGGGCGTTCGGGAGCGGTCATGGTCGTTTCAGTCTAGTTGACGGCGTACAGGGGTCGCCTCTACATTCGGAACCGGAGTTCAGGTTCAGGTTATGGAGGGGCAATGATCGTCGTCACCACACCCACAGGACAGATCGGCGGCCGGCTGGTCCGCCGGCTGCTCGACCGGGACGAGCAGGTCCGGGTCGTCGTCCGTGACGCCGCACGGCTGGACGACGCGGTCCGCGAGCGGGTCGAGACCGTCGAGGGCTCGCACGACGACCCGGCCGTGCTCGACAAGGCACTGCCCGGGGCCCGCGCACTGTTCTGGCTCGTCCCGCCCGACCCGCGGGCGGCCGGCGCCGAGGAGCACTACCTCCGCTTCGCCCGGGCGGGCGCCGCCGCCGTCGCCCGCCACGGTGTCGGCCACGTCGTCGGGGTCTCCAGCGCCGGACACGGCTGGCCGGCCCCGGCCGGCCTGCTCTCCGCGGCCTTCGCGATGGACGCCGTACTCGGCGACGCTCCCGCGGCCTACCGGGCGCTGTCCATGCCCTTCTACATGGAGAACCTCCTGCGGCAGCTCGACGACATCCGCGGCCAGGGCACGTTCACCCTCACCTGCGCCGGCGACCTGCCCCTGGCTACGGTCTCGACGCGGGACATCGCCGACACCGCCGCCGGGCTGCTCACCGACCTGTCCTGGGCCGGACGGGAGAACCTCCCCGTGTTCGGCCCGGACCGGCTGACCCCGGACGGAATGGCCCGGGTGATGACCGAGGAACTCGGGCGCCCGGTCGCCTACCGCCGGGTGGGCATCGAGGACTACGCCGCGCTGCTCCGCTCCCGGGGCGCCGGCGACCGGGCGGTCAGGGACCTGACCGAGATGCTGGCCGCGCAGGACCACGGCATCTACGACGCGGACTGGGCGGCCGCCGAACCGACCCCGACGGACTTCCGCACCTGGTGCAGGGACGTGCTCAGGCCTGCCGCGGACGCCTGGGCGTCCTGACCCGGACGCGCCGGCGGCCCGGTGGCGTCCTGGTTCAGCCGTCCCACGTCCAGTCGGCGACCTCGGGCAGGTCCACGCCGTGCTCCCTGATCCAGACGTGGTGGCGCTGCCGGGCGTCCTCCATCCGCTGGCGTACGGCCGCCGCGCGGACCGCGAGACCGGGGACACGGTCGATGACGTCCATGACGAGGCGGTAGCGGTCGAGGTCGTTGCGGACCACCATGTCGAACGGGGTGGTCGTGGTGCCGATCTCCTTGTACCCGCGCACGTGCAGGTGCGGGTGTCCGGCGCGGCGGTAGGCCAGGCGGTGGATGAGCCACGGGTAGCCGTGGTAGGCGAAGATCACCGGCTTGTCGGCGGTGAACAGACCGTCGTACTCGAAGTCGCTCATGCCGTGCGGGTGTTCCCCGTGCGGCAGCAGCCGGGCGATGTCGACGACGTTGACGACGCGCACGGCCAGACCGGGCAGGTGGCGGCGGAGCAACTGGGCCGCGGCCAGGCTCTCCTGGGTGGGTACGTCGCCCGCGCAGGCGAGCACCACGTCCGGTTCCCGGGTGCCGTCCTGGGTGCCGGCCCACTCCCAGATGCCGGCGCCCCGCGCGCAGTGGACCTCGGCCTCCTCCCTCGTCAGCCAGTCGAAGCAGGGCTGTTTGCCGGCCACGACGACGTTGACGTAGTCCCGGCTGCGCAGGACGTGGCCGGCGACGGACAGGAGGGTGTTGGTGTCCGGCGGGAAGTAGACCCGGACGGCTTCGGGACTCTTGTTGAGGACGTGGTCGACGAAGCCGGGGTCCTGGTGGGAGAAGCCGTTGTGGTCCTGCCGCCACACGTGCGAGGTCAGCAGGTAGTTGAGGGAGGCGATGGGAGCGCGCCACGGCAGGCTACGGGTGGTGCGCAGCCACTTGATGTGCTGGTTGACCATGGAGTCGACGATGTGCACGAAGGCTTCGTAGCAGGAGAACAGCCCGTGCCGGCCGGTGAGCAGGTAGCCCTCCAGCCAGCCCTGGCAGGTGTGCTCGGAGAGGATCTCCATGACCCGGCCGTGCGGGTCGAGGTGTTCGTCCACCGGCAGGGTGTCCGCCTGCCAGGCCTTGCCGCTGGCCGCGTAGACGGCCTGGAGCCGGTTGGAGGCGGTCTCGTCGGGCCCGACGAGGCGGAAGTCCCTGCGGCCGGCAGTCGCCCGCATGACGTCTTCGAGCAGGTCGCCGAGGACGCGCGTCGGCTCGTGCAGGGTGGCGCCGGGCTTGTCGACCTCCACGGCGTGCTTCTCCAGCGGCGGCAGAGGCAGCTCGCGCACCAGGAGACCGCCGTTGGCATACGGGGTGGCGCCGAGCCGGCGGGCGCCCCCCGGGATGCAGGCCAGCACGTCCGGGCGCGGGGCGCCGTGCTCGTCGAACAGTTCCCCGGGCCGGTAGGAGCGCAGCCAGTGCTCCAGCTGCCGCAGGTGCTCGGGGTTGTCCCGGACCTCGGACAGCGGCACCTGGTGGGACCGCCAGGTGCCCTCCACCGGCAGCCCGTCGACTTCCGCCGGGCCGGTCCACCCCTTCGGCGTGCGCAGCACGATCACCGGCCAGCGCGGCCGCTCGGTGACTCCCTCCGCACGAGCCGCGCGCTGGATCGCCGCGACGCGGTCGAGCGCGGTGTCCATGGCGGCGGCCATCGCGCGGTGGACGGACATGGGGTCGTCGCCGGTGACGTGGACCGGATCGTGGCCGTAGCCGCGCAGCAGCTCGTCGAGCTCGGCCTCGGGCAGCCGGGCCAGGACGGTCGGGTTGGCGATCTTGTAGCCGTTCAGGTGCAGGATGGGCAGGACGGCGCCGTCGTGGACCGGGTCGAGGAACTTGTTCGAGTGCCAGGCAGCGGCCAGCGGTCCCGTCTCCGCCTCACCGTCCCCGATCACGCAGGCGACGAGCAGGTCCGGGTGGTCGAAGGCGGCGCCGTAGGCGTGGGAGAGGGAGTACCCGAGTTCACCGCCCTCGTGGATCGAGCCCGGCGTCTCGGGAGCGACATGGCTGGGCACCCCGCCCGGGAAGGAGAACTGCCGGAACAGCCGGGCCATGCCGGCCGCGTCCCGGGTGACGTCCGGGTACGTCTCGGTGTACGACCCCTCCAGCCAGCAGTTGGCCAGGACCGCGGGTCCGCCGTGGCCGGGGCCCCAGACGCACAGGGCGTCCAGGCCGCGCGCCCGGACGACCCGGTTGAGGTGCGTGTACACCAGGTTCAGACCGGGAGACGTGCCCCAGTGGCCCAGCAGCCGCGGCTTGACGTGCTCGGGCCGCAGGGGTTCGGTCAGCAGGGGGTTGGCCAGGAGGTAGATCTGGCCGACGGCCAGGTAGTTCGCGGCGCGCCAGTGGGCGTCCAGCGACCTCAGCTCTTCCTCCCCCGGCCGGTCGGGCGCCTGCTGCGTGTCGAGGGACATCCGGGTTCCTCCCTTGCCGGGGCGGCGCTCACGGTGTGACGGGGCCGGCCTCTGTACGGCCCACTGTCCACCAGGGCACCGGGTACCCGACAGGGCCGTTCGGGCCACCTGGCGCGGCGGACGGGTCCGATCCGGCCCGCAGAGACGCCGCGCGGCCCGGCCGTCTGCGCCGGTACCGGAAGAGGCTGGCGGCGCGGCGGCCCGGACCGTGCGCGGGCACCGCGGATCAGAAGGCGTACCGGATGCGCAGCCAGGGAGCGTGCGCCGCCACCAGGTCGCGCAGGGTGGCCACACCCTCCGCCTTGACCCGGTTGGTGTAGCGGACGTTCAGCGCCCCGCTCTCGGAGCGCTTGCCCTGCTGGATGCCGGGCTGCCAGAGCACCTCCTCGGCGCGGGGGTGCCAGCCCAGGTTGACCTCGTGCAGGTCCCGGTTGTGCGTCAGCATGATCACCTCTGCCGCCGCCTGCCGTTTGACCCGGTCGGGCAGGACGTCGTCCAGCCGGCGGAGCAGCTCGGCCCAGTCCGCTTCCCAGCCGGGGCGCAGCACCACCGGGGAGAGGTTGAAATGGACCTCGTACCCCGCGTCCAGGAAGTCCGCCGCGGCGGCGATCCGGTCGCCCACCGGCGACGTGCGCAGGTCCAGCAGCCGGGCGTCCGCCGCGGGCATCAGGGAGAACCGGATCCGGGTACGGCCCCGCGGGTCGAGCGACAGCAGGTCCGGGTTGACGAACTTGGTGGCGAACGAGGCCTTCGCGGTGGGCCACCGCCGGAAGGCTTCCACGAGGTCCGCGGTGTTGTCGCTGATCAGCGCGTCCACGGAGCAGTCGCCGTTCTCCCCGATGTCGTAGACCCACGCCGACGCGTCGCACTGGTTGGGTTCCGGCTTGTGTCCCTGGCGCGCGATGTGGCGGCCCAGGGCGGCGATGACGGCGTCGATGTTGGTGAACACGGTGACGGGGTTGGCGTAGCCCTTGCGGCGGGGCACGTAGCAGTAGGCGCACGCCATGGCGCAGCCGTTGGAGGCACCCGGGGCGATCCAGTCGGCGGAGCGTCCGTTGGGCCGGGTGGTCAGCGTCTTCTTCTCGCCCAGGACCAGCGTCTCGCCCTTCACGCGCACCCAGCGTTCGACGTTCCCCTCGTTGCCGTGCAGGCCCGGGATGCGCCAGTGGGAGTCCACCTCGATCACGGTGGCGTCCGGGAAGCGGGCGAGGACCTGCCGGCCGCGCGGGGAGGCCGCGGCGGCCGGTTCGGCGTACACCGTGCGGACGGGCAGCAGACGGCGGGCGGCCGGTGAGGCGCGGAACGGGAAGCGGTCCGCCGGTTCCCGCCCGCCCTCCGGTGCGCCCGCCGCCCGCGGGGCGGCGTCCAGCGCGTCGAGGCCGAACAGGGTGTCCGGGTCGTCGTCGGAGCCGGCGGAGGGGTTCCTCGTGCGCGCCGCGCCGAAGGGGTCTGAAGGGGAAGCCACCCTTCCACTGTAGGCATCCGCCGGAAGGGAGGTCCTCCGGTGCCGTACCGGCAGGTCAGCGGTCGTCCGACGGGTCGTGGCCCCAGTTCATGAGCGAGTGGCGCCACCGGGTGTCCCGCACGTCTCCGGACGGCCGCTGCGCCAGGTGCCGGCGGATGTAGCCGACCACCTTGCGCATGTGCGCGTAGTCGGCGTCCGAGAGGTCGCCGTTGTCCGTGCGGAGGATCTCCACGATGGCGCGGCCGGAGGCGTGTCCGGTGGACTCGCCGCCGTCCTTGTGCTGCCCGGCCGCCCGGGACTCCTCGGTCGCCAGCCACTTCTCCAGCGCGGACGGGGTCATGTTCACCAGGTCCCGGAAGGCGTCCCGGGTCTCGCGGTGGTCGTCACGGCCGGACACGCCGGCCTACTTCTTCCGCTTGAGGGCGGACGGCTTGTGCACGGCCGTACGGCCGGACTTGTCGCTGCGCACCTCGTACTGCGGCTCGTCCGGCGAGGCGTCCACCGTGCGGCCCGCCGCCTCGGTCCGCTCCGTGATCTTCTTCTCGACGGTGCCGGAGGTCTCACTGCCGTGACTGCGCCAGGCGACCTTGTCGCCCTCGGCGGGGTCCTTCCCACCGGGCGTCTTCTTCGTCTTGGCCATGGCGGATGCTCCCGTCGTACGGAGGTCGGGTGAGCGGTCGCCGCGCCGCGCGCAGGGCGGCGGCCCCTCTACCACCGTGCGCGCGGACCCCGGGATCCGCACCCCGGGATCCGCTCGGCCGGCCCGGAGCGTGCTCAGCCGCAGGTCACGGTCGGTGTCCCCCAGTCGCCGTGGTCGCTGCCGTTGCCGTCGCCGGCGTCGTCGGCCTTCAGGTCGACGGTCTGGGCGCCGGTCAGGTCGACGTCGATCGGTACGGCGGTCTGTCCGCCCTTGATCGTCCGGGTGGTGACGAGGGTCTTGCCGTCGGCCACGACGGAGAAGACCACGGTCCCCGCTCCGCCGGTCTCGTCGTCGACGCCAACGGAGGCGGTCAGGCGCGTGCACGCGCCGCCGAGGTAGAGCCGCACGTCGCTGACCGCGTGGGCGCCCAGGCCCTTCGGATAGGTGACGCCCGCGATGGTGATCGGGCGGCCGTCCCCGGCGGCCTGTTCGCCGACGCTGGTGTCACGCTCCACTGGGCCCCAGCCGTTGGTGGACGACAGGAACGGCAGCTCGCTCACGGCGGTCTCGCCCGCCTTGGGGGCCGGTGGGACCGCGCCGATGACGCGCTCGTCACTGCCGGTGGCCGGCCGTCCGCGCTGCACGTAGCGCACGGTGGCGGTGAGGGCCGAGGCGGACGGCAGCGCACCGGCCGGCGGCCGCACCCGCCAGGTGAAGGCGGCCGACTTCCCGGGGAGCAGACGCTCCACCGTGGCGGGGCTCGTGGCGTCGGCGCTCCAGCCGTCCGGCAGCGTGAGCGCGGCTTTCAGCCGGGATGCCGGGGACTGTCCGGCCGGCACTCGCACCGTGGCCTCGGCGGTGAAGGAGCGGGCCGGTACGGCGGTGTCGGGCAGCGCCAGGGTGACGTCGGCGCCCGGCCTCGCCGGCATCGCGTAGGTCCGGCGGTCGTAGCCGGGGCTGCGGTTCTGCGCCACCCGCAGCGGCGAGGCGTAGCTTCCGTAGTTGGTCAGCGAGACCTTGCCGAGGCCGCCGGTGCTGCCGTCGAGGTTCCACACCGCGAGGGCGATGGTGTTGCGGCCGTGGGGGTCCAGGATGCCGTCGGGAACCGGGAAGGAGTGCTGCGGACCCAGGTAGTTGACGTAGTTGCCGACCTGCCAGCCGTTGACGAAGAGGGTGGCCCGGTACTTGCGCGCCGGGTCGTCGGTGAACGTCAGTCCGAGCGAGGTGTCCTGGCCGCGGGGCAGGTCCAGGGCCACGTCGGTGCGGTACCACGAGACGCCGGGACGGGTGTCGCTCGTCGGCAGCGACACGTGCTTCCAGCCGCCGTCCGGGTAGCCCGGCAGCGACCAGCCGGCCCGCTCGCCGTACAGGCCGCCCGTCGACAGCGGGCCCCGCACGGTGTCCAGCGGGTTCTCACCGCCCCGTACGCCCTGCAGCCGCCAGGTGACCGGTGTCAGAGGTGCTCCGGTGAGGGACGCGCTGGTCAGCCCGCGCGCGGTCTTGTTGCCGTTGGTGGAGTTGTAGTCCTCCTCGTGGCCCATGTTCACGGTGAGCACCGAGACGATGTTGTCGCCGTCGGACTTCACCGAGCCGGGCGGGAAGGCGAAGTCGGCGCTGCCGGTGGTGGAGCTGCCCAGGAAGGTGCCGTTGAGCCAGGCGGAGAGCGCCTGGGCCTTGCCGCCGGAGTCCGAGACGAGGTGGATGCCGGTCGCTCCGGGGGCGGAGCGGAAGCGGCCGCGGTACCAGGTGTTGCCGGTGTGGAACCCGTAGTCGTCGGCGTAGAGCACCGGCAGGGTGTTGATGCCGGAGGAGCTGTTGGTGGTGGACTTGTCGGCCACCTGCCAGCCGGAGTCGTCGAAACCGGGGGCCGCCTCGGGGGATTCCTCGGCGTGCTTCCAGTCCGTCAGGGCTGGCAGGCGGATCGGGGCGGCGACCGGGATCGTGCCGGTGAGGCTGCCCGTGCCGGTCGCGCGGGTGCGCAGGTCCCGGCCGTTCCAGGTGACGTGGTGAGCGGAGGTGAACACCTCGATGTGCCGGTCGTCGGCGTTGTCGCCGCTGAGCGCCACGGTACGCCCCTGGTCCAGACTGGCGGCCGTGCGCAGCAGGTGGGTGCCGCGCACCAGGACCGGCCCGCTCGCGGTGTCCTGGCGCCAGAACGTCGCCGCCGTCGCCTTGTCGCCGGCCAGAAGCAGCAGGGGCCGCGGGCCGCCCCCGCTGATGGCGATGCGGATCAGGCCGTCGTGGGTGTAGTTCAGGCGCAGATCGCCGGTGGCCGCGTCCCAGGTGGTCGTGACCGGGCCGCCGCTGCTGACCACGGTGGGCCGGGAGGAGTAGCGCAGCACGGTCTCGCCGTCGCTGCCCCGGTCGCCGTAGAGCACCGCGACGTCCCGGCCGCCGATGGTCGCGTCGGTCATGATCTCGGAGGTCGAGTACTGCAACTGGGCTTCGCCGAGCCGGTAGTTCGCGACGATCACGTGCGAGTCGCGTCCGTCGAGCGTGATGGCGGTGCCCGGCTGGCGCGGCACGACGGGGTAGGTCGGCTCCGTGACCGGCGCGGTCGGCACGTCGATGGCGTCGACGGACACGAAGCTGTCCGACGAACCCGGGGCGTGCTTGCCGGTGACGACGATCTTCAGGGTGTGTTCTCCCGGTGCCAGGCCGGTCTTCTGGAAGACCACCGCCTGGTTCCCGCTACCGGAGTCGTCGACCGTCGCCTCCTTGACGCCGTCCACGTAGACGTCGGCGTAGCCGTGGTTGCCGGTCTTCGGGCCGATCCAGCGGACCGCGGTGCCGTGGAACGGCACGGTGAGGGAGTCACCGGCCTGCCGGGAGAACGACTCGGTCTTCTTGTAGTCGCCGCTCGTGTAGGTCTGTTCGGCGCCCACGTGCGACCAGGAGCCGGCGTAGGTCAGTGCGGTGTCGGTGTCGTCCCACGTGTAGCTGGTGTCCGACGCCGCCCGGGCGTCGAAGTCCAGCGAGATGTGGGCCGAGGCGGTGGCCGTGGACGTGGCGTCCCGGTGGCGCAGGACGTGGAACTGCGTCCTCGTGTCGGGGTTCATCCGGGCGGTGTCGACGACGGCCGGGTCGTCCGGGGCCTCGGTCCTGATCGGGTCCGTCTTGGTCAGCGGGGCGACGGCCTGCGTGAAGTAGCCGATCAGCTTGTCCTCGTCGTACTTCGGGTCCAGCTGCCGGGTCTCGCGGATCGCGGCGCCGTAGTCGTACGACGTGTAGTTCTGCGGCATGCCCAGCCAGCCCCAGTTGGTGCCGCCGTAGGTCATGTAGAAGCTCTGGGCGGTCGCGCCGACCGCGATGTTCTGCTTGTAGAAGACGTTCGCGAACCGGTCGTTGATGAGCTGCGCGCACTTGTCGTAGCCCGGGCCGCCCCAGGGGTCGAAGGCGCCGCCCTGGAACTCGGGCGAGTACAACGGCTTTCCGGCCGGGTGGTCGTAGCTGATGTCGGGGACACCGCTCCACTTCGCGGGGTTGGAGCAGTCGAAGCCCTGCGGGTAGGAGTCCGGGCCGTCCACGTCGAGGGCGCCCGTGCCCGAGTTGAACGTACCGTTGTTGTTGCCGGTCAACGGCACGGTGATGCCGTCGGCCCTGGCCTTGTCCGCCAGGTGCCGCATGTACGACCGGCCGGCCGCCGAGCCGTTGTAGTACTCGTTCTCGACCTGGTAGGCGATGACCGACCCGGTGCCGTTGGTCAGTTGGTGCCGGGCGACGATGCGGTCGATCCGGGTCAGCCACTCGTCGGCGTACTTCAGGAACCGCGGGTCGTCGCTGCGGTTGTTCCCGGCCTTGGTGGTCAGCCAGCCGGGCAGTCCGCCGCTGTCGACCTCGGCGTTGATGTACGGGGCCGGGCGGGCGATCACGTAGAGCCCGGCTTCCTCAGCCATGTCGAGGAGCTTGTCGACGTCGCGGACGCCGGTGAAGTCGTACGTGCCGGGCGCCGGGGAGTGGTATCCCCAGTCGAAGTACAGCGAGGTCGAGTTGAAGCCGGCCGCCTTCATCTTCTGGAAGATGTCGAGCCACAGGTCGGGGCTCGGCAGCCGGAAGTAGTGGAACTCGCCGGACCACAGGTAGGTGCGCTTGCCGTCGACGAGGAAGGAGTAGCCGTCGAAAGTGACGGTGTGCGGGGCGGGTTCGGCGGCGGACGCCGGTGAGTTTCCTTCGGCGGGCGTGGCGGCGGACGCGGCGGACGCCGGTGGGCTGCCTGCGGCGGATGTTACGGCGGACGCGGGCGGGTTGCCTGCGGCGGCCACGGCCGGGGTGACCATGCCGGCGGACAGGATCATGGCCGTCACGGTCGCGAGGACGGGCCCCCAGCGCCGTCGCCGGCCGGGCCTGGCGGAACCGTTCGATGGGTCGCGCACTGCTGCCTCCACACCGCCGAGGGAACCAACTCTCAACAGATTCAAGCGAATCCGAACATAGGGCGGTGTGCGGCAGGGGGCAAGAGGGTCTCAAGACTTCGTTTAGGCGACTTCTCCCCTGGCCGCCCTCGAAGGCGGGCGTCCTCCCGCCGGCACGTGCCGCCTCACCAGCCACTCGGCGGCCACGCGCCTTGACCACGCCTTTCGGTCGCGTCACCGGCGGGTTTCGCACCGGCGGCCTGCCAGCCCGACTCGCGAGCGGCTGCCCTGCGGGGGGCGTCGTTGAGTCGCGTTGGAATATGTTCCGGGGCTGTCCACGCGGCGGACCGTCCGGGCGGCCGGGCGGCCGGGCGGCCCGGACGCCCGGTGGGGCCCGGCGGCCCGTTGGGTCTCGGCGGCCGGGCGGCCGGGTGCGGGCCCGGCCGTCTCGGCGGGGCTCAGCCGGCTTCGGCGACCGTCGCCGTCGGCTGTTCGGCGTTCTGGGCCTGGCGGGCGCGCTCGACAACCATCCGGGCGATGCGCGTCAGGACCGTCGGGTCGAGTTCGTGGTAGCCGCCGCCGTAGACGATATCGATCATGACCGTGCCCGCGCGGGCGATCGTGTGCATGTGGTACGTGCTGGCCGAACCGGTGGACTCCCGGCCGGAGTAGGCGACGCTCTCATCGCCGATCGGCCCCAAGGACATGGAGGAGTCGTCGCCTTCCTTCGAGGTCCCCTCGCTCCACCGCTGGTAGCCCGCGGCCGCTGTCTCGGCACTGTCGTACGCCTCGATCGCGATGTACGCCTTGTTGGCAGCGCCCGGATCGGCATAGGCGACTCCGCCGAGGCTGCGCAGTCCCGCGCAGCCGCCCTCGTGGCAGGAGTCGTCCTTGGTCGCTTTGTGGACGTCCGCCTCCTCGGACAACGACCATCCGGACGGCATGCTCTCTACATCGGGCAGGACTTCTCTGAGGAGTTCGAGGTCCTTGACCGGTGCGACCTTGCGGTCCGGGCCGCCACCGTCCCCTGCGCCGGATCCGCTGCCGGCGGCCGGGACGCCCGACCCGTCGCCGTCCGGGCCCGCCCCCGCCCAGGGCCCCCGCACCGCCGTGTCGTCGCCGCCCACGGCCTTGCTGAGTCCGTACACCGCCAGTCCCATGACGAGAGCCACCGCGAGCAGCACCAGCGTCACGTTGGTCGGTGTCAGGCTGTCCTTGCGCACGGTCAGCGGGCCGAACGAGATGGTGTTGTGCTTGGAACGGTCGCCGATGTGCGCGTTGTACATGTCCCTGCCCACGCGCGGTCCTGCGGTAGGGGCGCGTCGCCACGCCTCGTACAACTGCTCCAGTCGGCGCGCGAAGGCGGGGTCCGAGGCGAGGACGGCGGCGACCTGCCGCTCCGTCTCGCCGGGGTCCCCACTGCCCGGATCCAGGACCGCGCGGCCTTCCGGGGAAGATCCCAGGCGCTCCCGCATCAGCCGTGACGCCTCGGCGCCGGCCGCCCCGCCAATCGCACCCGCCGCCCCGTTCGACGCCTGGGTCAGCAGTGTCATGACCCAGGCCGTCACTTCGGATGCTTCCATGCCGCAAGTATCGGCATGGTCATGGCCGGTTCGACGGCCTAGTTCCAGCCCTTCGACCCGGCGGCTGTCTCGATCGCGTAACGCGTCAAGTGGCTTGGTCCGCCTCACTGTCGGGCGAGCAGAGTCCCGGAGCGGGGCCCGTCAGGGGGGTCGTCCGGGCTACCGTCGCGGCTTCAGTGAGACCGTGGGGAGTTCGGGGGCCGGGAGCGGATCGCCGTCGTAGCCCCGGACCGTGCCGAACCGGTCCCCGGGCATCCACTCGTCGCGCGCCTTGGCGATGTCTTCCTGCGACCTGAAGGATCGCCCGCCCGACCGAGCCAGGTGGGCGTCCGGCGCGGACGACGGCGACCGCCTTCGGCCGCAGCAGCGGCTGGAGGCCCGCCACGTCGGCAGCGATCGCGGGGCGGTCCCATGGGCTGTCCCGCGCTGGGCCTTGGGCCGGTCGGCCCCGGGTTCCCGCCTTTCCCGGCCACGCGACTGCCGGAGGTGACGCCGGCGGGGCGGCGCCCCGTACGGCGCCGGTGCTCCGGCCTCGCGGCAGCGACGCCGTCCTCACACCGCTCCTGTGCCCGCGCGACCTCCGCTCCACGGGCATGCGGTCCGGAACGGACTCGCGCGCGGTGAAGCCGGTGCACCAGGCGTCAGCGGTCTTCGCCCACCGCCTCCGCCTGGCCGCGAAAGCCTCGTCGCTCCCGAGCGCGGTCGAGGTGCACCCGCGCACGCACGCTTGATCAGCCCTGCCTCCGTCAAGACTGCGACCTGTGCGGAGAGCGGAGCCCTCGGTGCCCCGGAACAGGTGCGCGGGCCCGGCCCGATGGGCGGCCGAGGCGGTGGAGTCCGCTCACGCGAGCGGTTCGGCGAGCCACTCTGCGGTGACGGCCAGGAAGGCCGTGATGCCCGACTCCAGGGCGGGCCGGGCCACCGGGGCGAAGTGCGGTGAGTGGTTGGCGGCCACCGCCTTCGGGAGGCCTTCCGTCCGCACGGACGACAGGTCGCGGCCGGCGAAGGCGAGGGGGTCCGCGCCGCCGAAGTGCCAGAAGACCGAAGGCGCACCGAGTTCGCGTCCGAAGACGCCGAAGTCCTCGCTGCCGGTGAGCGGGGCCGGGAGCAGCACCACGGCCTCTTCTCCGAGGGCACCGCGCAGGCCGGCGACGGCACGGTCGGTGGCGTCGGCGTCGTTGACGGTGAGGGGCAGGGAGCTGAGAGGGGTGATCTCCGGCCGTTCGGGGGCGCCGGAGGCCGCCGCCTCGGCGTTGATGATCCGGACCACCGCCTCCAGCACCCGGTCGCGCACCTGCTCGTCCGTGACGCGGATGTTGATCTTGAGTTCGGCCTCGTCCGGGATGATGTTCTCGGCCGTGCCGGCGTGGAGGGAGCCCACCGTGAGCACCGCCGTCTGCGCGGCGGGTATCTCACGGGAAACGACCGTCTGCAAGCGCAGTACCGTCGCCGCCGCCATCACGACGGGATCGACCGCGCTCTCGGGCGAGGAGCCGTGCCCGCCCCGTCCGAAGAGGCGGACACGGTGGCTGCTGGAGGCCGACATGAGCACGCCCGGCCGGGTCACGGCCATGCCCACGGGGAAGGGGCCGACGTGCTGGCCCAGGCAGACGTCCGGACGCGGGAACCGGTCGAGGAACCCGTCCCCGGTCATGGCTTGCGCGCCCTCCCCTGTCTCCTCGGCCGGCTGGAAGACAGCGACGACCGTGCCGCGCCAGGCGTCCCGGTGCCGCGTCAACTGCTCGACGACGCCGAGCAGGCAGGCGACGTGCAGGTCGTGTCCGCAGGCGTGCATCACCGGGGTCGGCTCCCCGTCGCGGCCGACGGCTGTGTCGGTGGAGGCGTGGGGAAGTCCTGTCGCCTCCCTGACGGGGAGGCCGTCCATGTCGGCGCGGAGCAGTACGACCGGGCCCTCGCCGTGCTCTCCGGAACGCAGGACGCCGACGACCCCCGTCGTGCCGACGCCTTCGGTGGTCTCCCAGCCGAGCGCGCGCAACTCGGCAGCGACGATCGCAGCGGTACGGGTCTCCTGGAAGGCGAGTTCCGGGTGCCGGTGCAAGTCCTGGTAGGTCTCCAGGAGCCGGGGCAGCCGGTCGGGCAGACCCTGGGTGAGACGGAGGGCCAGGCCGCTGCCAGGGCGCGTGGTCGCGGGGTGCGGGACGGTCATGCTGACTGCTCCTCGGTGTCCGGGGATATCGGTCGGGTTGTCGGTCGTTCCGAAGGGAGGTGGGGTACGCGGCCGGAGCCGGCAGATGGGAGTCGGCGCAGGAACGCCTCGGTCGACTGCGGCGTCGTCACCGCCATGACCGCCGTGAGCAGCGCGCCGAGGGCGAGGAAGGCGAAGGCGGCCTGGAAGGAGACCGTGTCGGCGAGGGCGCCCATGACCACGGGCGCGATCACACCGGCCACCTGGCCACCGAAGATGATCATTCCTGAGCCGGCTCCGGCCAGTTCGGCGGGCAGACTGCGCAGCGGGACGGCGAAGATCGGCATGTAACTGAGGCCCGCGCCCAGCGCGGCGAGGGTCAGCCAGGTCACGAAGGCGCCCAGGGACTGTGCCCCGGTGAGCAGCAGGACCCCGACGGCTGTCACGGCCATGCCGGGCACCACGACCAGGCGGTGCCGTCCGGACAGCCGGTCGGCGAGCCGGCCGCCCGCGATCGCCGCCGCGGTGGAGGCGAGGGCCGGCACCAGGGCGATGGCGCCCGCCCGGGTGAGGGACAGGCCACGCTCGTCGTTGAGGTAGGTGGGCACCCATGTGTTCAGGCCCCACACGATGAGGTCGTAGCCGAAGAACATCGCCGTGAACCGCCACATGACTCCCGAGCGGAGCATCACGCGGGTGGCCCGGGCCGCGCCTCCCGACACGGCGTCGGCCAACTCCTGAGCGGCGACCGCTTCCGAGGCATCGGCCGCTTTCCGGGCGTCGGCAGCCGCCCGTTCGGAGCGGGAGGGCAGCCAGAGCTGGAGGACCGCGTACACGATCAGGCCGGCGGCGGCGATGACGAAGAACGTGGTCCGCCAGCCGAAGGCCGCGATCAACGGGGCGGCGACCAGCGGGGTGAGCACCGTGGCGACGGCGTTGGAGCTCGTCACCAGGCCGTTGGCGGACATCCGCCGGCCGGGCGGAGTCCGCTCGGTGACCGCCTTCATCGCGGCCGCCGGGAAGGCGCCCTCGGCCAGGCCGAAGACGAAGCGCACCAGCAGCAGCACCGTGAACGAACCGGCCAGGCCGGTGACCGCGGTGAACAGCGACCAGGCCAGCAGCGAGCAGGCGATCACCCGTTTGGCACCGAAGCGGTCGGCCAGCAGGCCGCCCGGGATCTGGCACAGGGCGTAGGCAACGAAGAACACCGAGACGACCAGCCCCTGCTGTGTCCGGTCCAGGTGGAACGTGTGCCCGATCGCGGGAAGGGCCAGGTTGATGGTGAGCCGGTCGACGTAGTCGACCAGCCACGCGAGGAAGAGCACCGCCACGGTGATCCGGGCGGTCCGGTCCAGCTTCTGACCGGCCTGGGAGTTCGATCCGGCGTCGGTGGGTGTGACCACGGGCGCTCCTCTCTACAGTGAAGGCCCCTCGTCGGACGGCGCGCCGCCCACGCACCTTCGAGGGGAGGGGACCGCGGGTGCAGAAAGAATCGGACCGGCCTTGGGAAAGGAACGCGAATTGCAGGTAAGCGGCAGCCTGGCGTCTGCTCTGCCGGATTCCGGCACGGCCTTCGCCGAACTGGATCTCGCGCTGATCGACGCCCTCCAGGCGGATCCCCGCGCACCGTGGACCCGCGTAGGTGCCGCGCTGGGCGTCGACGCCACCACGGCCGCCCGCCACTGGGCGCGGCTCGTCGAGCGCGGTCTGGCCTGGATCACCGCCTACCCCGCCCCGGGTCTGGCGGCTGTCGCCTACGTGGAGGTGCGCTGCAAAGCGGGCGCGGTGGACCGGTTGATCGAGCAGCTGAGCGAACTGTCCTGGGTCTTCAGCATCGAGCACGTGGTGGGCGACTTCGATCTGCTCCTCTCCGTCTGTGCCGCCGATCTGCCCGCTCTGGGACGACAGCTCAACCAACTCGGCGTCCTCAAGGGCGTGCGTTCCAGCCGCACCCTGCTGTCCCTGCGTCACTACCGGGAAGGCAGCCGCTGGCAGGTCCGTGCCCTGCCCGCGCGGCATCGCTCGGCTCTGCTGGACGCGCAGCCTGCCCTGCCGCGGGTGGCGGACGAGAAGGGCGCGGGCCGTGGCTACGACCGCACCGACCTCGCTCTCGTGCTCGCCCTGAGTGCCGACGGCCGGGCCGGGTTCCCGGAGCTCGCCGCGCACGCCGGGCTGAGTGAGTCCACAGCCCGCCGTCGCCTCAACCGCCTCGTGCGCGACCACGGTCTGCTGCTGCGCTGCGACCTCGCCCAGCCGCTGGCCGGATGGCCGGTCGTCGTCACCTACCGCAGCGTGGTCCCGCACCAGGACCTCGAACGCATCGGCCTGGCCCTGGCCCAGCTGCCGCAGACCCGGTTGTGCGCCTCGGTCACCGGCTCGTGCAACCTGCTGCTCTCCGTCTGGCTGCGCGGCACCCGCGAGGTGGGCGCCTTCGACGCGCTGCTCGCCGAGCGCATGCCCGAACTCCGCGTCCAGAGCCGCACCGTGACCCTGCGCAGCGCCAAGCGGATGGGCCGGATCCTCGACGGCCGGGGGCGCGCCGTACGCAACGTCCCGGCGAATCTGCCCCCGGCCTCCCAGGACTGACGGGCAGGCCCGGGCGCTCCGGCCACACCCGCCGGCCGTCACGGGGCCGGGCGGTGCTCGGACCTCTCGTCAGCGTCCGGGGAGGCATCACCAGGCCGCCACCCTGCACCGCCGTGGCCGGGGGCGCCGACCGGTGCGTCGTGGTTCGGGTAGGGCAGTACTCGGACTTGGCCGGAGGGTTCTGACTCACGGCCGCGTCATTTCGCATGGCTGCGGGGGGACGGGGTGACTCGTCCCCCCACAGCCATGAGACTCGGGCCGCTCTCGCCCGTGCTCTCCCGCTTCAGAGCGTCTTGACTGTGCCGCCGTCGATGACGTAGTCGGCGCCGGTGATGTTGCCGGCCACATCGGAGAGAAGGAACGCGATCAAGGCCGCCACTTCCTGGGGTTCGGTGATACGGCCGGTGGTGATGTTGAAGGCTTCCGGGATCTGCTGGAGGAATGCGTCGTGCTCTGCCCCGGCTCCGGCCGCCACCTTGCCGCCGAAGCCGTCGGGGTTCTCCCAGATGGAGGTGCGGACCACTCCGGGGGAGACGGTGTTCACCCGCACGCCCTGGGGTCCGAATTCCTCAGCCAGGGACTTCCCCAGCGCGGCGAGGGCCGCCTTGGCCGCGCTGTAGGCGACCGGACCGGCGGCGGGCAGCCGGGAGTTGATGGACGAGACGTTGACGATCGCCCCGCGGCGCTCGATCAGGCTGGGCAGTGCCGCGCGGCTGGCGCGGACCGCGCTGAGCAGATTGAGGTCGAAGACGCGGGTCCACTGGGTGTCGTCGGTGTCGAGGAAGCCGACGGGCTCCACGTCGTCCCCGGCACCCACGTTGTTCACCAGCAGGTCAATGCCGCCCAGCTCGGCGAAGGCACTGTCCATGAGGAGGGCGACGCCTTCGGCAGTGCTCAGGTCCGCCGACACCGCGTGCGCGCCGGTTTCCTTCAGCTCAGGCGTGATGTTCCGGGCGGCGCCGACGACCCGGACACCCTCGTCGATCAGCGTCCGGACCGTAGCCAGCCCGATGCCCCGGCTGGCACCGGTGACAACAGCCGATTTGGAGGCGAGGTTGAGGTTCACAGCAATCCATTTCTTGAACTGGAAGTACAAAATCTGTGTAGCAGGAACTCCCGGCAGGGCGAGTGCCCCGCTTCGGATCAGAGGGAGTCGACCGTCGCGTCGATCACGCGGGTAAGCCGATCAGGACCTTCAGCGACGCGCGCTATGAGCCGCAAGCCCACCACCGTGTTCAGCAGCAGGCTCCCCAAGGCTTCGGGATCACGTTCGGGGGCGATCTCTCCCGAGCGCTGCCCCTCCTCGACCAGTACGCGGAAGGCATCCTCGGTGCGGTCGAACATGCGCTGGACGAGTTCGGTGGCCGCTTCGTCGGTTCCGGCGAGTTCCGCCGCCGTGTTCACGGCCATGCAGCCCCGACGGTCCGGGTCCGCGAGGTCCAGCTCGGCGAGAAATCCCAGCGCCTTGCGCAGCCGAGCCTTGACCGGACCGGGCTCCTCGACCATCTCGATCAGAGCGAGGGCCTGGCTGTCGCGATAGCGGCGGAGCGCCAGCTCGAACAGGGCATGTTTGCTTCCGAAGGTGTTGTAGAGGCTGCCCTTGCCGATGCCGAGCGCATCGACCAGGTCCTGCGGGGTGGTTCCGGCATACCCCTTGCGCCAGAACACCTCCATGGCCTGCTCGACGGCGACATCCGGATCGAACTGCTTGGGCCTTCCCATGAGTGGAACACTAGCACCGTTCTTGACCTTCAAGTCAAGAACGTGGGTGCGATGACTGCCGAGCTGCGGCGGCGACCGCCGCTCCGAACCGGGTCGACTGCGCCCTGCGGCCACGGTGGCAGATCTGCACCTCCGAAACCCGAAAGAGTGAGTGAGTACGCTGAACTGCGAGTCTCGGCGCGGCAACAGCCACGGCGCCCGCTGGGTCACGCCTGATCTTCCTCGCAGGGGCGTGTCCGCTGAACGACGACGGCTCCACGGCAGCGATCGGGGACTACACGGGCCAAGCGGCGAAAGCCATCGAGAACATGCAGACCGCTCTTACTGTCTCAGGCGCGTCACTCAAGGGCGGTTGTCGCCCGCACGAAGCGTCGCGGTCGTCCAGGCGCTCATCCTGCTGCCAGCCGTGGGAACAGCCGGTGGGCGTTGCGCGTCGTGAGAGAACGCCAGGTGTCCTGGCCGGGCTGGGCGGCTGCGTCGACGGAGGCGATCTGCGCGGTTGCGCCCTCGGCTGGAGTGAAGCAGTAGTCGCTGCCGTACAGGAGGCGATCGGTGCCGAACGCTGCTGCCAGTGACGGGACTTGGTGGGGGAAGGGGGTGCCCGCGATGTCGAACCACAGACGGCCGACCTGCTCAGGGATCCGGTCGAGGGGCTCGGTGCCGGCCGGGGTGTCGTCCGCGGCGGCGAAGACGCTGCGGAAGAGTTCCATGCGCTGGGTGAGCAGCGGCAGGGTGCCGCCGCCGTGAGTGAAGATCCAGGGGATGTGGGGGTACTGCTGCAGGCGCCGGTTGAAGACGAGGTCGCTGACCGTACGGGTGGAGTCGAAGAGGAACTCCAGCATGGGGCGTGGGCGGCCCAGGGACACCACCTCCTGGTTCGGCGGGGAGGTGGGATGGACGAACACCGGTGTGCGGCGGCGGTCGAGTTCGGCGAGCAGCGGCTCGAAGCGTGGGTCCCCGAGGTAGACGCCGTGGGCGTTGGTCTCGACGGTGACGCCGTCGCTGCCGAGCTGGTCCATGGCGTGGGCCAGTTCGTCGAGGGCGGCGTCGACGTCGGGCAGTGGCAGGGACGCGAAGTGACCGAAGCGGTCGGGACGGGTGCGCTTGAGGTCGGCGCCCGTTTCGTTCACGTGCCGGGTGAGCGCGCGTGCTGCCGTGTCGTCGCCGAAGTGGGTGCCGGGTGAGGAGATGGACAGCAGGGAGGTCGCGATGCCCCACTGGTCCATGAGTTCCAGGTGGCGTGCGGCATCCCAGCTCGGCCATGCCGCCATCCCGTCGGGGCGGAGGTGGCCCGCGTCCTGCGCCTCCTGGAGGTAGCGCGGGGTGAGGAAGTGCGCGTGCACGTCCACGAGTGGTGTGGGGTTGTTCATGACGGTGCCTCCTGCGCTGGCGGTCGGGTCAGGCTACGGCCGGTGTCTGCTCGGTGCCCGCGCACCAGATGCGGTGGATGGCGCGTGTGCCGCGGATGTCGGCGAGCGGATCCGCGTCGACGAGGAGCAGGTCGGCGCGCAGTCCCGGCCTGACCGATCCGCGGTCCTCCAGCCCGAAGTACCGCGCGGTCAGAGCGGTCGCGGAACGCAGGGCCTCGGCAGGGGTGAGGCCGGCGTCGACGAGGAGTTCGAGTTCGTGGTGGAGGCTCGCGCCGTGCTCCACCTGGAAGGGGACGCCGGGCTGGGTGTTGGCGTCGGTGCCGGCCAGGATCGGCACGCCGGCGGCGTGCAGCGCGGCGAGGTTGCGGCGGGCGGTCTGGTAGGCGTGGGCGAGGCCGCGGGCCGCCGCCGTGCCCTGCATCATGGTGAGGGTGGGGATGCAGACCCGGCCGGCCGCGGCCATCCGCGCGATGTCCCCGGAACCCAGGGGGCCGTCGAGGGGGATGTGGGTGAGGAAGTCGGCGCCGGCGTCGAGGGCCGTGGTGTAGGCGCCCACGGTGGCGGCGTGCGCGACCGACTTCCTGCCGTGCGTGCGGGCGGCGGCCACCAGGGCGTCGACGGTCTCCTGGTCGGGGCCGCCCTGACCGGGCGCCTCGGCCACGATCTTGATGTAGTCGGCTCCGGCCGAGACCTGGGCCGCGACGAACTCGCCGGCCTGTTGCGGGCTGCGCACGATGGCGTCCTGGGCCATGCCGGGGATGCGGGAGTGCGGACCTCCCTCGCCGATCGCAGGTGTGCCGGCGCTGCGGATGTCGGTCAGGTCCGTCACCCGGCGCAAGGAGGCCAGGAGCTGCGGCGGCCAGGTGGCCATGTCCAGGGCGGTGGTGATGCCGTAGGAGGCCAGGCGGGCGAGTGTGCCGGGACCGTGCAGGTGTACGTGGGCGTCGATGAGGCCGGGCAGGAGGACCATGCCGGTGCCGTCAAGGGTACGGGCGCCGGCGGTGTCGGTCTCCGGGGAGATGACGCCGCCGTCGATGACCACCGTGCGCGGTTCGGTGAGCTGCCGGCCGTCGAAGACACGGACGTGCCGTACGGCGGTCCTGGCGGGGCCGGTGCCGGGGCCGGTGCCGGGGGCGGTGGATGCGGGGTGGGTCACCGGTGTTCTCCTGTGCTGTGGATCGGTTGTTCGCTGTGGCCGCGTGCGGCGACTTTGGACAGAGCTGCCACGGCGGCGGATGCGCGCACCGGCCCGTGGGCCGGTCGGCGGATGCCGGGGTGTGGTGGTCGCGGTGATCCGCCCCGGCCGCGAGGCAGGGCAACCTCGGACAGGACGCGGCCGGGGCGGAGCGAGGGGCGGCCTCGGCGGGGGGCCGGCGCGGACAGCAGAGGTTGGTGGGGTTCCGCCGGTCCGGTGGCTGTCCGGGAACACCGGACCGGCGGAGGACCTCAGGTGCTGCGGCCGGCCGGTTCCGGCACGCGCAGCGGAACCGCCGTGGCCGCGACGATGTGCTCGGTGGTGACACCGGGCGCTGTCTCGACCAGGACGACACCGCTGTCGGTGACGTCCAGGACGCCCAGGTCGGTGATGATGCGGTGGACGCAGGCCCGGCCGGTGAGGGGGAGGGTGCACTCCTGAACGATCTTGGGACTGCCGTCCTTGGCGGTGTGCTCCATCAGGACGATGACCCGGCGGGCGCCGTGGACGAGGTCCATGGCGCCGCCCATGCCCTTGACCATCTTGCCGGGGATCATCCAGTTGGCCAGGTCACCGTGTCGGGAGACCTGCATGGCGCCGAGGATCGCGGTATCGATGTGGCCGCCGCGGATCATGCCGAACGACAGGGCGGAGTCGAAGAACGCGGCGCCGGGCAGGACGGTGACGGTCTCCTTGCCCGCGTTGATCAGGTCGGGGTCCACGGCTTCCTCGGCCGGGTAGGGCCCGGTGCCCAGGATGCCGTTCTCCGACTGAAGCACCACGTGCACGCCCTCCGGTACGTGGCCGGGGACGAGGGTGGGCAGGCCGATGCCGAGGTTGACGTAGTCGCCGTCGTGGAGCTCGGCGGCGGCCCGGGCGGCCATCTCGTTGCGGGTCCAGGCCATCAGACGGCCACCGTCCTCTTCTCGATCTGCTTGTCGGCCGCCTGCCGCGCGGTGAGGGCGACGACGCGCTGGACGAAGACACCGGGCAGGTGGATCTCGTCCGGGTTCAGGATCCCCGGCTCGACGAGTTCTTCGACCTCGGCGATGGTCACGCGGCCGGCCATGGCGGCCACGGGGTTGAAGTTGCGGGCGGACTTGTCGAAGACGAGGTTGCCGTGGCGGTCACCACGAGCCGCCCGCACGAGGGCGAAGTCGCAGGTGATGGCTTCCTCCAGCACGAAATCGCGGTCGCCGAAGGAGCGGGTCTCCTTCGCCGGTGAGGCGAGGGCGATACTCCCGTCGGCGTGGTGGCGCCAGGGAATGCCGCCGTCGGCGAGCGGTGTGCCGACGCCGGCAGGGGTGTAGAAGGCGGGGATGCCGCAGCCGCCCGCACGCAGTCGTTCCGCGAGCGTGCCCTGCGGGACGAGTTCGACCTCGAGTTCGCCGCCGAGGTACCGGCGGGCGAACTCCTTGTTCTCGCCGACGTAGGAGCCGGTGACGCGGGCGATGCGGCCGGCGCCCAGCAGGATGCCCAGGCCGTGCTCGTCTGTGCCGCAGTTGTTGGAGACCACTTGCAGGGAGCCCGCGCCCTGGACGTACAGGGCGGAGATGAGGGTGCTCGGGATGCCGCACAGACCGAAGCCGCCGACGGCGAGGGAGGCGCCCTCACCGATGTCGGCGACGGCGTCGGCCGCGGTGGGAAGAGTCTTGTCCATGCATGTCCTAAAAAGTGCGTGACGAGCGCTTGTCATGGGGCGCCGAGGGGCGTCCGGGCCGTGTGGCAACGGCGGCAGGCCCGGACGCCGGGCGGTGCTCCCGGCGCGTGGACGCCCGGGGCACGGCGGCGGGCGGACCGTGCGGTGGTCCGTGCGCCGCGGTCGTGAGGTGCGGGTTATGGGTTACTGCTGGGCGACGGCCTGGAGCGGCTCGGGTGCCGGAGCGCGGTCCTTGATGACGGCGGGCTGCTGCAGTTGCCCGCGTAGCTGGCCGATCAGGTCTTTCAGGCCGGGTCCGTCGGTAGCGGCGCCGAAGAGGTAGAAGTCCGGCCGGATCACGGCGGCGACATGACCGTGCTCGCGCATGTGGGGCAGGTAGCCGTCGGGCGCGTCCAGGTAGCCCTCGGCAGGGGCGCTTCCGGCATGCAGCGGGACCACGGTGGCGCCGATGGCCGCGAGGAATTCCGAGTCTGCGGCATCCAGCGCCTGAAGGGGGTCGGGGCCGTCGGTGAGGACGGTGAACCCTCCGCCCGTGAGGTCGTCCAGCAACGCCGTGCGGCCCTCGTGTGTGACCTTGTACTGCGGCGTGAGGTGACCGACGCCCGGGGCGCGGGTGCCGTCTGCCGCGCGCTGGAGGACGCCGTCGCCCAGGACCGGCGGCGGCGTAGGCGGCAGGGCGTGCCGCGGGTCGGCGCCGGCAGCGATCATGCGCTTGTCGCGGGCCGCGGCGTCCTCGGGGTCGAGGACGCAGATGACCTGCCCCAGGGCCATGGACATGCCGATGGCGTGCTGGACGTGTTCGCTGCGCTCGGAGGTGTAGGTGTCCAGGAGGTCTGCGTCGGCCCGGCCGGCAAGGACGAGGTCCAGTTTCCAGGCCAGGTTGATCGCGTCCCGCATGCCGGAGCACATGCCCTGTCCGGCGAAGGGCGGCATCTGGTGGGCCGCGTCACCGGCCAGGATCAGGCGGCCCTCGCGCCAGCGGTCCACCCAGCGGGCCTGGAAGGTGTAGACGGTGTGCCGCTCGATCGTGGTGTTCTCCGGTGTGCGCCCCCAGGGCTGAAGCAGGCGCCAGGCCGTCTCCAGGGTGTTGAGTTCCTCGATGCTCTCGTGGGGCAGGCGCAGGAACTCCCAGCGGCGCCGGCCCGGTCCGCCGGAGACGATCGTGGTGGGCCGCTCGGGGTCGCACAGCTGCCAGTTCGTCGGTGCCCACTCGGCCTGTTTGTGCGGCTGGGTGTCGACGATCAGCCAGTCGTAGAAGAACCCGAGGTCGGTGACGGAAGTGGCCATGCCGGAGCGGACGAAGCTGTTGGCGCCGTCGGCACCGATGACGTAGCGCGCCCGCACGGTCGCGGGGCCGTCCGCTCCGGTGGTGCGGAGCAGGACGCTGTCCTCGCCGTGGACGAGGTCGACGACTTCGCAGCCGCGGCGCACGGTCACGGTGGGCAGGCTCTCGGCGGCCTGGGCGAGGACGGCCTCCAACTGGGGCTGGCAGAAGAAGCTGGCGGTGGGCCAGCCGGAGGGGCCGTTGCCGGACCAGTCGATGCGTACCAGCGGCTCACCGGCGGCGTTGCGCCACTCGTAGTGGTCGGGCACCGGGTCGGTGACCGCGCGCACCTCCTCGCCCACTCCGGCGGCCTGGAAGATGCGGCCGATCTCGTGATCGAAGTGCACCGCGCGCGGCAGGTCGTAGGGGCTGGGCCAGCGCTCCAGGGCGATGACGTCGTGCCCGGCCCGTCCGAGCAGCAGGGCCAGCATCTGGCCGACGGGGCCGAAGCCGACGACGGCGACGTCGTGCACCTTGGAAGGACTTCTGTTCACGGCTCTACCTCGACTCACTGTGCGTGCCGGTCATCAGGGCGGCGAGATCTTCGGGGGCGAGGAAGGACGGCGGGGGCGGCGGGCCCCAGTTGAACAGGCCCTTGGCTCCTTCGAGGACCTCAGGCGTCCAGAGCTGGTCGTCGACGATGCAGTCCATGTCGGAGTAGTACTCGCTGAAGTTGCCGGCCGGGTCCTTCAGGTACCAGAAGAAGTTGGAACCCGCGTGGTGGCGTCCCAGGCCCCAGATGTGCCGCTCGGGATGGTCTTCCAGCATGGCGGCGGCTCCGCGGCCGACTTCGTCGATGTCGTCGACCTGCCAGGAGGAGTGGTGCAGGAAGGCGACCGGTGCGGCCAGGACCAGGATGTTGTGGTGGTCGGTGGAGCAGCGCAGGAACGCCCCGTGGTCCTTGATGTAGTCCGACGCCTTGAAGCCGAGCCCGTCGCGGAAGAACGCGGTCGTGGTGTCGAAGTCGGTGGTGCCGATCACGGCGTGACCCAGCTTGCGGGGCCGCACCCGGCCGGTGCGCAGGACGCCGGGGGCGCGGGAGCAGGTGCGCTCGGCGCGGCCGGGGCCGTTGTAGACGGTGGCCGCGACCGGGTCCTGGATGAGGCGGGGGGTGACTTCCAGTACGGCGCGGACGGCGGTGGCCTTGTCGTAGGCGGTGAGCGTCCCGGCGGCAACGACGGCCTCGGTGCCGAGCCGCTTCAGACGGGAGGCGGTCGCGGCCAGGTCGTCGGGGGTGTCGACGCCGATGCGGACCTCCACCAGGCGGCGGGTCGGCGCGTGGACGATGCGTAGCTGGCGTCCTGCGTCCTGGGTGGTGAACCAGCCGTCGGTGTCCGGGGTGAGCCCGAAGTCGGTGTAGTAGGCGGCGGTTTCCGCGGTGTTGGGGACCCCCATGGTGATGGAGGTCAGACGGTGCAGTGCCATGGGGGACTCCTTGACTCCTTTGTCCGTCGGGTCCGGGTGGCTCAGACGACGAAGGTCTGGCGCAGTTCGCCGATGCCCTCGACGGTGCTGACCAGTTCGTCGCCCGCTTCCAGCCAGCGCTGCGGATCGCGGCCGAGCCCGACGCCGGCCGGGGTGCCGGTGAAGATCACGTCGCCGGGCAGCAGCGGCAGCACGGCGGACAGCCGGGAGACCAGGGCCGGCACGGAGAAGATCAGGTCGCGGGTGCGGCCCTTCTGGACCTCCTCGCCGTTGATCGCGCAGCGCAGCTCGAGGTCGTCAGGGTTGTCGAACTCGTCCGGCGTGACCAGCCACGGACCGATCGGGGTGAAGCCGGGGAAGGACTTGCCCAGACTGAACTGGGGCACGGGACCCGCCAGTTGCGCAACCCGTTCGGAGATGTCCTGGCCCACGGCCAGTCCGGCGATGTGACCCCAGGCGTCGGCCTCGGCAACTCCTTCGGCTCGGCGGCCGATGACGGCGACCAGCTCGACCTCCCAGTCGGTGTGGCCATCCGTCGGCAGCTTCACCTCGGTGACGGGCCCGGTGATGCTGCTGACGAACTTGGTGAACACCGGCGGGAGGCCCTCAGGCACCGCGAAGCCGGACTCCGCCGCGTGGTCGCGGTAGTTGAGGCCGATCGCCAGCGTCTGCCGCGGGGCCGGAGCCGGCGAGCCCAGTTCAGCCGGGTCGAACGCCACCCCTTCGGGCAGGTCGGCGGCGGCGGCCCAGGCCCGGAACACGTCCCACTGCTCGTAGACGGCCTGCGGGTCGGCGGAGAAGCCGCCGTCACTGGCCTGCTCGACGTCGACGGCCTTGCCGTCCACGATGAGGGCCAGACGACCGGAAAGGTTGGCGATACGCATGATGTGTCTCCCGAAGGGGATGGGAGCGGGACACCCGAAACCTCGTCGGCGGATACCGCTCAGCCTGCCGAGGGCCGTCAAGAGGCTGCCGTCAGCGACAACGGAGCCCTTGCTTCACCCACCGGCAATTCAGCATGATGATTACCTTGATGTTGCGCGGGGAGGGTCGCGGCGTCAAGAGTTCGGAGAGAAACAATCATGATGAATATGACGAGCCTGAGGGGACTGCTGTGACGTCCACTTCCGACCCCGGCATGCGCACGGGTGCCGAGGAGCAGACACGATCCGATGCCGACGCCAGCTCTGACCTGCGGCGACGTGCTGGACGTGGAGACCGTGCGCCCCTGCCCCGGGCCGTCCGCCGCGCCGACGCCTCACCCCGGGCGGCCGGCTCGGGCCGTGCCGAACACGCGGCCGAGCGTGTCGCCGCGCTGGTCCAGAGCGTGCCGCCTGGCTCACGTCTGGGCACCAAGGAGGAGCTTCGCACCCTGTGCGAGGTGTCGGTGGGTACCTTCAACGAGGCGTTGCGGCTGCTGCAGGCGCGCGGCCTGGTCACGGTCAAGCCGGGCCCAGGGGGCGGACTGTTCAGCGCCGAGCAGACACCGATGGTCCGCCTCGGCAACTCCGTTCTCGCCCTGGACGCGCAGGAGGCGGATGTCGCCAACGCCGTGCGCATCCGTGACGCCCTCGACCCGCTGCTGATCGAGGACGCCCTCTGGCACGCCTCGCCGGCCGACATAGCGGGGCTGCGCGAGCACATCACCGCCATGGAGAAGGCCGTCGGCGATGCCGATCCGGTCGCCTTCGTCCATGCCAACTGGCGGCTGCACGCCGCCATCGCCGCGATCAGCCCCAACGTTCTGCTCGGCTCGCTGTACACCAGCCTGCTGGACCTGATCGAGGGCCACACCCTGTCCGTGCTGCCGGCCAGCGAACAGCCTCTGGACGAGTACATCGCTCACCGGCACACACTGCACCGCGACCTCATCGACGCCCTCGACCGCCGCGACCGCGACGAGGCACTGCGTCTGATCCACGAGCACAACACGACGCTCGCAGAAAGCGAGGGCTCCCGCACGGCCTCCTGACCTGCACTCTTGGCGCACCGATTGCCACGTTCGCCCTCCTGGGTGTCTCCGGCGGACGAGGTGCACGCGTCGAAGCCGTTGACATCGGGCGCTGCCGCCCCCCAGCATCGCAGCCAGTTCCACGCAGCGCGGACAGCAGCGGGCCGGCCATGTGCCGAGATCCGCCGTCCGCCGTCGACGACGGCTCAGCGACGCTTCTTCGACGGCCCTGGCGCTTCCTCTGTCACCGTCCGGCTTCGTGCGGCCGTGACGCACCAGCTCCCGCGTCCGGGCAACAGCGTGCCCCTGCCGAATGCCGCCACGTGACCGGCCGTGCCCTGCGGCCACGACCACCTCGTGCAGACCTCCGTTCAGGAGTACGAACGTGAACGTTGTTTCCGGCGTGCCCAGATCCGGCACGCGTCCCTGGCCTGCTGTGGCTCTCGGGCTCGTCATCTTGTGCATCGAAGGGTATGACCTGTTCGTCCTCGGCGCGGTCGGGCCGTCCCTGCTCGCCCATCCCGGCTGGCACGTCACCACGTCGACTCTGGGACTGCTCGGCAGCCTCACCGCGGCGGGCATGCCGCTGGGATCGATCGTGGCAGGCTGGGCCGGTGACCGGTACGGACGGCGCCTGCCGATGCTCGCCTCCCTGGCCTGGCTGTCGCTGTGGATGCTGCTCAGCGCGACCGCTTCGAGCCTGGGCTTCTTCGCCGCCACCCGGTTCGCCACCGGTATCGGCCTGGGAGCGCTCATCCCGCTCGTCACCGCCTACGTCAGCGAGTCCGCCACCACCGCCCGCCGCTCGCTGCAGGTCGGCACCGCACTGACCGGCGTCGCCATCGGCGGGATCATCACCGGCATCCTCGGCCGGGCACTGCTGCCCGCCTGGGACTTCCACACACTGTTCCTCTTCGGTGTCATCCCCCTCATCCTCATCCCCCCGGTCTGGCGCCTGGTCCCCACCGCGGGCCGGAGCGAGCCGTCACCAGTACTCGGCTTCAGTCCGGGCCCTGAAGGCGCCGACACGGCGAACCGGCTCGGGCAGTTGCTCGCGGCCCCCTACCGCCGGGCGACCCTGTTGTTCTGGGCGGTCACCTTCACCGGCCTGGTCCTCGTCTACGGAGCCGGCACCTGGCTGCCCACCTTGATGGTCAAGGCGGGCTATGACCTGAGTTCCTCCCTGGAGTTCTCCATCGCCTTCAACGGCGGCGCGGTCGTCGGCACCCTCGCCGCCGCGCTCCTCGCCGACCGCGGCCGGCTGAAGTCCGCAACCGTCACCAGCTTCGTCCTCGCCGCCGCCGCGATGATCACCCTCAGCACCCCTCAGCCCCGCTACGTGCTGCTGACGGCTGCCGCCGTGGCCGGTCTCGGCGCTCTCGGCACGCAGAACCTGGTCAACATGTTCGTCGCCCGCTTCTACCCGGCGCACCTGCGCGGCACCGGCCTGGGCTTCAGCCTCGGCATCGGCCGGATCGGCGCCATCGTCGGCCCCAGCTACCTCGCCGCCGCCACCGTCCTCATCAGCTCACCCAGGGCCGGCTTCTACGCCTTCGTCATCCCCGCCCTGCTCGGCGCCGCCCTCACCGCCCTGTTCCGCCGGCCCCGGTCCGCCGCGCACGCCCCCCTTCCGGCGCCGGACACAGCGCCGCTGGCCCGCTGACACCCCGCCCACCCCGCCCGCCGACGGCTGCGGTGACCAGCCTGCCCGCAGCCCGTCGAGCCACCGGACAAGGAGCCGCCATGCCCGTACCACCCCGTCCCTCTCTCTCGCGCGCGGCCATCGCCGCCCTGCTCCTCGCTCTCCTCCTGGCACTCGCCCCGCCCGCCACAGCCCAGGCGGCCGGCACCGTCACCACCAGCTCCGGCGTGCTGCAGGGCACCGCCCCGGACGCCAACGGCGTCACCGCCTACCAGGGCATCCCCTACGCCGCCCCGCCGGTCGGAGACCTGCGCTGGCAACCACCGCAGCCCGCACCCCGCTGGAACGGGATCCGCCAGGCCACGACCTCCTCGCCCGCCTGTTACGGCAGCACCGCACCCGGCGCACCCGGCGCACCCGCCATCCCGATGAGCGAGGACTGCCTCACCCTGAACGTGTGGGCGCCGCCCAGCACCGGCCGGCCCCGGCCCGTCATGGTCTACCTGCACGGCGGCGGCTTCCAGTTCGGCACCGGCTCCGACCCGAAATACGGCGGCGCCGGCCTCGCGGCCCACGGCGCCGTGGTCGTCACCCTCAACTACCGGCTCGGCGTCTTCGGCTTCCTGGCCCGCAACGACCTCGACCAGGAGAGCGGCAGCTCCGGTGACTACGGACTGCAGGACCAGATCGCGGCGCTGCGCTGGGTCCAGCAGAACATCACCGCCTTCGGCGGCAGCCCCGCCAATGTGACCCTCTTCGGTGAATCCGCCGGCGCCCACTCCGTCGGCCTGCTGTTGGCCTCACCGCAGACCCACGGCCTGTTCGCCAAGGCCATCGCCGAGAGCGGAGGCTTCTGGGACAACCAGCGCGGCTCCATCGCCACCCACCAGGAAGCCGTCACCCAGGGCAACGCCCTGTCCGCCCAGCTCAACGCGCCCGCCCTTACCGACCTGCGGGCACTGCCCGCCGACGAGCTGAACGCGGCCACCACCGCACCCGGCACGCCCCCGTTCGGGCCCAGCATCGACCACCAGGTCGTCACCGACTCCCCCGCCGCCGTCTTCGCCCGCGGCCGGCAGAACCACGTCCCTCTCCTCGCCGGCTACAACAGCGCCGAGGACTTCCCCCTCTTCGACCCCCTGGCCCTGCCCCACTCCACCCCCGCCGAATTCCATGCGGCAGCCGAGAGACTCTTCGGCGCCCAGCGCATGGACGAGTTCGACGAGCTGTACCCCGCCACCACCCAGGCCCAGACCGACGCCTCGGCCCGTCAGCTAATCGGCGACATGGTCATCACCGAACAGACCTGGGAACTGCTCACCCTGCACCAGCACACCCAGAACTCCCCTGCCTACGGCTACAAGTTCACCTACACATCCCCCTACTCACCCGTCGCCGCCCACGTATCCGAGGTGCCGTTCGTCTTCGGCAACCTTCTGCCGCAGTACTTCGCCCCCAACGCCCCGGCGCCCACCGCCGCGGACCGCGCCGTCTCCGGCACCCTCATGTCCTACTGGACGAACTTCGCCCGCACCAGCAACCCCAACGGCCCCGGACTGCCCATCTGGCCCCGGTACCAGGGCCCCGGCTCCGCCATCCTCGAACTCGACGGGAGCCCCGCCTCACACCCCGAAACCGACACCCAGCGACTCACCTTCCTCGCCTCCTTCCGCACGAACGGGCGGTTTCCCGAGGCCTGGAGGTCTGCCCAGTGACACGCACGCCGGCCCATAGCCGGTGGTGATGCCGGGTGTGCAGATGTAGGTGTGCAGATGTAGAGGACGTCGGCGCCGAGCGCGCGGTCCGCCTGCCCGGCGGGCACGACCAGCAGGAGGGCGCGGGGCATCACTCGGCGTGAGCCCGGGCGGGCGGATCAGGTGCCGTCTCTCCTACGCGTGACAGCCCAGGCGCTGGGAGCGTACGTCCGGCCCGCCGATGCCCGCGCCGGACGGTCAGAGGCGGAGGAGGCGCTCGGCGTTGCGGTGGGCGATGTCGTGTGGGGCGTCTTCGGAGAGTCCGGAGCCGGCCAGGAAAACGCGGGCCCCGGTGCTGCCGACGAAGGGGTAGTCGACCGAGTAGATCCCGCGCCATGATCCTCCCGTCGTCAGGAGTCGAGCACCCATCTGCGCAAAATAGCGTAAATTCTTGCGCTATTCTTGCGTTCATGACGCGACGACTTGCTCAGGTAGCCGCCAAGGTCGGGGTCAGCGAGGCCACGGTCAGCCGGGTGCTGAACAACAAACCGGGGGTATCCGAGGCCACCCGCCAGGCGGTGCTCACCGCACTCGACGTGCTGGGCTACGAACGTCCGACCCAGCTGCGGGGCGAACGCGCCCGCCTGGTCGGCCTGGTCCTGCCGGAGCTGCAGAACCCGATCTTCCCGGCCTTCGCGGAAGCCATCGGCGGCGCGCTCGCCCAGCAGGGACTGACCCCGGTGCTGTGCACGCAGACCAAGGGCGGGGTCTCGGAGGCGGACTACGTGGAGCTGCTGCTCCAGCAGCAGGTGTCCGGCGTGGTCTTCGCCGGCGGCCTGTACGCGCAGGCCAACGCGCCGCACGAGCACTACGAGATCCTCGCCGAGCGCAACATCCCGGTCGTCCTCATCAACGCCGCCATCGAGGACATGGGCTTCCCCGCCGTGTCGTGCGACGACTCCGTCGCGGTGGAGCAGGCATGGCGCCATCTCACGTCGCTGGGTCACGAGCGCATCGGCCTCGCCCTCGGTCCCGCCGACCACGTCCCCTCGCAGCGCAAGCTGGCCACAGCGCGCGCCATGGCCACGGCGGCCGGCGGCGAACTGCCGGACGAGCACGTGGTCCGGGCGATGTTCTCCCTGGAGAGCGGCCAGGCGGCCACCGCCCGGCTGCTCGACCGGGGTGTCACCGGGATCATCTGCGCCAGCGACCCCATCGCGCTCGGCGCGGTCCGGGCCGCGCGCCGCCGCGGGCTCCGCGTCCCCGGCGACGTCTCGGTCGTCGGGTACGACGACTCCGCGTTCATGAACTGCACCGAACCTCCGCTGACGACCGTCCGCCAGCCCATCGAGGCCATGGGCCGAGCCGCGGTGGAGCTGCTCACCGCACAGATCGCGGGCAGTGCCGTCACGGCGGAGGAACTGCTCTTCGAGCCGGAGCTGGTGGTGCGCGGCTCCACCGCGCAAGCCGTCCGCGCCCACTGAGCGACCCTCGCTCCACACGACGGGATTCCATCGACTGTCAATAATTTACAACTCCAGTGCGACATCTTGCGGCCGTCTGTCGTTGGTGATTGAGTGTGGGCCGCCACACAGCGAGCAGCCGTGTGGACATCCCACGCTCATGGCCAAAGGGGTCCACCGATGAGAAGTTCCGGGTTCCGTCGCACCACCGTCGCCGCGATAGCCGGCACCCTCACCCTGGCCGGCCTCACGGCCTGCGGGTCCGGAGGCGCTTCGAGCAGCGACGACGGCAAAACCCGGATCACGGTCAACTGTGAGCCGCCCAAGAGCGCCAAGGTCGACCGGAAGTTCTTCGACGCGGACGTGGCGGCCTTCGGCGAGCAGCACCCGGACATCGACGTCGTCACCCATGACGCGTTCCCCTGCCAGGACCCCAAGACCTTCGACGCCAAGCTGGCCGGCGGGCAGATGGAAGACGTCTTCTACACCTACTTCACCGATGCCGGACACGTCGTCGACGTCAACCAGGCCGCCGACATCACCCCGTACGTCAAGGAACTCAAGAGCTACCGGACCATCCAGAAGCAGCTACGCGACATCTACACCGTGGACGGGAAGGTCTACGGCATCCCGCGCACCGGCTACTCCATGGGGCTGATCTACAACCGCAGCCTGTTCCGGAAGGCGGGCCTGGACCCCGACAAGCCCCCCACGACCTGGGACGAGGTCCGCGCCGCCGCCAAGAAGATCGCCGCCCTCGGCGACAACACCGTCGGCTACGCCGACTACAGCGCCCAGAACCAGGGCGGCTGGCACTTCACCGCCGAGATGTACTCCCAGGGCGGCGACGTCGTCACCGCCGACGGCAAGAAGGCAGCCGTCGACTCCCCGGCCGGCCACGCCGTCCTGCAGAACCTGCACGACATGCGCTGGAACGACGACTCCATGGGCAGCAAGCAGCTCCTCGTCATCAACGACGTGCAGCAGATGATGGGCTCGGGCAAGCTGGGCATGTACCTCGCCGCCCCCGACAACATCCCCATCCTGGTCAAGGAGAAGGGCGGCAACTACAAGGACCTCGCCCTCGCCCCCATGCCCGGCGGCCACGGCACCCTCATCGGCGGCGACGGCTACATGTTCAACAAGCACGACACGCCCGCCCAGATCCGCGCCGGCCTGAAGTGGCTGGAGCACATGTTCCTCACCCCGGGCAAGGGCTTCCTCGGCGACTACGCCCGCGCCAAGCGCAACGACGCCCCCGTGGGCCTGCCCGAGCCGCGCCTGTTCACCGGTGCCGCCGACGCCACCGACCAACAGGTCAAGAAGGCCAACGCCAACGTGCCGGTGGCGAACTACCAGGCATTCCTCGACGGCAACCAGAACCTCGACATGAAGATCGAGCCGCCGAAGGCCCAGCAGATCTACTCGGTGCTCGACGGCGTGGTCTCCGCCGTCCTGACGAAGCGGGACGCCGACATCGACCGCCTGCTGAAGGACGCCTCCGGCAAGATCGACGGCATCCTCGCGCGAGGCTGACGGCCACCATGAAGACCGCAGCCGAACGCGCGGCCGCCCCGGCCCCCGTACGCGCCACCGCCGCGCCGCCTTCCGCCCCGAAGCCGCGCGCACCGGGCCGCGGCGGCGCGCCCTGGCGGCGCACACTCGCCGACCAGGCCCGGGCCTACGCCTTCCTGGCCGGCGGCCTGCTCTGCTTCGCCCTGTTCTCGTGGTACCCCGCGATCCGCGCGGTGGTCATCGCCTTCCAGAAGTACACGCCGGGCTCCGCACCCCAGTGGGTGGGCACGGACAACTTCACCCATGTCCTCCACGACCCCGAGTTCTCGACCGCCTGGCGGAACACGCTGGTGTTCACCGCGCTGGCCCTGCTCATCGGCTTCGCCGTCCCCTTCGTCATGGCGCTGGTGCTCAACGAACTGCGCCATGCCCGGGCCTTCTTCCGCGTGGTCGTCTATCTGCCGGTGATGATCCCGCCGGTGGTCAGCTCGCTGCTGTGGAAGTGGTTCTACGACCCCGGTGCCGGCCTGGCCAACGAGGCGCTGCGGTTCCTGCACCTGCCGACCTCGAACTGGACCAACGGCGCCGACACCGCACTCGTCTCGCTCGTCATCGTGGCGACCTGGGCCAACATGGGCGGCACCGTTCTGATCTACCTCGCCGCCCTCCAGGGCATCCCGGGCGAGCTGTACGAGGCGGCGGAGCTGGACGGCGCCAACCTGTGGCAGCGGGTGCGGCATGTAACCGTCCCGCAGACCCGGTTCATCATGCTGATGCTGATGCTTCTCCAGATCATCGCCACCATGCAGGTGTTCACGGAGCCGTTCGTCATCACCGGCGGAGGGCCGGAGAGTTCCACCGTGACGGTGCTCTACCTCATCTACAAGTACGCGTTCCTCTACCAGGACTTCGGCGGGGCCTGCGCCCTGAGCGTCATGCTCCTGGTGCTGCTGAGCGCGTTCTCCGCCCTGTATCTGCGGTTCACCCGCGCCGACGACTGAGAGGAGGAACAGCGATCATGCCCGCCAGACAGAACGGGTACGCGGTGCGCACCCTCGTGTCGCCGCTCACGCTGTCCAGGACACGCGGCAAGGCCGTCTACTGGAGCGTGTTCGGCGCGGTCGTCGTCGCCTTCGCCCTCGCCTTCCTCTTCCCGGTCTACTGGATGGCGACCGGTGCCATGAAGTCGCCGGACGAGGTGACGCGCACAC
Source organism: Streptomyces sp. NPDC027672 (assembly GCF_055566335.1). Lineage (NCBI taxonomy): Bacteria > Bacillati > Actinomycetota > Actinomycetes > Kitasatosporales > Streptomycetaceae > Streptomyces > Streptomyces sp. NPDC027672. Next base: position 99,039 of record NZ_JBVHSO010000017.1, on the reverse strand, counting down.
CGCCGACCCTCGTGCCGGACCAGTGGCACATCAGCGCGTACACCGATGCCTGGGACCTGATGCAGTTGCCCCAGCACCTGTGGAACACGGTCGTCCAGGCGGCCGGGGCCTGGCTGCTCCAGATCGTCTTCTGCACCGCCGCGGCGTACGCCCTGTCCAAGCTGAGACCCGCCTTCGGCAAGGTGATCCTCGGCGGCATCCTGGCGACCCTGATGGTCCCCGCGCAGGCACTGGTCGTGCCCAAGTACCTCACCGTGGCCGACCTGCCGCTGATCCACAGCAACCTGCTCAACGACCCGCTGGCGATCTGGCTGCCCGCCGTGGCTAACGCGTTCAACCTGTACCTGCTCAAGCGCTTCTTCGACCAGCTCCCGCGCGATGTGCTGGAGGCCGCCGAACTCGACGGCGCCGGCCGGCTGCGCACGCTGTGGTCGGTGGTGCTGCCGATGTCCCGGCCGGTACTGGGGGTGGTGTCCATCTTCGCCCTGGTCGCCGTGTGGCAGGACTTCCTGTGGCCTTTGATGGTCTTCTCCGACCCGGACAGACAACCGATCAGCGTGGCCCTCGTGCAGCTCTCGCAGAACATCCAGCTGACCGTCCTCATCGCCGCGATGGTGATCGCCAGCATCCCGATGGTCGCCATGTTCCTCGTCTTCCAGCGGCACATCATCGCCGGGATCAGCGCCGGCAGCACCAAGGGCTGAGCCCGCCCGCGACACCGGCACCGCGGCCACCCCGTGGCCGCGCACTGCCTCGCCCGCCCCTCCCCGCCCCCGCTGCGGGGGGCGGCAGGGCGCCGCGGCACACAGCGCCGAGCCCGTAGACGCCGCTCACGCCGCACGGCCGTGGGCGAGACCACGCATGCCCGAAAGGAACCCTCATGGACCCGGCCGACGAGAAGTGGTGGCGTGGCGCCGCCATCTACCAGATCTACGTGCGCAGCTTCGCGGACGGAGACGGAGACGGCACCGGTGACCTCGCGGGAGTGCGCGCCAGGCTGCCCTACCTGGCCGACCTCGGCGTCGACGCGCTGTGGTTCACGCCCTGGTACCTTTCACCCCTGGCCGACGGGGGCTACGACGTCGCCGACTACCGTGCCATCGACCCGGTCTTCGGCACGCTCGGCGAGGCGGAGAAGCTGATCAGCGAGGCGCGCGAGCTGGGTCTGCGCACCATCGTCGACATCGTGCCGAACCACGTGTCCGACCGGCATCCGTGGTTCCGGGCGGCGCTCGCCGCCGGACCCGGCAGCCCGGAGCGGGAGCTGTTCCACTTCCGCCCCGGCCGCGGTGAGCACGGCGAACTGCCGCCGAACGACTGGCCGTCGGAGTTTCCCGGTGCCGCCACCTGGACCCGGGTCCCGGACGGCGAGTGGTACCTGCATCTGTTCACGCCCCAGCAACCCGATCTCAACTGGGCGCACCCGGCCGTCCGCCGGGAGCATGAGGACATCCTGCGCTTCTGGTTCGAGCGGGGCGTGGCCGGAGTGCGCATCGACTCCGCCGCGCTGCTCGCGAAGGACCCCGAGCTGCCGGACTTCGTCAAGGGGCACGATCCGCACCCGTACGTCGACCGCGACGAACTGCACGACATCTACCGCTCCTGGCGTGCCGTCGCCGACGAGTACGGCGCCGTCTTCGTCGGCGAGGTGTGGCTGCCGGACACCGAGCGCTTCGCCCGCTATCTGCGCCCCGACGAACTGCACACCGCTTTCAACTTCGACTTCATGACCCGCCCCTGGTGCGCGGCCGAGCTGCGCCAGTCCATCGACGGCACCCTCACCGAGCACGCCGGCATCGGGGCGCCGGCGACCTGGGTCCTGTGCAACCACGACGTGACGAGGACCGTCACCCGGTACGGGCGGGCGGAGTCCGGGTTCTCCTTCGCCACCAAGCGTTTCGGCACCCCGACCGACCTGGCGCTCGGCACCCGCAGGGCTCGCGCCGCGGCGCTGCTGTCCCTCGCGCTTCCCGGTGCCGTCTATCTGTACCAGGGCGAGGAACTCGGCCTGCCCGAGGTGGAGTTGCCGCCAGAGCACATCCAGGACCCGATGCACTTCCGCTCCGGCGGCCTCGACCCGGGCCGGGACGGCTGCCGGGTGCCGCTGCCCTGGGCCGCGGGTGAGCCGCACCACGGATTCGGCTCGGTGGCCGAGCCGTGGCTGCCGCAGCCCGCGGACTGGGGCTCGTACGCGGCCGACCGGCAGGCCGCCGATCCCGGGTCGATGCTCACCCTGTACCGCACGGCACTGCGCGTCCGCGGCACCGAGCCCGGATTCGGCGACGGACCGCTGAGCTGGCTCGCCGCCCCGGACGACGTGCTGGCCTTCGCCCGGGAGGACGGCCTGGTCTGCGTCCTGAACACGGCTGCGGAACCCGTCGAACTCCCGCGCCACACAGCCGTCCTGCTCACCAGCGGCCCTCTGGACGACGAGGGCCGGCTGCCGCAGGACACGGCGGTCTGGCTGCGGGCCTGACCCCCCTGCCGGACCACCTGACCGGAGAAGCACTGCACACGCCACTTCCCCTCCCCCGCATCAGGAAGGTGCAGAACCACATGGAGACAACCACCAGGCCCACACCGAGACGGTGGCTCGCCGCCGTCCTGGGAGCCGCACTGGCCTGCACGGGGGCTGTCGCGGCCCTCGCCCAGACCGCCGGCACCGCCCAGGCCCTCACGGCCCCCCTCTCCCCGCTGGCCGTCGCGGGCCGCGGCGCGACCGTCCCGTTCACGGAGCTGGAGGCGGAGGCCGCGCGCACCAACGGCACCGTGCTCGGCCCGGACCGCACCTACACCTCGCTGCCGTCCGAGGCGTCGGGCCGCAGCGCGGTCAAGCTGGACGCGGCGGGCGAGTACGTCGAGTTCACCCTCACCCAGCCCGCGAACGCGGTGACGGTGCGCTACAGCGTGCCGGACAACGCGGCCGGTACGGGCATCACCGCGCCCATGGAGCTGAGCGCGGACGGAACCCGGCTGAAGGACCTGACCTTCACCTCCAAGTACGGTTGGTTCTACGGGAGTTACCCGTTCACCAACTCCCCCGGCGACAAGCCGCACCACTTCTACGACGAGACCCGCGCCCTGTTCGGCAAGACCCTGCCCGCCGGCGCGAAGGTCCGCGTCACCCTGCCCTCGACCGGCGCCACCCCGTCGGCCACCGTGGACCTCGCCGACTTCGAGCAGGTCGCCGCGCCCGTGACGCAGCCCGCCGGTTCGCTGTCCGTGACGGACTACGGCGCCGACCCCTCCGGTGCCGCGGATTCGACGTCCGCGTTCCAGAAGGCGGTGGACGCGGGCAAGGCGCAGGCCAGGACCGTCTGGATACCACAGGGCACCTTCCGGCTCACCGACCATGTGGTGGTCGACCAGGTGACCCTGCGCGGGGCCGGCCCTTGGTACTCCGTGCTCACCGGACGCAGCTCCACCGACCGCACCCGGGCCGCGGGCATCTACGGCAAATACGTCGGCGGCGGCGGTTACAGCGGCCAGATCCGCCCGCAGGAGGCGGGCGGACCCAGCCGCAACGTCACGCTCAAGGACTTCGCCCTCATCGGCGAGATCACCGAGCGCATCGACGAGGACCAGGTCAACGGGCTCGGCGGCGCGATGAGCGATTCGACGGTCGACAACCTGTGGATCCAGCACACCAAGGTCGGGGCCTGGATGGACGGCCCCATGGACAACTTCCACATCAAGAACAGCCGGATCCTCGACCAGACGGCCGACGGCGTGAACTTCCACTGGGGTGTCACCAACTCGTCGGTGGAGAACACCTTCCTGCGCAACACGGGTGACGACGGCCTCGCCATGTGGGCGGACACCAGGAACAACGTCGGCGACACCTTCAAGAACAACACCGTGGTGGCGCCGATCCTGGCGAACAACATCGCGGTCTACGGCGGCAAGGACATCTCCGTCACGGACAACGTCGTCGCCGACACACTGACCAACGGCGGCGGCATCCACGTCGGCAACCGCTTCACGGGCGTCGGCCCCGGCAACGGCACCGACGTCTCCGGCACCTTCACGCTGGCCCGGAACACCACCATCCGGGCAGGCAACACGGACACCGGCTGGCCGTTCCCGATCGGCGCGATCTGGTTCGACGCCCGGGCCGGCGCCATCGACAAGGCGACCGTCAAGGTCACCGACACCGACATCCTGGACAGTTCCTACTCGGCCATCATGTTCGTCTCCGGCACCACGAAGGGGGTCGAGTTCAACAACGTCAACATCGACGGCACCGGCACCTTCGCCATGCAGTTCAACGACCCGGCGTCGGCCTCCTTCACCAACGTCACGGCCAAGCACCTCGGTTTCACCGAGCCGCTCTACAGCTGCCTGGGCAGCCAGTTGTCCCTCACCCAGGGCGCGGGCAACTCCGGCTGGAACAGCAGACTCCCGGCCACCTACTGCGGTGAGTGGCCCAAGCCGAACTACGACCACAGCGGTACGGAGCCCACCCCGCCGCCCACCTCCCCGCCGCCCACTCCGACGGGGAACCTGGCCAAGGGGCGCCCGGTCACGGCCAGCGGCAGCACGGACGTGTACGTGCCGGCCAAGGCGGTCGACGGTGACGCCGACTCGTACTGGGAAAGCACCAACAACGCCTTCCCGCAGTGGCTGACCGTCGACCTCGGCGCCACCCGGAGCGTGGGCCGTGTCGTCCTGAAGCTCCCGCCCGCCACCGCGTGGGGGGCCCGGACCGAGACCCTGTCGGTGCTCGGCAGCACGGACGGGTCGTCCTTCGGTGACCTCCTCGCGTCGAAGGCCTACCGATTCGACCCGGCGACCGGCAACACGGCGACAGTGACCCTGCCCGCCGGCACCGGCACGCGCTACCTGCGGATCCGGGTGACAGCCAACACGGGCTGGCCCGCGGCCCAGTTCAGCGAGGTCGAGGCGTACACGTCCTGATGTGAGCAGTTGCGCACCGGAAGGCCGGACCATCCGGCGCGGGTGAAGGGTCCGGCTCCGCTGTCGCGGGGCCGGACCCCTCGGCATGCCCTCACTCGCAGGGAGACGCGCGCCTGCCCTCGCAGCCCCTGCTGGTCTCCTCCGCCAGGCCCTGGACAGTGAGGAGACGACGAACGCGGGTGGTGCCGGAGAACCTGTCTCCCGCACCACCCGCGTCGCCGTGCCGCCGGCGTCTACGGGTTGATGGTCATCTTGAAGGTGGACGTGGTGTTCTTGATGTCCTGGGCGTTGTCGCTGAGCGTCAGCCGGTTGAAGGTGACCTCACCGACGGCCGGCCCCTGGTTCGCCTCGGGCATCTCGTTCGCCCACACCCCGAAGCCCGACTTGGCGTCGTAGGCGTCGCCGCTGCGGTGCGCGCCGGAGATCGAGATGTCGTTGAGGACGGTGTCCTTGATCGGGAACTGGGGCTGGCCTCCGGAGTAGTTGGTCTGGAACATGATGCCGCTGTACGTCGGGCTGGTGATGTCGACGTTGTTGATGCGGATGCCCTGGAAGACCTTGGACGCGGAGAACAGCCAGATGCCGGGGAAGGTCTGGCCGTTCCAGAAGTGGCCGCCGGCGCGGTCGACGGTGATGTTCTCCAGGATCGTCGGATCCGTGCCGAACCCGTTCATCGGGTAGCCGAAGTCGAGCGAGCTGACGGTGATGCCGGAGTAGACGAGGGTGTCGGCGATACGGATGTTGCGGAAGGTGTTGTGGTAGCCGCCGTACACGGCGATACCCGCGGCCCGCCAGGTGAGGAGCGTGGTCAGGTTCTCGTAGACGTTGTTCTTCTCGTCCGCGCCGCCCGCGTCGATGGCGGAGAACAGCGCGAAGCTGTCGTCACCGGTGGCCCGCGCCTCGTTGTTGACGACGTGGTTGTCGGTGGACCCGTTGGTCATGTTGACGCCGTCGGCGAAGGTGTCGCGGATCCGCGAGTTCTTGATCGTGATGTTGTCGGTGTTGGCGCCCCAGTAGAGGCACACCGTGTGTTCGTTCCAGATGTTGTCGATCGTCATGTTCGCGACGTTGGAGAAGTCGAAGACCTTGCCGGGGCCGTCGATGCGCGAGGTGTAGTTGCCGAAGTAGGAGAAGTTCGCGAAGGTCGAGCCGGACGCCGTGCTGTCGGCTCGGAAGCCCACGTCGGTGTTCTCCTGCCCGGCGGGGGCACGGAAGCGGGTGAACCAGGGACCGGCGCCGACGACCTTGACGGCCTTGCCGTAGACCTGGAACTTGCCGGCCGTGTCGTAGTCACCGGCGGGCAGATAGACGCCGACGAGTGTGCCGGTGGTGTCCATCCGGACCTTGTCGAGGGCGTTCTGCACGTCCTGATGCGAGAAGCCGGCCGGCACGGTGTAGGCGGCCGGGTCCGGGTTCGGGATCTGGGTGGCCTGCTCCAGGCTGACGAAGTCGATGGCGTACTGCGAGGTGTTGGCCGCGTCCTTCTGCAGCTTGATCCTGCTGCCCGCCGGGACGGTCCTGTCGAGCAGGACGCTGGCCTCGTCGTAGAGGTGCCGGGCCGGGCCCGCGCCCGGTGAGTTGCCGGGGCTGGTCTCCGCGCCGTAGAGCCAGGCGTACCGGGAGGTGAGGTCGATTGCCTTGACGAAGGTGCCGTCCACGTAGAGGTCGAGGGACGCGTTGGTGCCGCCGCCGCTCGCGGAGTCGGGGATGGAGAACCGGGTCACCAGGGTGTTCGTGGCGGCCTTGGTGGTGAACTCCACGGACGAGCCGGTGCTGTTGAGGGTGACGGCCTTGCGGCCCGATGCCTCGCCGGCGAGGTCGCCGACGGTGCGGTTCGGCCCGAGCACTCGGGCGCCGCCCGCGACGACGCCGTCCTCCGCCTCGTACACGTCGTACGGCATGCTGGCACCGCGGCCGATGAACAGCGGCTGGGTGCTGGTGTTGTCGGCCTGCTTGGCCGGTATCTCCTTGGTGTCGACGGCGATGACCGTCCGCACGGTGTACTTGCCGTTCGCGGCGGTCCAGGTGCCCAGGCGGACCGGCGCCGTGGTGGCACCGGCGGCGATGGAGCCGTCGTAGGAGCCCGTGAACGTCTTGACGACGCTGCCGTTGGCGTCGGTCAGGGTGAGCGAGATGCCGTGGCCGCCGGCCGCGGAGGCGACCGTCCCCTGGTTCTTGACCGCGACCGAGAAGGTGACCGGGTCACCTGCGGCCGGGGCGCCGGGCGACCAGCTCACCGGTGACGCGACCAGGTCGGAGGTGTCGGTCGGCTTGACCACGAGGGCGCTGGGGCTGTTGTAGGAGTTGTTGCCCTCGTTCTGTTCGATGACCTTGTTGGCCGGGTCGGCGACCGCGCTGAGAGGGTAGGTGCCGGCGCCGCGCGTGCCGATGCTCGCCGTGACCGTCTGCGACGCGCCCGCGGCGAGGGCCCCGACGCTTGCGGTGGCGACCTTGGTGCCGCCGAGCTGGAAGTCGACACCGGTCGCCGCCGAGGCACCCGAGCCCCGGTTGTGGACCGTGGCGGACAGGCTGACGGCGTCCGACTCGGTGGGGCTCTGCGGGGACGCCGTGAGGCCGGTGATCTCCAGATCGGGGTTGGGCGCGGGCGTCCCGAGCACCTGGAACTCCGCGACCTGGCCGCCCGTGGCGCCGGAGTTGGCGGTGAACCGCAGCTGGACGTCGGCGAACCGGCCGGTCACCGGGATGGTGACGGAGTTCCCGCTCGCCGGGTCGAAGGCATAGCTGCGGGCCGCCACCAGCGTGCTGAAGGCGCTCGCGCTCTGCTCACGGCCGAGGACCTCGATGGTCTGGCTGCGTGCCGACCAGATGCTGTCCGGGTTGAGCTTGACGACGACCGCGCTGGTGTCGGCGTTCGCCCCGAGTCGCACGGTGAGGGTGCTCGGGTAGCCGCCCGGCGCGCTCTCCCAGTACGTGCTCGTGCTGCCGTCGACGGCGTTGGCGGCCACGTACGTCTGCTGCGTGGAGGACCCGCTGACCGGCTTGCCGAGAGCGAGGTTGGTCGTGGCGTCCGCGCTGCTGTAGTGGGTGACGGCCGGAGCTGCCTGCGACACGTTGCCCGCGGCGTCCACGGCGCGCACGGAGTAGGAGACCGTCCGGTGCGCGGGCGGGGTGAACGTGTACGAGGTCGCACGGGCGCCGACGCGTACCGTCCGCCTGCCGTCGGCGTAGACGTCGTACCCGGTCACCGCCACGTCGTCGGTCGACGCCTGCCAGGTCAGCGTGGTCCTGCCGTGTGCGCGCGGGGTGAGTGCCGGTGCGGCGGGTGCGACCGGCCGGGCTGTGTCACCGGGTGCCTGGGCCCGGTTGGCCGTCCTGCTGTCCGCCGACTGGTTGCCCGCGGCGTCCCTGGCCCGGACGACGTACGACGCGGCGGCGGTGACGCCTTGCGGGTCGGTGTAGCGGTGCACGGACGCCGGGACGCTGGTGCGCAACCGGCCGTCGACGTAGATGTCGTAGGCGGTCACCTTGGTGTCGTCCCGCGCGCCCCGCCAGGTCAGCTCCGCGTGCCCGGGCCCGGTCAGGGTCACTTCGCCGGGAACGGTGGGCGGCTGGTTGTCGCCGGTGGCCGGACCGTGGACGGCCAGATCCGCCAACCGCCCCGCCACCGTGCCCGACCTGGTGGAGAACAGCACGCGGACGTAGCGGGTGGTGGTGACGCCGAGGGGCAGCGTGATCCGGCCGGAGTCCGCGGCACCCGGCCGGTACTCCTCGGCGGCGGTGAGATCCGTGAAGTCCCGCCCGGTCAGGCTGCCTTGCACCTTGAGCGTCTGGGGCCGCGCTGCCCGCGTGCCGGGCAGGCTCAGCACGACCTGGGAGACTCGCCTGGTCGCGCCGAGGTCGACCTGCACCCACTGGGCGCGTCCGGTCTTCCTGCTCTGCCAGAAACTCGCGCGGCTGGCGTCGGTGACGCGCCGCGCCGCATGCGCCCCGAGGTGGCTGCTCGCCGTGACGACGGCGCCCCGGGCGAGGTTGCCGCCGAGCGCTGGAGCGTCCGCCGTCGCGGCCAGTGCCGGCAGGCCCACGGCCGCCAGCGAAGTGGTGACGACAGCCACCAAGGCTCGTCGTCTGAAGCGTTGTCTGATCACGTGAGACCCCAATCGTCAGCCCCGGCCGTCGGCACGACAGACGAGGCGCGGCTGCGCGTCCATCCGAAGGTATGGCTCTTGCTCGAAGTTCTTCGGTTTTTGCGCTAGACCGCCGGAGAATGCCAGAATTTTGTTGCGGGGTCTACAGCTCCAGCGCGCTCTATTACAGCGCTAGTTCGCGGAGCGCCGGATCCGGCTGATCAGGAAGCCGGGCGGACCGGCCCCGGCGGCCAGGGGGCGGAGGTTCACACGAACCGGGTGAAGCACTCCAGCGCCGAGCCGGCGCCGACGACCTCGCGGCCGACGACCGGAGAACGTGTCACTCGGTCGCCAGGAACGCGGACGCAACTTTCATCGTGGGACTGCATTCCCCGGCCCGTGACCACGGGCCGGAAACAGCACAGCCAGCGTCTGCCGATCCTGCCTGTCATCACGGATCTCTCGGATGCACTGCGTCGCGTCGGCACTTTCCGCCTCACCGGCACACACGCCCTCGTCCCCCTCCACCGGGCAGGAGACGCGGGCATCGAACTCGCCGAAGCAGCCGACTGGTTCGCACTCGCAGACCCTTCCGGTGCTGCCCGTCGACCGTCACCGTTTCCGCCCTGCCGTCGGTGAACCTCACCGCCCGGTCCGCCGGGATCCGCGAGGCAGCACTCGAACGCACCTACCAGCACATGACGGTCAAGCCGCTCAAGCCCGCCGAGACGGCGACGCTGAGGGCTCGGCCCTCGCCGTTCCGTCGCCGGCCATCCGTGCTCCGTCGCCGCCGCGCTCACCGGACCGGGCCCGCCGACAGGAGACGGCGCATGCCTGGCAGACAGCCGAGCTCCGCCTGGGCAGGCCGCAAGCCCGTCGTCTCAGCCGGGGAACGATCCGTCGCCTTGGGCCGGACCAGGGGTGCCGGCATCGCACGGGTCCGGTAAGTGTGTCTGTCCCAGCTGGGCGGCTGGCAGTGTCGCCGGGTCCCGTCGTGGGCGTGCGGGGTGGCGGTCGCGTTCATAGCCTGGTGATGCTCGGGATGAGCGGACAGGCTCCTGGAGGAGGCCGCGGGCGATGGTCGGTAGGCTGCGGCGGTGCGCACGGTCGAGCTCTTGTTGGACGAGGCGGCGGAGCTGGCGGTCCGGGATGCCTGGCGGCGGCTCGCCGACGCGGGCCTGCCCAGTCAGGCGCACCATCGCTCACCGACGAACAGTCCGCACCTCACCCTGGCCGCCTGTCCGGAGCTGACCGCCCCGATCCGCTGGGAGCTCGCGGAGGTGGCCGCCTGTCTGCCGTTGCCGGTGCGGTTCACCGGCGTGGTCCGCTTCGAGCGGCCCACCTCGGTCCTGGCCTGGGCGCTGGACCTGGACTCCGCGCTGGCCGGACTGCACCGCCGGGTGTGGGAGGCGGTGGTCTCGGACAGCCCGCCCGGGACCCTGAACCCCTTCCACGAACCCGGACGCTGGAGCCCGCACATCACCCTCGGCCGGACCCGGCGGGCCGGTGCCTTCGCCGGCCGACGAGTCCCCGAGCTGCTGCCGGCGCCGCCGCTGTCGGCCCGGCTCACCACCCTGCGCAGTTACGACACCGAGACCGGCGCCCTGGAGGTGCTGAACCCCCGCACCTGAGACGCTCTCGGCGAGGGAGCGGTGGTTGCCGAAGCCGCCGCGTGCGCGGGCTCCCGGTCAGGGCGGGCGGCTGTCGGGCACTTCGGGCTCTCCTGCCGGGGAAGCCCGGGAGGATGTCGTGAGCTGAAGGCGTACGAAAGGCCGGCCGCCCGTCTGGCGGGCGGCCGGCCTGCTCGAACAGCGGTGAATGGCAGGGAAGCCGGCCTCCCGCCCCGCCGTGCGGTCAGCCGTGAGCGCCGGCGACCGAAGGCGTGGTTGCCGCTGGTCCTGCGGTCCGCGTCCGGAAGGCGTCCGTGGTCGGTGTCGGCCATTCGTTCTCGGACAGCCCGCCCCGGATGCCGCGTCGCAGCGCGCCATACGTGTCAGGCTCCCTGATTCGCCGGGGCTCGACGTTTGCGGATGACGGCGGCGTTGCCCAGGAGTACAGCCGTCAGCAGGAGTTCGGTACCCAGGCACAGTGCCCGGCTCGCGATGGCCGCCGTCGCCGCCGCGGTCACCGGGAGGACCCGCACCAGGACCCCGGCCATGAGCAACTCCCGGACCACTGCGCCGTCCGGCAGGAAGATCACGAGCATGCCGGACACGGCGGCCAGCGAGAACGCGCCGATGCTCAGCGGCAGGGACCGCATGACGGGTGCGCCGAGCATCATCACCAGCAGCCACAGGTGCAGCCCTGAGGTCAGCCGGCAGGCGAGCAGCCAGCCGACCGCGGCACGGGTCTTGGGCCCGGTGGTCACCGCGGGCGGCTCCTTTCCGGCCAGCCTGGCCACCACTTGGGCTGTCCGGCCGACGAGCGCCGGTCTGATGAGGACGAGGCCGAGCAGCAAGGCCGGGGCGAGCAGCAGCCAGCTCCAGCCGCCCAGTACCCCCGGGCCGGCCAGGGCCCCCACCAGCAGGCCGGTGAGCAGGATCACCGGGACGTTGAGGAGGAAGACGGCGATGCTCGCCCTGCGCGGTACCCCGGCTCGTTCGGCCAGCCTCGCCTGGGTGATCGCCACCCAGAACTGGCCGGGCAGATACTTGGCGGTCATACCGAAGAAGTAGATACGTGCCGCCTGCCCCTTGGGCAGTGGATGTCCGACTTCGGCCATGACGCTTCTCCAGGAGAGCATCGCGCAGACGAGCGCCAGGATGTTGAGCGCTCCGGAGGCCGTCAGATACGGCAGGGCCCGCAACGTCAGGACCGGACGCGCGGCGGACCAGTCCTGCCCCTGCACCGTCCAGCACAGGCAGGCGACGATCGTGCCCACCGTCATCCAGCGCAACACGGGCCGGCGGATTCGCCTGATCCCTCCGCGGCTCACCTTCACTCCTCCCCTCCGGACCGGAGAGCCATCGCCTGGTGGTAGACGGTGACCGTCGCGGAGACCGTCGTCGACCACCGGAAGGACCGGCGGACGTGTTCGCGTCCGCGCCGCCCGATCTCCGCCGCTTCGGCGGGGTCGTCCAGCAGCGAGCCGACCAGCCGCACGAGCTCGGCGGGACTGTCACCGGTCATCCGGAGAGCGGCTCGGTGCTGCCCGTCGTACGCGATGGTCTCCGAGAACCCCGGGCCCAGTACGACGGGCACTCCGGTCGACATGGCCTCGACCGACACGAGCCCGAAGGGTTCGTAAGCCGAGGGGAAGACGCAGACATCGGCCGCCAGGTAGTGCTGCCGCACCTGGTCGTACGGCAGATGGCGGTGGTAGACGTGCACACGGTCCCGCACGCGGAGTTCGGTCACCAAGTGGTCCACCGCGGCGTCCTGGCCGGTTCCCGCGAGCCCGGCACCGAGAACGAACAGCCTTACTTCCGGGTGGCGTTCCGCGATCAGCGGCAGGGCGTGCAGCAGCAGATGGACGCCCTTCGTCCGGCTGAGCCGGCCCGCGAAGACCAGGACCCGGGCCTTCGGTGGCAACCCGAAGGCAGCCGCCAGTTTCCGCCGTGCCCGGTGCTGCGCCCCCTCGACGGCCTCGGCTTCGGGGTCGGGACCGTGGTCCTCGTAGCCGTGCGGGACGACCCGGATCCGGCCGGCCGGCCAGTCGTGCCGGATCAGCAGGGCCTTCATCTCGGGAGTCGGCACGATGATCAGGGTGCTGAGCCGGCTCAACCACCGCTGGACGGTGCCGATCAGCCCGAACGGGTCGGGCATCTCGGACCCGGCGGCCATCGTCAGCTCGGTGTTGTGGACGTGATAGACGGTCGGCAGTCGCAGCAGGCCGGCGGCGAGGATCCCCACCGGGGCGCTCTGCCAGTCGTGCACGGCGACGACGGCGTGACGCGGCCGGGAGCGCAGCAGCGCCAGGAAGACCATGAGGTTGAAATGCAACAGGGCCAAGCCGAACCATCCCTGGCCGCGCAGCGAGGTCCGGTTTCCCGGTTCGAGAAGCCGGCGTTTCAGGCTTCTGGGCAGACCTGGCCTTCGGATCTCGAAGCCGTCCGCGTCCAGCGTCTTCCGCGGGAAGTCACCCGGACAGTTCATGGTGAACAGCGTCAGCCTCAGATCCGCGTGGTCGTCGTGCAGTCGGTGCAGTGACCGCTCGGCGTACTCGGCCAGTCCCCCGAGGTTCCAGGGCGGATACTGGTGGCACACCGCGACCACTCGTCGTAACTCCGGCATGTCCGTCCTCTCACGCTGCCCGGTGCTTCGGGGTGACCAGACCGCGGAACGCCTCCTCGTGGGCGTCCAGGAAGCCTTCGCCGCCGAACAGGTCCCTGGCTTTGCGCCGGCCCGCCAGACGGTCCGCCCGTGAGGTCCCGGCCAGGTCGAGCAGCGCCCTGCGGAGCGCCTCCGGGTCGCGCGGCGGAACCAGTCGGCCGAACCCCGTGGCCTGGACCGGGTAGCGGGACCCGGCGAGATCGGTGGTCGCGGAGGGGACGCCGGCCATCATGGCCTCGACCTGGACGATGCCGAAGGATTCGGATATCGACGGCAGCGCGAAGACGTCGATGGAGGCGTAGAAGTCGCGGACCCGTTCGCCGCGCAGCAGCCCGAGGAACCGCACACGCGGGTCGTCACCGGCCTCGGCACGGAGCCGGTCGATGTTGCTCCCGCCGGCGACCATCCGGTAGTCACCGGCGATGAGCAGCCGCGCCTTGGGGTCGTCGATGGCCTGGAAGGCGCGGATGAGGTATTCGATGCCCTTGTCCTCGGCGATGCGCCCCATGAAACCGATGTGCAGCCCGTCTCCGTCCCGCAGCCGCGGGGTCCCCCCGCTGCGGTCGACACAGGGTGAGGGGATCGGGCGGAAGGGCCGTTGCCGGATGGCCGGCCACAGCCGCGAACCGCGCGCCTGGTCCTCGCTGTTGGCGATCACCAGGTCGGCCCGCCTGACCGTCGCCCGGCACGAGTGGTCGGCCAGGCGCATGGCCACGCGGTTCAGGGGGCTGTCCGGGAGGAAGGCATCGATGTGGTACGTCGTCACCACGCGTGCTCTGGGCCGCAACGCCATCAGGAAGGCGGCCTCGGGCATCGGCAGGTGCAGGTGGAGCAGGTCTGAGCGGGCGGCCAGGCGGGCGGCCAGCAGCGGGAGCCGGGGTGTGACGAAGCCCCTGCTGATCCGGGCCAGCACCGGTGCGCGGAAGACGTGTACGCCGTTCAGTTGCTCCTGCCGCGGCAGCGTGGGGTCGTGCTGGGCGCAGGCCAACGCGACCTTCCAGCCGCGACCGGCCAGCCCCTCGGCCGTGATTCTGGCCGCCTCGGTGAGACCGCTGACATAAGGCGCGTAGTAGTCGAGGGCGACTGTCACGTCGAACCTGTCGGGAAGTGCCATGGCTCACCTGTCATCTCGTGGGTCCGCGACGGAAATCTGCAGTACTTGTGCCATGTGGTCGGACATCGCCCGGGGGGAGACGAAGCGGTAGCTCCTCACCTTCACGTCCGCGGTGCTGAAGACCCAGTCCAGACGCCAGAGCCGGGGCAGCGGGATGTCGAAGGCCGGCCACGAACGGGGGAACAGGAAACCGCCGGGGTCCCGTCGTTCCACCCCGCCCGGCAGGGTCAGCAGCCGGCTGCCCCACGCGCTGTTGAAGTCGCCGGCCACCAGGCGCGGCAACGGGTTCCGGGCCAAGTCGGCCCGCAAGGACGTCAGTTCCGCCTGCCGACGGCGGTACTCGTCGTGCGTGTAGCGGTAGAACTCCTTCGTCAGCGGCGACAGATCGAGATTGACCGGCACCGCGAGGTGCACGTTGTACAGCGACATCACCGTCGACCCGTACCGGACGTCTGTGCGCAGCACCCGGCTTCCCCTCCAGTCGGTGTCGGAGGCCGGGAGAAGCCGCTGGCCGACGAGGGGGATCCGGGACATCGTCACGAGTTCGCTGGCCACGGCGATCCGGTAACCCGGGAAGGCGACGCGCAGCCGTGTGAGGTCGTCGATTCGCACGGGACCGTCGTCCCAGTGCAGGTATTCCTGGAGCAGGTACACGTCGGCGTGCTGGGCGCGCAGATAGGCGTAGAAGGCTGTGACATCGTCGGTCATGTGCCAGTAGTCGGTGTTCCACGAGAAGACCTTCAGCGTGCCCGCCCGGGGGCCGGAGCCGTTGTCGCCGAAGGCGGCGGCGGGCGCGAGACCCGCGAACGGGGCCCCCGCCAGCAGGGCGGCCACCAGAGCGGCGCCGGCCCGGCGACGGACCGGACGCGCGAATTGCGCGCAGACGAGCAGCGTGAGCGGGACGACGACCAGGGTGACCGGCGGCATTGTCTCGACGATCAGCCAGACCCACCACCGGCCGGCGAGCAGCAGGTGTGCGGCCAGGAACGTGATCCACAGCCCGGTCGCGATGACCACGGACCGGCTGCCGATGCCCCAGCGCGGGCGAGGCGGCTGCGCCTCGGTCGCGTCCTCGGCGAGCACGGGTGCGCTCACGAGCCCTGGCCTGCGGCCGGATCCGGCGCTCCCTCGAACGTCCCGTGCACAACGATCTGGAGGGCGATCCAGGCCAGCAGGCTGAGGACCGCGGTCGCGACGATGATCCGGTCCCTGACCAGGGTGCGCACCGGATCGGCGTCGCCGCCGGACGTCGCCACGATCTGCAGGTACCGGAAGAGCCCGAGCAGCGTGAGCGGGAGAAGGACAGGCGCCGCCCATACGCCGTACGGCGGTTCGTACGTGTTGAGGAAGAACACCAGCATCGTCACCCCGAGCCCCGCGCTGAGCAGGACCAGTTGGTCGACGAGGGGCTTGGTGTATCCCCGCAGTGCCGGCCGATGGCTCGGATCGGCGAGTTCCATTTCACTGCGGCGCTTGCCGAGTACGACCACGATGGCCAAGAGAA
Organism: Streptomyces sp. NPDC027672; assembly: GCF_055566335.1. Classification (NCBI taxonomy): domain Bacteria; kingdom Bacillati; phylum Actinomycetota; class Actinomycetes; order Kitasatosporales; family Streptomycetaceae; genus Streptomyces; species Streptomyces sp. NPDC027672. Next base: position 83,147 of record NZ_JBVHSO010000017.1, on the reverse strand, counting down.
ACACCCCCAGCGTCGGCCACCACGAGGTGTCCAGCCGCACGGACACGTAGCCCGTGATCAGCCGCAGTCCGAACCCGGCGGCCACCACGAAGATCTCGACCACGGGCACGTGCTTGAGTCCGAGGCAGTAGGCGAGGTTCAGCGCGAGATAGCCACCGACCGGGACCGCCAGCAGCGGCTCGACAAGGACGATCAGCAGGACGAGGGCCGCGACGACGGCTCCGCCGGTGAACGCGGCGGCGGAGACGGAAACCCGGCCGGCGGCCAGGGGCCGTTGTCGTTTGCCGGGATGCAGCCGGTCCCGTTTACGGTCGGTGATGTCGTTGGCGATGTACACGACCGACGACGCCAGGGTGAAGACCACGACCGCAGCGGCCAGGTGGAGCATCCCACGGGCTGTCCAGACCTGAGGGTGCAGCAGCGGAAGCGGCACCATGATGGTGTTCTTGACCCACTGATACGGGCGTACCAGCGTGATCAGCTCGTGTACCGGCCTCCCTCGAGGCGGTGGGGCCCCAGGAGGAGGTCCGGCAGGCGGCGAGGGTGCGTGCGTCGGTGTGTTGAACACGGGGTTCTCCTTGGTGCCACGTCAGAAGAGGATCTTCGCCAGCCCCAGGGCGCCTTGCCGCCAAGGCTGGTTGCTGGTGCGTCCGCCGGCGGCCGGGACCTCACCATGGCGGTTCTCCCGCCACCACCGGTAGGTCTGGAGGATCGCGTCCTGGTTGGACTGCTGGGGGACGAAACCGAGTCGCTCACGCGCCTTCTCGACGCTCACGTACGAGTCGGCCAGCAGCTTGGAGATCAGCCGCCCGTACACCGGCGACAGCCGGGAACGCTCCAGTGTCCGGAGCAGTCCGACCGCGGGGCGGGCCGGCACGGACACGACCCGCTTGCCGTGGCCGGCCGCGTCCAGTACCGACTGGAAGTCCTCGCGCAGGGTGCCGAACGAGGCCGCGCCGACGTTGTAGGTGTCGTCGGCGGCCGTTCGTGGCGCTCGCAGGACCGTGATCAGGGCCTCGACCAGGTCGTCCAGAGCGAGCATCTGGATCCGCACGTCACCGCGGCCCAGAACGGGGAAGTGGCGTCCTTCGTCGGCCCATTCGAAGAGCATCGCGAAGAGGCCCATGCGGCCGGGGCCCAGGAAGGTCTTCGGCCGGATGACGGACACGCAGTGCCCGCGGGCACGGTAGGTCTCGGCCGTCTCCTCGGCCGCGGCCTTGGCCTCACTGTAGGTGTCGACTGGTTCGCGGGGGTGGTCCTCGGGGGTGGGGACCAGCCGGGGAAGCCCGTAGACGGCCGTCGAGGACACATGGACGATCCTGGCCGCCCGCGCCTGGGCGGCGGCCTCCAGCACCGTAGCGGTGCCTGCCACGATCACCGATCGGATCTCTGCTGCACGGTAGCTGGGCAGGGCCGAGGCACAGTGCACGACCGCGTCGGTTCCCGCGAAGGCCTGGGCGACCGTCAGAGGGTCGCGGATGTCCCCGGTGAAGGGAACCAGCCCCTGTGCGGGTGCCACCGGCCGGACATCGAGAGCATGAACCTGACACCCCTGACGGAGCAGGTGCGCCACCAGATGGGAACCCAGGACACCGGCGGCGCCGGTCACTGCTATACGGGCAGGCAGGGCGTTGGTCACCACAGCGTGCTCACCCGCTCCCGGACGAACCGCGTCACCAGCCGGGCCATGCCCTGGGCGAGGGTGGCGTCGAGCGCTTCGAGGAAGCGCTCGGCATCGGCGGGCCCGGCCACCAGCGGGGGGCTGACGACCAAGGGGCTGCGGCCGTTGAGCGTGTAGTACGTGTAGATGTCGTGGTCACGGTACAGCGCGTTGACCACCGCGGATGTGATGATCTTGGTGCGCAGCAGCGGATCCCTGGCCGGTCCCGGCGCCGGCAGTTTGCCGAGCATGTCGAGCACCCGTGGACCGCCGGAGAGGAAGACACCGAACAGAGCGCCGGCCCCGCGGACGTCGGCGACCACGTCCGGGTAGGACTTGCGGATGCGTTCCAGACCGGGCGCCAGCACGTGTTCCAGGGCGCGCGCCCGGCCGGGGAAATCGTCCTCGACGGCGACGGCGACCGCCTCGAGCGCTGTGGCCGTCTCCTCGCCGAAGCCGTAGTAAGTGGTGCTGGTGCTCTGCATCATGGCGTCGGTCATGTTGTCGTAGGCCTTGCGGAACACGGGCTCCCTGGTCACGAAGGCGGAAATGGAGGATTTGCCGCCGCCGAAGGACTTCGAGGTGGTCAGGACGTCCGGCACCAGTTCCGGGTACCGCATGAAGTAGAACATCGTGCCCGTCTTGCCCCAACCGGTGTAGATCTCGTCGAAGATCAGCACGATGTCCTCGGCCGTACACAGATCTCGCAGGCCCCGCAGGAATTCGCCGGAGCACCACTGCATCGTGGAAGCGCTGAAGGGCTCCACGATGATGGCGTAGACGTCGCTGCGCCCGTTCTTCCCCCGAAGTTCGGCGACAGCCGTACGGACCGACTGCAGATCGTCGTAACGAAAGGTGCCGATGCCCGGGATGGTGGGGAAGGCGAAGTGGTTCTGGGCACCGCCGGTAAGACCGCCCGAACCGAGCAGCTTGCCGTGGAAACTGATATCAGCGCGCAGGATCCGGCTGCGTCGACCACCGTGGTACTTGAATGCCAGTTTGACGGCTCCCTCCACTGCCTCGGCACCGGAGTTCGGCAGGAAGGACATGTTCAGATCGCCGGGCAGCACCTGAGCCAGATTGTGTCCCAGGGCCGCGAGGTAGGGCGAGAAATAAGTCTTGTGGACCTCCATGCGCTGTTCCTGTTGGAAGCGCTGTCGGGCCGCGAGGATTCGGGGATGGTTGTGCCCGTGGTTGAGAACCCCGACGCCGCCGGTCAGGTCGAGGATTCGCTTGCCGTCACGGGTGTACAGAAAGGCGCCCTCGGCGCGGTCCACCAGGTCCTGACCGAAGCCGAACGATGTCATCAACCTGACCTGGCTTCGGTTGACGTAACGGCGGTACAGGTCCTGCACCTGGTCGACGGCCAGGTGTTCGGCTTCAGTCGATGATATGAGCCGGTCCGTCCATTTCTCCATTACCACCTCCGGGTTCAACAGTGACGACCGAAACGCTAAGGGGTGGAGGGGCTGGCTGTCCTCGGGTGAGAGGTGGAACCGTGACGCACCCCCGAGGTAGTAGCGAGCGGCGGGCTGCAACTGCCGTGGTAGGTACGGCTACCACGGGCGAATGACCTTCTGCCGCCTTGGATCCCTGACGGGGAGATGACCGACGCTCCGGGGCTTGCCCGCGCCACCCGCGAACCGCCGCAACGGTCACAATCAGCCATACGTCAGGGCTATCTTGATGGGATTACCCGTGAGCGTCACACTCTCCTGCGGATCTTCAGCGGCCATGTCAACAAAATAGATGTGTCAGGGGGTCATCGGAAATGATCAAGGTGCTCGTGGTCGACGATAACTTACTCATACGGGCGGGATTGCTGTCCTTGTTGCACACATCTCCCGGTATCCGAGTAGTGGGGGAAGCCGGCTACGGCGAGGAAGCGATGGCATGCGCCGCCAGCATAAATCCTGACGTCATCCTGATCGATATCCAAGTGCCGGGTGCAGGGATATCGGTCATCGAGCACATCCTCGCCCAGGCTTCCGAACCGCGTCCGAGTATCGTCGTCCTGACGACGTTCGACCGTGACGAGAGTATTTCGGCCGCCCTGCGCGCCGGCGCCTCCGGGTTCCTCCTCAAAGGCGACAGCCCGGAACACCTGGTTTCCGCCGTCATCGCGGCTGCCCGAGGAGACCTGCCCTTTTCCCCGAGCATCACCAGACGGCTCGTGGAGGCGTACGTGAAGCGGGTGGACTCGACGGCTCGCACTCTGACCGGGCTCGACGTACTCACCACGCGGGAGCGCGAAGTGCTCCGGCTCACCGCCAAGGGCCTGTCGAACAACGAAATCGCTGACGCCCTGGTCATCAGCGAGGCCACCGTCAAATCCCATCTCAACCGTGCCATGACCAAACTCCGGGTGGGCAGCAGAGCCCAGGCCGTAGTGCTTGCCTACGAGACCGGCCTCGTCGTTCCTCGCCGCACTCAAGTCCATACGGCCGGCGGTGTCCCGGTCAAGGAAGGCGACGGCCACGGTTGACAGTTCCGTGCTGATACCTCGCCGCTCGAGCCGACACCATTCGCTGGCTCAACACTGCTGTTGGCAAGGGCGCACCTGGACGCCCACCACGTGCCGGGGTTCCGCCTACCCGGGGTCGAGCTGTCGAGAGCAGTCAACGGCTGGAACGACCTGCCCGGCCCCGCGGCCGATAGCTGTGACGACCGGCCGGCACCCGCCGGCCGGTCCGCCACCGGGCGCCCCGGGTGAGAGTGCGGACACCACGTACGAGCCGTGGCGCGACCTGGTCACCGACTTCGCGGCCGGCCAGGCTCGTGCACTGCCAACGGCCCATGAAGACCCTTGGTCCTACAGGTCGTACACGCTTGTTGGTCAGCCGTCAGCGGCACCTCAACGCGCGAACTCGGAAGCCTTCTCGCCTGGGGGCGGGCGCCGTTGGAGATGCTGTACGCGGCCGCGCCGTGGCGGACGTTCCGCTGGTACATGGGGCAGAAGCACTGCTCGGGTTCGTACTGGTCGAGTACGCAGTCGGATCACGTGATCTACGAGTCGCAGTTGGAGCTGGCGCGGTTGCTCTAGCGGCCTTCGACCGGGATGTCACCGCGATCGTGGTCCAGCCCTTCTTGCTGCGGGCGGAAGTGGACGGCGTGCTGCGCCGGCACATTTCGGACTCCCTGATGGCAACCACGGCAGGCCCGCTGGTCGTTGACGTCAAAGCCGCAGCACCGGGCGGCCAAGCCGGAGCACGCGTTCGCCTTCGCCTGGACCCGCGAGGTGGTCGAGTTCCGCGGCTAGCGCTACGAGGTGTGGAGTGAGCCGCCGGAAGCCGAGTTGGCCAACGCCCGGTTCCTCGTGGGCTACCGCCGCGACTGGCTGTTCGAGCCGGACCTGACCGAGGGGATACACGACCTGGCGGTGGAGGCGGCATCCTCTGAGCGGCTGTTCGACCCGGTCATCTTCGACGAAGTACCCGACCGGGTGGTGGACGGGAACACGCGGGGAGAGGCGTCCGACTGCCTGCCCGGTCGGCCGGCTCCGCTGGTCCGGGCCGGGGTCCTGCACCTTCCCTGGAAGCAGCAGTGGTCAGTCGACCTGAGCGTTCCGCTGAGTGCTCGCAGCGTGCTGAGGACGGCGTCGTGAGCCGGGCGGCGGTGCGGGTGGGAGTGGGGAGCCGGTTCTCCTACGACGGCGAGGTCGTCGAGGTGGTGGAGTTCGCCGGCACGCAGGCGGGCGGCGAGGCGGTCCTCAAGGACGGCCGGGACCGGCGGCTGCGGCTGGCCGTCAAGGAACTGCTGCTGTCCGACCGCGCTCGCGTCATCCCGGACGGGCCGGGGCCGGCCTCCGACGATCCGCAGCAGATGGCGGCGGCGGTGGTGGACTGGGTGGACGTCGGCGAGCGGGAGCGTGTGCTGGAGCGGGCTGCGCATGTGAGGGAGGTGCTCACGGGGCTCCGCGGTGGCAGCGAGGAACTGGCGGCCGGGAGGAGACTCGTGCTGCCTACGCGGCGGGTGAGCCGTTGGAGATTCGGTACGCGGCGAAGGCGGCCGAGCTCGAGGTGGCGACTCGCGCGGTCAAGCGGTGGGGTCGCGGCCTTCCGCCGGGACGGCGAGGCGGGGCTGGTGCCGGCCCGCAACGGGCCGCGCTCGGGGCACCGGAACTCTGAGGTGCGGTCGGAGGCGGCGCTGGAGGTGATGGTCGAGCACACGGGCCAGCCCAAGCCGTCGCGCAAGACGGCGATCGAGCGGACCCGGGCCCGACTGCTGGCCAGAGGATTTGACGAGGAGGGCCTGCCCAGCCGGGCGACGGCTTACCGCCTCCTGGAAGATCTGGAGCGGCGTCATCCGATGTTCCGGCTGAGTACGAAGCGGAACCGGGACATCGCCTCCCGGCCCGGCGGGGTCTACGGGAAGCTGCGGCCGACCCGGCCGGGTGAGTACCTGCTCATGGGCACCAGCCGGCTGGACGTCTTCGCCCTGGACCCGGTGACTCGTGGTTGCAGGCGGAGCTGACCGTCGCGATGGACTGGTACACGCGCTGCGTCTTGGGGATCAGGATCACCCCGGTGCCGACGAAGGCCGTGGATGCCAGCGTCGCCCTCTATCAGGCGTTCCGCCCCCGACCCGCAGGGGAGGACTGACCGGCGCACGCCGTCTGGCCCGAGCATGGCATTCCGCGGTCGGTGCTGATCGACGTCAGACGAATCCCAGCCGCCCCTGCTGGCCGCTTCTGCCACGCCGCGCTCCACGACGCCCACACCGCCGGCCAGTGCGACCTCGGCGCGGGCATCCTGTCCGACCTCGCCTACCAATTGCTCTGGCTCACAGACGCCCGTGGTGCCGTGGCCATCCTCGAACCCGCCATCCCGCGCACCCAGCACCCCACCGCCCGCGCTCTCCTGCCTCCGTCAGGCCCGTGCCCTCGCCGCCCTCGGTGAGGACGGACCGTGCCGCCGGGCCCTGACCGCCGCGGAGAGGGCGCTGCAGGCTCCCTGCCTGGATCTAGCACTCCTCGAACGGATACGAGCTGTCGGTTGGCACCGAATGACACCGTCGGGGCGTGTGTCTTTGGACAGGGAAACACCGGACCTTCAGATTCCTCCATGAGTGCCTGTAAGGATCAGCCGATGGTGCACATATACGGGCTGGAGGGAATGTGAACACGACCAATGAGCAGCGCTTCACGGCGCTGTACAGGGAACATCATTCAGCTGTGGACGCGTACGTGCGCCGTCGGCTGGGTGGTTCCTCGGCGAGCGACGACGTTGTCGCCGAGGTTTTTCTGACCGCGTGGAGGCGGATCGAGGCGATACCGCGCAAGGCGGTTCTGCCCTGGCTGTACGCCACGGCTCGGCGGACACTGGCAAACACCTATCGTGCTGAGCAGCGCCGACTGGACCTGGTCGAGGAGGTGGCGCGCCAGCCACATGGGCACGCGGCTGACCCGGCGGAAGGAGTGGCCGGACAGCTCGCCATGGCCGCGGCCTTCGCTGCCCTGAGCGAGTCCGACCGGGAAGTGCTGCGCCTGGTCTTATGGGAGGACTTGCCGGCCCGGCAGGCGGCGAAGGCCATCGGCTGTTCCACAGCGGCCTTTCACGTGCGCCTGCACCGTGCCCGCGCCCGGCTGCGCCACCACCTCGACCTCGTCCAGCACAACCCGGCCCACCCGGTCTCCGCGATCCTTGGGGGAGCAGATGCGTGATCTCGACCAGGTCCTGCGGGCCATGAACCCCGTGACCGCGGGACGGCCCGCGGACGAGACGCAGTTGCAGGGCATCTTCGCCACACCGAAAGACGCCGGTGCCGCGCCGCACTCCTCGTCACGGCCGGCGCTGCGCTGGTGTCTTGCCGCTGCCGCGACGGCCACCGCGGCAGCGGTCGCCTACACGGTGATCGGCCCGTTCGGCACGGCGGCCCAGCCGGCCCTGGCGCTGACCCCCGCGCCGCTCGCCTACCACCCGAGCGACCGGCCGGCCGCGGACGTGCTCCACGACATCGCGAACCGGGTCGCGCACCTGCCCGACGACAGGCCCGCGCCCTGGAAGACCGAGCACTTCGTGTGGGACTCGTGGTCCTTGTCCACCCGCGTGGACAACATTCAGGTGACGTCGGCCGTCATACCCGAGCACCGCGAGACCTGGCAGAAGCCCGACGGTTCGGCCCGCTGGAAGACCAGGACTCTGCCACCCGAGTTCCAGAACAGGGATCAGCGCGAGCTCTGGGAGGATGCCGGTGCACTGGGCCGGGCCCCGCAGCAGAGCACCGGGTCCGGCGACGCGTCGAGTCTGACCGAGCCGCCCTCCACCGTGGAAGGAATGCGGGCGTGGCTGGCGAACGGGCAGCGGATGGGGCCGGGTCTGCTGTACGAAGTGGTACCTGAACGCTTCCAGGACCACGTGTTCTCCCCCGCGCAGCGAGCGGCACTGCTGCGTGTCCTCGCTGACACGAAGGACATCGTCTACACGGGCAAGGTCAAAGACCGCGCGGGGCGGACCGGCGAAGCGTTCTCCCTCACCGGTCGCTTCGGCGGCCTGCCCAACAAGCGGACGTTGATCTTCGATCCGCGCACAGGAAACCTGCTCGCCGACGAAGAACAGATTCTGAACGATACCGGCAAGCTCAATGTCAAGCCTTACTCGGTCATCGGCTACATCAACTTTATGAAGTCCGATCGGCTTCCGTGATCGGACATGACGGAGCCCGGCACATCCAAGACGTGCCGGGCTCCGCTGGGCTACGAAGTCCAGAAGCAGTCTGCCTTGTTGTCCAGGGACCCCAGGCTTGAGCTGTGGGAATGGTCGCTTTCCTGCCACAGCACCGGCCGCTTGCCGTCCACATAATTATGGCAGGAATAGTTATTTCCGGTCACCGTACGGCCTGCCACGTAGATGGTCTTCCCACCCTTGTTCGACCAGGACGAGGTCCTGTTCTCAAAGTCCCAGGCATCGAACATCGGAGCGTTGCTCATGGTGTACTTCGCGCTGAACTGCAGGCGCCGACCGCCATAGTTCGTGTACTGGTAAAAGCAGTACCAGTCGTTGCCGATGATCTGTGTGGGACACGAAGAGTCCGACCCGGACGCCGTGACTCCGGAATCGGGGCCGTCGTTGCTGGCCTCGTCCGCCGCGTCGATAGCCTCCTGGGCTGCTTCATCCACAGCCTGCGGCGCCATCACAGCCGGAGCAGAAGCCTTCGCCATGAGTCTCATCGCAGTTGGACTGGACAGCGGCGCGTCGGCCTCGCCGGGAACTGGAAACGTCATAATGACGGAACCATTCTCCCAAGCGATCTCATTCTCGCTGATCTGCACGCCACCCACAGTCTTGGCGAGCACTTCGTCGATTTGTTGCTGCGGCGTATCCGGAGCCTCAGCCGCCTGCGCCGTCCCCACGGCGCCGAGGCACAGCAACATGGCTCCCGCAACCGCCCCTAAACGGGCTTGTACACGCATCGAAACCCCCCATTTTTCGCCACGGCCTAGTAACGCCGTGTATGCCACGAGGAGAGCTTGCTGCATATTGATCTCAAATTAGCACCTGGAGAAGGAATCTCTACATACGGATCAGAGCACTCCGCCCTCGCGGACTCTCCCCACGGAGGCCGGTTCCGCAAGCCCGGCACGTAGGCGTGTAGACCAACACCAACAACAAGACGCACGGCCGCCGTCGTTACCCGCGCGCTCCAGCTGGAGCGCGCGGGTAACGACGGCGGCATTCTCCTTGTAGATCTCGTGCCCCCCCCCCGCAGATCGGCGCCATGCTCGCCGGGGTCGACCGCTCCATCCTCGCCGGGAAGCGGAACGCCGCCCTGGTGCTGCTCGGGTTCACCACGGCGGCCCGCGTCTCCGAGCTGGTCGCCTTGGACGTCGCCACCGTGAAGGAGGCGGAGCACGGCTACGACGTGACCGCAAGCACACCCCGAACCCCGTGCTGTACGGCAGCGACGCGGCCACCTGCCCCGTCCGGGCCTTGCCACGCCTGCCTCGACGCCCTCGCGGCCGCCGGGCGCACGGCCGGCCCGCTGTTCGTCCGGGTCGACGGTTCCCGCGTCCTCGCCCGGTACACGCCGGCCGTCTCTGTCACGGCCGAGATAGCCGGCCCCTTCCGACGAGACCGTCACCACTCATCCGCCATCACTGCGGTCGCAAGCGGCGATTCAGCCGGCCCCGGCCGCTCCCGGTGCCGTAGGCGTCATCCCGCAAGACACCCATCCCCAGGCGGGATCACCCGGCGTGACGAAACGCCCTGGCCGGCCGCACCGCCAGGGCCTCCGACGGTCTTTGTGATCTTCACGGGGCATGCATCAGTCAGGCACGTCGGCCAGAAGTTCCCATCGTGCGGCAAAGACTTAACCAACGCACAGCAAGGAGTAAACATCGCATAAGGGTCCAATCTGATGATCATTAACCCTTTCCGATCCCCCTCCTTGCCAAGTGCAAACCTTATGCTCGCCCCTCGGCCCATCACAGGGCCTTCACATGGAGGTTGCGCGTGCATCAGCACACACCCCCGTCGCCCAGATGGCGACGGGGGCTTTTCAGGAGAGTGGTTGCGCCACTGGCCGGTTCGCTGGCTCTGGCCATGTCCATCTCGCTGCTGGACGGCAGTGAAGCGGCGTTCGCCGCACCTCAGGCCCCGGCCAAGTCCGTGCAGGCGGGCAAGCGGTGGGCGTCGCAGGCGGCCGACCTGCCCTCGGCCCGTGTCGCGGCGCGGTTGTCGGGCAAGCGGGTCGAGGCACTGTCGGAACGCACGGAGACGTCCACGACGTGGGTGAACCCGAACGGGTCGCTGACCACGGAACTCGCGGCCGGACCGGTGCGGTTCAAGCGTGACGGCCGGTGGACCGACGTAAACCTGGACCTGGCGGCCCGCGCCGACGGCACGGTCGCTCCCGCCGCTCACCCCGAGGGCCTGGTCCTGAGCGGCAAGGGCGGCAGCAAGCCCGCCTCGCTGAAGGCGGCGGGCAAGGCCGCGGCACGCACCCTGGTCACCCTCGGCCAGGGCCGGGAGCAGGTGGAACTGCGGTGGAAGGGCGGCCTGCCCACCCCGGCCCTGGACGGTCCGAAGGCCACCTACCGTGACGCCGTGCCCGGTGCGGACGTGGTCGTGGAGGCCACCCGGACCGGCTTCGAGCAGTACGTCACCATCAAGCAGCGCCCCGCTTCCGGCGGCTACGCCTACACCATGCCGCTCAAGGCCAAGGGCCTCAAAGCGGCTCGGCAGGCCGACGGCAGCGTCGTGTTCACCGACGTCAAGACGGGCAAGAAGCGTGCGGTGATGCCCGCTCCGGTGATGTGGGACGCCACCACGGACCCGGTCTCCGGCGAACACACCCACCGGGCGAAGGTCGGCCTGAAGGTCGTCCGGCACGGCTCCGGCATCGATCTGGTCTTCACCCCCGACGCCGCCTTCCTCGCCGACAAGGCGACGAAGTTCCCGGTCACGGTGGACCCCTCCACCACGGCGTTGAGCAACGTCTTCGACACCTACGTCCAGCAGGGCGAGACGGTCGACTGGTCCGCGGACACCGAGCTCGACCTCGGCAACCCCGGCACGAAGAACGCCGACGGCACCGCGCGGACCGCACGGTCGTTCATCACGTGGAACACGGCGCCGTTCGCCGACGCTCTGGTCTCCTCCGCGAAGCTGTCGCTGTGGAACTTCCACTCGGGCAACACCGACTGCAAGGCGTACCCGTGGGAGGTGTGGGACACCGCCAAGCCCTCGACCGCCTCGCGCTGGGCCGGGTCCGCGCAGCCCGCGTGGAACCAGAAGTTCGCCACGTCGACCGCGACCACCGGCAACCCGGGCTGCTCGACGCAGCCGGACGGCTGGATCAGCGCGGACGTGACCAACCTGGCGCAGACGTGGGCGTCGGCGAAGAACACGACGTCGAACATGGGTCTGCGGACCACAGACGAGGCGTCGAGCATGCCGTGGAAGCGGGTGAACTCCGCGAACGCGGCGTCCAACCCGCCCAAGCTGACCGTCACCTACAACTACCGGCCCCGCACGGGCACGGACCAGCAGGCCGGCCCGCCGTTCTTCAAGGACTCCAAGGGCGCCTGGTACGTCAACACCCTCACCCCGACCCTGCGGGACACCTTCGCCGACCCGAACAACGACAAGGTCCAGGGCTTCTTCCAGATAGCCGACAACGCCACCGGTACTCAGGTCGGCTCCAACCTGACCTCGGCGTTCGTGCCGGCCGGGCAGCCGGCCTCGGTGAAGGTGCCGGCGGGGCTGCTGGCCAACGGCAAGACGTACAAGTTCCGTACCACCCCGTTCGACGGCACCAGCTACAACCTGGAGTGGTCGCCGTACGCGGTCTTCACCGTCGACACCTCCGCGCCCTCCGCGCCGGCGTCGGTGACCTCCGCCGACTACCCCGCCGACCAGTGGGTCAAGGGCGCCGGGCAGGCGGGCAAGTTCACCGTCACCCCGCCCTCCGGTGACCAGAACGGCATCGAGTGGTCGCTGGACGGCACCACCTGGACCAAGGTCCCCACCTCCGGCACCACCCCGGTGACCTTCAACGTCACCCCCGCGAAGGCCGGCACCAACACGTTGCAGGTGCGGGCCACCGACAAGGCGGACAACAAGTCCGAGGCCGTGTCGTACACCTTCCACGTCGGCCCGGGCGGCGTCACCGCACCCGACGACGGCACCCGCACCGCCGCCCGCGTACCGCTCGCCGCGGAAGCCGACGGCTCCAAGTACGACAAGGTCACCTTCTCCTGGCGCCGCGGCGACGCCGACACGTGGGCGCCCATCCCGGCCGGTGACGTCACCAACGCCGGGCAGCCGCTGACCGCGTGGCCCATCGCGCTGAGCGCGGGCAAGAGCCCGAACCTGGCCTGGAACGCAGCCTCGACCGTCACACCGGACGGAGCCGTTCAGCTCCGCGCGGACTTCACCGGCCCCGACAGCGCTGCCACGTCGTCCGATCCGATCACCGTCGTCGTGGACCGCACCGCGGACGCGGCGGCGAGCGAGAAGGTCGGCCCGGGAGCGGTGAACCTGCTCACCGGCGACTTCACTCTCTCCGCCACCGATGCCGAGTTCTTCGGCATGTCGGTGACCCGCACGGCCTCCTCCCGCACCCCGCAGGCCGGGGCCGCGCAGGAGGGTCAGGCGCCGATCTTCGGCAAGGAGTGGCTGTCCGGCACCGTCGCCGAGGCGGTCGACTCCGACTACGCGCAGATCGTGAAGACGTCGGCGACCTCGCTGAGCCTGGCCTCCGTCGACGGCAGCACGGTCAAGTTCACCGCGAACGCGGCCAAGTCCGGCTGGGTACCGGAGCCCGGCTTCGAGAGCCTGACGCTCAAGGGGTCCTTCACCTCCGGCGATTTCACCCTGTCCGACACGGGCGGCACGGTGACCACCTTCTCCAAGGTCGCCCCTGCCGCAACGGCCTGGACGGTCACCAGCTCGCTGGCCGACGGTCTGGCCAACTCCACCACCAAGGTCGTCTCCGAGGCCGTGACGGTCGGGGACAAGACCCTCGCCCGCCCCAAGCGGATCATCGCCTCCACCACCGCCACCACCCTTGCCGGATGCCAGAGCGACCCCTCGGTCAAGGGCTGCCGGGTACTGGAGTTCGTCTACCCGACGACCACCACGGCCACCGCGACCTCGTACGGTGACGTGGCCGGACAGGTGAGCCAGATCAAGCTGTGGTCCACCGCGCCGGACGCCACCGCGTCCACCGCGGTCGCCGTCGCGCAGTACGCGTACGACGACGCCGGCAGGCTTCGGGAATCCTGGGACCCGCGTGTCTCTCCCGCGGTGAAGGCCCAGTACGCCTACGACAACGCCGGCCGGGTCACCACGCTCACCCCCTCCGGTCAGCTGCCGTGGACCTTCGCCTACGGCAAGGCCGGCTCCACACCGGCGGCGGGGGACGGCATGCTGCTGTCGGTCTCGCGCCCCACCCTCACCCCGGGCAGTGCGACCGCGGCCAACGGCACCGCCACCACTACCGTGGTGTACGCGGTGCCCGTCTCCGGTGCCGCGGCCCCGGAGAACATGAGCGCGGGCGCGGTGGCGGCCTGGGGGCAGAGCGACACGCCCACGGACGCGACCGCTGTCTTCCCGCCCGACCAGGTGCCCGCCTCCACCGACGGCACGTCCCTGACCGCAGGCGACTACACCCGCGCGGACATCCACTACCTCGACGCCTCCGGTCGAGAGGTGGACGGCGCCACTCCCGGCCATCACCTCTCCGTCACGGAGTACGACCGGCTCGGCAACGTCATTCGCACGCTCAGCGCGGGCAACCGTGAGCTGGCGCTGGGCAGCACCCAGGCGCACAAGGACGAACTCACCACGCTGGGCATCAACGCCCTCGCCTCCGCCGAGCGTGCGCAGCTGCTGTCCACGACCAGCGTCTACAACGACGACGGCACCCAGGAACTGGAGACCTTCGGGCCGCTGCACCAGGTCACGCTCGCAGGCGACCTGATGTCCGGAGCGACCAAGCTGGCCACCGCCGGCGCCCAGACCGCGGCTCGTCGGCATACGCTCGAGGAGTACGACGCCGGGCGCCCGACCGACGGCACGGCCACGGTCAAGAACGAGATCACCAAGGAGACGGTCGGCGCCCAGGTCCGTGCCTGGCCGGACGTGCTCGCCGACCCGCGCGTGGTGAGCACGGGATACGACTGGGCCAAGGGCCTGGAAACCAGCACGGTCAAGGACCCCGGCGGCCTCGCCGTCACCACCGCGACCGGGTATGACGAGCAGGGCCGGATCACCTCCACCCGCCAGCCCGCCTCGAACGGCTCCGACGCCGGTACGACCGTCACGACCTACTACACGAGCGACGGCACCGGCGTCTGCGGCGGCCGCCCCGAGTGGGCCGACGCCGTCTGCCAGAGCGGCCCGGCCTCGGCCATCACCGGCGGAGGAGCCAACCCCACCAGCCTGCCCACCAAGACCTTCCAGTACGACCGGTGGGGCAACCCCACCACCGTCACGGAAACCTCGGGCAGCGTCACTCGCACCACCGGCACCACCTACGACGGTGCCGGACGGCCGGCCACCATGTCGGTCACCGGCGGCATCGGCCCGGTGATCCCCACCGTGACCACGGGATACGACAGCGCCACCGGCCTGCCGGTCTCCCAGACGTCGACGGCGGGCGGCACCATCACCAAGGCGTACGACAAGCTCGGCCGCCTGATCTCCTACACCGACGCCGACGGCGGCACCACCACCACGCAGTACGACGCGCTCGACCGGCCGACCAAGGTCACCGACAGCGTTCCGTCGACCACCACCTACACCTACGACACCGCCGTCGACCCGCGGGGCATGGCCACCTCCATGACCGACTCGGTCGCCGGCACCTTCACCGCCCGCTACGACGCCGACGGAGAGCTGACCACCGAAGGCCTGGCCGGCGGGTACACCATGACCCAGCAGCGGGACTCCGTCGGCACGGCGACGGCCCGCACCTACGACCGTGACAGCGACGGCACCGTCCTTGTCGCCGACAGCGTCACCGCCACCATCCACGACCAGTGGGCCACCCACACCGGCACACCCGGCGTCACCGCTTCCCAGGCCTACACCTACGACAAGATCGGACGCCTCACCCAGGCACAGGACACCACCCCGGACGCCGTCTGCACGACGCGCGCCTACACGTTCGACAAGAACAGCAACCGCAAGTCGCTGGCCACCGCCGCCGCCGCACCCAACGCGGACTGCACCACCACCGGCGCCACCACCACGTCGTACACCTACGACAGTGCCGACCGGCTGGTGAACAGCGGCTACACCTATGACGCCCTGGGCCGCACCACCGCACTGCCCGGCGCCGCCGTCACCTACTTCAACAACGACCTCGTCCAGCAGGAAACCGCCGGCAACCAGCGCCAGACCTGGACCCTGGACTCCGGGCTGCGCCTGCGCGCCTCGAAAACGGAATCCAACGCGTCCGGTGCCTGGACCCAGACCGGCGCCAGGACCAACCACTACGACGGCGACACCGACGACCCGCGCTGGACGGTCGAAGACACCGCCACCGGCGCACTGACCCGCAACGTCGACGGCCTGGACGGCAGCCTCACCGCCATCACGGACAAGACCGGCGGCAGCGTCCTGCAGCTCGCCAACCTGCACGGTGACATCACCTTGCAGCTGCCCGCTGACACCCAGGCCGCCCCCGCCGTTCTCGACTACGACGAGTTCGGCCACCCCCGCACCGACCAGCCGGCGGCCCGCTACGCGTGGCTCGGCGGTGCGCAGCGCGCGGACGACACCCCATCGGGCCTCCTCCTCATGGGCGTACGTCTCTACAACCCGGACACGGGCCGCTTCCTGTCCCCGGACCCGGTTCCCGGCGGCAGCGCCAACGCCTACGACTACTGCTACGGCGACCCGGTCAACTGCTACGACCTCGACGGCCGCTTCGCGGCGGTCGCGGCGCTCGGCTTCTTCGCGGTCGCCGACTGGTGGAACCCGCTGGGCTGGATCGTGGCGGGCCTCATGGCCCTCGGCATCACCGTCTACGCGGTCTACAAGGGATCGCAGTGGATCGTCCATCGCCACGGGCACACCGAGAAGGCGACCCCGGCCAACTCCGGCTACTGGAAGAAGCTGAGGCCGTACAAGGGCAAGACGAAGACCAACGGCAAAACCGGGAAGTCGCGCCGGTACTACGAGTGGGACTACACCCACGGTGACATCGAGGTCTACGATTCCAAGGGCAACCACCTCGGCAGCGCCGACCCCGAAGGCGGACACATCTACAAGCCGAAGGTGAAGGGGCGAAAGATCAAGGTATGACGTTCATCGACGACGTCCTTCAGGGACGTGCCACCATCGACGACTTCGAGTCCTACAACGACACGTGGCAGGACTCGGAGGAGGATCTCGGTGAGTTCCACGACTTCGTGGGACTGCTCTGGCCCGAGTACGCGCTGTGGGCGACGGACCACGAGCGGATCGACGGCGATGATGTACTCACCTACGTGATCGCAGCTCGCCGCCGCGACGTCGGCCTGCTCGACCACCTGCGGTCCGTGAAGGCACAGGACGCCACGGCTGCCGAGGTGTACCGCCTCGCCGGCTGGTGGGCCAAGGACTGGGAAGCCGTTTCCCAGCACTACACGGAGGACTGACCCTCATGAGCGGGGCCGGGACAGGCGACACAGCCCGCACCGGCCCCGCTCCCTGCGTGACACACCAAGCTCGGCTCCGACCTCCTGGCACGCGCCCCCGGGGCCGGCCTGGCCCACACCCTGGCCTTCGGCATGATCAGCGGCCACCGCCACCAGGACGTCCCCCGTCTCGCCGCGCTCGTCGCGGGGGGGTCGTCGCCGTCAGCGTCGAGTACCGCCTCGCACCCGAGCACCCCGACCCGGCACCGGTCGAGGACTGCTACGCCGGTCTGCGGTGGCTGACGGACCACACCGACGCACTCGGCGTCGACCCCCGCCGTGTCGTCGTCATGGGCGGCAGCGCCGGAGGCGGCCTCGCCTTCCCTGGTCCGGGGTACGGCGGGTGCGGTGCCGGACCGGAAGCCGGCCCGCCCGGTCGGCGCCCTCCGCCACCGGTGCGTCCTATCCGTTCCGTCCGTCCTGTTCGCCCGCCCACAGGCGACGACGCAGGCTCAGCGGACGCATGTCGGTCCACACGTCCTCGATACGAGCGAGACAGTCGGACTTCGAGCCGGTCCTGCCCTC
The DNA here is from genome assembly GCF_055566335.1 of Streptomyces sp. NPDC027672. Lineage (NCBI taxonomy): Bacteria > Bacillati > Actinomycetota > Actinomycetes > Kitasatosporales > Streptomycetaceae > Streptomyces > Streptomyces sp. NPDC027672. Next base: position 65,835 of record NZ_JBVHSO010000017.1, on the reverse strand, counting down.
GTCCGACCACCCGGCCGGGTTGTCCCGGTCGGCGGGCCAGACGGAGCACTGCTCCGATGGCCTCCATGGTGAGGCTTGAGACGGGCACTGTCCGCCAGACGCCGGAAATTGCCTACCACCGGCTGACACCAGCACGTCGACGGACAGGCGGAACAGCGGCGCAGAGCGGCTCGGGCTGTGCCGTGGTTGTGCGTGACGGTGGTGTGCTGCCTGACGCGCGAACCGCCCCGTGGGACGCGCCCGTTCTCGTGGTCCCTGGCGGCCTGGCTCCCGAGTTGTCGGGTGGCTGGGCGTCGCATGGACCTCAGCAGCTTCCTGCACCCCCACCGACGAACGGGAACCGGCTGAATCGACACCTGGCACGGCACTTTTCCGGTTTTCCTCCCCCGCGCGTGGCCGGGGCGCGGTTGGATGTCCTCATGACCTCCGCCGAGCACGCGCGGCTGATGCGCGCCAACCAGGCGAACTGGGACGCCCGCACCCCGGTCCACGTCACCAGCCGGTTCTACGGCCTGGACGAGGACTTGCATCCGGAGCGTTGGTTCGCCGCGTATGAGTGGGAGGACCTCGGCGAGTTGTCCGGCCGGGACGTGCTGCACCTCCAGTGCCACCTCGGCACGGAGACGCTCGCCTTCGCCCGGCGTGGAGCCCGGGCGGTCGGCCTGGACTTCTCGGCGGCGTCCGTGACGGCCGCGCGGGACCTCGCCGCGAAGTCGGGCCTCGACGTCACCTACGTCCAGGCCAACGTGTACGACGCCGTGGCGGCACTCGGGGGCCGGCGGTTCGACGTCGTCTACACCGGCAAGGGCGCCCTGTGCTATCTGCCCGACCTCGACCGGTGGGCGGATGTCGTGGCCGGGCTTCTGCGGCCGGGCGGCCGGTTGTACGTCGTGGAGTTCCACCCGCTGCTCAACGCGCTCGGCCCGAAACCGGGTCCGGGTGAGGGACCGGAACTGCTGCTGCGCCACGACTACCTGGGAGGCTCCGGTCCGGTGCACCGGGACGCCACCTACACCTACACCGACGGCCCGGCCGTCGAGGGCGCCACGGACAGTTACGAGTGGATGCACGGGATAGGCGAGGTCGTGAACGCGTTGACGGATGCGGGAATGGGCGTCCGGCGACTACGGGAGAGCGACGAGCTTCCCTGGCCGCGCTGGCCGCGGATGGTCCGTACGGACTCCGGCTGGTGGCGGCTGCCCGAGCCGCGGATCCCCCTTCTGTACGGCCTCCTGGCCGTTCGTTGAGCCTGGCCCGGACGGGACTTGACCTGGGAGCGGGCCAGGTTCAGTACGGGGATCGCGAGGGAGCCCGCGGCGGCGATGCGCTTGATGCCGCTGACGGTCAGCTCCAGAGCGGCGTCCACGGTGCGCGGCGCGCCGAGTGCGCCGTAGCCGCGTGCCAGCAGTCCGCCGTCGTCGACGACCAGGACCCGCCGCCCGGCAGCGCGCGCGGCGTCGAGGAACGCGTCCTGCGGGTTCCCGGCCCGGCCACCTGCGCACCGCCCGCATCCGCCTGGGCTGTCAGACGGCCGGAGCCCGCAGGAGCCGGTCCTGGGTGCTCTCCGGGAGGACCCGGCGCAGGACCGGGGCGGTGGAGCTAAAGGAGGCTACCCACAGGCACCGCCCGCCGAGCACGGGTTCGGCCCACGCCCCGCCCGTCAGGCTCCTCCCCCACGTCACCTGTGAACACGTGCGGGCCGCCGTCCTGGACGAGGGGCGGCACCGTGCCGTAGCTGAAGTGGGTGGTAAAGGTCGCGTCCATCGCTCCCGTACCGCCAGGACCCACTGGCCCCACCGGAGGGTGTCCGGGCTGAGATGCAGGACGGTGCTGGGCACCACCTGCCGGTCCTCCGGTGCCTCGTCCGGCTCCGTCGAGCCCAGAGCGGTGAGGGTGTCGGTGTCGTAGAGGCGACCGTCGTCGCCGTCCAGGTGGCGGGGGCCGACCCAGCAGGCCGCCGGGGTCCGGTCGAGCGGGAAGTCGCGGTTCAGGGGCACCTTCAAGGGTGAGGGGATCTACTGGCCGTCGCGTGCGGTGCGGCGGGGTCGACGCGATGGCTGGACGGGAGACTGCCAGGCCGTGTCACGGCGACCTCGGGCGGCAGGACACCGAGCCGACTGTGCTCATCGCGCCCCTCAGCGCGGTAGACGACCGTCCGCCCGGTCATGTCCGTGGACGGGACGACCTGGTCGAGCCGGTGCTCCGCCGGGAAAACGGATTGATCGCCTGCCGGACGGGAGCGTCGCGGTCAGCGGAGATCCGGCGGGGCGAAGAGTCACGCATCGCCCTCACCCCCTGCATTCACGGTTCGACCGCCGATCACTCCATCCGGCCGAATATGTGGGACAGCCTCCACGACCGAGACAATCACTCCTACAGTCGGGCCAGTCGACAGGAAGGAAGCGGGATGTCCCATGACCTGACCGAGCTGGCGCGTGTCGCCCATGCGCTGGAGGAGGCACATTCGCTGCTGGAGACCGAGCGCAGACACCTGCAACAACAGCACGGTCCGACCCCGTACGACGCCATCGCGGGCAGCCCCGCACAGACGCTGCACGGCGTCACGGACCTCGCCCGCGCGATGTCCACGGCACTCGAACAGGTTGTCATGGCCGCCGGCTACTGCGTCCTCGGCCTCGATGACCGAGCCGACCGGGCGCTCGCACTGGCACGGAACCCGGTGTCCTTCCCCTCCGGCGCGGACCGCATGGCACGTCCGCTCGGCGAAGCCACCGTCGGGGCGATGGAGCTGGTCCGAGACCTCGGCTTCTTCGACACGGAGACCACGATCGCGATCGAGGTGGCCCTCGCAGCTCCGCAGGCGACGTACCCGCCGACCGACTGGAGCGCACGTCAACGCCAGGAGCGCACCCGGTCCGAACGAGACTGACCCACCGCCCCAGCGTGCGACCCCTGAGGCGGTGGCCGTGCCACGGGTGCTCCGGCCCGCCGGGCGTCACGCGCCGGGCGATCTCATACCGGTCGGCCGCGCGCAGCGGTGTCGTCCGGGTAACCATGCGCAGCCTACCGGCGGCGCCGCGGCGGCCCAGCAGCAGCTTCTGCGGTGACGCCGGGGAGCCTGTGATCCCGGGGAGAACCTCCTCGGAAGAGACATGGGAGCGCTGGTGAGGTATCGGTATCAAGGACTCGCGCGGATAGGTCTGGGGGTACCGCTGGCAGGTAGGCAGGCCCAGGTCACCTGGACTGGGCCGATGGCGCGCAGGGCGTCGAAGGTCTCCTGTTCGTCTTGCTGGTCGCCGTGGTCGCTGAGTTTCACGATGACGGTCCTGCTTGCGGGGTCGACGTAGATGTACTGCCCGTACACGCCGAGGGCGGAGTAGTCCTTGCCGTTGCCGCCGGGGGGATGCCACCACTGTGCGGAGTAGCCCCAGCCGTCGACTTCGTGGGGTGCCGGGGTGGCGATGCGCTTGATCCATGCCAGGGGGATGATCTGTCTGCCCTGGGCGCGGCCGTTGTCCAGGACGAGCTGGCCGAGCTTGGCGTAGTCGCGGGCGGTGGCGTTGATGCAGCAGAAGGCCTTCTCGTTGCCGTCGTCGTGGTCGAGGTTCCAGGTGGCGCTGTCCTGTGCTCCCATCGGTGCCCAGATGTTCTCTGCCAGGAGGCCGGCCAGTGGTCTGCCTTGGACCTTGGCCAGGACCCGGCCGAGGAGTTCGGTGTTGATGCTGCGGTAGGCGCCTTGGCTGCCCGGCGGGAACTGCACGTCGCGATGGTCGTGCGCGAAGGCCGGCAGGTCACGGGTGAGGTACATCCGGGCGGTGCCGGTCAGCGGGTAGTACTCGTTGTAGTTCTCCGGGACGTCCACGCCCGCGGTCATGTCCAGCAGGTCGCGCACCGTGATGGCGTCGTAGGTGCCGCCGGTCTCGAGCTGGGGCAGGATGTCGACCAGCCGGTCGCCTTCACGGAGTCTGCCCTGCTCGATGGCTTGCCCGGTGAGCAGGGACACCACCGACTTGGCGGCCGACCAGGAGGACAGGCGGGTGGTGGGGCCCACCCCGTCGCGGTACCACTCGTGGGTCAGTCGGCCCTTCCTGAGGACGAGGAAGGCGTTGGTGTGGGTGGTGGCCAGGAATTGCCCGGTCGGCATCCGCTCGCCCTTCCATGGCACGGTGGCAGGAAGCGGCTCGTCGTGAACGGGCAGGGGTGCCGGTGTGGCCGAGGCGGGGATCGTGCGGGTGGCGAACAGGTCGCCCTGTCGCGAGGGCTCGGTGGTCAGCAGTTGGGCCAGCGTGGGCGGGGAGGGGATGTCGAGCAGCGCGGTGGCCATGTAGGAGCCGGCCACCAGCACGCCAAGGGCCACCGGCAGCGCGATGAGCGTGCGCCGTAGTGCGCGCCGTGCCCGCGGCTTCGCAGGGGCGGCCGGGGTGTGGTCGGTCGGCGCGGCTACGCGGGTGGCGGGGCCGGCGGCGGGAGCGGGTCGGTGGTGCACTGCCGGCTCGGGGCCGCTGCCCTGCGGGGCTTTCCGGTCCGTGCCGGCAGCCTCGTCGGCGGCTTCCTCGGCAGGGTCGTGGTCAGACATCGGCGTCCTTGGGAGTGGTGCGGGCGGTGGCGTCGACGGCCAGCCAGAACGCCTCCATCAGCGTCTGGAAGACGGCGTCGGCGTCCTGCGCGGCCAAGTGGGGCAGGTACGCGGTGATGGCCGGATAGCGCTCGGGGGAGATGGTGGCGTATGCCCCGGCCCAGGCGTGCTCGTCGGCGGCGCGCACTTCCCGTGGGAGTGCGGCGTACCCGGCCCGCATGCCGGCGTACGCCAACACGGTATCGGCGAGCATCCGTTGGTACCGGGCCACACTGCCCTCGTCCAGACCGATCTCCTCCAGCGCCGCGAGCATCATCTCCATCGCGGCGAACTCCCCCGGGCCGCGGGTGGTCCGGCACGCGACGGCCGCACCGACATACGGGTGGGCTTCGAAGACCTCTACCAGGGAGCGGGCCAGCTCCTGCAGCATCTCCCGCGGCTCCAGACTGTCGGGCACCCGCTCCACGGCCATGGCCAGCAGCCGATCACCCACAGCCAGCAACAGTGCGTCCCGGTCCGCGAAATGCCGCCACACCGCCGACCGGTCCACCCCCAGTTCCTCCCCCAGAACCCGTCCGGTCAGCCCGTCCGGCTCCGCCCGCGCCGCGATCCGCACGGCCGCCTCCACGATCAGTTCCGGCGACAACCGCACCGCCCGGCCTTTGCCCACAGCCATATCGCCCCACCCTCTCCATCATCAGTGTTGTCATCAATGATGACAACACTGATGTGCGGTGGTCAACTCCAGAGCGGCACGAGCGTGATGCGGCGACGTTCGACAGGGGACGACCGGCCCGGCCTGCCTCTGAAGACGCCGGCGGACGTGTTCGCCTATGCGCGGGCCGAAGGGATCGAGCTGCGCCTGGACGCCACCGGGATCCAGGTCCGCCGACCCGCGGTCGGCCGCGAGGGACGCCGGGCGTTCGTCTCCGAGGAAGCCTGACGGGGAACGCCATCCCTCGGCCCAGGTGCTCGACGCGCTCAGCCGCCCACCGCGCCTCCGGGCCCACCTGTACCGACTCGCCGGCACCGTGCCCGACGAACCCGCCGCCCGCGTGCCCGGCCAGGTGAGCCCCACCTTGCGGCCGTGGCGCCCCTCACCGCCCACAGCGCGGAGTTCGCCCGCTGCGGGCCGCCCACCCCGTGCGCGGCAAGACGCACGAGGCCGAGCGGTTGCGCCACCCCGACGTCGGCCCCCTCACTCTCGACGACCAGGCGTTCGACGTACGGGAGACCCCGGGCCAGCAACTCGTCATCCACCACGCGAACCCGGCAGCGGCAGCGCCCACACCCTCCGTCTACTCGGCTCCGTCCACGCCACCCGGACCCGTCCCGCGCCGTGCCGCCCGGACCGTGGCTGAACGGCTCAGCGGCCCCGGAGGGACGGAACGGGGTCCTCGCGCAGGAGTCCGGCGACCTGCCGGGCGGAGGCCACACACGTGGCGATCTTCCCGCCGAACAACGCGACGGTGCGTTCGTCGAGCCGCCGCACCAGGGTAGGGCGGTCGTCGGTGGATTCCACATGCGGCAGGACCGCCCGTACGGTGAAGTAGGAGCCCAGGTGGTGCGCCTCGCCGAAGCCGGTCACGAACTCGTGGGCGAAACGCTGGAAGTCGGGGAAGCGGGTCACCGTCGGGCGGCGTATCAGGCCGGAGTTGACGTAGCGCATGAGCGGTCCGGGGACGAGGGGGTACGGCCCGACCGTCGTCGCGTGGATGGCGTGATCGACGTTGCCGAGCAGGAAGTTGCGGGTGCCAGCGACCTGGTCCAGGCACATGAAGGGGCCGTCCATCACGACCAGGCTGTGACCGAGGTACATCGGCGGAAGCTCGACCAGCGGCTTCTCGCAGACTTCGAACTGGTACTCCGGCAGGGCGGACACCGGCCCCGGGTGGATGTCGTTGATGGCGGAGTAGGTGGCCAGCACCACCTGGTCGAACCCCCGCAGGGAACGCCGGTCCGCCCGCGTCCCCAGCCGTACCTCGACGCCCGAGGCGGCCAGCTTCGCCGCACACAGCCGGCGCAGCTCGTCGACGTCGATGTGCGCCTCCGAGATGCGCACCGACAGCTCCACCGCGGACCGCCGCAGGAACGGCGGGTACTCCTCGCGGTACGGCAGACCGACACCGTCGCAGAAGGCGAGGTACCGCTCCGCCGACACCAGGCTGTTCCTCCTGGCGATGGCCACGTAGTGGGCCGATCCGTGGTGGATGGCGGCGCCGTACTCGGCCTTGAAGGCACCGAAGGCACGCATCACCGCGGCGACGGTGTCCATCCCCCGTGGGTAGTGGTAACCCCGGTGCAGCCGGCGCTGGTTGGCCCGGCTCGCCGACGACAGCAACGTGGAGGCACGTTCGAAGAGCACCACCGAACACCCCATCCGGGACAGCTCCACCGCCGCCGTCGAACCGAATATCCCTCCGCCTACCACCGCGACGCGCTCTGCCTCCAAGACGCTCCTCCGAATCCGTGGTGAAGCGGTATCCGCGGTACCGCGGTATCCGCCCCGGCGCGGGCATACCGCCCGGAAAAAGGTGTCCCGGAAATCGGTGCCCAGGAAACGATGCCCCGGAAACGGCTCCCCGGAAACGACGCCTGCCACGATGGCGCGACTTCAGCACGGGAGCCCGGCGGGGTACGGGCCGGATCATTCGGCCGACTGTGCGGGAGTAGACTGCGGACAGCAAGGCGGTACAAGGCTTTTCCCGGCCATCCGGAAGCGTTCCGGAAAAACGCCGGACCGACGTCGTCGAGGAAGGTGCCCACATGCCCCAGCCGGTCGAGATCGTGGAGTACGACCCGCGCTGGCCGCTGATTTTCCGGCAGCTTTCGGCCGCTCTTCAGGACAGGCTGGGGCCACTGGTCCTGCGGGTCGAGCACATCGGCAGCACGGCGGTTCCCGGACTGCCCGCCAAACCCGTTGTGGACATGGACGTGGTCATCCCGGCCGGGGCGGATCTGGCCGAGGTCGTGGCCGCTTTGCGCCCTCTGGGATACCTCCACGAGGGAGACCTCGGCATCACCGGCCGAGAGGCTTTCTCCGCCCCCGAGGACGCGCCGGAACACCATCTGTACGTCTGCGCCGCCGACAGCCCCGAACTCGCCCGCCACCTCGCTTTCCGCGACTACCTGCGCACCCATCCGGAGAGCGTGCGGCGCTACGCCGAACTCAAGCGTGACCTGGCGCTCCGCCACCGCGACGACCGTTCCGCCTACACCGAGGGGAAGACCGCCTTCATCACGGCCACGCTCGCCCGGGCCCGGGCCGAGGCCCACCGCCCGCCCGGCCGCGGCTGATGTCCGAGAATGGGCCTGTGCCGATCCGCCGGCAACGCCTAGCCTGGACACAGTCGTGCTCCGTGTACATCTCAATGGCACGTACACGGGCTTGACGGAAGAGCACCAGAGACGCAGTCCGGCGATGGGAATTTGCGTGTGGCTCTCTTAGGTGTCAGTTGTCTCGCGCACGACGCGGGACTGGCCGTCCTCCGGGACGGCCGGATCGTTTTCGCGTCGCACAGCGAAAGATACAGCCGTAAGAAGAACGACCCTCTCCTGAACGGCGCGCTGCTGGACGACGCCCTGCGTCACGTCGACGATGTCGAGGGCGTCGTCTACTACGAACACCCTTTGCTGAAAAGACTCCGGCAGGTGCGGTCGGGAAACCTCTCCGCGGCCTTGAGGCCGGGTCCCGAACGGTATCTCCAGCGCTTTCCCGCGTTACGCGGAAAGCCGGTGCACTTCGTCTCCCACCATCGTTCGCACGCCGCCGGCGCCTATTTCACCTCCCCCTTCCGCGAGGCCGCGGTCGTCGTGGTCGACGCCATCGGGGAATGGGACACGCTGACCGTCTGGCACGCCCGTGGCCGCCGGCTGAGAAAAGTGCGTTCCGTCCGCTACCCGCACAGCCTCGGCCTGTTCTACTCGGCCCTCACCCAACGCGTCGGGCTCAAGCCCAACGAGGAGGAATACATCCTCATGGGCATGGCCGGGTACGGAACGCCCCGCCACCGCGCACTCCTCCAGGACGAACTCCTGGCCGACCGCGAGCCGCCGGACTTCGCGCTCAAACGCGGTCTGCACCGCGGCCTCGGCCCACGATGGCATCCCGAACTCACCCACGCCCCCGACCTGGCCAGCAGCGCCCAGGCCGTACTGGAGGACTTCCTCACCGGCCTCTTCCGCTGGGTCGCCCGCACCATCCCGTCCCCCAACCTCGTCTACACCGGTGGCGTCGCGCTGAACTGCCTGTTCAACGGGAAGCTGGCGGCGATGGGCCTCTTCGACGACATCTGGATCCCGCCCAACCCCGGGGACGCCGGCTCCGCGCTGGGCGCGCTGGCCGCCCACACCCGCCGGTTCATCCCGTGGGAGGGGCCCTACCTCGGACACGACATCCGGCGCCGTACCGATCCCGCGCGCATCGTCGACGCCCTGCTCACCGGATCGGCCGTCGGACTGGCCAACGGGCGTGCCGAGTACGGCCCCAGGGCCCTGGGCAACCGCAGCCTCCTCGCCGACCCGCGGGACCCGGCCGCCAAGGACCGCGTCAACGCCGTCAAACGCCGCCAGCGCTACCGGCCGTTCGCGCCGGTCGTCCTCGCCGAGTACGCCGACAAGCTCTTCGACATGCCGGTGCGCGAGGCCCCTTACATGCAGTACGTGGTGGCCTGCCGCGAGCCCGACGCCTACCCGGCGGTGTGCCACGTGGACGGCACCAGCCGGGTGCAGACCCTGCGGCGCGAGCAGAACCCGCTGCTCCACGAGGTGATCTCGCTCTTCCTGCAGCGCACCGGCTGCCCGATGCTGCTCAACACGAGCCTCAACATCAGGGGCCGGCCACTGGTCAACACCTGGCAGGACGCCCAGGACTTCGCCCGCGAATACCAGGTCCCGGTTTTCTGACGCGCTCGGGAAGGCGGTGGGACGGTGTACGTCTACGCCAACGGCTGCTCCATGACCTACGGTTCGGAACTGGCCGACGACCCGGCCACGGGGGTCTGCCAGGACCACGAATACCGCTGGCGCTACAGCTGGCCGGGGCGGCTGCACGCGCTGCTCGACGCCGACGGCACGTACAACGACGCGATGCCCAGCGGCTCCAACGACCGCGTCCTGCGCACGACGGTCGACTTCGTCGCGCGCTGGCTGAAGGAGGGGCTGCCACGCGGGGCGCTGCTGGTCGCCGTAGGGTGGACGCACCCGGCCCGCCGCGAGTTCCACGTCGCGGGGGACTACCGGCAGGTCGTGCCCCACCACGCGTACGACATCCGCGCGCTGGACCGGCTCGTGACGGCCTACCGCAGGACCGCCGTCTGCCAGGACGAGGCCGAGCAGCGGTACGCCACCCAGGTCGCCTCCCTCCACGCCTTTCTGGAACAGCACGGCATCGCCCATGTCTTCTTCGACGCGATCGTCACCCCCGGGCTGCCCCGGCACCTGCGGGGCACCTGCGTGCAGGAAACCCTCACCGGCCCGGTCTTCCTCCGCCACGACCCGGCCGGACCGACCATGGCCGAGTTCCTGCGCCGCCGGCCCCACACCCTCAACGTCCAGCACCCCAACGAGACCGGGCACCGGCTGTGGGCCACCGAACTGGCCGACCGGATCGACCCCGCGGGTCTGGAGAGCGTCGGCCACGAACGGCTCACCGCGGCCGGATTTCCCGTGCTCGGCGGCGTCCGGGCACTCAGACGCCACGACCGCAAGGGCGCCGAACGCATCGGACGGTTCGTCAGGTCCCGTCGCACCCGCGCACGGCTGCGGCGGTCCGACCGGTCCGACCCGTACATCTACCCCTGAGCCCGGACAGGCCCCGCGACCGGAGGAGCCACCTGTGACGACGCCCGATACGCCGGCCGGCGGCCGGGTCCCCTTCAACGACCTGGCACGCAGCGCGCCCATGGACACCCTGCGGGCCGCCGTCGACGACGCGATCACGGCGGGCGACTTCGTCCAGGGTCGTGCGATCGGCTCCTTCGAGCGGCGGTTCGCCGAGTACAACGGCGTCGCGCACTGCGTCGGTACCTCCTCGGGCACCAGCGCGTTGCAGTGCGCGCTGGCCGCCGCCGGCTGCGGCCCCGGCGACGAGGTGGTCACCGTCTCGGCCACGTTCGTCGCCACGGCGGAGGCGATCACGCACACCGGCGCGTCACCGGTCTTCGTGGACGTCGACCCGGTCACCGGCACCGCCCGGCCGGACCAGGTGCGGGCGGCGGTCACGGCTCGCACCCGGGCCATCCTCCCCGTCCACCTCTACGGCCACCCGGCCGATCCGCGCGAACTGGCCGCGATCGGCGCCGGACACGGGATCCCGGTGATCGCCGACGCCTCCCACGCGCACGGAGCCACCTGGGACGGCCGGCCCGTCGCGTCCTACGCGGACGTGACCTGCTTCAGCTTCTACCCGTCGAAGAACCTCGGTGCCTTCGGGGACGCCGGAGCGCTCGTCACCGACGACCCGCAACTCGCGCGGCGCGCCCGGAGCTTGTGCGACCACGGCCGGGAGGACGGCGAGGTGGTGACGGCCGGCCACAACTGGCGGATGGACACCCTCCAGGCCGCCGTGCTCGCCGCCAAGCTGCCCCACCTCGACCACTGGACCCGGTTGAGGCGGCGGGCCGCCGACCGCTACCGCGGATCCCTGCGCGACACCGGCCTCACCCTGCCCACCACGTCCCCCGCTGCCGGACACGCCCACCACCTGTACGTGGTCCGCCACCCGCAACGGGACGCTCTGCGCGCCGAGTTGGCCGAACACGGCGTCGACACCCGCGTCCACTACCCGCGGGCGGTGCACCAACTGCGGCCGTTCAGTGCCCTCCGTACCCCGCCCGGCGGACTGCCGGAGACCGAGGCACTGGCGCGGCAGTGCCTGTCCCTCCCCCTGTTCCCCGGCATCACCGACGAGGAACTCGACACGGTGGCCCGAGCCGTCCGCGCGGCGCTGCGCACGGTCGAACGGAACACCACCACCGCCCCCGCCGACCAGCCCCGACCGCCCGCGACAGCAAGGAACTGACGGCCATGCCCGCCCTGCGCGTCCTCGTGATCTGGCCGCCCCAGATCCTCAGCTACTTCAACGCCGGACACCACAACCTCCTCTACAGCGTGGCCGGCTACCTGCGCCGCCTGCCCGACGTCGGCCAGGTCGACACCCTCGACGCCTCCGTGGAATCCCTCACCTGGAAGGAGGTCGGGGACCGCCTCCACCAGGGCGGCTACGACGTGGTGGCGATCAGCAACGACCTCGACGGGGTGGACGGGCTGACCCGCTTCACCACCTACGCGAGGCAACTGGCCCCGGAGGCACGTCTGGTGACGTTCGGCCGGCTCAGCGGCCTGCGCCCGGAGCTGTTCACCGACTTCGACCTCGACGCCATCGTCGGCCCGGGCGACTACGAGCCCGCGGTGGCGGCGTTCGTCCGCGCCGTCGGTGACGGCGGCCCGCCACGTCCCGGCACCGTGCCCGGGGTGTGGCTGCGCACGGACAGCGAGTGGACCCCGCCCGCCGCGCCCGGCGCCGTGCTCACCGCCGCGGACTGGGTGATGCCCGACGTCTCCGAGATCCCCTACGACGCCTACGACTGGCTGTACCGGGACGACCGCAACAAGTTCTGCGGCATCCCCGGCCGCCGCGAGCTGGTCGTCCCGGCGGCGCGGGGCTGTCCGGTCAGCTGCGCCTACTGCGAGGTCCCCGCGGTCTTCGGCCGGCCCGACCGGCGTGCCTCGGTCGAGCAGGTGGTGGCGTACATCGAGGAGTCCTTCGCCACGCTCCCGTTCGAGTACGTGGCCTTCTACGCGCCGACGTTCACCCTCGACCGGTCCTGGACCACCCGGCTCTGCGAGCGCCTGGTGGAACGCGGCGCCCGCTACCCGTGGAAGTGCGCCACCACCGTGCACCACCTGGACGAGGACCTGGTGGCGCTGATGGGACGCAGCGGATGCGTCCGCGTCAGCGTGGGCGTGGAGACCCTGGCCGAGTCCGGACACCCGGCCCTGCCCCGGCTGAAACGCAAGGGCGAGGACGACGTCGAGGCGCTCGCCGCCTGGTGTGAACGGGCCGGGATCGAGCTGAACTGCTTCGTGATCGTCGGACTGCCGGGCACCACCGTCGCGGACGCGGAAGCCGCCGTCGCCCGGGTCCGGGCCCTGGGCGGACGCGTCCGGCCCACCATGTACAGCCCGCACGAACTGCTGCGCCCGGGGATGACCGCCGACGCCATCTCGCTGCACAACCGGCAGATCCTCCCCGAGGGCGCTGTCCCCGACCCGGCCGAGCGGCAACGGGCCTACGACATCGTCTTCGGCCGGGAACGCCACGTGACCCGGGTCGGTGAACTGGTCCCGGAGCGGCGCGAAGCCGGCTCGACGGCGGGTACCCGGTCATGACGCCACCCGCCCCGGACCGCCCGCTGGCGGAGTGGTTCCCCACGACGCCCGCCATGCGGGCCCTGCGGCCCCGTCGCCGCGACCACGTACCCGGCCAGCTCAACCTCAAGAGCTGCGAGCTGCTGCACCCCGCCGTGGAGCGGTGGTACGCCGACCAGCTCGGCCGCCTCGACCCCGCCACCGTCGTCCAATACCCGCTGACCGGCCCGGCCCGTGACGCGGTCGCCGCCCACTTCGGCCAGGATCCGGCGCGGGCGCTGCTCACCCCGGGCTCCGACCACGCCATCCACCTGGTGGCCGAGGCGCTCGCCGCCCCGGCCGGACGCCTGGTCGTCGCCCGGCCGCACTTCGATAGCTGGAGCACCTGCGCCGTACGCTTCGGCTTCCGCCTCGACGGCGTCGACATGCCGCACCGGGCCCCGATGGACGTCGACCCGCTGATCGAGCGGCTGCGGTCCGGGCCGCCGGCGGTGCTGGTGATCACCCAGCCCGACAGCATCACCGGCCAGTCGTACACCCGCGCGCAGCTCACCCGGGCGGTCGCCGCCGCCCACCGGCACGGCAGCGTCCTGGTGGTCGACACCTGCTACCTCGCCTACGCGCGGGACGGGGAGTCCACCGTGCGGGAGCTTCCGGCGTGGGACAACGCCGTGCGGATCAACAGCTTCTCCAAGAGCCACGGCCTCGCCGGCGCCCGGATCGGCGCGGTGCTGGCACCCGCGCCGATCATCGACTACCTGGCAAGGTGGTCACCGGACGGCATGCTGTCGCACCTCAGCCTGGCGCTGCTGGAACGCGCCCTCGCCGAGCCCGAGGTGTTCCGCTCGGCGCGGGCCGAGGTGCGCACGGCCCGGGCGGAGCTGGCCCGCGCCGTCGAAGAGACACTGCCGGGCTGGTCGGCGCGGCCCACCCAGGCGAACTTCGTGGCCTTCGACGCCGGACCCGACGACGCCGAGCGCGCGTACGCGGCACTGCTGGAAGGCGGCATCCGTACCCGGCTGCTGCGTGACGTGCCCGGTTTCTCCGGCGGGTTGCGCATCGCCACCCCCAGCAAGTCCGCCGTGCGCCGGGTGACCGACGTCCTGGCCGCCCTCCCCGCCCGCACGAGGAGTTGATATGCCCCTGCTCAACCTCGCGGCCATCGGCTCCGCACCGCTGTCCACGGAGCCCTATCCGCACGCCGTGCTCCACGACAGCTTCGCCGGCCAACAGCACGCGCTGGCCGAAGAGTTCCCCGTGGAAGGCTTCCACTACGATGCCCGCGAAGCCGCCGCACCGGGCGGCAAACGCTACCGGTCGTACAACTACCAGCTCGTCAGGTTCGGGACACCCGACCAGGACAACATCGCCGCTCTCTCCCCGCGCTGGCGGACCCTCCTCAGCGAACTGACCGGCCCCGCCTACCGCGCCGCCGTCACCGCCGCGACCGGGGCCGACCTGACCGGGACCGTCCTGGACATCCGGCTCGTCCGCTATGCGGAGAACTGCTGGATCGAACCCCACGTCGACCGCCCGGACAAGGTGGTGACCCATCTGTTCTACCTCAACCCCGCCTGGCGCCCGGAGTGGTCCGGCTCGCTGCGGGTGCTGCGCTCCGCCGACATCGACGACTGGAGCGACGAGGTCTTCCCCCTCGCCGGCAACTCCGTGCTCATGGTCCGCACCGACCGTGCCTGGCACGCCGTCCCCCCGGTCACCGGCGCCGGATCCCAGGACCGCAAGACCCTCCTGGTGCACTTCGCCCGGCCCCACGACACGGCCACCGGCCCGGGACGGGGGTGAGATGCGCAACGTACTCGTGGTCGGGATCTGCGGCGCCGGCAAGTCGACCCTGGCCGGGGCGCTCGCACACCACCTGGGCCTGCGCCACGTCGAACTCGACGCGCTGCGGCACGGCCCCCGCTGGGGCGTACGGCCCTCCTTCGCCGACGACGTCGCCGCGCTCACCGCGACCGACGGCTGGATCGCCGACTCGACCGCCTACCCGGACGTGCTGCCCCGGCTGTGGACCGCCGCCGACACCGCGATCTGGCTGGAGCTTCCCCGACGCGTGGTGCTCGGCCGCGTCCTGCGCCGCACCGCGCACCGCCTGCTCACCGGGGAGGTCCTGTGGGCAGGCAACCGCGAGACCTGGCGCGGCCTGCTGAGCCGCCGGCACCCCGCGATGAAGGTGCTGCTGGACTTCCGCACCCGCCGCGAACAGGAACGCCGCATGCTCGCCCGGTTCGACGGCACCGTGGTACGGCTGCGTACACCGGCCGAGGCCGAGGCATACCTCGCGGCGGTACGGAAGACGTCCCCCGCTCACCGTGACGACGTCAGGGGGAGCGATGTTCTCAGTGGTCAGTGACGAAGACGCCGACACCCACGGCCTGCCGGGCCTGCGGGTGGCGACCGACGACCGGGCCACCCTCCTCGGCCGCGACGGCCACGATTTGCTCGTCCTCGACGGCGTGCTCCACCCCGACGGCGGCATGACCCCGCCGCGCCTGTTGCGGATGCTGCGCGCCGCCGCCGACGCGGGAACCACGGCCGACTGGGCCGCGGTGAAGGGCCGGTACGCAGGCGCGTACCTGCGCTCCACCCCCGGCGGCACCCAACTGCTTGCGTTCAACGACCACTTGGGCGTGGCCGACCTCTACGCCTGGATCGACGGGCCGGACCGCGCGGTGCGCCGCGTCGCCGTCGGTGACGACTTCGCCGCGCTGCTGCCCCGGATCCCCGCCTCGGCCCGACGCCTGGACGAGCACGCGGCCGACGCGTTCCGGGTGCTCGGGGCCACGGTGAACGGCCGCACGTTCGCCCGAGGGGTACGGCGCCTCCCCCCGGGCACCCTGCTGACGTTCGACGGCGGCACGGTGCGCAGAGAACGCAGCTGGCGGTACCACTTCGAGCCGACGGCACGCGACTTCGACGAGGCCGTGGACCGGTGCTGGCACCTGATCACGCAGGCCGGACGGCGGATCGCGGCGCACACCGAACGCCACCGACCCGCGCTCCTCGGCGTCAGCGGCGGACACGACTCCCGGGTCACCGGCGCCGCCTGCCTCGCCGCGGGCATGGAACTGACCGGCTACTTCTTCGGCGAACGCGACAGCACCGCGGCCCGCGCGGCCGAACACGTCGCCCACATCTGGGACGTACCACTGGAGTTCACCGGACACCACGGCGAACTGTCCCGGTACTTCGAGCGCGCACTGCGCCACCAGCCGCTGGCCGACCTGGAGTGGTGCAAATACCTCCCCGGACGCGACACCCTGGTGGCCGGCTCCGGCACCCTGCTCTCCGGCCGGCTCGGCGACCACCTGCTGAGCGACAAGGGACACCAGCCCGAGGACGGCCCGCAGGACGACCGCACCATCGCAGCCGACCTGCTCCGCGAACTCGCCAAGGAACCACCGGAGCCGACCGCCACCGAGCGGATCGTCACCGACATCACCGAGGAACTGGCCGCCCTCGGGGGCTCGTCCGTCCAGCGCCGGCGCGGCTTCAACTTCCACAGCATGAGCATGTCCGTCAAACAGTGCGGACTGTTCCACACCCTCGGGAAGATCCCCCATCACTCGGTCTTCGAGGACATCGACGTGTTCGAGTGCGCCCTGGACCTGCCCAACGCCTGGCGCGTCGGCAATCGCTTCTACGACACCCTCCTGGCACGCCGGCAGCCACGCCTCGCCCCCTCCCGCGTCGCCGTCCCGACGACCAACGAACACAAGCCGATCGAGCGCTGGCTGCGCGGCAACACCGAGTTCGCCGCACACGCCGGACACCTCGTCGACCCGGCCGACGACATGGCGCTGCCCGACCGTCGGCAGACCTTCGGCGAGGCCGTCGACGCCATCGTCGCCGGACGGGCGACCAGGAACGAGATCCACCGGTTCTTCCGACGCGCCACCGTCAAGGCATATGAGCGCACCCACGGATAGCCCCGCCGCGCGCCTGCGCGCCCACGCCGTCCTGGCCCGCTACGGATACCGGCGTTACGCCGTCTACGCCAAGGCGTCCCTGATCGGCCTCGGCACCACCGTGCTGTTCGGCGTGGTCCGCACCGCCGTCATGCACGGCGTGTACGCCGGCCCACGGCGGATCGGCGGCTACCACGTCGCCCAGGCCGTCACCTACGTATGGCTGGTGCAGGGACTGATGACCGTGGTCCGCGTCTACGGCGACTCCGAACTGGCCACCCGCGTGCGCACCGGGCAGATCGTGGCCGACCTGGTCCGGCCGGTGCACCTGCAGTCCGCGTACCTCGCCGCCGACCTGGGCCGCGCCTGGTACCACCTGCTCCACCGCGGTGTGCCGCCGATACTGGTCGGCTGGGCCTTCTTCGGGCTGACCGGACCGGCGGACCCGCTGACCTGGCTTGCGTTCCTCACCAGCGTCGGCCTCGCGGTCGTGGTGAGCACCCTGTTCCGCTTCCTGTACAGCCTGTCCTCGTTCTGGCTGCTGGACTACCGGGGGGTGGCGCTGATCGCGGTCATCCTGGTCAACCTGCTGTCCGGCTTCGTCATGCCGACCGGCTTCTTCCCCGGCTGGCTGCGGACGCTGGCCGCCGCCACCCCGTTCCCCTCCATCATCCAGGTGCCCGTGGACGTCTTCACCGGACACGACAGCGGCGCCGGCACCGCCGGGGCGCTGGCCGGGCAGGCCGCGTGGGCGCTGTTCCTGCTGGCCGCCGGACGGTGGCTGCTCGCCGTCGCCCGCCGCCGCGTCGTCGTGCAGGGCGGCTGAGCCGTGACCACCATCAGGCTCTTCCTCAGACTGGCGGGCGTACAGGTGCGGTCCCAGATGCAGTACCGCACCAGCTTCGCCCTCTCACTCGCCGGCAACTTCGCCTTCACCGCCCTGGACTTCGCCGCGATCGTCATCCTCTTCGGCGACATCACCCGGCTCGGCGGCTGGACCGCCGGCCAGGTGGCACTGCTCTACGCCGTCTCGTCGCTCTCCTACGCCCTGTGCGACATCGTGCTGGGCAGCCTCGACCAGCTTCCGGCGATGGTCCGGGACGGCTCGTTCGACACCCTGCTCATCCGGCCGGGGCCGACCTTCGTGCACCTGCTCGCGGCGGACTTCCTGCTGCGCCGCGCGGGACGCCTGCTCCAGGCGACGGTCGTCCTCGCCGTGGTGATGATCCGGTTCCCCCCGGCGCAGTGGACCCCCGGCAAGCTGCTGGTGCTGGCGTCGGCGGTGGCCGGCGGGGCGGTCATCATGGGGTCGCTGTGGACCATGGCCGCCTCCGCCGCGTTCTGGGTCGACGGCGCCGAGGGCCTCGTCGGTGTCTTCTCCGCGGGCACCAGCTTCCTCATCCAGTATCCGCTCGACGTCTACACGGCCTGGCTGAGGTCGTTCGTCCTCTTCGTCCTGCCCATCGGGTTCGTGTCGTACCTGCCGGTGTGCTGGGTCCTCGGCAAGCCGGACGCGGCGGGGCTGCCCGGCGCCGTCCGGCTGGCCACACCCGTGGTCGCCGCCGTGACCGCCGGCGCCGCGGCGATCGTGTGGCGCACGTCCGTCCGGCGCTATCGGAGCACAGGAGGCTGAGTGGCCGACGCCATCGAGATGCGCCACGTCACCCGCACCTTCACGGTGCGCACCAGAACGAGCGCGTTCCGCCGGAAACGCGGTGCGGTGACCGCGGTGGACGACCTCAGCTTCACCGTCCCCGCCGGGGAGTTCGTCGGCTACCTCGGCGCCAACGGCGCGGGCAAGTCCACCTCCATCAAGCTGCTCACCGGCGTACTGGCCCCCACCGCCGGCCGCATCCGGGTACTCGGCCACGACCCGTTCGGCGAACGGGCGAAGACCGCCCACCGCATCGGCACCATGTCCGCCCAACGCGTCCAACTGTGGTGGGACCTGCCGCTGCGGGACTCCTTCGAGCAACTGCGGTACATCTACCGGGTCGACGCCACCGGCTACCGTCGACGCCTCGCCGAACTCGTCGACGTACTCGACCTCGCCGCCCTGCTGCCGGTACCGGTACGACAGCTCAGCCTCGGCCAGCGGATCCGCGGCGAACTCGCCGCCTGCGTACTCCACTTCCCGGACGTGCTCTTCCTCGACGAGCCCACCATCGGACTCGACGTCATCGCCAAGGAACGCATCCGCGGATTCCTCACCGCACTCAACCGCGAACAGGGGGTCACCATCGTGCTGACCACCCACGACATGGCCGATCTGGAGCGCATGTGCTCCCGGCTGATCCTGCTCTCCAAGGGCAGGCTGATCTGCGACGACTCCATCAGCAGGCTGTTGGTGGCACACGGTCTGACCCGCACCCTCGTGGTCGACCTGGCCGAGGCACGCCCGCCGCTGCGGGTACCCGGCGCCAGCGTCGCCAAGGTCGATGGACCCCGCCAGTGGCTGAGCTTCTCCAGCCGGGACCTGTCACCGGACAGGCTCATCGTGGAGATCACCAAACAGGCCCGCATCGTCGACCTCACCATCAACGAGCCCGACGTCGAAGACCTGGTCCGGGCACTGCACGAGACGGAGCACCGATGAGCCACGACCACCGACACCCCACCCCCGTCCGCACCGCCGACCGGCTGACGGTGCGCGGCGGGCGCCCCCTGCACGGCTCGGTCACCACCGGCGGCTTCAAGCACTCCCTGGTCACCACGGTGGCCGCGGCGTGCCTGGGCCAGGGCACGGCACGCATCGGCAACTGCCCGCCGATCGCCGAGACCGGGACGCTGGCCGCACTCGTCGAGCGGCTGGGCGGCTCCGCGCGGCTGACCGGAACGACGCTCACCCTGGACCCGTCCGCCATCACCACCAGCACCCTGGACCCGCGGCTGAGCGCGGCCATCCACGGCTCGGTCTACCTGGCGCCGATGCTGCTGGCCCGCTTCGGCTCCGTCACCATGCCCGGCACCGGCGGCTGCCGCATCGGCGACGGCACCGACGGCAGGCGCCCGGTCTCCCATTACGTGGACGTACTCGGCAGGTTCGGCGCGCGCGGACAGACCCTCGCCGACGGCGGGTTCACGGTACGGGCGAGCCGGTTACGCGCCTGCGCCCTCGACCTCGCCGACTACTGGACCCACTACGGAAGCGGCCCCTACCACTCCGGCGCCACCAAGGTGGCCGTCCTCGCCGCGGCCGTGGCCGACGGCACCACCGTGCTCGATCACGTCTACGGCAAGCCCGACGTCCTCGACATGGTCGCGCTGCTGCGCCAGGCCGGCGTCGCCATCGAGGAACCGGCCCACGGACGGCTGGTGATCCACGGGGTGCCCGACCTGCCCACCGCGCCGTCGGCGATCACCCTGCCGCCCGACCTCATCGAGGTGGTCACCTGGTGTTGCGCCTCCCTCCTCAGCCCGGAGGGCATCACCATCACCGGAGCCGGCATGGACCGCGCGCTGCACGCCCTCGCCCCCGAACTCCACGTGCTGCGCACCCTCGGCATCCCCTTGCGGACCGGCACCGACACCCTCACCGTCGGCCCCGCCGCCCTGCCGCTGGCACCGGTGGACGTGGTGGTCTCCGGCGACGGTGTGTTCAGCGACAGCCAGCCGTTCCTCGCCCTGCTGGCCGGCTTCGCCGAGGGTGTCTCCAAGATCCGGGAGACCGTGTGGGCCAGCCGCTTCGGGTACGCGGACCAACTCGCCGAACTGGGCGTCAAACTCGACGCCCGCGACGCCTCGGTCCGCGTCCACGGACCCTGGTCGGCCGCGGTCCCCGGCCGCCGGCTGACCGCCGGGGACCTCAGGGCCGCCGCCGTACTGCTGCTCGCCGCGCTCCACGTACCCGGCGTCACCCACCTCGCCGGCATGAGCCACCTGGCCCGCGGCTACGCCGACCTGACCGGCCAGCTACGGCGGCTCGGCGCCGACATCACGGAGGCCTGACCATGGACGGCCCGCCACACCACCCCGCGCCGGGACCCCGTGTCGTACCCGGGGCGCCCAACACCCGTGACCTCGCGGGCCTGCGCGACAGCACCGGACTGCGCCTCAGACCCGGTCTGCTGTACCGGGGCGCCGGCGCCGCCATCGGGCCGCTCGCCGACCACGCGGCCCTGCGCGTCGTCCTGGACCTGCGCGACCGCCACGAGCGGGCCGAGACGTGCCCGCCCCGGGAGGTCATCGTGCTCTCCCGGCCGCTGGTGGCCGACCGGTCCGTGCTCAGAACGGCCGGCACCCCCCAGCCCTCCCACTACCTCGCCTACTACCACCGGCTGGCGCTGCCCGCCGCCCCCACCGCCGCCGAACTGGTCGGCCTCCTCGCCCAACCCGAGCGGCTGCCGCTGCTGGTGTGCTGCTCCGCCGGGAAGGACCGCACCTCCGTGGTGTGCGCGCTCGCCCTGCGCGCCCTGGGGATACGCCTCGCCGACCTCGCCCGCGACCACGCCCTCACCGGCCGGCTCTACCGCCGGGACCCGGCCACCGCACGACAACTGCCCTGGGCACGCGACCTCGGACCCCGCGAACTCGCCGCACGCACCACCACCCCGGGGCACACCCTGCGCACCCTCCTTTCCGACCTGGAGCGCCAGCACGGTTCCGTCCGCCGCCTGTTGACGGCCCACGGACTGCGACCGGACACCCTGCGCCGGGCACGCCACGTCGTCCTCGGCCTCCCACCCATGACCGCCCACCACCAGGAGTCGACGTGACCCCACCACGCACCGGACGCGGCTACCTCACCCACGCCTTCAACCACACCGGCTCCGACTACCTGCGCATGGCCTACTGCCTCGCCCTCTCCCTGCGCCTCACCCAGTCCGCCGTCACCGCCCTCAGCGTCATCGTGCCGGAATCACAACACCTCCCGCCGCACTACCGGGACGTCTTCGACCACGTCATCGCGATCCCGGACGTCCGCCCGGAGTTCGTCGACAAGAGCTGGCGGGTCGACAACTACGTGCGCATGTACGACCTGACCCCCTACGCGGAGACCGTAACGGTCGACGCCGACACGCTCTTCTTCGACGACGTCTCCCCCTGGTGGGACGTGATGGCGGCGGCGGACATCGTCGGCGGCACCGCGGTCACCTACCGGGGCGATCCGGTCGTCGGCAACCCGCTGCGCACGGAGCTGTACCGGATCGGCCTGCCCGACCTGCACAACGGCTTCTTCTACTTCCGGCAAGGCCCGGTCGCCGAGCGGCTGTTCGCCACCATGTCGGGGTACCTGGCGGACTGGGCGGGCACCTGCGCACGCCACTTCGGCCGCCCCGACGTGCCCTTCTCCTCCGACTCCGCCCTCCTGCTGGCCCTGCGGGACAACGGCCTCGAAGACATCGCCGGCGGCCCCCGCCCCGGCACACCCCACTTCGTCCACATGAAGGCATGCGTCCAAGGCTGGCCGGGGGTACCGGAGACGGCCCGCGAGTGGCGGCCCTACGTCAGCCACGACTTCGACGACCGGCTACGGCTGTGGATCGACGGCATCCGCATCGGCGCGCCCTTCCACTACCACGTACGCGACTTCGTCACCGACGAACTGCTGCTGGCCTACGAGACCGCGGCGAGGGCCCGGCATGGCGCCGCCTGAGGACGCCGCGCGGGTGCTGCTGCTGGGCTGGAACGCGGGACGGGCCGCGGCGGCGCTCGCCGGCCTCGGCGCCCGCGTGACCTGCGCGGCCGAGCCCTCCGAGGCGGCTGCCGCCCGGGACAGCGGGCTGATCGCGGAGACCGTGGTCGTCACCGACTCCGCCGACACCGAGGCCGTCCTCGCGGGGCTCGCACGGTCCGGCCACGCACCGCACGACTACGCCGCCGTGGCCCCGTCCCAGGAGACCCGGGTGGTCGCCGCCGCCGTGCTGGGCGCGCTCGGCAAAGCCGCGGCACCGCCGCTCGACAGCGCCCTCGCGCTGCGTGACAAGGCCGTCCAGAAACGCCTGATCCGCGCGGCCGGCATCCCCACGGCCGCGTCCGCCGTGGCCGCGTCGGCGGTCGACGTCCCTCTGGTGCCGTTGCGCTTCCCGGTCGTCGTCAAGTCGCCGGGCGGCGAGGCGAGTCTGGGCACCGAGCGGCTGGACTCCCGCGCGCACGCCCGTACCTGGACGTACCGCGCCGGGCACGACGGCCCCTGGCAGGTCGAGGAGTTCGTCCCCGGAGCCGAGGTCCACCTGGACGGTGTGGTGCGCGGCGGCGAGGTGACGGCGCTCGCGGTCTCCCGGTACCTCGGGAACGTGCTCACCACCCACGACGGCGCGCCGATGGGATCCGTCGTCACCGATCCCCGACGCGCCCCGGGCCTGTACCGGCACGGCCGATCGCTGACCGCACGCGCCCTGGCCGCCCTCGGGCACCGCGACGGTGTCTTCCACCTGGAGGCGTTCGAACAACCCGACGGCTCCCTGGTCTTCGGCGAGTGCGCGGGCCGGGTCGCCGGTGGCCGCATCGACGAGGTGGTCCGCCGCAAACTCGGAGTCGACCTGCACCAGCAGTGGGCGGCGGCGCTCCTCGCCCGGCCGGCCCCACCACCCCGCACGCCCCCCAGCGACGACGCCTTCGGCTTCATCCGCCTCTCCGCCGCCCCCGGAGTCGTCGACCAGGCGCCGGCCACCCGGGAGATCCTCGCCCGCCCCGGTGTCGTCACCGTGGAACGCGAACGCCGGACCCGCGGCGCCCGCACCGGCAGACCCGTCTCCTTCGCCGTCTTCCGCGCCGTGCTCACCGGCACCGACGAAACCCAGGTGACACAACGCGCCCAGGACCTCACCGCCTGGTTCCACCACCGGACGGACCAGATCCTGCAAGGCGGCCTCGGGTAGCCGGCACGGGCGAACCGCACCGACCCGCCGCAGGAGTTCAGGCGCATGAGTTCGTCCACACCGAGCGCCTGCGGACGTCCGGCGCGGAGGGAAGCGACAAGTGGCCGGCGGGCGAGCCGCCGTTGCGACTCTCGGTCGCCCCGGAGGGTGACCGCCAGTCAGGCGCGGACGACCGCGAGGCACTCGATATACGGGTGCGGCCGGCCGTAACCCGCGAGTGCCCCGGTACGATGCGCCGGTGAACACGGAGACCAGCGGAGGCAGCCCGACGCGGCGGCGCGGAGGGGCCGCCGAGGAAGCGCCCCCTGCCGCCCGTGACCGGCGCACCGTGGTCGCCGGACCCGGTGACCTGCCCGCTTTCCCGGGCGACCTGCCCGCCTTCGCGGTGCAGTTGCGCCGCATGCACGGCGAGGTCGGCCGGGTCATCCAGCAGTACGCGGCCCGGCAGAACCTGCACGCCACCGACGTGCAGGCGCTGGCCGCCATCCTCGACGCTCCCGAGCCGATGACCCCCACCAGGCTGCGTGCCATGCTCGGCCTCACCTCCGGCGCGGTCACCGCCTGCGTCGACCGGCTGGAGCGCGCCGGTCATGTCCGCCGGGTGCGCGAGGACACCGACCGCCGCGTGGTCCACCTCCACTACGCCGACGACGCCCGCGCCGCCGCCCGTATCCACTTCCGCCCCCTCGCCAACGCCTTGCGCCGGGCCGGCGCGGACTTCGACGCCCACGAGACGACCGTGGCCCTGCGGTTCCTGACCGCGCTGAACGACGCCCTGGCCCAGGTACCCGGGGAGCCCGCCGACCGCTGAGGCGCCGTCCGGCGCCCGGATACGGCGGCGCCCGCATCCGGATCACCGGCGCGGTAAGAAGCAGTGAGGGAGAGGTACCTCCAGATTACTCAACCATTGAGATTCTTCATGGTCGAGTTTTCTTCCGCCGTTCGTCCCGAGGAGTTCCATGACGCCCCCGCACCGCCGGGCCCGCAGGCTCGTCCCGTTCGCCCTGATCGCCGTATGGCTGGTGGTCGGGGCGCTTCTGGGGCCCTTCGCCGGACGGCTCGGTGAAGCAGCCACCAACGACCAGGCCGCCTTCCTGCCCCGCAGCGCAGAGTCCACTCGCGTCCTGCGCGAGCAGGCCGCCTTCCAGCAGCGCGAGACACTGCCGGTCATCGTGGTGTGGACCGGCGACGGCGGGGGTGCCGTCAGCGGGCAGCAGCGGTCGGCCACCGCGGCGATGGCCGCGCTCGCCGGCACGACCGGGACGGCCGGACCCCCCTCCCCGGCTCTCCCCTCGAAGGACCGCGCCGCCCTGCAGGCCGTGGTGCCGTTGAGCCCCGATCTGGGCGACCGGCTCGCACCCACACTGCAACGGGTGCGGGCGGCGGCCGAATCGGTGCCCGGTACCCGGGTGCAGTTGGGCGGACCGGCGGCCACCCGGGCCGACCTGGCGGACGCCTTCTCCGGCATCGACGGGGTGCTGCTCGCGGTCGCCCTAGCTGCCGTCCTGGTCATCCTGCTCCTGGCCTACCGGTCCCTGCTGCTGCCGCTCGTCGTCATCAGCGGCGCGGTGTTCGCCCTCGGGCTGGCGTGCGCCGTCGTCTACGCCCTGGCCGACCACGGTCTGGTGCGCGTCGACGGGCAGGTGCAGGGCATCCTGTCCATCCTCGTCATCGGCGCCGCGACGGACTACGCGCTGCTGGTCACTGCCCGTTGCCGGGAGGAACTGGCCGCCGGACGGGACCGTCACACCGCCGCACGCGCCGCCCTGCGCCGCTCGGCCCCGGCCGTCCTCGCCAGCGCCGGCACCGTCGCCCTCGGTCTGATCGCCCTGCTGCTGAGCGATCTCACCAACACCCGGGCCCTCGGGCCGGTCGGCGCCGTCGGGATCGCCTGCGCCGCCCTGAGCGCGCTCTCCTTCCTGCCGGCGGTCCTGGCCGTCCTCGGCCGCCGCGCCTACTGGCCGGCCAGGCCCGCGGGCGAGGCCGGCACCACCGGGCTGTGGCAGCGCGTCGCGCGCCTGGTCGACCGGGCGCCGCGGCGGGTGTGGGCGCTTGCCCTGGCCGGACTGCTCGCCTGCTCCGCCGGGGCGCTCACCCTGGACTCGCGGGGTGTGCCGCTGGACGAGACGTTCGTCCGGCAGGTGCCGTCCGTCACCGCCCAGCAGACCCTGGCCCGGCACTTCCCGGCCGGCGCGGGCACTCCTGTGGTGGTTCTCGCCGACGCTGCCTCCGCCGACCGCGTGGAGCGCACCCTGCGCGGCACCGCCGGCATCGCGGCGGTGACCGCGACCGGCGCCCAGGGCCGCCCGGCGGCCGGTCCGCGCACGGTGGACGGCCGGGTCAGCTTCGAGGCGACCACGAACGCGCCGCCCGATGCCCAGGCCGCCCGCGACACCGTGGCCCGGCTGCGCACCGCGCTGCACGCGATGCCCGGCGCGGACGCCCTCGTCGGCGGCTACACCGCGCAGCAGTACGACACCCTGCGCGCGGCCGAACGTGACCGGACCGTCATCGTCCCGGTGGTGCTCGTCGTCATCCTGGCCATCCTCGTGCTGCTGCTGCGCTCCCTCGCCGTGCCCGTCCTGCTGGTGCTCACCGTCGCCCTCAACTTCACCGCGACCCTCGGCGTGGCAGCGTGGGTCTTCCGTGACCTGTTCGGCTTCAGCGGCACCGATGCGTCCGTGCCGTTGTACGGGTTCGTCTTCCTGGTCGCCCTCGGCGTCGACTACAACATCTTCCTGATGTCCCGGGTCCGCGAGGAGACCTTGCGGCACGGCACCCCTGAAGGCGTTCGGCGCGGACTCGTCACCACCGGCGGGGTCATCACCTCTGCCGGTGTGGTGCTCGCCGCCACCTTCGCGGCGCTCGGCGTGATTCCTCTCGCCTTCCTGGTGCAGATCGCCTTCATCGTCGCCTTCGGCGTGCTGCTGGACACCCTGGTGGTGCGCTCGCTGCTGGTCCCGGCGCTCGTGCGGGACGCCGGGGACCGCGTGTGGTGGCCCACCCGGCCCGGAACCGGGGAGCCGCACCGTCGCGGGGAGCCGGAGGGCCGCTCGACGGCACCGGAACGGCGGTCCCGAGCCGTCCTGCGGCGGCAGGACGGCTCCTGACGGCCGCGCTCCGGGCGGCGCGCCGCCCGGAGCCACCTCCACCTGAGGGACGCCGACCCACCAGGCCGTACGAGGCGCTGGTGGAGTACACCGGTTTCTCCGATACGGCGCGGCGCCAGACCGGTATACCGAGATCGTCGCGGAGCGACTGCGCGCGGCGAAGAAGGGCCGGTGCTCCCCGCTCGCCGCACTGGCAAAGCAGGCCGCTCACGCCCTCGCGGCGTACGCGAGCGAGGGTGATGTCACCGGCGGTGTCCAGCAGTATCTCCGGAGCCGCAGAACTCGGCGTCGACAACCCGCTGTTCGTGGACGTTCCAGTCGCCGTTGAAGTTGAGCGACAGCACGTGATCGCCGTCCGCCGTTGCCATCGTCTCCGAGACGGAGCCCTGGATGCCGCCGTTGTGCCCCCACACCTCGGTGCCGCACGACAACGTCATCTTCATCAGTCCCAGGCCGTAGGAGAAGTTCGGCACGTCATCGACCGCCACGGTCGTCATCATCTTCTCCAGCTCGGGCTTCTCCAGGAGCCGGCCGGAGAGCAAGGCCCGGTAGAACCGGTTGAGATCGCGGTTGTCGGAGATCATCTCTCCGGCGGCGCCCGCGAAGGACGGGTTGAGTTCGGTGACGTCGTAGGTCGCGCCGTTCGGCTCCCCGGGTCCGGCGAGTTCCCCGGTCAGCTTCGAGTAGGCGCGCCCGCTCGGCCCGGGGACGCGGACGCTGGTGCCCGGCACACGGGTGGAGTCCAGTCGCAGGGGGCGCAATATACGCTGCTCGACCTCGTGGGCGTAGGTGTGGCCGGTGGCCTCCTGGATCACCATGGACGCAATGACGTAATTGGTGTCGGAGTAGCTCCAGCCGTGGCCGGGGGCGAAGGTGGGCCGGTGGGTCATGGCGAGCCGGACGATCTGGCGGGGCGTCCAGGTCTCGTAGCGGTGCTTGAGGAAGTCGGTGCTGAACTCCCTTCTTTTGAATGTCTCGTCGTCGGTGTAGCTGTAGAGACCGCTGGTGTGGTTGAGGAGCTGCACAAGTGTGATCTCGCTGCCACGGTTGCCGTTTCCCGCCACGAGGCCCGGCAGCCAGTCGTCCACGGTGTCGGCCAGGCTCAGTTTTCCTTCGGCCTCCAACTGGAGCATCACCGTGGCCACGAACGTCTTGGTGATCGAGCCGATCCGGAAGCGGTCATCGGTGCGCGGCTTCCGTCCGGTCGTCAGATCCGCGGTGCCCGCACGTCCCGCCCAGGTGGTGCCCCCCTGCTCGGCGAGAGCGACACCACCAGGCGGCCCTTCGTGCACCACCGAATCCAAGGCCGCCTGAGTGGCCCCGTGTCCGCCCCGCGCGGCCGGCACGGCCTTGGTGCCCGCGGCCGATGCCGGCAGGGTGAGGCCGGCTGTGATCGCTGCCGCCGCGAGTGCCCCGACGGCGGCGACCCGGAGCAGGCGCTCACCGCGCCTGCGGTTCCCCCGCTTGGACGGACGTGCCCCGTCTGCTGTATGCGCGTCCTCGTACAAAAGAAAGCTCCCGCTCGATGGGTGACTGCCGGACCGGGCTCAGTATTTCGTTCGAGGTCCGGGCCCGGGATACCGCCAACCACCTGCTTGCAAGTAGGGCTATCCCCCGGTGCCGCAGGTCAGCGTCACCGCTACGTGGCGTGCCGGGCCGGCCACGGCGGCGGCACGAAAAGCCGCAGCGCCATAGACCCCTCCGGGGTTGACATGCCCTGCGCCCGTTGGCCAGTCCTTCCGGGATCTTCTTGTCTGTCCCCGGCGAACTGCCCTCTGTCATTCAACCGAGTCGTTTGACAGCGAACCCAGCCGTTCGGCTCTTCCTTGCCATCGAACCCAGTCGTGGGAGGCAGCCGCGCCGGGGCCTCCGGACAACGGTTGTTCCTCCCGGCGGGTGGGTGTGGCAGGGCCACCTGGTTGGCGGTGCCAGCCCGTACGTTGGCAGGCATGGACAAGAACCGGCTGAGCGAATTCCTGCGGGCCCGGCGCGCGCTGGTGCAGCCCGAGGACCACGGGATGCCCCCAGGGACACGCCGCACCCCTGGTCTGCGGCGCGAGGAGGTCGCCGTCCTCGCCGGGGTGAGCACCGACTCCTACGTACGGTGGGAACAGGGACGCGAACGCAATCCCTCACCCCAGGTCCTCAGGGCATTGGCGGCCGCACTCCTGCTGGAGAACGAGGAAGCGGATCGCCCGCAGGCGGGGCGGGGCAGGAGGCAACTCGGTCACGGCGTGCACCGTGCAGCGCTGCCCAGGCTCCCGGCCTCCGGCCCTGCCAGTACGGATGGAACACCACCTGCGCCGGGCGAGTCCTGCTCGGGCCTCGGATAGCCGTTTATTCTTCGGCTGCCTCTGGCAACGTAGCTGTATCGCCTGTCCGGCCAGGATGGTCTGACGCGACGGTGAGCGGCAGTTCGCGCACCTTGCCTGCGGGGCTCAATGCCAGGACCAGCCAGGAGGCCGCCAGTCGTACCGTCATCACCCACGTTGTGGGACGCATACCAATGGCCGAGTCCAGAAGACCGCCCAGTGCAGACTGCCGGCCCGCGACGAGTAGGCTGATCGTTCGTCATCGGACCAGGGAGGTCGGCGTGGACTATGGCGACAAGCTCTTCTGGCTCTCGGTTGTGATTCAACGCAAGTACGCGCAGGTCTGCGCCGAGTTCGACCTGACCCCCTCGCAGGCCACGCTGCTCTGCGCAGTCAGGAACGAGCCGCGGCGGATGGCTGACCTCGCCGCGTCGTTGGGTATGACCAAGAACGCATTGAGCCAGCTGGTCGATCGCACCGCGCGGCGCGAGTTGGTCGGCCGGGCAAGCTCGGCACAGGACCGACGGGTGGTCATGCTCGCTGCGACGCCCACGGGGAAGGTGCTCGCCGAGGCCGTTTACGCCGAGGTCGCCAAGCGCCTGCCCGAGATCGCGAGGAACCTCGACGCCGACGACCAGCGCGACTTCGAGCGCGTGGCCACCGCCATCGTGGACACCTCGGACCTCTCTTCGCCCACCTCGAACCCACCCATCACACCGTGAGGTCCGGCTGCACCCGCACCTTGACGTAGTTCATGCCATGAACTAATTTCGTTCATGGCATGAACTAATGAGGGGTGGCAGCGGTGAGCACACAGACGACCGGCACGATCGCAGTCTTCGGCGCGACGGGGCAACAGGGCGGGGCGGTGGTCGACGCGCTGCTGGACCACAAGGCGCGGGTGCGGGCTTTGGTCCGCAACCCGCAGTCCGACCGGGCCCAGGCGCTGGCCGCCCGCGGCGTCGAGCTGGCGGCCATCCGGGCCGACGACCCGGCGTCGCTGGCCGCCGCGCTGGCGACGGTCGAGGGGTTCTACTTCATGACCCCGGAGGCGAACAGCCTCGAAGAGGTCGAGGAGGAGATCCGCATCGGTACCGCGCTCGTCGACGCGGCGGTCGAGGCGGGCGTCCCGCATGTCGTGTTCAACTCGGTCTTCGGAGCGGACCGGGAGTCGGGTGTACCGCACCACGACTCGAAGCACTCGATCGAGGAGCACCTGAGGAAGTCCGGCCTCAGGGCCGCGATGGTTCGCGCGACCGCCTTCATGGAGAACTTCGCGAGCGTGATGGCACCGAGCCTGGAGCATGGGGAGATCGTGCTGAGGCTGCCGCTGCCGGAGGACGTCGCCCTGAAGATGGTCTCGGTCAGGGACATCGGCCGGGTCGCCGCCGCGCTCCTGCTCGACACCGCGGAGGCGCCCGGCGGAGCCGTCGAGGTCGTCGGCGACGAGCTGACGGGCCCCCAGATCGCCGCGGCGTTCGGCGCGCGCGCCGGGCTCCCGGCACGGTACGAGGCCCTCCCGTTGAGCGTGCTTCCCAACGACCTCGACAAGGCGATGTTCCGCGAGTTCGCGAAGGCGGCGGAATACCCTTCGGACCTCGCGGTGGTGCGCTCGATCGAGCCGGCCACCCTGGACCTGGTCGAGTGGATCCGAGTTACCGGCTGGACCGCGCCCACAAACGTGGCTGGTTCCTGAGCCTCCGGCCGCGATGAACGCCCCCGCGATCGTGCCCACGGTCTCGGCGCTCTGGGCACGGCAATCCGCCAACGGTTGAAGTAGTCACGAAGCTCCCGGGGCGTGCCCGAGGCCGACACCGGCACACTGGTTGTCGAGAGGCCGCCGCGCCGGCGTATGGACCCGTATAGCGGATGGGCCTTGACCCCGGATCCTGGACACTCGAGACACTTGGATCTTGAGTCCAAGGAGAACGGATGTTCCGTGGTCATGAAGCACTACCCGCCGAAGTTCAAGGCGAACGCGGTCGCGTTGTACGAGTCGCGGCCTGGAGCGACGATCAGGCCGGTCACCGCTGATCTGGGGGTCAACCCGGAGACGTTGCGGAACTGGGTCAGGGCGGCCGGGGCGAGTCGGCCCCGGGGACGCCGGGCGGAGGTTCCGGCCGCGCCGCCCACACCGCTGGAGGCGGAGAACGCCGCTCTGCGCAGGAAGGTCCGCGAACTGGAGGAAGAACGCGAGATCCTGCGGAGGGCGGCGAAGTATTTCGCCGGAGAGACGCGCTGGTGAACCGCTTCCGGTTCGTCGCCGACCACCAGCGCCGCCACGGCGTGAAGCGGCTGTGCATCATCCTCGGCATCGCCCGCTCCAGCTTCTGCTACTGGCGCCGAACGGCTGCGGACCGGGCCGCACGGCAGGCGGCCGACGCCCGGCTCGCCGTCCGAATACGGGCCGTGCACCGGGAATCCGACGGCACCTGCGGTGTCCCGAGGATCACCGCCGAGCTCTGCGACGAAGGCGAGCGGGTCAATCACAAGCGGGTCGCCCGCGTGATGCGCCAGGCCGGCCTGGCGGGTCTGCGCTTGCGCCGCAGGCACCGCACCACGGTGGCGGACCCGGCCGCGGCGAAGGCCGTCATCGACCTCGCCTCGCGCCGCCTCGTCGGTGGGGTGGTCGCGGATCACATGCGAACCGGCCTTGTCCTCGATGCCCTGGCAGCCGCCGAACGGACCCGCGGCAGCCTCACCGGGGCAGTCATGCACACCGACCACGGCGCCCAGTACACCAGCCGGGCGTTCGCCGACGCCTGCCGCCAGGCTGGTGTCCGTCAGTCCATGAGCGCGATCGGCAGCTCGGCGGGCTTCGCGCTCGCCGAGTCGTTCAACGCGGCGTTCCAACGGGAGACGCTCCAGGGCCGAAAGCACTGGTCCAGCGAGCGCGAAGCCCGCCTCCACGCGTTCCGCTGGCCGCACCGCCACAACACCCGCCGCCGTCACTCCCGCCTCGGACACCGCAGCCCGATCGCCTACGAGACAGCGTCCTGAGCAACACCAACTACGCTGACACCAGCCGCATAACCCGTGTCCAGGATCCGGGGTCAAGGCCCGGGTCGCCTACGCCAACTACCCGACCGACCCCCGCCACCTGGTGGCGGTGACCGCCCACTCCAACAGGCAGAAAGCGGACGGGAATCGAGTCAGTGGATGCCGCCGGCAGCCGATGCGACCTGCCGCTACACCGCGGACTGGATCTCGGTGAAGCTGACGTGGAACCTGACGGTCGACACGGCCGAGCACGATGCCCTGTCCCACCTCGCCAACGGCTGCCCCGACCAGGCCATCGACTACACCCCGTCCCCCGAACCGGCAGACGGACCCTTCCCTCCGCAGTCCTCGCCGGGGGAAGGACCCGTCTGTCATGCGGCTGAGCGGATGTGTGCCTCGGAAGTAGCCTCTGCGCCTCCCGCACGACACAGCGGTCCGGTCCGGAACCCGGACCGGGCGCTTTCGACTGCGCGGACCTGTGGCTACCCGTTCTCGTCTCCGACCGCCCCATCGTCCGTGTGGTGCTCGCGCAGCGACCGCAGGCTCGGCGTCGGCTGCCCGGTGAAGGCATAGCGGCCGAGGACGTCTATCCAGACGTGCTGGAGAGGTGCGAGGCAGACGAGGCATCCGCCCGGTGACGGGGAAGCCGTGGGCGGCAAGGAGATGGCCACTACTTGCGCCCGGAGCGTGGCGAAACTTCGGGGGTAACCGAGCCCGGTGTCCGGCGGATCACTGGCGGAGCCAGTGATCCGCCGGACAGAACCCAGGCAGTGCGGAGGCCTGCCGGACCGGCATGAGCGGTGACCGTGTCCTTGTCGGCGGCTCGGTTGTGGTCGTGCTCAGCGGGCGCGGCGTGCGCTGAGGGTGGCTGGCGGAGCCGGTGCCACCCGCGCGGTGCGGCCGGCGGTTCGCTTCTGTGCAGATGGTGTCCGGGTGCCGGGGAACCAGATGGACGTGTACTGCTCGATCGCCTCACGCAGGCCGCCTGTGTGAGCGCCCTCCCAGGGCACCCGGTCGGGCCACTGCTTGAACTCCTTGGACGTCCCGTAGTCCTGGTCGTGCGGTTGCACACCACGGGCGGAGTCTTGGTGGTCGAGCGTCTTGTGCTCGGTGAACCGCAGCACCGTGACGTCGAGTTCCCCACGGTCCTGGTGGGCGGCGGCGAGCCGTCGTACCTCGGCCTCGGTCTGTCGACGCTTCAGCAGGCAGAGGAATCCCGCGAACGCGCGGTAGTCACGGGACAACTCCACCTTGGTGCCGCGGTGATGTCCGGCCGGGCCCACACGTCCCGACACCATCATCGCAGTGCCCGCCCTGCCCCACACCCGCACCCGCACCGGCAAAAAGCTGGAAGTCCCCGTCAAACGCCTGCTGCGGGGTGCCCGGCTCCATGAGGTGGCGAGTCGGGAAGCCGTCGACGACATGGACGCGCTGCGGTACTTCACCTGCTTCCCCGCGCCCTACGCGCACAATGCGGAGCCGAAGGACACGCCCAGCCCGCCGGCCCCATGATCCGCAGCGCACGGCAGGCACCGTCGTCGCGTGCGCGGGTGGACCGCCCCTCCGCTCGGTCAGCCGGCGGCGGCCGTGGCACGAGTCGGAAGACATTCGCCGGCGTCCGCCTCGGGGAGCCCGGCTGAGCATGCGGTTGTGCCGCGCCCGATCGGGCGTTCGGTAGGCCGTTCACGAAGCCGGACCAAGACGGTGCACGAGGTCTGGACAGGATCCCGGTGCCGTGTTGTCATTCCGCTGTCAAGTTTTCCAACGTTGGAAGAGCCCCTGCCCCGGCGCCTGTTCAGCCGGTGCCGCCTGCCGAAGGGTCCCTCCGGGATCTCTGCGCGAGGAAGGTTCGATGAAACAACGACACACCCGCCCGCGAGCGAGAACGTGGGCACTGCTGACAGTCGCCGCTCTGGCACTGCCCACAGTTGGTCTGATGTCCACCGCGTCGGCCGCCGTGACGTCCACCAGCGCGTCAGCCCCCTCGTCCCAGCAGGGGGCTGTCGCGGTGCACGGTCTGAAGGGCGAGTACTTCAGCATGTCAGCGCCTGGCGCGAGAGACTTTGCGCAGTTGGGTGGCGCCCTGCTCGATCCGCAGATCAACTTCTCCGGACTGACCAGTACCTTCCAGGAACTGAC
Organism: Streptomyces sp. NPDC027672; assembly: GCF_055566335.1. NCBI lineage: Bacteria > Bacillati > Actinomycetota > Actinomycetes > Kitasatosporales > Streptomycetaceae > Streptomyces > Streptomyces sp. NPDC027672. Next base: position 31,620 of record NZ_JBVHSO010000017.1, on the reverse strand, counting down.
CGGCAGGACGGAGCACACGACCGCCCGCTGGACCGGGCAGATCGAGGCACCAGCCACCGGTGACTACACCTTCTACGCCAGCGGTGACAACGGCTTCCGGCTCTTCATCGACGGCGAGGCGGTCATCGACCACTGGCAACCGGACTGGGACAACGAGCAGACCAGTGCGCCGGTCAGGCTGACCTCCGGCGAGAAGCACGACTTCCGTCTGGAGATGTTCCAGGACACGGGCGGCGCCAACATGTTCCTGCGCTGGTCGACTCCCGCCATTCCCAAGCAGGTCGTTCCTATGTCGGCGTTCACGCCACCGGCAGGGTTCGAGGTGTATCCGGTCGAGCCGTCGGTAGCCCAGGACGGGCGGCGCCTGCGAGCCCGGTTCGGGGGCAAGGTCGGCGGTGATGTGAAGACGCTGGCGGACCACCTGACGATCGAGTCCGACACCACGCCCATGCCGCTCGCGTCGGTCACGGTCGCTCCCGACGACCCCGACACCCTGCTGATCACCCTCGCGGAACCGATTCAGAAGAACCAGCAGGTCCGGGTGAGCTACGACGGTGAAGGCGGCCTGACGGTCGGCGGCGAGACCGTACCGAAGATCGTCCGCTACGCACAGAACGACTCCGCTCACCGGCTCACCACCGAGTGGGGTGAGAAGCTCGACGAGAAGCATCCCCTGCCGGAGTACCCGCGCCCGCAGCAGGTGCGAGCCAAGTGGAAGAACCTCAACGGGCCGTGGCAGTTCGCTGCCGCCGAAGCGGGCGAGCAGCCGGCCTTCGGCAAAGACCTCGACGAGAAGATCGTCGTGCCGTTCCCGGTCGAGTCACAGCTCTCCGGGCTGGAGCGGCACGAGGACCACATGTTCTACCGCAAGCTGGTCGACGTGCCGAAGAACTGGAGTGTCGGCAAGGGCGACAAGGGAAACCGGCTGAAGCTCAACTTCGGCGCCGTCGATTACCAGGCCCGCGTGTGGGTCAACGGCAAGGAGGTCGCCGAACACACCGGCGGCTACACCGCGTTCAGCGCCGACATCACCGACGCGCTCAAGGACAAGGGCCCGCAGGAGGTCGTGGTCGCGGTCACCGACACCGGGGGCGCCAACCAGCCCATGGGCAAGCAGTCCACCCGCCCGGGCGGCATCTTCTACACCCAGTCGTCGGGCATCTGGCAGACGGTGTGGATGGAGCCGGTCGCCGTCACCTCCATAGACAACGTAGTCACGACCCCCGACATCGACACCGGGAGCCTCGCGGTGACCGTCGAGTCCGACCGCGCCTCCTCCCACGCGCGTGTCGATGCCGTCGCCCGCGACAGGCGCGGCCAGGTCGTCGGCAGAGTCAGCGGGCCCGCCAACAAGCAGTTGCACCTGCCCGTGGCGAAGCAGCACCTGTGGAGTCCGGACGACCCCTACCTCTACGACCTCGACATCGAACTCACCGACGGCAGGTCGACCGACAAGGTCGGCAGCTACTTCGGCATGCGCGAGATCGCGGTCAGGAAGGTCGGCGGCTACCAGAAACTGGTGCTCAACGGGAAGCCCGTCTTCTCCCTCGCCACACTCGACCAGGGCTTCTGGCCGGACGGCCTGTACACCGCGCCCAGCGACGAGGCCCTCGCCTTCGACCTGAAGGCCCACAAGGAACTGGGCTTCAACGCCGTCCGCAAGCACATCAAGGTGGAGCCGGCGCGGTGGTTCTACCACGCGGACAAGCTCGGTCTGCTGGTCTGGCAGGACTTCGTCTCCGGGGACATCACCGACACGACCGGAAAGAAGGCGTTCGCGGATCAGGGCATGGAGGCGATGCGGCAGCACCACAACGCGCCCTCCGTCATCGGCAACATCGTCTTCAACGAGGGCTGGGGCGAGTGGGACCGCCAGGAGACCGGCCGCCTCGCCGATGCCGTCAAGGCCGCCGACCCGTCCCGGGTGGTCAACGCGCACAGTGGCGTCAACTGCTGCAACTCCAAGGGCGACTCGGGCAGAGGCGACATCATCGACCACCACGACTACACCAACGAGGACCCGCCGTTCCCCGACCACCGGGCCGCCATGGACGGTGAGCACGGCGGCTTCACGCTGCGCACCCCGGGGCACATGTGGCCCGGCGCCCCGACCGTGATCTACAGCGGCGTCGCCGACAAGGAGGCGCTGACCCGCAAGTACGTCGAGAACACCGAGAAGTTCTACCTCGCCCAGGCCGGCGCCGAGTTGTCCGGCTCGGTGTACACACAGATCACCGACCTCGAGAACGAGCTCAACGGCCTCTACACCTACGACCGCCGGGAGATCAAGGTCGACCCGGTTCAGGTCCGTGCGATCAACCGCAAGGTCATCGCAGCCGGTGCCGCCGCGGGCAAGCGCGCAGAGCCGAAGGGCGGCGGGCACTGGTCACTCGACGAGGGCACGGGCACCACCGCCGCCGACGAGGGGCCCAACGGCAAGACCCTGAAGCTCTCCCAGGGCACCAGTTGGGCGCCCGGCGTCAGCGGCAGCGCGCTGAAGTTCGACGGCAACGGACAGTTCGCCGAAACCGACGGCCCGGTACTCGACACCACCGGTAGCTACTCCGTCTCCGCCTGGGTGTCCCTCGCCGAACTTCCCGGCAACTACGCCACCGCCGTCAGCCAGGACAGCCGCTTCCAGGCGAACCCGTTCTACCTTCAGTACGGCCATGGCGCCTTCGCCTTCAGCACGCCCGGCGAGAACCGCGCCCGGCTGGTTACCACACCGGAGACGGGCCGCTGGTACCACCTCGTCGGTGTACGCGACGACGCGAACGGTCAGATCAAGCTCTACGTCGACGGTAAGCCGGCGTCGACCGCGGCAGCCGGCCCGAACTACGTCGGATCGGGACCCCTCGCGGTGGGCCGCGCCCAGTGGAACGGCACGGACACCGACTTCTGGAACGGCGCCGTCGATGAGGTGCACGTCTACGACAAGGCACTCACCGCCGAGGAGGTGAGCACGCTCTATACGCAGGAAAAGCCGTAGCCCCGGCCCCTGCGACGGTCCCGGCGAGTGCCCTTCGGCCTACTCGCCGGGACCGTGCGTGTGAGGGCCGGTGACGGCAGCGGCAACCCGCCCACGGCACCGCCGTCCCGGGACGCGGGTGAGGATACGACGACTGGTCTGTCCGGTCCTGGGATGTGCGGGCGGCAGACCTTCCGATTTCCCGTCGGCGCCGGCAGAGCTACGCCACGGTGATCGACAACGCCGGGACCGGTGAGCGGTTCGAGGTACTGCCCGCCCGTGAAGCCGCCACTGTGGAAGCCTGGCTGCGCGGACATCCGGGCATCGGGGCCGTGTGCCGGGAGGCGTTCCCCGGGTGCGGTCACGGTCGGGGATGCCACCGTTGGCGGCACGCCTCGCCGGTGACTGACACGCTGCCGGGGAGCCGGGTGCTCATGCGGCAGCCGGGCGTGGGAACGCCCGGCTGCCGCGTCTGTGCGTGGGTCTGTCACGGAAGCTGTCGTCTGCGGCCCAGCCAGGTCTGGGTGACGACGACGAGGGCCAGGAAGGCACCGCTGACGACCTGCTGGTAGGAGGAGTCCAGAGAGCCGATCTGGTTGATGATGTTCTGGATCACCTTCAGCAGCAGGACACCGACCAGCGAGCCGCTGACGTAGCCGAGGCCGCCGGAGAGCAGGGTGCCGCCGATGACGACGGCGGAGATCGCGTCCAGTTCCATGCCGTTGCCGAGGATGGTGACGCCGGAGGCGAGCCATGCGGCGTTGAGTGCACCGGCGAGACCGGCCAGCAGAGCGGACAGGGCGTAGACGAGGACCTTGGTGCGGGCCACCGGGGCGCCCATCAGGGCCGCCGCGTCCTCGTTGCCGCCGACCGCGTACACGTGCTGCCCGAACCGCGTCTTGCGCAGTACCACGGCTCCCGCGACGAACAGTGCCACCGTGACCCACACGGGGTTGCCGATGCCCAGGCTGGTGCCCTGGCCGAGGTCGGCGAGGACCGAGTCCTTGCCGATCAGGTAGGTTTCGGCTCCCTCGTCGGTGAGCGTGAGCATCAGTCCACGCGCTCCCAGCATGGCGGCCAGGGTGACGATGAAGGGCGCGAGCCGGGAGCGGGCGACGAGCAGGCCGTTGACGACACCGATCAGGCCGCAAACGGTGAGGGGCAGCAGCAGCGCCACGAGGGTTCCGTGGCGCGATCCCCAGGCCGCCAGGACGCCGCCGAGGGCGAAGAGGGAGCCGACGGACAGGTCGATGCCGCCGGTGATGATGACGAAGGTCATGCCGAGCGCGACGATCGCGAGGAAGGTCGAACCCGTCGCCATGTTCGCGATGTTGTCGCCGGTGGCGAAGGAATCGAAGCTGACCGAGGCGATGATGGAGACAAGGACGAGCACCGCCAGTGCGCCGTGCTGCTGGACCAGTGCGCTCAGCCGTTCGGAGCGGACGGAGCCCGCCGATTCCGTGCCGGCCCCAGGTTCCCTGCTCGCTGCGGTCGGGAGCCGGTCCGTCTTCGTGGCAGTCATCGCTTCCCCCGTCCTCGTGCCGCGTAGACCGCGCACACGATCACTATGGCCTGGGCGATCTGGGTCCACGAGGGCGGCAGATCGTGCTTGATGAGGGTGGCGGTGAGCAGTTGGATGAGGACGGCGCCCGCCACGGTCCCGGCGATGTTGACCCGGCCTCCGGTCAGCGGTGTTCCGCCGACGACGACGGCGGTGATGGCGGACAGTTCCATGAGGTTGCCGAGCGAGGTCGGGTCGCTGGCCTGGAGCCGAGCGGTGGCCAGCACGCCGGCCACCGCCGCGAGCAGCGCGCACGCCACATAGACGATGATCAGCACGCGGCGCACCGGCAGGCCGGCGAGCTGGGCGGCGGGGCGGCTGTCGCCGATGGCGAGGAGCTGGCGACCGAAGGTGGTGCGCCGGACGATGAAGGCGACCAGCAGCGCGAGGGCGGCGGCGATCAGGATGATGTAGGGGATGCCGGCTACGGAGCCGGATCCTAGGTCGGCCAGCGCCGGGTCGTGCAGGTCCTCCAGTTGCGGAAGCAGCACCAGTGCGATGCCGCGGCCGCCGACCATGAGAGCCAGGGTGGCCACGATGGGCTGGACCCCGATGAAGGCGACCAGTGCTCCGTTGGCGAGTCCCACGGCTGCGGCGAACAGGGCCACCACCAGCAGAGCCGGCAGCAGGCCGTAGCCGAGGTAGAGCGCGGTCACCGAGGCCGCGAGTGCCATCACGGCGCCGACCGAGAGGTCGACTCCTTCGGTGCCGATGACCAGAGCCATGCCGAGCGCGACGATGATCACTGGAGCGACCTGGACGGCCTGGGTGCGGAAGTTCTCGGCGGACAGGAAGTGCGGTGTGATGACGATGTTGACGATCAGGAGCAGGGCGACTCCCGCGTAGACGCCGTAGGTCTGCAGCCACTGCAGGACGCGGGCCTTGTCCAGCGGGGCCGTTCGCAGGGTGGCTTCAGCCATCGGAAGCCACCTCCTTGACCGCGTCGCGCGCCGGTTCGCCGCCGGCTATGGTGCGCATCAGCTTGTCCTCGGTGACGTCGTCGCCGGTCAGTTCCCCGACGACGGCACCGTCCTTCAGTACGACCACGCGGTCGGACCCTTCGATCAGTTCCTCCAGGTCGGAGGAGATGAGCAGGACGCCCAGGCCGTCCGCGGCGAGTTCGTCCACGAGTTTCTGGACCTCGGCCTTGGCGCCGACGTCGATACCGCGGGTGGGCTCGTCCAGAAGCAGTACCTTGGGGTTCATGGCGAGCCAGCGGGCGAGGAGAACCTTCTGCTGGTTACCGCCGGACAGTTCGCCGACCTTCTGGTGCGGTGAGGAGGCCTTGATCCGCAGCCGCTCCATGAAGGTTCGTACGACGCTGTCGACGCGGGCCTCGGAGACCAGGCCGAAGCGGGAGAGCCGGGGCAGGGCGGCCAGCGCGATGTTCTCGCGGACCGACAGGCCGGGAACGATGCCCTCGCTCTTGCGGTCCTCGGGCAGCAAGCTGATGCCCGCCCGGATGGCGCCGGGGGTGGAACCGCCGCGCAGCGGGGCCCCGGCGACCATCACGTGGCCGGAACGCACCGGGAGCGCACCGGAGATGGCCTTCGCCGTCTCGGTGCGTCCTGAGCCGAGCAGCCCGCCGAGCCCGACGACCTCGCCCGGTCGGATGCTGACGGAGACCCCGTGCAGCTTGTGAGGGATGGTGAGACCGTTCGCCTCCAGCACCGGCCGGGCGTCGGCGGCGTGGTGGTCGCCGGTGAACTTCGTCAGGCCCTCCGTGCGGACCTCGCCCAGTTCCCGGCCGAGCATCGTGGAGACCAGATCCAGCCGGTCGAGGTCGGCCAGCCGGCCATGGTGCACGCGGCGTCCGTCCCGCAGCACGGTGACCGTTTCGCACATGGCGTACAGCTCGTCCAGGCGGTGGCTGACGTAGATCACGGCGATGCCCGCCTCGCGCAGGCGGCGGATGACCGAGAACAGGGTCTCCACCTCCCGCGGTTCGAGGGATGAGGTGGGTTCGTCCATGACGACCACGCGGGCGTCCGTCGCGACGGCTCGGGCGAGGGCCACCATCTGCTGGGCGCCGACGCCGAGGGTGCGCAGCGGCTGCCGGACGTCGACCCGGACACCGTAGGCCCGCAGTGCCTGCTGGGCCTCCCGGTTCATGCGCCCGGAGTCCAGCAGGCCGAAGCGGTTGCGGGGTTCCCTGCCAAGGAAGAGATTGCGGGCCACACTCAGCAGCGGGATGAGGTTGACCTCTTGGTAGATGGTGGAAATGCCCGCCTTCTGGGCCTCCAGCGGTGTGCCGAAGGAGACTTGCTTCCCTTGGAAGGTGATGTCTCCCGCATCCGGCCGGTACACGCCGGTCAGGACCTTGATGAGAGTGGACTTGCCGGCGCCGTTCTCGCCGATGAGGGCGTGCACCTCACCGGCGTGCAGGGTGAGGTCCACCCCGTCCAGGGCCCGGACACCGGGGAAGGTCTTGCTGAGTCCGCGGACGGCGAGGACTTCGGCCGAGGGTGCCACCTGTGCCTCCATGAAGAGGGTGAGTGAGGGAGCGAAGGAGGACCCTGTGGAAGCGGGGCCTTCCTGACGGGTCAGTAGGCCCTGCCGATGTCCTGCTTGGCGTTGCCGGCGCTGTAGGCGCTGTCCTGGATGATGACGTCCTGGGGGACTTCCCCGCCCTTGGTGAAGGTGTCCAGCGTCTGGAACGCCAGCGGACCGAAACGCGGGTTGGACTCGATGACGCCGCTGATCCAGCCGTCCACAACGCCTTGGACAGCGTTGCGGGTGCCGTCCACCGTGACGATCTTGACATCGCCGGCCTTCTTGCCGGCGCCCTTGAGGGCGGTCACCGCACCGAGTCCCATCTCGTCGTTCTCGGCATAGATACCCTTGATGCCTGGCTTGGACTGGATGAGCTGCTCGGTGACCTGCTGCCCCTTCTCGCGGGCGAAGTCACCGGTCTGCTCGAAGACGACCTTCAGGTCGGGGGCCTTCTCGGCGATCCGCTCCCTGAAGCCCTTGGTGCGTTCGGTGGTGACGTTGTTCCCGGCAGAGCCGAGCAGGATCGCGACCTCGCCCTTGCCTCCCGTCGCCGCGATCATCTGGTCGGCTGCGCGCCGGCCCTGCTCGACGAAGTCGGAGGCGATGAAGGAGACATAGTCCTTGCAGGCCTTGGCATTGATCTTGCGGTCGATCGTGATGATCGGCACCTTCTTGGCCGCGGCGGCCTGCAGTACCGGGTCCCAGCCGTCGGAGTTGAGCGGGGCGATCACCAGCAGGTCGGCCCCCTGGGCCAACAGGTTCTGTACGTCGCTGATCTGCTTGGAGAACTGCGACTGGGCGTTGGCCGTCAGCAGCTTCACGCCCCGTTTCCCGGCCTCGTCCTTGACGGACTGGGTCTCCGCGATGCGAAACGGATTGGCTTCCTTCTCCGACTGGGAGAACCCGACCGTGGCGGTCTTCAGGTCGATCTTCTCGGCGCCGTAGGCATCGATGGTGCAGCCCTTGCTGCCGGGCTTCGGTGTGACGACCTTCTGCTCACTGCCGACGGCGGCCGCGGAGGAGTGCTGTCTGCCCGACGCTTCGTCCTCGGATTTGGTGCAGGCGGTCGCGGTCAGAGCCACAGCGGCAGCCAGAGCCACAACCACGGGACGGGCGAAGAGACGAGGACGGTGAGTGGTGCGCTGCATGATGACCCCGATCCGGGCGCGACACTGAAAGGGAACTGGGGAGTTCGGAAGACGAGCGGAAGTGGTGCTTCTCCCCCGAGACGGACGTGTTCGGCCCGCCGCAAAGAGTTTTTACATCGTTGAAAGAAGGCTGTAAACCCCCTGCGCGCGACCTTCGGGCAGGCCTCGGAGTCCGAGGGCATGCCGCGCGGGCCTGGACGGGCCCGACTTCGTCGCGCCGGCAACGCGCCAAGCGATGACTCTGAACCGCCGGGCATTCAGGGCCCTTTGCGATGGGGTGCACTTCCGATGGCGATGCAGGGGGTCCGCCGGTACCCGGCCGCCGGCTGGACGCCGGGCCCACGGCTGGAGCGCGCCATCCACATGCGGTCACGGCCGGTGCGACGTCCACCCGCTCCGGTGAGCGAGTTACGCGACGACCAGACGTCAGTCAACCCTGGCCGGCTGCGCTCGAGCGGCGGGCACGGTGGCCGCAACGCGTCACTTCCGAGCAATTCCGCCGGCAGGGCCCCACGGGCAGCGTTTCACCCGGCGAGGCGCGCCACGCACCTCCTGAGTAACACCGAGACTCCGTTGAAGGCGGGACGTGCGGACCTCGGTCTTGCAGGTCAGCCGCTCGCGCCCTCGTTTGCCGTGCGCCGCCCCAAGGTGCTCTCCCGTTCGACCAGACGGTAGTCCGCCCACACGCGCCGGGGTTCCGGAGCTTCACCGCCGAGCCGGGCCAGTACCGACTCCACCGCGAGCCGACCGATGGCCCCCTTGTCCGGGGAGACGGACGTGAGGGTCACTGCACCGAAACGCCCTTCGACGACATCGTCGAATCCGACCACTGCGATGTCCTCCGGCACCCGGAGTCCTCGCTCGTGCAGAACCCTCATCGCACCGAGGGCCATCGGGTCGTTGTAGGCGAACACCGCGTCGGGGCGCCTGCCGGCGTCGAGGATGCGGGCCATGGCCGCCGCGCCGTCCGCGTGTCCCCAGCCGTCGGTGGCGGCGACCAGCCCGTCATCGACGGGCAGCCCGGCGGCGGCCAGTTCCTCCCGCCACCCGCGCACGCGGAGTTGCGCAGGTTCACTGCGACCGCGTCGGGCTCCGATGAACGCCACCTCCCGGCGCCCGAGCCCGACCAGATGCCGGACGGCGGCCCGGGCGGCGGCGACGTTGTCGATGGCGATGTGGTCGTAAGGAAGGCCGTAGTCCCGCTCGCCGAGCAGCACCAGCGGTACGCCCCCCTCGCGATCACGCAGATCCTCGGTCTCCAGCTCGATGGGGCTGAGGATCAGCCCGTCGATGACCCGCGCCCGGAAGCCATGACTGACCAGGATCTCCTGCTCGCGCCGTCCACCGGTGTGGTCCAGCAACACGATGAAGTCGTGCTTGGCCGCCGCGTCGATGACGGCGGCGGCGAGTTCCGCGAAATAGGGGTTGCCGAGCTCGGGCAGGGCAAGCGCGATCATTCCCGTGCGTCCCGCGCGCAGATGCCGGGCGGTCAGGTTCGGCCGGTAGCCGAGCTCGTCGATGGAGCGCTGCACGCGCTCGCGCATGGCCGGGGTGACGTGCCGGTAGTTGTTCACCACGTTGGAGACGGTCTTGATGGAGACTCCCGCATGCGCGGCGACGTCCTTGAGGCTGACCCGCACGTCATTCCTTTCCAGAACGACCCGACGCGGGTGATCGGAGCCGGCCCGGTGAAGCACCGTGAGCCGTACGCCGAGCCCCGTGTACGACAATTTTACAACGTTATACATCCGTCCCAGTCATGCTGGCAAGGCGACAAGGCGGTGGACGAGCGCTCCCGTATCCGGTCCGTTGCCGTGTAACGCCCGTTCGAGACGTTCCGGTCAGGGGGAAAGTGTGCTGCACGAGCCCGTCGCCGTCTATGGATGTGTGACGCGCCATGCCTACGGCCCTCCGCGGTCACAGTGGCATCACGTCCGCAGGCTCCTGCCTGTTCAGGGTTTCGACCATTGCGAAAGCATCATTCTCCTTGCAATTGCCCTGCCTTGGGTGAGTCCCTAACGAAGTGCGCCTTGCGCTGTCGCTCATGCATGTGCTCATGCCAGTGCGGGGCGTCCTTCTTGGACCTGCGGTGCGGTGGTGTGACCACCCGGCCGCTGGTTCGCGCACTCAGGCCTCGGTAGCCGGGATCGGCGAGTGCGGAGCGGTCCACACCGAACCATGGGTACCCACCTGCGCGCCCCGACCTGTCGCGCATCCGCCCCCGATCCAGCGCGGGGTACCGGCACAGGAGGTGGGTGAACGTGCCGCTCCGGGACGATCCGACGCTTGTCGTCGCGCAACGGGGGGCGGTCGTCTCCTTTTCGGATGCGGGCAGCCCACCCATCGGATCCGGTCTCAACCGGCGCGCCGATACCGGCCCTTCGCGCGCCGACTTCGGACGACTGCGCCGCCGGGCCGCAGAGCAGGGGTACTGCTTCCCCAGCCCTGCGTGCCGGGCAGTCACCGAGGGAAGGGAGCTGCTCGTAGGGGCGACGACGGGCAACAGGTCCGTGTGATCTGGGCGAGTCGCACCCCTGGACGGCTGGCTCGCAGTGTGCTGTCATCCTCATGAGCCTCGCCACTTCCAACGATGTACAAGCCGTACGGCAGCCCCGTGAACGGCCTGGCCGTCCGACCGATGCGTTTCTGCATCGCATCAGCCGCGTCGTTCGTCTGCCGCCCCCGGGCCCCTTGTCCTGAGGAGCGGCCTGGCGGCAGCACCCACGCACCCGAGCCCACATCTGGAGCCTCGTATGTCCGTCAGCAGACGCGCACTCCTCGGCACCGGCGCCCTGGTCCTCGGCACGGCAGCACTGGGGGGTCCGCTCGCCCTCTCAGCGGCGGCCGCTGCACCGGGACCGGCCGGCACACTCGCACCCGAAGCGTTCCGCAAACTGCCCGTCGGCAGCGTCACCGCACGCGGATGGCTCGCCGGTCAGCTCAGACTCCAGCTCGAGGGGCTGTGCGGCCGGTACGAGAACCTCTCCCACTTCCTCGACTTCTCGGCCACCGGCTGGGTGCACCCGGACCGCAGCGCCTGGGAGGAAGTGCCCTACTGGCTGCGCGGCTACGTGCCGCTGGCCATCGCCACCGGGGACCGGCACGCGCTGACCCGCTCGGCCGCATGGATCGACGCCATCCTGGCCACCCAGCAGAGCGACGGCTTCTTCGGGCCGCGCGCGCTGCGCACCTCCCTCGACGGCGGCCCGGACTTCTGGCCTTTCCTGCCCCTGCTCCAGGCGCTGCGCACGTATGAGGACTACACCCGGGACGAACGGATCGTCCCGTTGCTCATCCGGTTCCTGCGCTTCATGAACGTCCAGGGGCCCGGGGCCTTCGACACCGGCTGGGTCTCCTACCGCTGGGGCGACGGCCTCGACGTGGCCCTGTGGCTCCACCGCCGCACCGGCGAGCCTTTCCTGCTCGACCTGGCCTCCAAGATGCACACCCTGGGCGCCGACTGGACGGGCCCCACGCCCTCCCGGCACAACGTCAACATCGCCCAGGGATTCCGCGAACCCGCCCAGTACGCGCAGGTAACGGGCGACGCGGAACTGACCCGGGCCACGTACCGGGCCTATGACAGGGTCATGGACGTCTACGGGCAGTTCCCGGGCGGCGGTATGGCCGGCGACGAGAACTTCCGGCCCGGCTTCACCGACCCCCGGCAGGGCTTCGAGACCTGCGGGATCGTCGAGTTCATGGCCAGTCACGAACTGCTCACCAGAATCACCGGCGATCCCGTCTGGGCGGACCGCTGTGAGGACCTGGCGTTCAACATGCTGCCCGCCGCCCTCGACCCGCAGGGCAAGGCGATCCACTACATCACCGGCGCCAACAGTATCGACCTCGGCAACAGACCCAAAACACAAGGGCAGTTCCAGAACGGCTTCGCCATGCAGGCCTTCCAGCCCGGTGTCGACCAGTACCGCTGCTGCCCGCACAACTACGGCATGGGCTGGCCGTACTTCACCGAGGAACTGTGGCTGGCCACACCGGACGGCGGACTGGCCGCGGCGATGTACGCCCCGAGTCAGGTCCGCGCGCAGGTGGCCGGGAACACCACGGTGACCGTCACCGAGGAAACCGGCTACCCTTTCACCGAGACCGTCGACCTGACCGTGTCCACCCCGCACCCGGTCCGCTTCCCACTGCGACTGCGTATACCCGGCTGGTGCGACGGACCGGAAGTCCGCGTCAACGGCCGGCCCGTGACCGCGCCGGACGGCCCCACGTGGGCCACTGTGGAGCGGACCTGGCACAACGGCGACAAGGTGACCCTGCGCCTCCCCCAGCAGACCACGCTGCGTCACTGGCCCGGCCGGCACGGCGCTGTCAGCGTCCAGCACGGCCCTCTCACCTACTCCCTGAAGGTCGGTGAACGGTACGAGCGGTACGCGGGTGATGACACCTTCCCCGAGTACGAGGTGCACGCGACCTCTGCGTGGAACTACGGCCTCACTCCGTCACCCCGACCGGCACTCACACGGACCGACGGGCCCGTCCCCGACAACCCGTTCACCCACGAGACGGTCCCAGTCCGTATGACCGCCGACGCCCGGCGCATCGAGCAGTGGATCGCAGACGACGAGGGCGTGGTAGCGCCCCTGCAGCCCGGCCCGGCGCGCAGCGACGCCCCCGTGGAAACCGTCACCCTCATCCCCATGGGCGCGGCAAGGCTGCGCATCACCGCCTTCCCCACGGCCTCGCCCGACGGCCGCCCCTGGACACCCGAACCGCCCTTCCGGCGGATCCAGAACAAGCACAGCGGCAAGGTGCTCGCCGTCGACGGTATGTCCCTGGAGAACAGCGCGCGTATCGTGCAGTTCGACAACTCCGGCACCGCCGACCACGCCTGGCAGCTCGTGGACCAGGGCGAGGGCTGGTACCTCATCCGCAATGGCAACAGCGGCAAGGTCCTCGGCGTCGACAACATGTCGACCGCCGACAGCGCGCAAGTCGTCCAGTACGAGGACAACGACACCGCCGACCACCTGTGGACTCTGGTGAACGACGGGGACGGCTGGTTCCGCATCCGCAACAAGCACAGCGGCAAGGTGCTCGGCGTCGACGGCATGTCGACGGCCAACAGCGCCCGAGTCGTCCAGTTCGGTGACAGTGGCACCGCCGACCATCTGTGGAGGTTCCTGTGAGCCGTACGGGGTGCCTCCCGGCCGGGGTGACGGGCCACCTGGCGGTCCGCAGGGCCGCCGTGCCGGGCCGGAGGGCCGGCCGGAGATCCGGTGATCCGTCCTGGCCGGACGGGTGCCTGCGCAGATGACACTCGGACTGGGGCACCGCAGGCCGATGTCCATTGGCCCTGTCGGCCGCGTTCATGCGTAAGCCGGTGGGCACTCAAGTGCGCGACAGCCCTCGCATCCGGTCGGTGCGCGGTGTGTCGCGGTGACACATGCGTGTCAGCGAAGAGGCTGCCGGGGAATCACCGGCAGTTGTACGTATCCGAGGTGTCCGGGTCCGGTGTGGATGGTGTTGGTCGCGCCGGTGTGGTAGCTCGGGTCGTACGCGTCGTCCGCAGAGCCACCAGGCCGCGTTCCAGTTGCGGATCAGCAACACCGGCGCGTGCTCGATCGCCGCAACTCCAGCGGCGGAATACTGTCTACGCTCGCCTCGGGAACCCGTGCGTCGCTGGGCTTGAACACCTGGCACACCCTCGGGCTCGGGTTCTCCGGCGACCAGATAACGGCCATCGTCGACGGGTCCGCCCTCGCCACCGTCAGCGATAGCTCGTTCACCACCGGCCAGGCCGGCTTCGGCGTCGTCGGATACCAGACCAACCTGTTCGACAACCTGAGCGTCACAACGGCACGGTCCCCGCGCTGTGGGACTGCAATAACGGAAGCAATCAGAGCTGGACGTCGATCAAGTCCAACGAGCTGAGCGTCTTCGACACCAAGTGCTTGAACGTGGTGGGCGGCAGCACCGCGGACGGCGCTGCCATAGAGATCCGCGACTGCGACGGCAGCACTTCCCAGCAGTGGCGTGTCAGGTCCGACGGGACGATCGTCGGTGTCGGCTCGGGCAAATGCCTCGATGTGACCGGTCACGGCACCGACAACAGCACACCGCTGGTGATCTGGCCCTGCAACGGCGCCGCCGACCAGCAGTGGCGCCGGACCTGACCGATTCCACCGCCCGCCCCCGTCCTGAGCGGGCCGGGAACCCACAAGGAGCCGCATCCGCACGTCGATGACCATGCTCATGAACCGACGCCTGGCGGCCCAACGTCCACAGCGTCCCGCTCCGGCGCGGGCAGCATGCAGCCGCCCCGTTTCCGCTCGACGAGCCGGCCCCGTTCCCCAGCCGTTTCAACCGGGCCCCCGCCCCCGCGTCGCGGGAGGCGGGGGCCCGGTCCCAGCCCAGTACCACCGGTGTCCGGTCATGGGCGCGCTACGGTGCCTCCCACCTTGCAGCCCATCCGGCACGGGTGGCCGGGCCGTCAGGGAGCCCAGGGGGCTTCGAGGGCCCAGGTGGTGTCCTCCGCGAACAGCGCAGGGCTGTCCCAGGCGTGGGTACCGCCCGGGGTGGCCAGCCACAGCTCGGCGTTGTAGTGGCGCAGATACTGCTCGGGGAAGTTGTACGCCGACAGGCGCACGCCGCCGGCTCCCGGGACGGGACAGAAGGTGGCGTCGGCCTTGAACAGATCGCCGCTTCCTGACTCCTTATAGACGCGGAATGCCCGATGGCGCAGGTACTCGCCGGCATAGTTGCGCGACTCGAAGGAGTAGCAGGAGGCGTTCGCGAGGCCGGGGACGATCTTCCAGGTGGCGTCGTTCTTCAGCAGCGTGCCGCTGGCGTCGCCGACGACCTCCGTGTAGGCCGCGCCGTCCTTGTGCCGGAGGTAGCGGTCGGTGTACCCCGGCGTCGTCACGCGCAGGGACTTGTACTGTCCGGCGGGCAGGGTGAGAGAGGCCGTCGCGCCGCGCGAGGCGTCGATGAGGGCGCGATTGGCGGCCCTGACCCGGGCCTCGTCGACCTTGACGACCTGACGGTCGTAGGTGAGCAGACCGTTGGCCTCGTTCTCGACGTCGGTGATCTCGGTGTAGACGGAGGCGGACAGCCCGCGCGGCATGCGCACCTCGCGGAGGGCGTCCAGCAGGCCCACGAGCCGGTTGTCCAGGTGCGCGGTGTCCTGCTGGTCCTCATAGCTGAACCCGCCGCCGGGGTACCACTCGTGGCCGGCGGCCTTGAAGCCGAGGCCGCCGTACTCGCCGAGGACGGCGGCGCGGGTGGCGCTGGGCGCGGTGGTGCCGGGGCCGACGTAGACGTGGTGGTCGACCACGTCGCCGTTGCCGCCGTCGACGGAACCGCAGCAGTTGACTCCGCTCATGTTGTCGACCAGCCGGGACGGGTCGTAGGCCTTGACGTGATCGGCGATGCGCGTCTGGTCGTACTGGCCCCAGCCCTCGTTCTCGTCCACCCACATCACCAGGGACGGCGAACTGCGGTGCTCGTCGATGATGCGGTCGTACTCGGCCTCCCACTGGGTGCGGGCGCCGGCGTCGGGCGTGCGCAGGTCCATGGCGGGCATGTCCTGCCAGACCAGCAGACCGAGCCTGTCGGCCCAGTAGAACCAGCGCTG
The DNA here is from genome assembly GCF_055566335.1 of Streptomyces sp. NPDC027672. Classification (NCBI taxonomy): domain Bacteria; kingdom Bacillati; phylum Actinomycetota; class Actinomycetes; order Kitasatosporales; family Streptomycetaceae; genus Streptomyces; species Streptomyces sp. NPDC027672. The sequence goes on along the minus strand of NZ_JBVHSO010000017.1, from coordinate 15,850 downwards.
CGGCTCGACCTTGATGTGTTTGCGGACCATGTTGAAGCCGAGGTCCTTGTGCTTTTGCAGGTCGTACCGGAGCGCGGCGTCGGTGGGTGCGGTGTAGATGCCGTCCGGCCAGTAGCCCTGGTCCAGGGTGCCGCTCTGGAAAACGAAGCGGCCGTTGAGGACCGGACGCAGGACGCCGTCGACCCTGGCGAGGCCGATGGAGCGCATGCCGGTGTAGCTGCCCACGGAGTCGACGGTCGTCCCGCCGGAGAGCAGGTCGGTCTTCACGTCGTAGAGGAACGGGTCCTCCGGGGTCCACAGGTGCGGGGTGGGGACGGGCACGGTGAACTCGGTGCCGAGCGGGCCGGTGGCGGTGCCCACCGTGACGCCCCCGGTGGAGACGGTGACGCGTGCCTGGTGGCCGCTGGTGCCGGCACCGAGGACGGTGACCTTCAGTCGATTGTTCGCCAGGTCGGGAACCATGTCCAGGCGGGTGACGTGCGCGGTGGCCGTGGGCTCCAGCCACACCGTCTGCCAGATGCCGGACGCGGCGGTGTAGAAGATGCCTCCCCCGGAGTGCGGGGTGACGTCGTTGATGCGCTGTTTGCCTACGGCCTGGCCGCCGGTCTGGGTCGGGTCCCAGACGGAGACGACGAGGGTGTTGGCGTTGCCGTTCAGCAGGTCGGTGATGTCGTAGGAGAACGCGTCGTAGCCGCCGCTGTGCACGGCCCCGGCCTGGCGGCCGTTGACCCAGACCGTCGTACGCCAGTCACTGGCGCCGAAGTTGAGCTGCACACGGCGTCCGTTCCAGCCGGAGGGAACGGTGAACGTGCGCTTGTACCAGAGCTTGTCGCTCTGCGTGATCTTCCGCTGGATGCCGGACAGAGCGGACTCCGCCACGAACGGCACACGGATCTGTTCGGTGAACGCCGCGGGCTGTCCGGCGTCGGCAGGGGTGACGGCGAAGTCCCAGATGCCGTTGAGGTTCAGCCAGTCCGGACGGGTGAGCTGGGGACGCGGGTACTCGGGAAGGGGTTTGTCGGTGGGAACCTGATTCGTCCAGGGCGTCGTCATGGGCGCGGGTTTGGGGGTCCACGCCTGGGCCGCGGCCGTCGCGGAGCCAGCCTCGGTCAGGAGCATGCCACCGAGGAGGGTCAGGGCGGCCAGGACCGCGGTGAACCAGCGTGCTCTTCGTCCGGCTCCGGTGATCGGGGCCTGACGTGTGGGCGATTGTCGCATCGTGGCTCCATGGCTCGTGGGATGGGTCGGGAGACGTGCGCATGCAACGAACGACCGGCGGGGTGGAGAGACCGCAGCCCGCCGCCGAGAAGCGGGAGGCAGGGCTGCCGCGTCCGATGCTCCTGCCGGCGAGGGGTGCCACCTGTGCCTCCGAGGAATGGGTGGGTTGGAGGGACAGCGGGGGGGCACGGCGACCGCCGGGTCCGTGGGACGACCGGCGCATCCTGCCTGCGTTTCCCCCGAGCCGACGCGGGCTGTGACGGTCGGCTCACCGTGACGGCGAGGGCCACGGCCACGGCTGGCGAGGGAACGGCGGCGGATGGCGCGCTGCATGGTGACCCCGATACGAGTGACCGCGGAGCAGGAGAAGTGACGAGCGGCGCAGACCGGTTTTACATCGTTGCAAGCAAACTGGCAACCCCCTGGACGGAGTTCGCCGGCCGGACAGGCAGCGCACGCTTGCCGGCTGCTGACGGAACCGGACACCCACCTCTCCATCCGCCCCGCTCCGTCGACAGCACAGGGCTGGTCGTCACCGGGACAGGTCAACGCTCACGTCGTATCCCCGCCGGGACAGGCACCGCTCCAGGCGAACAGGGCGAACCCAGCGCTCAGGCCGGACCACGGTCGATCCGGGCCGGCCGGATACACCTGGACGACTTCACGCCCGCCCGTCGTCCCATGTGGCGCACGGCGACCCGGACCGTGAGCGCCGAGCCTGCGGTCACCCGTGGGGGATGCGCGGGTCCACTGCATTGACGTGCTCATGCCTCGTAGTTACGTTGAGAGAGCGCTCTCTGCATTTGACAGAGCGTCAGCCCCGCGCGCGACCACACCGCTTGGAGCCCCGCTATGAAGGCAGTGAAATCCTCGTCAACCACCTTTAACACCATCTTGACAACGTTGTCGGTCCTTCTCTGTGGTGGACTGTCGACCGTCCCCGCCGCCGCGGCGCCGACAGCCGTGTGCAACAAGTACTGCGATGCGCGGGACCCGTCGCTGAGCCCTCAGGACCGGGTCCCCGCCACCGCGACGGTCTCCTCACGATCGATCGCGCTGCACTTCGACGACGCCGACGCCATGGGATGGGCGTCCATCGACAACGGCGCACCAGGCGACCGGGTCTGGCTGGACCGGTCCATGGACGGCGGCCGTACCTGGGACTCGGGAAGCCGTCTCGGCGACACCGCGGTGCCCTCCGGCGGGCGGGGTTGGCGTACGCAGATGTACAACGTCGACGACTGGGGCAGCCAGGGCGTCGGGGCTCTCCGGGCCTGCGGGCAGCCGGCCGGAGGCGCCATCGCGTGCACGCCCTGGGCGCGCACGACCTGGAACGCGGGGAGCAGGAGCACCGCTGCGGCCACCGCTCTCATGATGTCGTACGACCGGGACAGCAAGCTCTTCGGCGGCAACGGCTGGTGGACCGGGGCCAACGCGCTGACCGCGATCATCGACAACATCCGCATCAGCGGCATGGGGAGCTACGCCTACGCCGTCGCCGACACGTACGAGAGGAACATCAATGCCCAGGGCGGGCAGTTCCGCAACGAGTACCTCGACGATACCGGCTGGTGGGGTCTGGCCTGGGTCGCCGCCTACGACCTCACCGGGAACCGCCGTTACCTCGACACCGCTCGGGCCGACGCGGACCACATGTACGCCAACTGGAACAGCACATGCGGTGGCGGCGTCCGATGGAGCACGAACGGCAACTACAAGAACGCCATCACCAACGAGCTCTACCTCCAGTTGACTTCGGCCCTGCACAACCGGATTCCGGGTGACACCCTCTACCTGGACCGGGCAGTGAGCGAGTGGAACTGGTTCCGGAACAGCGGCATGATCAACGGTGATCACATGATCAACGACGGCCTCGGCGACGGCTGCGCCAACAACGGCCAGACAGCCTGGACCTACAACCAGGGTGTCATCCTCGGCGCCTTGACCGAACTCCATCGAGCCACCGGTGACGCCGGCCTTCTGACGACGGCCCGCGGCCTGGCCGACGCATCCAGCGTCCGGCTACAGACGGACGGCGTTCTGCGCGAACCCGGCGAGGGCGACGGCTGCACCGGAGACGGTCCGAGCTTCAAAGGCGCCTACGTGCGCGGTCTCGGCGCTCTCAACCGCCGGCTGTCGGACCATCCGTACGCCGCAGCCCTCACCCGGTGGGCGAACAGCGCCTACGACCGCAACCGCAACCTGCTCGACCAGTACGGTCCGCACTGGAGCGGCGGCAGCGGAACCACCGGCTACGGCTGCCAGCAGAGCGTCCTCGACCTGCTGAACGCCGCCTCGGGCTGAAGAGCCGGGTCCCGCCATGGGCCAAGGCAGTGAACCGTCGGCGATCACCCTCGGTTCTCCCGCTCGGATCGCGGATGGCGCGTTCGAAGAGCGCGACCGAACGGACGGATCGCCCGGAAACGTATTCGAAAGGGCCTCAGCGCAGGTCCGCACGGACTCTCCTGCTCCGTGCAATGCCCACCGTGGTGCGCCGACACGGCCTCGAAGCAACTGTCCGAACCGGCGTGTCGGGTCGGGCCGGATGGTGCGACCCGCCGACGGGTGAGGTGCCCCGAGTGGCCGTCCCGTCACCCCTCGGACGGGCCCGTGCCGGGTTCGTGCCGGGTGACCTGCCCTACGTGCCGGCGGACGGCGGTGTGCGAGCCGAGTGGGTCCGGGGCGCGGCCGTAGTGGCTCCGCAGCCGGTGGCGCGAGAAGTCGTCGAGGACACCGTGGTGCAGGGTGCGGGATGCGGGGTGCGAGATGCGACAGCATCGGACGCAGACGTCCGGGCTCGCGGCAGTTCCGGGCTGGTCTCCGCGTTCTGCCCGGATGCGGTCGAACCCGGCCTCGATCCGTGGCGTGGCGCCGCCTGCGGCCCGCCGCCCTCGTTCCAGTCGTGGCACAGGTCCTCCGCGTAGTCCAGTTCGGCCGTGACCTTGCCGGCTTCGACCGTCCCGCCCGTCAATCCTGTACCGCAGGCGGCCCCTCGCGGCAGAGGCACGTACCTTGGCCGGCCGGCTGCCCGCGCCGGCCTCCACCCGCGTGCAGTCGCGTCTGGAAGCCGCGCATCTCGGCGTCCCGCATCGGCCGGGACCACGCAAGTACGCTTCGAAATAAGGCAGTTGACGGTCGGTGGTGGGGTTCCGGATCATGTACGGACCATTGACGCCTCGTGGCACGCTGGCTAGCGTCAGAAGGAAGCGCGCTCCGACTGACCCCGCGTCACCGGGCCCCTGCCTCCGCCCACGCAGTTCCATGGCGCGGCAGCCACACGCCTCCCCCGGTCCAGCCCTCCGGCTCGCGCAGTGGAGGCCGCCGACAACGATGTCACCGGTCGAACACCGGCCCGTACACCCGCTCCGCTGTCCCCCAGCAGTGAGGAACCGAACATGAAGAGGCGCAGAGCTGCCCTGGTCGCGTCAGTGGCGGCCGCGCTCGGCATGGGCACAGCCCTGCCGGTCACGGCTGCCACCCCGTCCGCCCCCACGCACACCCCGCGGCCCGTCTCAGCCGCCGCACCCGTCCCCCTTCGCCTGATGCCGCTGGGCGACTCGATCACCTGGGGCGTCGGAAGCCCGTCCGGCAACAGCTACCGGGGCTTCCTGTGGAACAAGCTGGCCGCTCAGGGACACGCGCTGGACTTCGTAGGATCCGGCCGCAACGGCCCCATGGCCGACCCGGACAACGAGGGCCACTCCGGCTGGCGCATCGACCAGATCGCCTCCATCGCCGACTCCGTACTGGCCCAGTACCGCCCCAATGTGATCACGCTGGAGATCGGCACCAACGACCTGAACGGCAACTACCAGGTTCCGACCGCGCCCGACCGGATGAGCGCGCTGATCGACCAGATCCTGCGGGACGCCCCCGACGCGGCCCTGCTGGTCGGTACGGTGATCGTCTCCACCAGCCAGACCGAGGAGCCCAACCGGCCGACGTTCAACCAGAAGTTGGCCCAGATCGTCCAGTCCAAGGCCGCCGCGGGCAAACACGTGCGGCTCGTCGACATGGGCGCACTGACCGTCGCCGATCTCTCCGACGCGCTCCACCCGAACGACAACGGCTTCAGCAAGATGGCCGATGCCTTCTACGCGGGCGTGCAGGCCGCCGACACGGCCGGCTGGATCGCGTCGGGCGGCTCCGTGCGCTCCGGGATCGACGGCAAATGCCTGGACATCAAAGGTGGCAGCTCCGCCAATGGGACGGCCGCCCAGATATGGACCTGTAACGGAACCGACGCACAGGTCTGGTCGGCGCGTTCGGACGGCACCCTGCGGGCGCTCGGCAGGTGCCTGGATGCCGCGGGACAGGGGACGGCCAACGGCACCAAACTCCAGATCTGGGACTGCAACGGCGGCGCCAACCAGGTCTGGCAGGCGTACGGCGGCGGATACCGCAACCCCGTCTCCGGCCGCTGCCTGGACGACCCGGCGTCCTCCCCGGCGGACGGCACCCAGGTGGTGCTCTGGGACTGCACCGGCGGCCCGAACCAGCGGTGGACCACTCTTCCCATCACCGCCTGACTCCGTAGCGGTACACCACGCGCGGCGCGGAAAACCACCGGCCTGGGGCGTGCAAGACGGACCGGCCGGACACGGGCCCCGGGCCTGGAGCGGTCAAGCCCCGGGCCGCACGGGCCGGCCAACCAGCAGCGGCGCCTGCCCTGACGCGCCTTCTCGGTGCCAGGGCAGGCGATTACCTTCCCCGGCACGCCGGCCCATCCGCACCACCGCCTCGCACCCCGGCGCAAGTCCCCGACTAACGTGCGGGCTTGCCTCCTTGTCCACGACTCCTTGACGGAACCTCGGCACGCACAAAGAATGACTCCCGGCCACTGACAACGTTGTCGAAAGGCTCATGATGAGACGATGCACCAGTCACCACCGACCTCGCCCCCTGGGCGCGTTGGTGGTGGCCGCTGTGTTGGGCACAGGACTCGCGGCGCCGACGGCACACGCCGCGGTCGACGCGTCGCAGCGCGAGCACCGGCTGGCCGATCTGGTCAACCCGTTCATCGGTACGGAAAACGAGGGAAACACGTATCCGGGCGCGGCTGTGCCGTTCGGTATGGTCCAGTTCTCCCCGGACACCGGGCACAACACCGGCTACGACTACGCACAGGACCACATACGCGGTTTCTCCATGGTCCACCTGTCCGGCGTCGGCTGTGGCCTGGGCGGCGACCTCCCGGTGCTCCCCACGACCGGGGACATCACCAGCACGGACAACGCCACCTACGCCGCGGGATACAGCCATGACGAGGAGGAGGGCTCGCCCGGCTACTACAGGGTCGGCCTGAGCAGCGGCGTCAGGGCCGAGCTGACCGCCACCGAGCGCACCGCCGTACAGCGCTACACGTTCCCGGCCACCGACAAGGCCAACGTGCTTCTCAACGCCGGACAATCACTGCACAAGACGCTGCACACCAAGGTCGAGATCCTCGACAACCGCACCGTGCGCACGGCCATCACCGGCAGCGGCTTCTGTCAGGACACCAAGCCCTACACGGTCTACACGATCACGCGGTTCGACCGGCCGTTCAAGGAGTCCGGCACCTGGAAGGGCGCCGACGTCACGGACGGTTCGAAGAACTCGCAGGCGAACGCCGAGCGCAACGGCGCCTTCGTACGCTTCGACACCACCGAGGACCGCACCGTCGAGGCGACCACCGCCCTGTCGTACGTCGACGCGGGAGGGGCGGCACTCAATCTGCGGGCCGAAGGCGGTCGTTCCTTCGACACGGTGCGCCGGGCCGCGCGGCAGGCTTGGGAGGGCCGGCTCGACGACATACGGGTCCAGGGCGGCAGCACGACCCTGCGGCGGACGTTCTACTCCTCGCTGTACCGTTCGCTGCTCGCACCGAACATCGGCAGCGACGTCGACGGGCGCTACACCGGCTGGGACCAACGGATCCACCGTGCGGAGGACTTCACCTACTACCAGAACTGGTCGCTGTGGGACACCTACCGGACCCAGACCCAACTGCTGTCCCTGCTGGCACCACACGAGGCTCGTGACATGGCGCTGTCCGTGATCCGCGTCGCCAAGGACAACGGCTGGCTGCCCAAGTGGGGCTACGGCACGGTCGAGACCAACATCATGACCGGTGACCCCGTCACTCCCTTCCTCACCAACGCCTACCAGCAGGGACTGCTGAAGGGCCACGAGGAGGAGGCCTACCAGGCACTGAAGCGGAACGCCGACGACGTCCCGCCCATCGCCTCCGCTTCCGTTGGCCGTGAGGCCGACAAGGAGTACATCGACGCCGGCTTCGTTCCCTACATCAAAGGCAGGCCGCACGCCAAACCCGGTGACTCCGACTACGACCACGGAGCCTCGGCCACCCTCGAGTACGCCCTGTCCGACGCCATGCTCGGCCAGATGGCAAGGGAACTGGGACACGGCGCGGACGCGCGGCGATACACCGAGCGGGCGCTCAACTACCGCGGGATATTCGACCGTTCGACCGGGTTCTTCCGCGCGCGCGACGCCTCGGGCGCCTTCACCGGACCGGCGGACCCGGCCCGCAGCGAGGGCTTCCACGAGGGAACCTCGTGGCAGTACCAGTGGCTGGTGCCCCAGGACCTGCCCGGCATCATAGATCTGATCGGAGGCAAGGACGCGGCCAATCAGCGGCTCGACTCCTTCTTCGCCTACGACAGGCTGCTGGCCGACCCCGCGCGGACCGCCCGCGACGTATGGGTCCACGGGCCGTACGACTACTACAACGCGGACAAGTACAACCCGCAGAACGAACCGGATCTGATAGCGCCGTATACCTATCTGTCGACGGGGCAGCCGTGGAAGACCACCGATGTGGTGCACGCCGCACTGACCCTGTTCACCGACGCGCCGACCGGTATGACCGGCAACGACGATCTGGGCACCATGTCGGCCTGGAACGTGCTGTCGTCCATCGGCCTCTTCCCTGTCCAGCCAGGCACCGACACATGGGGTCTGTCCACCCCGGTCTTCGCACGCGTGGACATCACGCTCGACCGCCGCTACTACCCGCAGGGCCGACTGACCGTACGGGCCTCGGGCACTTCGGACTCCCAGCGCTACATCCAGTCCGCCCGGGTGGACGGTGCCGCGTACGGCAGGACCTACCTGACCACCGAGGAACTCCGCCGGCTCCGAGACCTGTCCTTCCAGGTAGGCCCGACGCCCTCGTCCTGGGGCACCGGCGAGGACGCGGCACCTCCGGCTCTGACATGACTCCGGGGCTCCGTTCGTCTCGATCAGTCGGTCGTCGGTCCGGATGTACCGTTGGCTGACGCGCAGTGGGCGCGGGCCAAGCCGTTGCTCCCGGACCGGAAGTCGCAGCGGGGTGGCCGCCGGCGGGACTTCCGGGCGTAGCCGGGTACGAAGTCCGGGTGAGCTGCCGCGTACTGGTTCGGGACGGTCAGGACACGACCGAGCAACGGGTCCGGGGCGCAGCGGTGGACGGTGGCCGGTGACGGGTCGTTGCAGGCGCTGGGGAAGTGCCTGGACGCGGCCGGCGGCGGAAGCGCGGGCGGCATGACGATCCGGTTGTGGAATAGCTGCGGCACCTGCGCTATTTCGTCGCCGTCGCCGAGGAGCGGCACTTCGGCCGGGCCTCCGCCCTGCTGCACGTCACCCAGTCCACTCTCAGCGCCCAGATCCAGGCTCTGGAGCGGGAAGTGGGCGGACTTCTGTTCTCCCGTACCAGCCGACGCCTCGAGCTGACCGAGGCCGGTGAACTGTTGCTGCCCGAGGCCCGCAGAGCCCTGGCGCAGGCCGACCGGGCCCTGCTGGTGGCCCGGGAGTCGGTGCACGGCGAGACGGGGACGCTCCGGCTCGGGTTCTCCGGCGTCGCCGTCCTCCAGGGCGTCCTCTCCGACGACCTGCGCGACTTCCACCGGGCGCACCCACGGGTCGGCCTCGCCCTGACCGAGCTTCCGCCGGCTGCCCAGATCCAGGCCGTGCGCGACGGCGCGCTCGACCTCGGCTACTGCCCCGACCTGGGCCTCGACGGCACCGACGGCCTGCATGTCACGCACCGCGCACGCACTCCGCTGTCCGTCGCCCTGCGCACCGACCACGAACTGGCGTCCGCATCCGCAGTCACCACCTCCGCCCTGAGCACCCACAATCTCATCGTCTTCGCAGGAAGCGAGGAGGACGAGACCGTCCTCTCCCGGCTCTGGCCCGCCGCCGAGGAGGCGCGCTCCCGGGTCCACCTGGCCGGCAGCACCCTCGCCGCCCTCGCCCTCGCCCTGGCCGGCACCGGCGTGGCCCTCGTCCCCACCGCGACGGAGCGCATCACCCTGCCTGGCCTCACCTACCGGCCCCTGCACGGAGCGCCGCCGGGACCGGACCTGCTGGTCCTCAGCCGCCATGACGAGACCTCAGGAGTGGTCCGCGCCTACCTCGACGCCGTACCCGCGCCATGATCCTCCCGTCGTCAGGAACACGTCGTTCGTCTCCCGCTCCCCGATGATGACCCTGACCCCGCCGAGGCCGTAGGCCCGCACGGTCACGCCGTTGGTCAGTTGGTCGTTGAGCTGGTTACGGGGAGGGGGCGGTGGGGATGGATCGTGCCGGATGGCCTGTGGGAGATCGCCAGGCCGCTGTTGCCGCCAGCGCGGGTGCGTCCGCAGGGCGGTGGGATCGCGAACATCGATGACGAGGCGGTGTTCGCCGCGATCATCCATGTGCCGGCGAACTTGCAGGTCCGTCACCCTCTCATCCCCGCAACTACCTCGCCTTTCCCGGCCTGGCAGCCGACCTCTGTGGCTACAAGCGGTTCCTCGAACTGACCATGCAGGACACGGTCTCATGCCGCCGGTAGTGCGGATGGCGAGGCCGGTGCCCCACTTGGAGACGCCGAACAACGGGGCAAGTTGGCGCAGATCAAGGGACGAATCCGAACCGGTCGCTGGCGGTCAGGGCGCCCTCCGCTCATCACCCCTGGCAAGTAGCCATCTTAAGTGAAGGCTAAAGAAAAGCTGGTTCAACTTCTTGACCGGACCATGACCGCCAGGCATGGTTCCGGAGAGCGCTCTCCCGGACGCTCCGCCCCGACTTCGCCAGGAGACGACTCCGTGACCGCTCCGCACCCCGGACCGCGCCGCTCCGAGCGCGGTCCGGCATGCACTCCCCTCCGGGCCGGCCGAGCCGCCCCGCGCACCGGCCCGGAGGGGCCGCACCCGCACCGAACCGACCCGTCAGGAGCATCCGTGTCCAGACCGCCTTCCACGATCACCTCCGTCCCACGCCGCGCCGGCGTGTCCCTCCTCACGCTCGGCGCGCTCCTCGCGTCCTCGCTCACCGTCGCCCTCGCACCGAACGCGCACGCGGCCGACGCCCTGTTGTCCCAGGGCAAGACCGCGACCGCCTCCTCGCAGGAAGGAGCCGGTTACTCCGCCGCCGCCGCGGTGGACGGCGATCTGACCGGTACCCGGTGGGCCAGTCAGTGGAGTGACCAGCAGTGGCTCCAGGTCGACCTCGGCCGGACGGCGGACCTCAGCCGTGTCGTCCTCACCTGGGAGTCGGCCTACGGCAAGAGCTATGAGATCCAGGCATCCGACAACGGAACCGACTGGCACACCCTGAAGACCGTGACCGGCGGCGACGGCGGAACCGACGACCTCACCGTGTCCGGGACCGGACGCTACGTCCGCATGCAGGGCCTGGCCCGGTCCGGCGGATACGGCTACTCGCTGTGGGAATTCCAGGTCTACGGTTCCACCGGCGGCACCACCCCGCCGCCCCCGGGCGGTGCCGTCAGGGTCGAGGGCACCCAGGGCAACTGGCGACTGACCGCGGGCGGCCAACCGTACACCGTCAAGGGAGTCACCTGGGGCCCGGCGGTTTCCGACGGACCCAAGTACCTGCCGGACGTCAAGGCGATGGGTGCCAACACCATCCGCACCTGGGGCACCGACGCATCGAGCAAGACGCTCCTGGACGCGGCGGCGGCCAACGGGATCCGTGTCATCAACGGCTTCTGGCTCCAGCCGGGCGGCGGGCCGGGCGCGGGCGGCTGCGTCAATTACGTGACCGACACGACGTACAAGAGCAACTCGCTGACCGAGTTCGCCAAGTGGGTGGAGGCGTACAAGAGCCATCCGGCGACGCTGATGTGGAACGTCGGCAACGAATCGGTCCTCGGACTGCAGAACTGCTACAGCGGCAGCGAACTGGAGGCGCAGCGCAACGCGTACACCAGCTTCGTCAACGATGTCGCCAAGAAGATCCACAGCATCGACCCGGACCACCCGGTCACCTCCACCGACGCGTGGACCGGCGCCTGGCCGTACTACAAGCGCAACGCTCCTGATCTCGACCTGTACGCGATGAACTCCTACAACAACGTGTGCAAGGTCCGTCAGGACTGGAACGACGGGGGCTACACCAAGCCGTACATCATCACCGAGAGCGGTCCGGCCGGCGAGTGGGAGGTGCCCGACGATGCCAACGGCATCCCCGACGAGCCGACCGACGTGCAGAAGGCGGACGGCTACACCAACGCCTGGAACTGCGTGACCGGTCACCAGGGCGTGGCCCTGGGCGCCACTCTCTTCCACTACGGCACCGAGCACGACTTCGGCGGCGTCTGGTTCAACCTCGTGCCCGACGGGCTGAAGCGGCTGTCGTACTACGCCGTCAAGAAGGCGTACACCGGCTCGACGGCGGGTGACAACACGCCTCCGGTCATCAGCAACATGACCGTCTCCCCCGCCTCCTCGGCGCCGGCCGGCGGTGAGTTCACCGTGCACGCGGACGTCCGCGACCCCGACGGTGACCCCGTCACCTACAAGGTCTTCCTGAGCGGCAACTACGCGAGCGGGGACAAGCGGCTCGTCGAGGCGCAGTGGCGCTCGACCGGCAACGGGAACTTCGCCGTCACCGCGCCCCAGAAGCTGGGCGTGTGGAAGGTCTACGTCCAGGCAGAGGACGGCCACGGCAACGCCGGCATCGAGACCAAGTCCGTGAGGGTCGTTGCCCCGCCGGTGACCGGTACCAACCTGGCGCTGAACCGGCCCGCGACCGCCTCCTCCTTCCAGCAGTCCTACGGCGACTGCCCCTGCACTCCGGCACTGGCCGTCGACGGCCGCTCCGAGACCCGCTGGGCCAGCGACTGGAGCGACCCGCAGTGGTTCCAGGTGGACCTGGGCGCGCCCAAGGCCCTGCGCACGCTCCAGCTCGTCTGGGACCCGGCCTACGCCAAGTCCTACGAGGTGCAGGTCTCCGACGACGGCAGCAACTGGCGTTCGGTGTACTCCACGACCGCCGGCGACGGTGACGTCGACACCGTCGGCGTCTCGGCCACCGCCCGCTACGTGCGCCTGCAACTGACGGCGCGCGGCACGGGCTACGGCTACTCCCTGCACGAGCTGGGGATCTACAGCTAACGGCTGTGCCCCGGACGACGGTGGCGGAAGCCACGCGGGTTCCGCCACCACCGCACCGATCGCACCACCCGCGCGACGCACACCGCGCGGCCGCCCTTCCCACCCCACGGGCAGGAGACCCCCATGAGATCGAGCCCGAAACGGCTCCCCGCACCTCTCCTCGGCACCGCGATGCTCGCCGGCGTCCTCGGCGTGGGCACCATCGCCTCCGCCGCCACCGACACCGGCGGCACGGCACCCGCCGCCGTCGCCCACACCGGGCACACGATGGCCGTGTCCACCCAGGCGTCCGCCGACGACCCGGACGGCGACGGCTACATACCGGCCGTTCCCCAGGTCACCGGTGTCACGCCGTCCACGGCCACTCCGCCGTCACGCTACTTCCACGAGTTCCAGGCCAACTGCTCGGTCACGCACACCGCCCCCGACGACCCGATCGTCTACCCGGGCCAGCCCGGCAAGTCCCACGACCACACCTTCATGGGCAACACCTCGACGAACGCCAACAGCACCACGGCCTCGCTGTACGGCGGTGCCACCACCTGCAAGGCGCCCGGCGACGCCTCGGCGTACTGGATGCCCTCGCTGTTCAAGGGCGACCAGAAGATCCTCCCCGTCGGCCCGCAGACCATCTACTACAAGGCCGGCGTCACCGACTACACGAGCGTGCGGCCCTTCCCCAAGGGGCTGCGGTTCGTCGTGGGCAACCCGATGCAGAGCGCCGACGAGTTCCGCCACCACAAGGGCTTCGTCGAGGGCTGGGAGTGCGGTGACAGCTACTTCAACACCGACTTCCCCGCGACCTGCCCCAACCGGGCCGACGTCCAGCTCAACATCCGCTTCCAGGCCCCGAGTTGCTGGGACGGCAAGTACCTCGACACACCGGACCACCAGAGCCACATGGCCTATCCGGTCGTCAAGCCCGGCACGAACGACAACATGTGCCCCGCCGACCACCCGGTGGCGCTGCCGATGATCGAGTTCAAGATGGCGTTCCCGGTCAACGGCGACATGTCCCAGGTCCACCTGGCCAGCGGCCGCGGCTACTCCTTCCACTACGACTTCTTCAACGGCTGGGAGGAGCGCACGCTCAAGGCCATGGTCGACCACTGCATCGTGGGCGGCCTCCAGTGCGACGCCCGCGGGTATGACCAGACACACCCGGAGGCGGGTGCGGCCCTGAACCAGGACTACCGGCTGCCCTGACCGGTCCCTCCGTTCCCCTCGGCCCGGTTGGACTCGCGCACACCGCGTGAGACCGGCCGGGCCCTCGGCACATCAACCGGTCTCCTCCGCTGGCCCGCCGGGTGCACACGGGGAAGCCGGGAGGTCCCGACGGCGTCGCGGCCGGCCGCGTGCTGCCGCGCAACAGCGACGAGAGGCTGCTCACCCCGTTCGACGGGGTCCGCACCCGGCCGCGGGGCCGGGCCCAGGCGCTCCGCGGCCGAGTCGGGGTGCGCCAGGCAGACCCGGACCGCTCGCGTCCCGGCCCGGTCCGGACGGAGAACGGGAAGTCCGCGGTGACCCGCGCCGACGCGTCCACGCTCGCGAGGTCCCACGTGCTGTTCCCGGCTCCGACGAGGGTGCTGCCGTGCCGGCTCCCGGCCGGTGCGGCGGGCGCGGTGCCGTCGGCGCGATGGCCCGGGGCGTGGCACGGCAGCGGCCTCGTCCGCCGAATGTGCTCCGGGGGACGAGGCCGTAGTCGGGTAAGGGCGGATCAGCCGGCGGTCACGCCGGCCTGCCGGTGCGCCCGGACGATCTCGGCGTAGCGCCGCCCGCTCGTCTTGACGGTGCGCTTCTGGGTCGCGTAGTCGACGTGGACGAGGCCGAAGCGCTTGTCGTAGCCGTAGGCCCACTCGAAGTTGTCGAGCAGGGACCAGGCGTAGTATCCGGCGAGCGGGGCGCCTTTGCGGACGGCGCGGGCGCAGGCCGCCAGGTGCTCTTCCAGGTAGCGGGTGCGGCCGGGGTCATCGACGGTGCCGTCCGGGCCGACGGTGTCGGGGAACGCGGAGCCGTTCTCGGTGACGTAGAGGCGTCGGACCCCGTAGTCGTCGGTGAGCCGCATCAGCAGGCTCTCCAGGCCGTCGGCGTCGATCTGCCAGTCCATGCCGGTGCGCGGGACGTCGGGCAGCCGGACCTCGCGGGCGTGGGGGACCGGGCCGGCGGGGTCGTTCTCGACCGTGGCCGGGAAGTAGTAGTTGAGTCCGTGCCAGTCCAGCGGGGTGGCGATGGTCTCCAGGTCGCCCGACCGCTCGGGGAGTTCGACGCCGTAGAGTTCGCGCATGTCGGCGGGGAAGCCGCGGCCGTAGACCGGGTCGAGCCACCAGCGGTTGGTGTGGCCGTCCATCCGCGTGGCCGCCGCGAGGTCCTCCGGGCTCGTGGAGGCGGCGGCGACGGTGGAGTGGTTGGTGACCAGGCCGACCTGTGCGCCGGGGACGGCCGCCCGGATCGCCTGGGTGGCCAGGCCGTGGCCCAGCAGCAGGTGGTAGGAGGCGCGGACGGCGGTGGTCAAGTCGGTCAGGCCGGGCGCCATCCGGCCCTCCAGATGGCCGATCCAGGCCGAGCACAGCGGTTCGTTCAGCGTGGCCCACCGGGTGACGCGGTCGCCCAGGCGCTCGGCGACGGTGGAGGCGTAGCCGGCGAGGTGTTCGGCGGTGGCGCGTTCGTTCCAGCCGCCCCGGTCCTGGAGGGCCTGCGGGAGGTCCCAGTGGTAGACGGTGACGTTCGGGGTGATGCCGGCTTCCAGCAGGCCGTCGACCAGCCGGTCGTAGAAGGCGAGGCCCTTGGCGTTGACCGGGCCGTCACCGCCCGGCAGCACCCGGGGCCAGGCGATGGACAGCCGGTAGGAGTCCGCGCCCAGCTCCTTCATCAGGGACACGTCTTCGGGCCAGCGGTGGTAGTGGTCGCAGGCGGTGTCGCCGTGGTCGTCGTTGTCGATCTTCCCGGGGGTGTGCGAGAAGGTGTCCCAGATGGACGGTGAGCGGCCGTCCTCGGCCACGGCTCCCTCGATCTGGTAGGCCGATGTGGCGGTGCCCCAGACGAAGTCGCGGGGGAAGGCGGCGAGGTCTATCGAGTCGGACACGGAAAACCTTTCGAGGAGGCAGGGAGGGGTCTTACTTGACCGCGCCCGCGGTGAGCCCGGCGACGAGGTAGCGCTGGAGCAGCAGGAAGCCGGCCACCACGGGCACGCTGACGACCAGCGAGGCGGCCATGATCTGGTTCCAGTAGACGTCGTTGAGGGTGGA
>NZ_JBVHSO010000016.1:0-182127 GCF_055566335.1 Streptomyces sp. NPDC027672 | reverse complement strand
CCCGGGCGGCTGGTGCGGGTACTGCTCCATCCTGGTCACCGCCAGATCATCCCAAGAACGAGTGGGGGCCCACTGTTCAGCGCGCCACACATGACGCTAGCGTGGAGGCACCTTTGCACACGCGGGAGCTCGGAGCACCGGGCTGAGAGGGCGCTGACCTCCGTAGACGCGATGTTTCACGTGGAACGAGCGATGGTCCACGGGGAATGTCGGCAGACGGGAACCGCTGCGTCGACCGCCGAACCTGTTACCGGGTAATGCCGGCGTAGGGAGTAGGTCTCATGACCAACAAGGACGCACGCACGCCTGCCTCCGTCCAGGACGAGAAGTCCCCGGAGGCCGGGAAGTCCATCGGCTGGCACAAGGCGTATGTCGAAGGCTCGCGCCCCGACCTGCGCGTGCCGGTCCGTCAGGTGCATCTCACCAACGGGCAGTCGGTCACGCTGTACGACACCTCGGGCCCGTACACCGATCCACTCGTCGACACGGACGTCCGCAGGGGACTGTCACCGGTGCGGGAGAACTGGATCATCGCCCGTGGCGACACCGAGGAGTACGCGGGCCGTCCGGTCCGTCCCGAGGACGACGGGATCAAGCACACCTCGCCGCGCGGTGGACTGCGGAACCTGGACGCGGTCTTCCCCGGACGTCCCCGGCAGCCTCGGCGGGGCCGCGACGGCCAGGCGGTCACGCAGCTCGCGTACGCCCGCCGGGGCGAGATCACGCCGGAGATGGAGTTCGTGGCCCTCCGGGAGAACGTCTCTCCCGAGGTGGTCCGCGAGGAGATCGCGGCGGGCCGGGCGGTACTGCCGGCCAACGTCAACCATCCGGAGATCGAGCCGATGATCATCGGCAAGCGGTTCCTGGTGAAGGTCAACGCCAACATCGGCAACTCCGCCGTGACGTCCTCCATCGAAGAGGAGGTCGACAAGATGACCTGGGCGACCCGCTGGGGCGCCGACACGGTCATGGATCTGTCCACCGGGCGCAATATCCACACCACCCGCGAGTGGGTGCTGCGCAACTCCCCCGTCCCTATCGGCACGGTGCCGCTCTATCAGGCCCTGGAGAAGGTCGACGGCAGGGCCGAGGAGCTGACCTGGGAGATCTACAAGGACACCGTCATCGAGCAGGCCGAGCAGGGCGTGGACTACATGACCGTCCACGCGGGCGTCCGGCTTGCGTACGTCCCCCTCACCGCCAACCGCAAGACCGGGATCGTCTCGCGCGGCGGCTCGATCATGGCCGCGTGGTGCCTGGCGCACCACAAGGAGTCGTTCCTGTACGAGAACTTCGAGGAGCTGTGCGAGATCCTCGCCGCCTACGACGTCACCTACTCGCTGGGCGACGGGCTGCGGCCGGGGTCGATCGCGGACGCCAACGACGAGGCCCAGTTCGCCGAGTTGCGGACGCTCGGAGAACTCAACCGGATCGCCAAACGGTTCCACGTACAGACGATGATCGAGGGCCCCGGGCACGTCCCGATGCACAAGATCAAGGAGAACATCGACCTCCAGCAGGAGATCTGCGATGAAGCTCCGTTCTATACGCTCGGCCCGCTGACCACGGACGTCGCGCCGGCGTACGACCACATCACCTCCGGCATCGGTGCCGCGATGATCGCCTGGTGGGGCACGGCGATGCTCTGCTACGTCACGCCCAAGGAGCACCTGGGCCTGCCCAACCGGGACGACGTCAAGACCGGTGTCATCACCTACAAGATCGCCGCGCACGCGGCGGACCTCGCCAAGGGGCACCCCGGTGCCCAGGAGTGGGACGACGCCCTGTCCGACGCCCGCTTCGAGTTCCGGTGGGAGGACCAGTTCAACCTCGCCCTGGACCCCGACACGGCACGTGAGTTCCACGACGAGACCCTGCCGGCCGAGCCCGCCAAGACGGCCCACTTCTGCTCCATGTGCGGTCCGAAGTTCTGCAGCATGAAGATCTCGCAGGACATCCGGCGTGAGCACGGGGGCAGCCGGACCGAGATCGAGGAGGGCATGGCGCAGAAGTCGAAGGAGTTCGCGGCCTCCGGCAACCGGGTGTACCTGCCCATCGCCGACTGACCCGCGGCCTCCAGGACGCCGAGCTACCCGGGGCGGCGCGGCGGCCGCCCCGGAGGGCGTTCTCCTCAGACCGTCTCCCGCGCCACAGGCTTCTCGGGCTCCTGGCGGGACGGCCATGCGCCGCGGTCTCCTGGCCGGGTGGGCGGCCGGGTCACTCGGGCCGGTGCTCCGGGCCGCCGAAATCCGGGCTCGTGTAATCGGGGCTGGTGTAGCCGGGGCGGTCGGACCCGGTGCCGTCGGCGGGGCTGCTGAAGCCGGGCCGGCCGTAGCCCAGTCGCGGCATGCGGCCGGTCGGCGCGGACGGCGCCGGGTGGTGTGCGGCGGGACCGGGCCCGGCCAGCGCCTCCCGGAGGAAGGGCAGGATGCCACGCTCCAGCAGGGCGTCCCGCCACGCCTCTCTGGCTCTGGCCAGCTCCTCGTGTGCCGTGTCCCGGGCCCGGGCGTCCGCCGGGGCGCGGTTGCGCAGCGCGGCGAGCAGCAGTCCGACGGCGGCAACCAGGATCGTCACCGCGGTGAGGGCGCCGAACACCCAGCCGGTGGTGAGCAGGGTCCGGGCGAGGGCCTGCCCGGGGTCCAGCACCTTCAGGATGTAGCCGACGAGCAGGAAGATGACCGCCGCCGTCCCGGACAGCAGGGGCGCCAGGACCGCGATCACCGCGACGGCGCCCGCGCCGGTGCTCCCGGCGGCTTCACCGAGGGCGGTGGAGAGGTCGGTGCCGGGCGAACCAGAGCCGGGGGCGGCGGAGTCGGCGGTGGCGGACGGAACGGACAGCGCCGGCTGGCGCAGCGCGTCGCGGAGTCCGACGTAGCGCTGGTATTCGGCCGCCGCGGCTGCCGTGATCAGGGCCGAGGCGTCGAGCGCCATGGTGCGCAGTTGTCCGGCGTCGAACCGGTCTCCGACAGCGGCCAGTTCCGGCCGGTGCGGAGCGGAGCGCAGCGCCTCGCCGAGGAGCCGCTCGAACTCCTGGTGGTCCTCGCTCCGCAGGTGCTGCGGAAGGCTGTTCATGTGCATCCCCCGATGCTCCGTAGGGCTGGGACCCGCACGGTGACGGGCCCGTCGGGCAGAAACGGAGGGGAGCCTGCTACGGGTAAGGCGATGGTAGAGCCGGGACGGCGCGCGGTGACAGGGGATTGCCGGAAATTGCCGTCCGGCCTGCGCGGACGCGACCGGCGGGCGGTGCGCCTGAGGACCGGTCAGTTCTCCAGGGGAAGCTCTTGGACCAGCAGCTTTCCGGCCATGGTCACTCCGCCGTCCATGGCGATGGCGAGTCCGCCCGCGTAGACGTGCGGTCCCTCGACCACCGGGCCCGTGCTCTCCTCGCCGTCCTCGGAGCCGACTTCGCCGAGCAGGTAGGGAATGGGACTGTGCCCGTGAACGACCCGGGTGCCGCCGTACGTATCGAGGAGGGCACGCACGGCGTCGGCGCCGCCCTCGTCGCGGAAGGAGAAGCGCTTGGTGAACTTGCGGAACAGGTCCCAGACCTCGTCGGCGTCGTTACGGGTCAGAGCCTCGCGGACGGTGTCGTTGACCGCCTCGATGGAGTCGCCGTAGTCCAGGTAGGCGGTGGTGTCGGAGTGGATGAGCAGATAACCGTCGACCATCTCGACCGCGTCCAGCCGGGCCATCCACTGCAGATGGTGGTCCTGGAGACGGTCCATGTCCGTCTTCTGGCCGCCGTTGAGCAGCCAGGCCGCCTGGAAGGTGGCGGTGCCCGCGCCGGAGTTGACGGGCGTGTCGCCGAACCGCTTGGCGCCGAGCAGCAGCAGCTCGTGGTTGCCCATGAGGGCCTTGCAGTAGCCGCCCGCCGCGGCGGCCTCGGCGGACAGCCGCATGACCAGGTCGATGACGCCGATGCCGTCCGGGCCGCGGTCGGTGAAGTCGCCGAGGAACCACAGCCGGGTGGTGCCGGCGCACCACTGGCCCGAGGCGTCGATCAGGCCCTGTTCCCGCAGGGCGGCCAGCAGCTCGTCGAGATAGCCGTGGACGTCACCGACGACGTACAGCGGTCCGGGGCCAGCCGCGGGCTGCGGGGCCGGGGCGGCGGGAGCCGGTTCGACGGGGACCTGGAGGGTGTCGCCGCGGTTGATGACCGGCAGGTCGCGCTGGGTGGGGGTGTAGCCGTCGGGGTACGCCTCGTCGCCGGCCGGGAGGGCGTCACCGGGGTGGACGCCGTGGACGTACGGACCGGTCTCGTGCACGTACGCGGGTACCCGGAAGTCGCGCAGCGTCGCCGTCCGCTCCGCCTCGGGTCCCTGACCGGCCCCCTGAGTCATCAGACCCCTCCACCATCGCGCCGCATCTGCACCGCTTCGGACTGCCTGGTCGCAGCGGTCCGCGGTGTCGTGGGCCCATCATAGGAACGCGCGTCGCGCCGTGTGATGACCCAGGGGTGGTGAATCGGAACAAGACTCCAGTTCACCGCGGCTTTCGTCCCGTTTGAGCAGATGTTCGACCGGCTTTCGGCCGATCGATCCCCGGACCGGCCGGTCACCGTATCGCACCGGCCGGGCGCACGCCGGACACGCGCCGCTCCGGAGGCGTGTCGCACCGGACGGCGCGGCACGCCCGGGCGCTATCTGTCGTCCGGTGTCCGCGGCGGGCTGACCGTCGTGCGCGGGGACCGCCGCTGCGAGGAGGTGCGCACGATC
This sequence comes from Streptomyces sp. NPDC027672, assembly GCF_055566335.1. Classification (NCBI taxonomy): domain Bacteria; kingdom Bacillati; phylum Actinomycetota; class Actinomycetes; order Kitasatosporales; family Streptomycetaceae; genus Streptomyces; species Streptomyces sp. NPDC027672. The sequence goes on along the minus strand of NZ_JBVHSO010000016.1, from coordinate 177,412 downwards.
AGCTCGGTCGGTATCACCTGCTCGACCGGCTGCTCGGACTCGACGCCCTCGATGGCGTCGATGAGGAGCTGGACGACGGCGGTGCCGATGCGGCGCGGCTTCAGCGAGAGCGTGGTGATGGGCGGCTCGGTGCTGGCGTACATGATCGACTCGCTGCAGCACACCAGCAGCAGGTCGTCCGGGACGCGCAGGCCGTAGCGGCGCGCGGCGGCGAGCAGGTCGGTGCCGTTGGGGTCGAACAGTCCGTACACCGCGTCGGGCCGGTCGGGCCGGGCGAGCAGCCGGTCGGCGGCGACGGCGCCGGCGCACGGATCGTGTGCCGGGTACGCCTCGTAGACCGGGTCCTGGCCGACCCGTTCGCACCAGCGCAGGTAGGCGGTGGTCGACAGGTGGGTGTAGGTGTCCGTCGAGGTGCCGGTCAGCAGGCCGATGCGGCGGGCGCCGGCGTCGGCGAGGTGGTCGAGGATGCCGAGTACGGCGGCCTCGTGGTCGTTGTCGACCCAGGCGGTGACGGGGATGGAGCCGGCCGGGCGGCCGTCGGAGACGACCGGAAGTCCCTGCCGGACGAGTTCGCTGACGACCGGGTCCTGGTCGGAGGGGTCGATGACGACCGTGCCGTCCAGGGCCACGTTGGACCAGACGTCGTGCCGGGAGGTCGCGGGCAGGATGACCAGGGCGTAGCCGCGGGCGAGCGCGGCGGAGGTGGCGGCCCGGGCCATCTCGGCGAAGTACGCGAACTCGGTGAAGGTGAAAGGTTCATCCCCGTACGTCGTCACGGTCAGGCCGATCAGGCCCGACTTGCCGGTACGGAGGGTGCGGGCGGCGGCCGAGGGGCGGTACCCGAGCCGGTCGGCGACCTCGCGGACATGGCGCCGGGTGGCATCCGGGAGACGGCCCTTGCCGTTGAGGGCGTCGGAGACGGTCGTGATGGAGACCCCGGCGGCGGCGGCGACGTCTCTGATGCCCGCCCGGCCCGGCCGACTGCCTCGACGTGAGGTTTCCGCGCGGCTCACCTGGTGCTTCCCTGCTGCTGTCATGGCGAGCCGATAGTAGGGCTCATGCGGTGGGGTAGTGCGGACGCATATGCACGCATTGGCAGGCACGTTTCTGCATGGCCGTATGGGGTGAACAGCCTTAGAAAACAAGGTAGTTGAGCCCATTAGTGATAAGACATGCCTTGTCAATGCGGATGGGCCTGCCAACTGTCCGAGGTCTCGAAGAGGTCTCAACTCACCTTCACGAGGGACGCGCGCCACGGCGCAAGCTACCGGCGCATAGATATATGTACGGTGCGCCCCCGAAACGTACGCCTTCGTACAGGGATGCCCGTGATGCCTTCCGGGGCGGCGGGGGCCGCCTCTCCTCCGGTACCGGCGCCCGCGTGCTCCGCCCTTGCCGGACCTGTACGCAGCGGGGCGGAATCCTCATAAGGTGAGGAGTATTGGATGCCGGCGGTGTCGACGGTCCGCCGGTGGTCGCGAGGAGGACTGCGGTGAGCGAGACGAGCCCGAAGCTGCGCGCCGAGCTGGAGGGTATCCCCACCTACAAGCCGGGTAAGCCCGCCGCGGCCGGCGGACCGGCCGCCTACAAGCTGTCCTCCAACGAGAACCCGTACCCGCCGCTGCCGGGTGTGCTGGAGAGCGTGACCGCGGCGGCCTGCGACATCAACCGCTACCCGGACCTGGCCTGCGCCGGGCTGATGGAGGAGCTGTCCGAGCGCTTCGGGGTGCCGCTCTCCCACCTGGCCACCGGGACCGGCTCGGTGGGGGTCGCCCAGCAGCTCGTCCAGGCCACCAGCGGCCCCGGTGACGAGGTGATCTACGCCTGGCGGTCGTTCGAGGCGTACCCGATCATCACGCAGGTCAGCGGGGCCCGGTCGGTGCGGGTGCCGCTGACGCCGGACGATGTGCACGACCTGGACGCGATGGCGGACGCGATCACCGACCGGACGCGGCTGATCTTCGTCTGCAACCCGAACAACCCGACCGGCACGGTGGTGCGGCGGGCCGAGCTGGAACGGTTCCTCGACCGGGTGCCCGGCGATGTGCTGGTGGTGCTGGACGAGGCCTACCGGGAGTTCATCCGCGACCCCGAGGTGCCCGACGGTGTCGAGCTGTACCGGACGCGGCCCAACGTCTGCGTGCTGCGGACCTTCTCCAAGGCGTACGGGCTGGCCGGGCTGCGGGTCGGTTTCGCGATCGCCCATGAGCCGGTGGCGGCCGCGCTGCGCAAGACGGCGGTGCCGTTCGGGGTGAGCCAGCTGGCGCAGGAGGCGGCGATCGCCTCGCTGCGGGCCGAGGACGAGCTGCTCGGCCGGGTGGGCTCGCTGGTGTGCGAGCGCACGCGCGTGGTCGACGCGCTGCGGTCCCAGGGCTGGCAGGTGCCCGAAACGCAGGCCAACTTCGTCTGGCTCCGGCTGGGGGAGCGGGCGGCGGCGTTCGCGCAGGCCTGCGAGGAGCACGGGGTCGTGGTCCGGCCGTTCCCGGGCGAGGGTGTGCGGGTGACCGTCGGGGAGAACGAGGCGAACGACATCTTCCTGAAGGTGGCGGAAGCGTTCCGCAAGGAGATCTAGGACCTCTGAACGGCTTGGGCGGACTCGTCCGAGCCGTGTCCGGACCGGGCCGGGACCACGGGGTCTGGTCCGGCCCGGTCCGAAGGTGTAGAGCCGGCCGGCGTCGGCTCTACTCCTCGGTCAGTTCCACCCGGACGGGGTCGCCGTCCCGCACGGTCGCCAGAAGGCCGGCGTCCCCGTCCAGGCTGCCGAGGATGTTGCACGGGCTGGCGAGACGGCACTCGGTCCCCTGGGAGAGGGGCGTCGGGCCGTAGGGCAGGGCGAGGGCGTCTCCGTCCGTCCAGAAGGCCACCGTGCCCGGTTCCACGACCTGGCGTGCGTCTGTTTCACGTGGAACAGAGACGCCTGTGTCGAAATACACCTCCTCACCCCAGGTGCGCGCCGTCGAGGCGAGGCGCAGGGCCTTGGCGAGGGCCTGCGTGGTCGGGGTGCCGGCGTCAAGGGTCGCGGTGAGGTTGCCCGCGGGCCAGGAGATCCGTATCCGCATGGCGCGCAAGTCAACAAGATGTTGAAGGTACTGCCAAGACCTTGACGCGGCGGCGAAGGGGGGACCCCCCTGTCGCGACCGAAAATCAGTGGGTCATAATGGCTTGTGAATGTGAACGCGTTCACAAGCGCGTCCCGTTTGCTCCTGTATGCGGGTGGCAAAAGGGGCAAACCGCCGCTGTACGACGCCGTAGTAAGGAGAGTGCCGACGTGGACCTGGCTTTGGCGCCGGAGACACTTGCGCGCTGGCAGTTCGGCATCACCACCGTCTACCACTTCCTGTTCGTTCCGCTGACGATCTCCCTGGCCGCGCTGACGGCCGGGCTGCAGACGGCCTGGGTGCGCACGGAGAAGGAGAAGTACCTCAGGGCGACCAAGTTCTGGGGCAAGCTCTTCCTGATCAACATCGCGATGGGTGTGGTCACCGGCATCGTGCAGGAGTTCCAGTTCGGCATGAACTGGTCGGACTACTCGCGCTTCGTCGGTGACATCTTCGGCGCCCCGCTCGCCTTCGAGGCGCTGATCGCCTTCTTCTTCGAGTCCACGTTCATCGGACTGTGGATCTTCGGCTGGGACAGGCTGCCGAAGCGGATCCATCTGGCCTGCATCTGGATGGTCTCGATCGGCACGGTCCTGTCGGCGTACTTCATCCTCGCGGCCAACTCCTGGATGCAGCACCCGGTCGGCTACCGGATCGACCAGGCGAAGGGCCGGGCGGAGCTGACGGACTTCTGGGCCGTGCTGACCCAGAACACCGCCCTCAGCCAGGCGTTCCACACCCTCTCGGCGGCCTTCCTGACCGGTGGGGCCTTCATGGTGGGCGTCTCCGCCTACCACCTGGCCCGCAAGAAGCACATCGGGGTGATGAAGACCTCGCTGCGGCTCGGCCTGATCACCGTCGTCATCGCCGGACTGCTCACCGCGATCAGCGGCGACACGCTCGGCAAGGTGATGTTCAAGCAGCAGCCGATGAAGATGGCCGCCGCCGAGGCGCTGTGGGACGGCCAGCAGCCGGCGCCGTTCTCGATCTTCGCCTACGGCGATGTGGACAAGGGCCACAACAGCGTGGCCGTCGAGATCCCGGGCCTGCTGTCCTTCCTGGCCGACGACAACTTCACCTCGTACGTCCCCGGCATCAACGACGTCAACAAGGCCGAGCAGCAGAAGTTCGGGCCCGGCGACTACCGGCCCAACATCCCCGTCGCCTTCTGGGGCTTCCGCTGGATGATCGGCTTCGGCATGGCCTCCTTCACCATCGGCCTGGCCGGACTCTGGCTGACCCGCAAGAAGTTCATGCTGCCGCAGCACCTCAGGACCGGCGAGGACGAGGTGCCCCACCTGGTGCTGTTCAAGAACAAGGCGCTCAGCCCCGGGCTCACCCCCTGGTTCTGGCGCATCGCGACCTGGACCATGGCCTTCCCGCTGATCGCCAACTCCTGGGGCTGGATCTTCACCGAGATGGGCCGCCAGCCCTGGGTCGTCTACGGCGTGCTGCGGACCCGGGACGCGGTCTCCCCTGGTGTCTCCCAGGCCGAGGTCCTCATCTCGATGGCCGTCTTCACGGCGCTGTACGCGGTCCTCGCCGTGGTCGAGGTCAAGCTGCTCTCGAAGTACGTCAAGGCAGGCCCGCCCGAGCTGAGCGAGGCCGACCTCAATCCGCCCACGAAGCTCGGCGGCGACACGCGTGACGCCGACAAGCCGATGGCCTTCTCGTACTAGGCCGGAGGAAAACAGTCATGGAACTTCACGACGTCTGGTTCGTCCTGATCGCCGTCCTGTGGACCGGCTACTTCTTCCTGGAGGGCTTCGACTTCGGAGTCGGCATCCTCACCAGGCTGCTGGCCCGCGACCGGCCCGAGCGCCGGGTGCTGATCAACACCATCGGCCCGGTCTGGGACGGCAACGAGGTCTGGCTGCTCACCGCGGGCGGCGCCACCTTCGCCGCCTTCCCGGAGTGGTACGCCACCCTCTTCTCCGGCTTCTATCTGCCGATGCTGGTCATCCTGGTCTGCCTGATCCTCCGGGGTGTGGCCTTCGAGTACCGGGCCAAGCGGCCGGAGGAGAGCTGGCAGCGGAACTGGGAGACGGCGATCTTCTGGAGTTCGCTCATCCCGGCGTTCCTGTGGGGCGTGGTCTTCGGGAACATCGTGCGGGGCGTGAAGATCGACCGGAACTTCGACTACGCCGGCAGCCTCTGGGATCTGTTCCACCCCTACGCCCTGCTCGGCGGCCTGGTGACGCTCACGCTGTTCACCTTCCACGGAGCGGTGTTCACCGCCCTCAAGACCGTCGGGGACATCCGGGCACGGGCCCGGAAGCTGGCCCGGTGGGCGGGCCTGGCCACGGCCCTCGTGGCGCTCGCCTTCCTGCTGTGGACCCAGGCGGACAGCGGTGACGGCGCGAGCCTGATCGCCCTGGTCGTGGCCGTCGCCGCCCTGGTCGCCGCGCTGGTGGCCAACCAGGCGGGCCGGGAGGGCTGGGCGTTCGCGCTGTCCGGCGTCACCATCGTGGCCGCCGTGGCGATGCTCTTCCTCTCCCTCTTCCCGAACGTCATGCCGTCCACCCTGAACGGGGACTGGAACCTGACGGTCACCAACGCCTCGTCGAGCCCTTACACCCTCAAGATCATGACCTGGCTGGCGGCGATCGCCACCCCGCTCGTCGTGCTCTACCAGGGCTGGACCTACTGGGTGTTCCGCAAGCGGATCGGCACGCAGCACATCGCTCCCGACGCTGCCGCCGGAACCGCGCACTGAGTCCGCCGAGGGTGGGTTTCACGTGAAACACACCCTCTGGGCCGAAGGGCATGTTTCACGTGAAACCCATCGATCCCCGTCTGCTGCGATACGCCCGCGCCACCCGTTTCTTCCTCGTGGCCGCCGTCGGTCTGGGAGCCGTCGGGGCCGGAATGGTCATCGCTCAGGCGATGCTCGTCGCCGAAATCGTCGTCGGCGCGTTCCAGCACGGACAGTCGGCCGCCGATCTGCGCACCCCCTTGCTGCTGCTGGCGGGCGTGGCCGTGGGCCGGTCGATGGTCGCGTGGCTCACCGAACTCGCGGCTCACCGCGCGAGCGCGGCCGTGAAGTCGGAGCTGCGCGGACGGCTGCTCGACCGGGCGACGGCGCTCGGTCCGGGCTGGCTGAGCGGGCAGCGGACCGGCTCGCTGGTCACTCTGGCCACCCGCGGGGTCGACGCGCTGGACGACTACTTCTCGCGCTATCTCCCGCAACTGGGACTCGCCGTGGTCGTGCCGGTGGCGGTGCTGGCCCGGATCGTCACCGAGGACTGGGTGTCGGCGGCGATCATCGTCGGCACCCTGCCGCTGATCCCGCTGTTCATGATGCTGATCGGCTGGGCGACCCAGTCCCGGATGGACCGCCAGTGGAAGCTGCTGTCCCGGTTGTCCGGTCACTTCCTGGACGTGGTCGCGGGACTGCCGACGCTGAAGGTGTTCGGCCGGGCCAAGGCGCAGGCCGCGTCCATCCGGCGGATCACCGACGAGTACCGGCAGGCCACGCTGCGGACGCTGCGGATCGCCTTCCTCTCCTCCTTCGCGCTGGAACTGCTGGCCACGCTGTCGGTCGCGCTGGTCGCCGTGACGATCGGAATGCGACTCGTCCACGGCGACATGGACCTGTACACCGGCCTGGTCATCCTGGTGCTGGCGCCCGAGGCGTATCTGCCGCTGCGGCAGGTGGGAGCCCAGTACCACGCGGCGGCGGAGGGACTGGCCGCGGCGGAGGAGATCTTCTCCGTGCTGGAGACCCCGGTGCCGGCCGCGGGCAGCGGAGCGGTGCCCGCGGGCGCCATTGCCTTCGAAGACGTGGGCGTCCGCTATCCCGGCCGCTCCTCGGACGCGGTGAGCGGTGTGTCGTTCACCGTCGAGCCTGGTGAGACCGTCGCCCTGGTCGGGCCGAGCGGAGCGGGCAAGTCGACACTGCTCAGCGTGGTGCTGGGCTTCGTACGGCCCACCGAGGGGCGGGTGCGGATCGGCGGCGCGGATCTCGCCGGCCTCGACCTGGCGCAGTGGCGGTCACGGATCGCCTGGGTGCCGCAGCGGCCGCACCTGTACGCCGGGACCATCGCGGAGAACGTGCGGCTGGCCCGGCCCGGGGCCGACGACAGCGCCGTACACCAGGCTCTGCGGGACGCGGGTGCGTGGGAGTTCGTGGCGGCGCTGCCCGAGGGCGCGGACACCGTGCTCGGGGAGGACGGCGCCGGGCTGTCGGCGGGCCAGCGGCAGCGGCTGGCGCTGGCGCGGGCGTTCCTCGCGGACCGGCCCGTGCTGTTGCTGGACGAGCCGACGGCCGCGCTGGACGGGGCGACGGAGGCGGACGTCGTGGCGGCGGTGCGCAGGCTCGCCGCCGGGCGGACCGTGCTGCTGGTCGTGCACCGGCCCGCGCTGCTGGACGTGGCCGACCGGATCGTACGGCTGGACGGCGCCGGGCTCCTGGAGCACCCGGAGTACGGCCGGCCGGTCCGGGACCTGCCCCTGGATCCCGGCCCGCGACCGGCCTTCGCCGCACCCGGCCGGCCCGCAGACGAACCGGGCCCGCGACCGGCCGTCGCCGCATCCGGCCGGCCGGAGGACGAACCGGGCGGGTCCCGGCCCGGCGGGCGCGAGCGGGATGTGCTCGCGCGGGTCCGAGAGCTCGGCCAGGGCTCCCGGGGACGGCTCCTGGGTGCCCTGCTGCTGGGCGCGCTGGCGCTGGGGAGCGCCGTCGGGCTGATGGCGACCTCCGGCTGGCTCATCTCCCGGGCCGCGCAGCAGCCGCCGGTGCTGTATCTGATGGTGGCCGTGACCGCGACCCGGGCCTTCGGGATCGGGCGGGCCGTCTTCCGGTACGCCGAGCGGCTGGTGTCGCACGACGCCGTCCTGCGGATGCTGGGCGGCACCCGGGTCGCGGTGTACCGGCGGCTGGAACGACTGGCACCCGCGGGGCTGCGCGGTGCCCGGCGCGGTGATCTGCTCACCCGGCTGGTCGCGGACGTGGACGCCTTCCAGGACTACTGGCTGCGCTGGCTGCTGCCCGCCGGAGCCGCCCTCGCCGTCTGCGCCGCCTCGGTCGGCTTCACGGCCTGGCTGCTGCCCGAGGCCGGCGCGGCCCTCGCGGCGGGCCTGCTCGCGGCGGGCGTGGGCGTCCCCGCGCTGACCGCGACCGCGGCCCGGCGGACCGAGCGGCGCCTCGCGCCCGCCCGGGGAGTGCTCGCGACCCGCGTGACCGACCTGCTCACCGGTACCGCCGAGCTGACCGTCGCCGGTGCGCTGCCGGCCCGTGCGGACGCGGCCCGGCGGGCCGACGGCACCCTCACCCGGATCGCCGCGCGCGCCGCCGCCGTCACCGGACTCGGGGACGGCCTGACCGCGCTGATCGCCGGGCTGACCGTCACGGCCACCGCGCTGTGCGGCGCGCAGGCGGTGGCGGCCGGCCGGCTGGGCGGGGTGGCGATGGCCGTGGTCGTGCTGACCCCGCTGGCCGCCTTCGAGGCCGTACTCGGACTGCCACTCGCCGTGCGCTACCGGCAGCGGGTGCGCCGCAGCGCGGAGCGGGTGTACGAGATCCTGGACGCCGCCGACCCCGTGCGCGAGCCGGACGTGCCCCGGCAGGTGCCCGCCTCGCCGTTCCCGGTGGTCCTCAAGGGCGTGACCGCGCGGTACCCGGGGCAGCGGCGGCAGGCGCTGGCCGGGCTGGACCTCACGCTGGAGCAGGGGCGCCGCATCGCGGTGGTGGGAGTCTCCGGTGCGGGCAAGACGACCCTCGCGCAGGTGCTGCTGCGGTTCCTGGACGCGGAGGCGGGCTCGTACACCCTCGCCGGTGTGGACGCGGGCGCCCTGGCGGGGGACGACGTGCGGCGGCTGGTCGGGCTGTGCGCGCAGGACGCGCATCTCTTCGACAGCTCGGTGCGCGAGAACCTGCTGCTGGCCAGGAAGGACGCGACCGAGGCCGAACTGCGCGGAGCGCTGGCCCGGGCCCGGCTGCTGGACTGGGTGGACTCGCTGCCCGACGGCCTGGACACCCTCGTCGGCGAACACGGGGCCCGGCTCTCCGGCGGGCAGCGGCAGCGGCTGGCGCTGGCCCGCGCGCTGCTGGCCGGCTTCCCGGTGCTGGTCCTGGACGAGCCCGCCGAGCACCTGGACCTGGCCACGGCGGACGCGCTCACCGCCGATCTGCTGGCCGCCACGCAGGGCCGCACCACGCTGCTGATCACCCACCGGCTGGCGGGGCTCGACGCGGTGGACGAGGTGATCGTGCTCGACGCGGGCCGGGTGGTGCAGCGGGGGCCCTACGCGCGGCTGAGCGCCGAGGACGGGCCGCTGCGGGAGATGGCCGCGCGCGAGGCCGCGGCCACGGCACCGGCCGGAGCGCGCTGAGGCCCGGCGCCCCCGACCACCGCGGACGCCCGCTCCCGACCACCGCTGACGCCGGACGCCCGCGCCGACGACCACCACGGACGCCGGACACCCGCGCCCCCGACCACCGCCGACGCCGGACGCCCGCACTCCGGGCCACGGGTGCCGGACGGGCCACCCGCGCCCTGGGCCACGAGTGCCGGGCGGGACGATGCCCCCTGGACCGCGTGCGGCCTACGGCAGGCGGCCGGCGAGGAGTCGTTCGATCACCACGGCCACACCGTCGTCGTTGTTGGCGACCGTGCGGCCCGACGCGGCGGCGACGGCGTCCGGGTGGGCGTTGCCCATCGCGTACGACTGGCCGGCCCAGGTCAGCATCTCGACGTCGTTGGGCATGTCACCGAAGGCCACGACCTCCTCGTGCGAGATGCCACGCTCGGCGCAGCACAGGGCGAGGGTGCTGGCCTTGGAGACGCCGGAGCCGCTCAGTTCCAGCAGGGCGCTGGGGCTGGAGCGGGTGACGTTGGCGTGGTCGCCGACCGCCAGGCGGGCCAGGGTGAGGAAGGCGTCGGGGTCGAGGGTGGGGTGGTAGGCGAGGATCTTGAGCACGGGCTGGTGGGCGTCCGGGCCGTCGGCCGAGAGCAGTTCCTCGGCGGGCAGGAGGGTGTCGGGCACCTCCATGTGCAGCTTGGGGTAGTCCGGCTCCTGGTGGAAGCCGTAGGTCTGCTCCACCGCGAACACCGTGCCGGGCGCCGCCTCGCGCAGCAGCCGTACGGCGTCCAGGGCATGGTGCCGGGCCAGTTCGCGGACCTTCACGAACCGGTGGGCGCCGGGGCCGCCGTGCAGGTCGACCACGGCGGCGCCGTTGCCGCAGATGGCCAGGCCGTGACCGTGGACGTGGTCGCTGACCACGTCCATCCAGCGGGCCGGCCGGCCGGTGACGAAGAAGACCTCGATCCCGGCATCCTCCGCGGCGGCCAGCGCCGCGACGGTCCGTGCGGAGACCGACTGGTCGTCGCGCAGCAGGGTGCCGTCGAGGTCGGTGGCGATCAGCCGCGTCGGCAGGGCGGCGGCAGGGGTCCCGGGCTCTCTGGTCGCTGAGGTCACCCGGCCATTCTCCCGCAGGGGTCCGCACGGCCGTGCGGGGGTGTGCACGGATGAGACGCGGCCGGCGTTCCGCGGGCTGGCGGGAGGCGCCGGCCGCCGGTCAGGCGAGCTGGGCGGGGGCCTCCATGGCGATCCGCTCGAAGACCTTCTCGTCCGTGGCGAACACCGAGTCCGGGACGGGCCAGTGCAGCACGATCTCGGTGAAGCCCAGTTCCCGGTGGCGGCCGGCGAAGTCCACGAACGCGTCCAGGGAGGCCAGCGGCCGGCCGCGGTCCGGGGTGAACCCGGTGAGCAGGACCTTGTCCAGCTCGGCCAGGTCCCGCCCGGTGGCCTCGCACGCCTCGGCCAGCTTGCCGAGCTGTCCGCGCAGGGCCGCGACGGACTGCTCCGGCGTGCCGGTCTCGTACAGCTTCGGGTCGCCGGTCGTCACCCACGCCTGGCCGTGGCGCGCGGCGAGCCGCAGACCGCGCGGGCCGGTGGCCGCCACGGCGAACGGCAGCCGGGGGCGCTGCACGCAGCCCGGTATGTTCCGCGCCTCGTGGGCCGAGTAGAACTGGCCCTCGTACGACACCGCGTCCTCGGTGAGCAGCCGGTCCAGCAGGGGCACGAACTCGGCGAGGCGGTCCGCGCGCTCCCGCGGGGTCCAGGGCTCCTGGCCGAGGGCGGTGGCGTCGAAACCGGTGCCGCCCGCGCCGATGCCGAGGGTGACCCGGCCGCCGGAGACGTCGTCCAGGGTGATCAGTTCCTTGGCGAGGGTGACCGGGTGGCGGAAGTTCGGCGAGGTGACCAGCGTGCCGAGGCGCAGCCGCTCGGTGACCCCCGCGGCCGCCGTCAGCGTCGGGACGGCACCGAACCAGGGGCCGTCGCGGAAGCTGCGCCAGGACAGGTGGTCGTAGGTGTACGCCGTGTGGAAGCCGAGCTGTTCGGCGCGCATCCACGCCGAACGGGCACCTTCGTGCCAGCGGCGGTACGGGAGGATCACGGTGCTCAGACGCAGACTCATGCGTCCGAGCGTAAGCGGACCCGCGGACGGAACCGGCCGGTCCGGACGGCCGGCTCCGGTCACGGGAGACGCAGATCACACGGGTTGTCCCGGAACCGGGTTTGATCCACAGCCAAGCCCGGTTATCCACAGGCCATGTGGCGAAGTTGTGGACAACCGGTGGACCGCGGGCGGGCGGCCGGCCGCGCCCGCGGGCTCGCTCACAGCCGCGGCTCCACCCGCGCGATCCGCCGCAGCAGTCCCGGCGCGAACCGCGACAGCAGGTGGGCGCCCCGGGCCTCCGGGGTCACCGGTGCCACCGGCTTGTCGTGGACCACCGCGTCCAGGATCGCGTCGGCCACCTTCTCCGGCGGGTAGTTGCGCAGGCCGTACAGCCGGGCGGACCGCTGCTGCCGGCGGCGCTGCTCCGCCTCGTCGACGCCGGTGAAGCGGGCCGTGGAGGTGATGCCCGTGTTGACGAAGCCCGGGCAGACCGCGGTGACGCCGATGCCCTGGCCGGCCAGCTCGGCGCGCAGGCACTCGGAGAGCATCAGCACGGCCGCCTTGGAGGTGCTGTAGGCCGGCAGGGCGCGGGAGGGCTGGTATGCCGCCGCCGAGGCGATGTTGACGATGTGGCCGCCCTGGCCGCGCTCGGCCATGCGGGCGCCGAAGAGGCGGCAGCCGTGGATCACGCCCCACAGGTTCACGTCCAGCACCTTGCGCCAGTCGTCGGCCGTCGTGGTGAAGAAGGAGCCCGACAGGCCGATGCCCGCGTTGTTGACCAGCACGTCCAGCACGCCGTACGCGCGGTGGACCGTCTCCGCCAGCTTCTCCATGGCCTGCTCGTCGGAGACGTCGGCGGGCTCGGCCCACGCCTCGGGCGCGCCGGCCAGCCGGCACAGCTCGGCGGTGCGGGTCGCCGCCTCGGCGTCGCGGTCGACGGCGATCACGCGCGCGCCGGCCTCCGCGAAGGAGAACGCCGTCGCCCGTCCGATGCCGCCGCCCGCGCCGGTGATCAGCACGAGCTGCCCCGCGAACCGCTCGGCGTGCCGGCCCGTGGGCCGCTCGGCGGGCCGGCCGCCCTCCACGGACCGGACGAACTCCGCGATCCAGGAGGACACCTGGTCAGGGCGGGTGCGCGGGACCCAGTGCCGGGCCGGCAGCGTCCGGCGGGTCAGCCGGGGCACCCAGCGGTCCAGGTCGTCGTAGAGCCGCTCCGAGAGGAACGCGTCGCCCCGGGGGGTGATGAGCTGCACGGGCGCGTGCGCGTAGGCGTCCGGGCGTGGGCGGCGCAGCCGGGCGCGGACGTTGTCCCGGTAGAGCCAGGCGCCGTGGGCGGCGTCGGCGGGCAGGGAGGCGGTCGGGTAGTCACCGGCCGGCACCCGCTCGACCCGCTCCAGGATCCCGGGCCAGCGCTTGCCGAGCGGGCCGCGCCAGGCCAGCTCGGGCAGGGCGGGCGTGTGCAGCAGGTAGACGTACCAGGACTTGGCGCCCTGGCCGAGCAACTGGCCGATCCGCCGGGGCGTCGGACGCTTCAGCCGCGCGTTGATCCAGTGCCCGAAGTGGTCCAGGGACGGACCGGAGATCGAGGTGAAGGAGGCGATGCGGCCCTCCGTGCGGGCGGCCGTGACGAACTCCCAGGACTGCACCGAGCCCCAGTCGTGCCCGACGAGATGCACCGGCCGGTCCGGGCTGACCGCGTCCACGACGGCCAGGAAGTCGTCCGTGAGCTTGGCGAGCGTGAAGCCGCCGCGCAGCGGCCGCGGCGCCGTGGAGCGGCCGTGGCCCCGGACGTCGTAGAGCACCACGTGGAACCGGTCCGCCAGACGCGCGGCGACCGGTGACCAGACCTCCTTGCTGTCCGGGTAGCCGTGCACCAGGACGACCGTCGGCTGTGCCGGGTCGCCCAGTTCGGCCACGCACAGTTCGACCCCGCCGGTCGTCACCCGGCGCTCGCGCGCGTCTTCCCGTGTCACTTCGCCTCCGCCCAGCGCCGCACGTGCGGCAAGTCGTCGTCCAGCCAGAACGCGCTCTCCTCGGCGTCCCGGGAATCGGTCACCACCAGGATCTCCTCGAACTTCGCGCCCGTACCCCGGAAACCGAGGTGCGGTTCGACCGCCCACAGGCCCGGCCGCGGCGGATGGTCCGAGAAGCGGTACGGCGACCACAGCGGCGACCAGCCCTCGCGGTGGCCGTGCAGCGCGTCGGCGGCCAGGCCCTTCAGCGACTGCGTGCCGAACCCGAACAGGTGCGGGGAGAAGCGGCGCGGCCTCACCCGGTCCACCTTGTGGGCGATCACCCCGAAGGGATAGGCGCGGTGCCGGTTGGCGTAGCCCTGGCGGACCATGAGCCGGTCCACGTCCTGGTAGATCTCCCGCAGCGGGCGCCGCTCGCGCACCTCGCGCAGGATCAGCTCCCGGTGCGCCTCCAGATCGGCCATCAGCCGGTCCTGCACCGGGTTCACGCCCAGCGAACCCGAGTAGCCGATGTCCGCCGTGTATCCCTCGTAGACCGGTGCCATGTCCAGGATGAACGGCATGCCCGGCTCCAGGGCGCGGTCGGTCGGGAAGAACTGGAGCGGGAGGCGGAAGTTCACGAACGCCGTGCGGTCGCCGAACCAGGCGAAGGGCAGATGGAACCAGTCGCGCACCCCCCGTCCGCGCAGCCACTCCCGCTGCATCCGCGCCGCCTCGCGCTCGGTGACGCCCGGTGCGAGGCGGGCCGCGACCGCCTCCGCGCACTCGTAGGCGAGGCGCTGCACCCGTCTGAACCCCCGCAGGTCCGCGGAGGGTCCGCTGCTCACTGCCGTCGTCATGCCGCCCCGTCCCGTCGAGCGCGCTACGCGTCCGTAACTTGACACGGGTGAATCTCGCAGCTTGTTAGAGGCGGCGTCAATAGGCGGGATCAAGGGCTGTGGACGACAGCCGTCCGGCGCCCCGGGGGGACCCCTGGGTGGGGAACCCCGAGACACCCGTACTACCTGGGACTGAGACGCAAACGGCTCTGAGGTCTGACGACGGACGTGGTCCGGATCACTACCGTCGGAGAGGTGACTGTGATCGCGACCGAAAGCCTGAGCAAGCGGTTCCCCCGGGTGACCGCGCTCGACCGGCTGTCCGTGGACATCGGGCCCGGTGTGACCGGACTCGTCGGAGCCAACGGCGCCGGCAAGTCGACCCTGATCAAGATCCTGCTGGGGCTGGCCCCCGCCACGGAGGGCCGGGCCCGGGTGCTCGGCCTCGACGTCGCCACCGACGGCGCCGCCATCCGTGAGCGCGTCGGGTACATGCCGGAGCACGACTGCCTGCCGCCGGACGTCTCGGCCACCGAGTTCGTCGTCCACATGGCCCGCATGTCCGGCCTGCCGCCCGCCGCGGCCCGCGAGCGCACCGCCGACACCCTGCGCCACGTGGGGCTGTACGAGGAGCGCTACCGCCCCATCGGCGGCTACTCGACCGGCATGAAGCAGCGGGTGAAGCTGGCCCAGGCCCTGGTGCACGACCCCCGGCTGGTCTTCCTGGACGAGCCGACCAACGGCCTCGACCCGGTCGGCCGGGACGACATGCTCGGCCTGATCCGCCGCATCCACACCGACTTCGGCATCTCGGTCCTGGTCACCTCGCACCTGCTGGGCGAACTGGAGCGCACCTGCGACCACGTCGTCGTCATCGACGGCGGCAAGCTGCTGCGCTCCAGCTCCACCACCGACTTCACCCAGACCACGACCACCCTCGCGATCGAGGTCACCGACAGCGACGCCCACCCGGACGGCACCCGCGCGCTCCGCGAGGCGCTGCACGCGCGCGGGGCCGAGACGCACGCGGAGGCCGGCGGACTGCCCGGCGCCGGACACATCCTGCTGCTGACCGCCACCGGCGAGGAGACGTACGACCTGGTCCGGGACACGGTCGCCGGACTCGGCCTCGGCCTGGTCCGCATGGAGCAGCGCCGGCACCACATCTCCGAGGTGTTCACCAGCGAAGAGCAGCGGAAGGAGGCCGTCGGACATGGCGGTTGAGCATCCCCCGGCCATGCCGGCCGGCGACCAGAGCCGCATCCACGACATCGGCTACCGCGGCTACGACGGCCCCCGCCTCGGCCGCTCCTACGCGCTCCGCTCGCTGTACTCGCAGTCCCTGCGGGGCGCCTACGGCCTCGGCCGCTCGGTCAAGTCCAAGGTGCTGCCGATGCTGCTGTTCGCGGTGATGTGCGTGCCGGCCGCCATCATGGTGGCCGTCGCCGTCGTCACCAAGGCGCACGAACTGCCGCTGTCCTACACCCGGTACGCGATCGTCATGCAGGCCGTGATCAGCCTGTACATCGCCTCCCAGGCCCCCCAGGCGGTCTCCCGCGACCTGCGCTTCAAGACCGTGCCGCTGTACTTCTCGCGGCCCATCGAGACCGCCGACTACGTCCGCGCCAAGTTCGCCGCGCTCGCCTCCGCGCTGTTCGTCCTCACCGCCGCCCCGCTGCTGGTGATGTACGTGGGCGCGCTGCTGTCCAAGATGGGCTTCGCCCACCAGACCAAGGAATTCGCCCAGGGACTGGTCGCCGTGGCCCTGCTCTCCCTGCTCTTCGCCGGCATCGGCCTGGTCATCGCCGCGTTCACCCCGCGCCGCGGCTTCGGCATCGCCGCCGTGATCGCCGTGCTGACCATCTCCTACGGCGCGGTCTCCACGCTCCAGGCCATCGCCGACACCCAGGGCAGCGCCGGCGCGGTCCCCTGGATCGGCCTGTTCTCCCCGATCACGCTGATCGACGGCGTGCAGTCGGCGTTCCTCGGCGGCACCTCCGCCTTCCCCGGCGGCTTCGGCCCGTCCCGCGGCGAGGGCGTGGTCTACGTCCTGTGCGCGCTGGGCGTGACCGCCGCCTGCTACGGCATCCTGATCCGCCGCTACCGGAAGGTGGGACTGTGACCGTCCTCAGCATCGACCACGTCTCCCGCTGGTTCGGCAACGTGGTCGCCGTCAACGACATCACCATGACCATCGGCCCCGGCGTCACCGGCCTGCTCGGCCCCAACGGCGCCGGGAAGTCCACCCTGATCAACATGATGGGCGGCTTCCTCGCCCCCTCCACCGGCACGGTCACCCTCGACGGCCGCCCGGTGTGGCGCGACGAGTCCGTCTACCGGCACATCGGCGTCGTCCCCGAGCGGGAGGCGATGTACGACTTCCTGACGGGCCGCGAGTTCGTCCTCGCCAACGCCGAGCTGCACGGCCTCGGCGACAAGGCCGCCCGGCGCGCCCTCGCCACCGTGGAGATGGAGTACGCGCAGGACCGGAAGATCGCCACGTACTCCAAGGGCATGCGCCAGCGCGTGAAGATGGCCAGCGCCCTGGTGCACGACCCGTCGCTGCTGCTGCTGGACGAGCCGTTCAACGGCATGGACCCGCGCCAGCGCATGCAGCTGATGGACCTGCTGCGCACGATGGGCGACGAGGGCCGCACCGTGCTGTTCTCCTCGCACATCCTCGAAGAGGTCGAGCAGCTCGCCCGGCACATCGAGGTCGTCGTCGCCGGCCGGCACGCGGCCAGCGGCGACTTCCGCCGCATCCGCCGCCTGATGACCGACCGCCCGCACCGCTACCTGGTGCGGTCCAGCGACGACCGGACCCTCGCGGCGGCGCTGATCGCCGACCCGTCCACGGCCGGTATCGAGGTCGACGTCACCGAGGGCGCGCTGCGCGTCCAGGCCGTCGACTTCGGCCGCTTCACCGCCCTGCTGCCGAAGGTCGCCAGGGACCACGGCATCCGGCTGCTCACGGTCTCGCCGTCCGACGAGTCCCTGGAGTCAGTCTTCTCGTACCTGGTCGCGGCGTAGGAGGCCGAAGATGTACGACCCCACCGTCGCCCGACTCACCTACCGGGCCCTGCTGGGCCGCCGCCGGGCGCTCATCCTCGGCGCGCTGCCCCTGCTGCTGCTCGTGATCTCCGTGGCCGTGCGCGCCCTGACCGGGGCCGACGACCAGACCGCGGCCGACGTCCTCGGCGGTTTCGCGCTCGCCACCATGGTGCCGCTCATCGGCGTCATCGCGGGCACGGGCGCGATCGGCCCGGAGATCGACGACGGCTCCGTGGTGTACCTGCTGTCCAAGCCGCTCAAGCGGCCCACGATCATCTACACCAAGCTCATCGTCGCCATCGCCGTGACCATGGTCTTCTCCGCGGTGCCGACCCTGATCGCGGGCCTGATCCTGAACGGCAACGGCCAGCAGATCGCCGTCGCCTACACGGTCGCCGCGCTGGTCTCCTCCATCGCCTACTCGGCACTGTTCCTGCTGCTGGGCACGGTCTCCCGGCACGCGGTGGTCTTCGGGCTCGTCTACGCCCTGGTCTGGGAGGCGCTGTTCGGCTCGCTGGTGCCGGGCGCGCGCACGCTGAGCGTCCAGCAGTGGTCGCTGGCCGTCGCCCACAAGGTGTCCGGCACCGATCTGGTGACCTCCGACGTGAGCCTGCCGACGGCCACCGCGCTGCTGGTCGCGGTCACCGTCCTGGCCACCTGGTACGCCGGCCAGAAGCTGCGGTCGCTGACGCTGGCCGGCGAGGAGTAGCCGGCGGGCGGCGCCGGTGGCGGGGCGCCCGGTTTATTCGATGGCGTCCAACTCGGCAGAGGTGCACAGTGGTTGTACCGATCCGCCGGGAACGTCCCGGCGCCGCGTACCGGGAGTGGAGGCGGGCGATGTCCATGCACGGCACTGCGTCCGGCTCCCGACAGGGCAGCCTGAGGCGGGCTCCGGAGTGAGCACCACTGCTCCGTAGGGCCCAGGGAGCTGCCCGGGGCGGTCGCTTCGAGCACGTGGGCCTCTTCGCTCACGTGGACCGCCCACCCGGGGGATTGGCCGAGTGGTAAGGCACCGGCTCACCGAGCCGTGTCGGGCCGTGACACGCCCGCGCACGTTCGATCCGTGCATCCTCCGCGATCCGTCGCCGTCCGGGAGCCTTCCGGCCCCGGGCGGACCCGTGCCTGTCCGGCATGATCCGGACGAGAGGCCCTAGGCGAGCAGTCGCTCCAGTACCACCGCGATGCCGTCGTCCTCGTGGGAGGTCGTGACCTCGTCGGCCACCGCCTTCAGTTCCGCGTGCGCGTTGGCCATGGCCACGCCCCGGGCGGCCCAGGCGAACATCGGGATGTCGTTGGGCATGTCACCGAAGGCGATCGTGTCGGCGGCCTTCAGGCCCAGCCGGCGGGCCGCCACCGACAGACCCGTCGCCTTGGACAGGCCGAGCGGGAGCAGCTCCACGATGCCCGCACCCGCCATGGTCACCGTGACGAAGCCGCCGGCCGCCTGCCGGGCCGCCTGCGCCAGCTCGTCGTCATCCATCGTCGGATGCTGTATGTAGATCTTGTTGAGCGGAGCCGCCCAGAGGTCGGAGACGTCCCTGAAGGGCGTGCCGGGCAGGCTGCCCGTGAGCGCGTACCCCGGGCCCACCAGCACGTCCCCGTCCAGGCCGTCCCGGGTGGCCGCCAGGTACAGCGGACCCACCTCGGCCTCGATCTTGGCCAGGGCCACGCCCGCCAGCTGCCGGTCCAGGGTGACCGAGGTCAGCAGACGGTGCGCGCCGGCGTCGTACACCTGGGCGCCCTGGCCGCAGACGGCCAGGCCGTCGTAGCCGAGACCGTCCAGGACGTGCCGGGTCCGGGAGACCGCGCGGCCGGTGACGACGATGTGCACCGCGCCCGCCGCGGTGGCCGCGGCGAGCGCGTCACGGGTGCGCCGCGACACGGAGCCGTCCGGGCGCAGCAGTGTTCCGTCGAGGTCGGTGGCGACCAGTCCGTACGGGAAGGTCACCGGGCCACCGGCTCCAGGACCTCCCGGCCGCCCAGGTACGGGCGCAGCACCTCGGGGACGCGGACGGAGCCGTCGGCCTGCTGGTGGTTCTCCAGGATCGCCACGATGGTCCGCGGTACGGCGCACAGCGTGCCGTTCAGGGTGGCCAGGGGCTTCACCTGCTTGCCGTCGCGCATCCGGATGGACAGCCGGCGGGACTGGAACTCGGTGCAGTCCGAGGTCGAGGTCAGCTCGCGGTACTTGCCCTGGGTCGGGATCCACGCCTCGCAGTCGAACTTGCGGGCGGCCGAGGAGCCGAGGTCACCGGAGGCGACGTCGATGACGCGGAACGGCAGCTCCAGCGAGGTCAGCCACTGCTTCTCCCACTCCAGCAGGCGCTGGTGCTCGGCCTGGGAGTCCTCGGGGGCGACGTACGAGAACATCTCGACCTTGTCGAACTGGTGCACGCGGAAGATGCCCCGGGTGTCCTTGCCGTGCGAACCGGCCTCGCGGCGGAAGCACGGGGAGAAGCCCGCGTAGCGCAGCGGCAGCCGGTCGGCGTCGATGATCTCGTCCATGTGGTAGGCCGCCAGCGGGACCTCGGAGGTGCCGACCAGGTACAGGTCGTCCTTGTCGAGGTGGTAGACGTCCTGGGCGGCCTGGCCGAGGAAGCCGGTGCCGGCCATGGACTGCGGGCGGACCAGCGCCGGGGTCAGCATCGGCGTGAAGCCGGCCGCGGTGGCCTGCGCGATCGCCGCGTTGACCAGGGCCAGCTCCAGCAGGGCGCCGACGCCGGTGAGGAAGTAGAAGCGGGATCCGGAGACCTTGGCGCCGCGCTCGACGTCGATGGCGCCGAGCAGCTGGCCCAGCTCCAGGTGGTCGCGGGGCTCGAAGCCCTCGGCGGCGAAGTCCCGGATCGTGCCCCGCGTCTCCAGCGTGACGAAGTCCTCCTCGCCGCCGACGGGTACGTCGGGGTGGACGAGGTTGCCGAGCCGGAGCAGCAGCTCCTGGGTCTCGGCGTCGGCCGCGTCGCGCTCGGCGTCGGCGGCCTTGACGTCGGCCTTCAGCTGCTCGGCCCGCTTGAGCAGCTCGGCCTTCTCCTCGGCGGCGGCCTTGGGGATCAGCTTGCCGAGCTGCTTCTGCTCGGCTCGCAGCTCGTCGAAGCGGACGCCGGAGGACCTGCGCCGCTCGTCGGCAGACAGGAGGGAGTCGACGAGCGCGACGTCCTCTCCACGGGCACGCTGGGACGCGCGCGCACGGTCGGGGTCCTCACGGAGCAGGCGAAGGTCAATCACGGGCCCAAGGCTACCGGTGCGGGGTCGCGGCCCACGAATCACTATTCCGGTGAGTTCGGATTCGCTCCGTACGTTCCGTTATGCGGTAATTGCCGGGTGTGTTCTGATCTTTCGCTTCGCGCGTCAAGGCGAAAGTGTCTCACTCCCTGGGACGGAGCAGGTGCCCGGTGCCCGGTTGACCGGATTCCCTTGTGGAGAGCGGGATTTGGCGGACCGGTTGTCCACAGAGATCCACACCTCGCACAGAGTTATCCACAGGCTGTGGGAACGATCTGTGGACTTCGGAAATGATCACCTCGGAAACCGTGACTGCACCGATGAATTCCCGGGTCAAACCCGAGCGACACCCACTTTCGGGTGGAAAACGGTCGCCCCAAAAGATGAACCTCAGGAAACAGATGCACGAAGGGTGACCCGGAGGGTAGTGGTCCGCGCGGGAACCCACAGGCCGATTTGTCGACCCGATCGCCCCGTCCTGTCGACTTGTCCCCAGGTCGAGAAGGGCCCCTGTGGATAACTTCTGTGGATAACGTTCGTGTGCAGGTACGACTGGTCAGAACCGGCCGTCCTGGCAGCGCGCCACCCAGTCCGCCGCCGCCATGAACTCCTCGTCCGACATCCCCGGCGGCGTCGGCCGGGCCTTCTCCAGGGCGATGTCGGCCCGCGGATACGAGCCCAGGAAACGCACCTGGAGGCAGATCCGCCGCAGCCCCATCAGCGCCTCCGCCATCCGCCGGTCGGCGATATGGCCCTCGGCGTCGATGCAGAAGCAGTAGTTGCCGATGCCGGCGCCGGTCGGCCGGGACTGGAGCAGCATGAGGTTGATGCCGCGCGAGGCGAACTCCCCGAGCAGATCGCGCAGGGCGCCGGGGTGGTCGTCCCGCTGCCACAGCACCACCGAGGTCTTGTCCGCCCCGGTGGGCGAGGCCGGCCGGGCCGGGCGGCCCACCAGCACGAACCGGGTCTGCGCGTTCTCCGCGTCGTGGATCCCGGTCTCCAGCGCTTCGAGGCCGTACCGGGCGGCGGCGAACTCGCCCGCGAAGGCGGCGTCGTAGCGGCCCTCCTGGACCAGGCGGGCGGCGTCCGCGTTCGAGGCGGCCGACTCCCACCGGGCGTCCGGCAGATGCGCGCGCAGCCAGTTGCGCACCTGCGGCTGGGCCGCCGGGTGGGCGGAGACCGTCTTGATGTCCGACAGGGTGGTGCCGGGCCGGACCAGCAGCGCGAAGGTGATCGACAGCAGCACCTCGCGGTAGATCGTCAGCGGCTCGCCCGCGACCAGCTCGTCCAGGGTGGTGGTGATGCCGCCCTCGACGGAGTTCTCGATCGGCACGAACGCGGCCTCCGCCTCGCCGGCCCGGACCGCGTCCAGCGCGGACTGCACCGACACATACGGGATCAGCTCCCGGGTGGCGGCCTCCGGAAGCGTGCGCAGGGCGACCTCCGTGAAGGTGCCCTCCGGGCCGAGATAGGCATAGCTCGCTGGCATGCTCCTCACCCTAATGGCCGTAGAGGGCCCCGACGCAGGTGTCTCAGGAATGCCACTCGACCGGGTGGTTTGAGCGCGGTTCATCCTTCCAGCAGCCGCTGGCCGACGTATTCGCCCTTCGCCGCGCCGCCCGGCACCGCGAACAGCCCGCTCGCCTCGTGCCGGATGAACGGCGACAGCGCGTCGCCCCGGTCCAGCTTGCGCTGTACCGGGATGAAGCCGCGCACCGGGTCCGCCTGCCAGCAGACGAAGAGCAGGCCCGCGTCCGGGGTGCCGTCCGCGTCGATGCCGTCGTGGTAGGAGAAGGGCCGCCGCAGCATGGCCGCGCCGCCGTTCCGGTCGGGCCGGGTGATGCGCGCGTGCGCGTTCAGCGGGACGGCGTAACCGCCCCCGGCGTCGGTCTTCTCCAGGTCCATCGGGGTCGTCTCGTCCCCTCCGGACAGCGGCGCCCCGTCGGCCTTGCGGCGCCCGATGACCTGCTCCTGGGCGGTGAGCGACAGCTTCTCCCAGTCGTCCAGGAGCATGCGGATGCGCCGTACGACCGCATAGGAGCCGTTCGCCATCCACGCCGGCTCGCCCGAGGCGGGCACGAAGACGCGCTGGTCGAAGTCGGCGTCGGCCGGCTTCGGATTGCCGGTGCCGTCGAGCTGGCCCATGAGGTTGCGGGCCGTCATGGGGCGGGCGGTGGCGCCCGGGGTGCGGTTGAAGCCGTTCATCTGCCAGCGCACCCGCGCGGCCGAACCGGCGTCCTTCTGGAGCGCGCGCAGCGCGTGGAAGGCGACCAGGGCGTCGTCCGCGCCGATCTGCACCCAGAGGTCACCGTCGCTGCGGGCCTTGTCGAGCCGGTCGGAGGAGAAGTCCGGCAGCGGGTCCAGCGCGGCCGGCCGCTGCTTCTCCAGTCCGGTCCGGGTGAAGAAGCTGTGCCCGAAGCCGAACGTGACGGTCAGCGAGGAGGGGCCCGCGTCCCGGGCCACGCCGGTGTCGTCGTGCGGCGCGGGCTCGCCCGCCATCAGCCGCTCGGCCGTCGCCGACCAACGGCGCAGCAGGGCCGCCGCCTCCTTGCGGCCCGCGCCCGCCGCCAGGTCGAAGGCGATGAGATGGCCGCACGCCTGGAGGCCCTCGGTGATGCCGGGCTGATGTTTCCCGTGAAACATCGCCCGCCCCGAGCCCACCGAAGTCAGCGGGGTGGCCTGGGCGGGTGCGGCGGCATAGCCCGCGGCCCCGCCGGCCGCGCCGAGGACGAGCCCGGTGGCACCGGCGGTGCCGAGCAGCGCGCGCCGCGAGACGCCGCCGCGCGCCGCGGTGGACCCGGGCTGCGCGGCCGGCGCGTCGGGTGTACGGACCTGGGAGAGGGACTGGTCGGGCATGGGTGTGGTTCAGCCGATCTGCGCGTTCTTGGAGACGGTCACCTGGTCGACGTCGGAGGTGCGGACCGTGACGGCGACCTTCCAGTCGCCGGCCACGGGCAGCTGCACCCCGCTCGCCGACCAGTGGCCGGTGGTGATGTGGTCGGGGTTCACGGGAAGCGGGCCGATCTTCTTCGCCTCCAGGGTGAAGGAGACCTTCACCTCGGGGACGTCGAAGGCCTGGCCGTTGGACCGCTGGACGTACAGGTGCATCTCGTTGGCGCCCACCCGCGCGGGGTCCAGGTCGATGCTGACGACGCCCTTGCCGCCGGTGCCGCCGGTGTCGAACGGCATGTCCAGGGTGAGCGCGCCGGACGCCTGCGCCGTGCCGGAGCCGGTCGTGGCCGAGGTGGCCGCCTTGGCCTCCTGTTCGGTGCGGCCCGGCTCGGTCTGGGTGAGCGCGGTGGTGACGGCGAGCAGGACGACGGCGACGCCGGCCTCGGCGAGCACCGAGCGGCGCAGCCCGAAGCGGTGCGCGTCGGCGTCCCGCAGCCGCTTCTGCCGGGCGGCGTCGACGGCCGCGCGCTGCCGGGCGAGCTGAGCGGCACGCCGGGCGTCACCGGTGCCGGTGCCCGTGCCGGAACCCTTGCCGGTACGGGCACCGGCTCCGGCACCAGCACTGGCACCGTGATCGGCACCAGCTCCAGTTCCGGCCGCGTTGCCCTCCCGGTCGTCCTTGCCCTTCCCGGTGCCGCCGCCCTTGCCGCCTGCGCCGCCCGTGCCACCCGTGCCGCCCGTGCCCCCGCTCTCGCCGGTCGCCCGCGCCGCCGGGACCTGTTCCCTGCCCGCCTCGGTCCGCCTGGCCTTCCCCGGGCCCGGGGCCCGGTCCGTGAGCCGGGCCGCCCAGCGCCGGGACAGCGCCGCGATGCCGACCAGCACCGCCACCAGCGCGATCTTGACCAGCAGCAGTTGCCCGTACCGGGTCTCGGTGAACGCCGTCCAGGAGCCGAGCTGCCGCCAGGACTGGTAGACGCCGGTGGCGACGAGCGCGAGGACGGAGCCGAAGGCCAGCCGGGAGAAGCGGCGGACGGCGGCGGCCTCGACCGGGGTCTCGGCGGGCGCCCGGTACAGCGCGGTCAGCAGGGCCGTCAGGCCGCCCAGCCAGGCGGCGACGGCCAGCAGGTGGACGACGTCCACCGGCATGGCGAGGCCCGGCTGGAGTCCGGTGGAGGCGTGCTCGGCCATGGCCCAGCTGGTCGCGAGCCCGGCCGCGACGACCACTCCGCCGACCGCGAGCCCGAAGGTCAGGTCGCGTTTCTCGGTGCCGTCCTCGCGCCGGGTGTAGGTGCCGAACAGGACGGCGACGAACAGCGCGGCGGCGGCGAGCAGCAGCAGCCGGGAGACCAGCGCGGCGCCGGTCTTGGTCTGGAGGACCTGGCCGAGCAGGTCGAGGTCGAAGACGTCGGCGAACCGGCCCGAGCCGGTGTAGGAACCGCGCAGGAGCAGCAGCCACAGGGTGGCCGCGGTCAGCGCGACCCAGCCGCCGACGACCAGCCGCTGGAGGGCCCGCACGCCCGCGCCGCGCTGCCAGCAGGCGAGCACGAAGGCCGCGCCGCCGGCGAGCACGATGAAGCCGGCGTACGACACGTACCGGCCGAACGCGTAGAGGCCGCCCACGACTCCGCCGCCGGCGACCGGCCCGGTGCCGGACACGACGGTCGGCGAGGGCGCCCCGATGGAGAAGGTGTAGGCGCCGGCGACGGGATGGCTGTCGGCGGAGACGACCTGGTAGGTGACGGTGTAGGTGCCCTTGGCCAGGCCGCTCTTCAGCTGCACGGCGTACGTCGTCCCGCCCACGCTGGCGGGGCCGCCGGTCTGGACCGGCTTGCCCCGGGGGTCCAGGACGCGCACGGAGTCGTCGCTCAACGCCACCTTCTCGGAGAAGGTGAGCGACACCCGGGTGGGCGCGCGGTCGGCCACCGCCCCCTGCGCGGGGTCGCTGCCGGTCAGCGCCGCGTGCGCGGAGGCCGGTCCGGCGCCCGCCAGCAGCGCGCCGGTGACGGCGAGCAACAGCAGCAGCAGGACCCGCAGGCGGGGGGCGGTGGTCCGGGTCACGGTGGTCCCTCCCTCAGTGTCCGGTCGACGGGGTGTACGTGGCGGCCTTCACCGGCATCTCGACGGTGAGCGGCCCGGACTTGGCGAAGGTGAGCTTCACGGTGACCGTCTGGCCCTGCTTCGGCGCCCGCTTCAGCTTCTCGAACATCAGATGGTTGCCCCCGCTGCGGAACACGAGCCGGCCGTGCGCCGGTATGCCGAAGGAGGATTCCTCCGCCATGGCGCCGCCGCTGGTGCTGTGCATGGTGACCTGGCCGGCGACATCACTGCTGACCGCGGTCAGCTCGTCGCCGGCCCCGCCCTCGTTGGTGATCGTCAGGAAACCGGCCGCCATGTCCGCGGAGACGGGCTGGGGCATGTAGGGGGAGGCGACGGACAGGTCCGCCCGGTCCGGGGTGCCGGAACCGGAGTCCGAGCAGCCCGCGAGGGCCAGGGCACCGGCGAGCGCGCACGCGGCCAGGCCGGCGGTACGGCGCCTCACGGTGCGGCTCCCTCGACCAGCTTCGGCAGGTCCCGGGTGTACTCGCCGACCGTGGTGTTCTCGCCGTAGAGGACGTAACCGGCGTCGGTCTTCGGCGAGAAGGCGACGACCTGCGTGCCGTGCATGGAGACCAGCTTGCCGTTCTTGTCCTTCCTCGTCGGCTCCACCGCGATGGCGACCGACCGGGCGCCCGCCTGGATCTTGGTGAAGTCACCGGTCAGGCCGATGAACTGCGGGTCGATGCCCTTGAGCCACTTGCCCAGTTCGGCGGGTGTGTCGCGGCCGGGGTCGGTGGTGACGAACACGACCCTGAGGTCGTCCTGTTCCGCCTTCGGCAGCGCCTTCTTGGCGACGGCGAGGTTGCTCATCGTCGTGGGGCAGATGTCCGGGCAGTGGGTGTAACCGAAGTAGAGCAGGGTCGGGTGGCCCGCGGTCTCCTTGCGGAGGTCGTACTTCTTGCCGTGCGTGTCGGTGAGGACCAGGCCGGGCTTGTCGAACGGCTGGTCCAGCACCGTGGCGGCCTTCTTCGCGTCGGAGCCGCCCGAGACCACGGCGATCGGCGAGTCGCCGTCGTCCCCGCCACCGCAGGCGGAGAGGGTCAGGGTGGCGGCGGCGAGCAGCGCGGCCGCGGCGAACGTCTTCTTGCGCATAGGAAAATGTCCCAGATGTGTGAACTCCGGCGCGCACCGGGATCACCCGGCCGCCCTGTCGGACGGCCGGGTGACGCCCGGTGCGCGCCGCGGACCGAGAGGCTCAGGCGGCGGTGCGGCGGCGGCCGGCGAGGACGCCGTAGGCCACGCCGACGACGCCCACGACGATGCCGGCCACGCCGAGCACGCGGGCCGTGGTGTCGCTGCCGCCGTCGGAGTCCCCGGCGGCCGTCTTCTCGGCCGCGCCGGTCTTGTCACCGGTGTCCGCGGCGCTCGCCGCGCCGTGCTCGTCGTCGGCGGCGGCGGACAGCTCCAGGACCGGGGCCGGGTTCTCCGGTTCGTCCTGGCCCTGCTGCGGCACCTCGATCCAGCGCACGACCTCCTTGTCGGAGTAGGTCTGGATCGCCTTGAAGACGAGCTGGTCGGCGTTGTCGGGCAGGGCGCCGAGCGAGAGCGGGAACTTCTGGAAGAAGCCGGGTTCGATGCCCTTGCCGTCGGCGGTCCAGGTGACCTTGGTGACGGCCTCGTCGATCTTCTCGCCGTGCATGGTCAGCGGCTTGTCCAGCTTGGACTTGGTGACGGTGGCCCGCCAGCCGGGCACCGGCTGCGGCATCACCGAGGCGATCGGGTGGTCGGCGGGCAGGGTGACCTCCAGCTTGTCGGTCGAGGCGTCGTCACGCTCGTTGGGGACCTTGAAGTCCACGACGGCGTAGCCGCCCTTGGCCGCGGTGCCCTCGGGCTGCACGGTGACGTGCGCGAACGCGGGGCCCGACAGGGCGAGGACGGCCGAGCCGGCGACGAGGACGGCGGCGGTGATACGGGAAGCCTTCATGGCGCGAACCACTCCACTGGGTGTGAGATCCGTTGCTGATCGGGAGTACGCGCGCGCGGGGCCGTGTCACTCGTGGTGACCCGGAGGAAGATGCGCACGCGCGTGTGCCGCACGACGGCGGCCCTCCCGTCCGGCGGCCGGCTCCGTGTGGCTGGAGCCGGCCCCGGTCGGCCGGAGTGGTCGTCGCGTCGTGTCAGGCGGGGAGGAGGAACGCGGCCGCGGGCGGACCGCGCCGGATCACCGTGTGCTGGAGTACGGCGGTGTGCGGGGCCGGGTGCTCGTCCCGGTCGGGACGACGGCCGCGCGGCCCGGGCCCGGCGTCGGGCAGCAGCCCGGCGCACAGGACGCGTACCAGCGCGAGCGCGGCGCGCAGGGACCGTACGAGCGCCCCCTCCGCGACTCCATGCGCCGACAGCTCGATCAGCCGCAGCACGGCCAGGTCGCCGCGGCGCAGCAGCCAGCCCGCGGCCACGGCCGCGAGCACGTGGCCGAGCAGCATCGGCAGCGAGGGCAGCAGCCCGGCCGAGGCGCCCGCGGCGTCGTGCGCGTGCCCCAGGGCGCCCAGCGAGTCCAGGGTCGCCGTCGGCCGCCCGGCCCGGTCCACGAGCCGGGCGCCGAACAGCAGCCGGAAGGCGTGGCCGGGGGTCAGGGACGCCGGGCTCGATCCGCACACCAGCCGGGCGGCCTGCTCGACCAGCGCGTGGTCGCTCAACGCCGCTTTCGTGGACCCGGTGGCGGCCATCGGCCCCATCGGCGCGCCGCCGGTCATGGCCCCGTGCTGGCCCAGCCCGAACAGCGTGTGCAGCACGGTCTGTCCGAGGGCGAGCAGCACGGCGATGCCGGGCAGCGTGCGGGCCCGCCCGGCGAGCGGGGCCACGAGCAGCAGGGAGCCGAGGAAGCCCGCGCCGAGCGTCCACAGCGGCACGCCCGCGCAGGAGGCCAGGGTGTGCCCGCACGCGGCCAGCGCGACGCAGACCGCGGCGAACACCGCGGCCCGCAGGGTCCGGAGCCCGGCTCCGGAAGGCGCCGTGCGCGCGTGGGGGGCAGTCATGGCGGGCTCATCATCGCACTGCCCGTGCCGGTGCGCTGCGGCAGGTCGCCCGAGCCGTCCCTCCCGGCCCGCACCTGGCCGCCCATACACCGATCAGCGCCCGGGCGCATCGGCCATATGGGCCCGGTCACGCCGACGGAGTGCTTACGGCCGCCTACGGGCGGCAATACGTAACGGTATGTCGAGCCGCGGCCAGGAGGCTGGAGCATGAGCATCTGGTGGTCACTCCATCTGCGCCGCGAGGCCGCGAGCGTACCGCTCGCGCGCCGGCTGCTGATCGGCACGATGGAGACGGCGGGCGTCGACCCGGAGATCTCCTACGACCTCTCGGTCGCCCTGAGCGAGGCCTGCGCGAACGCCGTCGAGCACGGCGGGGGCCCCGCGTCCGGCGCCTCGGAGGCGTACCGGGTGACGGCGTACCTCGACGGCGAGAAGTGCCGGATCGAAGTGTCCGACTCCGGGCCCGGTCCGGTGCCCGTCCCGGACTTCCGGCCCGCCCGCGCGGACGCCGAGCACGGACGCGGCCTGTTCCTGATCCGGGAACTGGCCGACCACGTCCACATCGGGGCGAAGCCCGGCCGGGACGGGACGGTGGTCAGCTTCGACAAGATCCTGAAGTGGACGAGGGACCCCTCCCTGCTCACGGCGTAGAGAGATCCCTTCCTGCTCACGGCGTAGCGGACGGACGGACGGCCGGGCACCTTCCCGGTGCCCGGCCGTCCGTTCGGTGCCTCAGCCCTTCAGGGCGGCCATCCACGCCTCGACCTCGCCGGACCGGCGCGGCAGCCCGGCGGACAGGTTCCGGTTGCCGTCCTCGGTCACCAGGATGTCGTCCTCGATCCGCACGCCGATGCCGCGGTACTCCTCCGGCACGGTCAGGTCGTCGGCCTGGAAGTACAGACCCGGCTCGACGGTGAGGACCATGCCCGGCTCCAGCGTGCCGTCCACGTACGTCTCGGTGCGCGCGGCGGCGCAGTCGTGGACGTCCATGCCGAGCATGTGCCCGGTGCCGTGCAGGGTCCAGCGGCGCTGGAGGCCCAGCTCCAGGACGCGCTCGACCGGGCCCTCGACCAGGCCCCACTCCACGAGCCGCTCGGTCAGCACGCGCTGGGCCGCGTCGTGGAAGTCGCGGTACTTGGCGCCCGGCTGGACGGCCGCGATGCCGGCCTCCTGGGCGTCGTACACCGCGTCGTAGATCTTCTTCTGGATCTCGCTGTACGTGCCGTTGACCGGCAGCGTGCGGGTGACGTCGGCGGTGTACAGCGTGTGCGTCTCCACGCCGGCGTCCAGCAGGAGCAGGTCGCCGGAGCGGACCGGGCCGTCGTTGCGCACCCAGTGCAGGGTGCAGGCGTGCGGGCCGGCCGCGCAGATGGAGCCGTAGCCGACGTCGTTGCCCTCCACGCGGGCCCGGAGGAAGAACGTGCCCTCGATGTAGCGCTCGGAGGTCGCCTCGGCCTTGTCGAGGACCTTCACGACGTCCTCGAAGCCGCGCACGGTGGAGTCGACGGCCTTCTGCAGCTCGCCGATCTCGAACTCGTCCTTGACCAGCCGCATCTCGGAGAGGAAGACGCGCAGTTCCTCGTCGCGCTCGGCGGTGACCTTGTCCGTCAGGGCCGCCTCGATGCCGGCGTCGTAGCCGCGCACCACGCGGACCGGGCCGGTGGCCTCGCGCAGGCTCGCGGCCAGCTTGCGCACGTCGGCGGCCGGGATGCCGTACAGCGCCTCGGACTCGCCGAGGGAGTGGCGGCGGCCGACCCACAGCTCGCCCTGGCCGGAGAGCCAGAACTCGCCGTTCTCCCGGTCCGAGCGCGGCAGCAGGTGGATCGTCGCCTCGTGGCCGTCGCCCTTCGGCTCCAGGACCAGGACGCCGTCCTCGGTCTGGTTGCCGGTGAGGTACGCGTACTCCACGGAGGCGCGGAAGGGGTACTCGGTGTCGTTCGAGCGGGTCTTCAGGTTGCCCGCCGGGATCACCAGACGCTCGCCCGGGAAGCGGGCGGAGAGCGCGGCGCGGCGGCGCGCGGTGTGCGCGGCCTGCTCGACGGGCTCCAGGTCACGCAGCTCGGTGTCGGCCCAGCCGGACTTCATGTTCTCGGCCAGCTCGTCGGACAGGCCCGGGTACAGGCCGTTCTTCCGCTGCTTGACGGTCTCCTCGGCCTCGGTCTCCGGGCCCTCCGCGGTAGCGGAGTCGGGCACAGCCGGGTTGAGCTCGTCGGACACGTGATCCTCCTCGATACGCCAGTGATCTCCCCCGGGGCCCGCGCGCTCCCGCTTGTGGCCGGGCGGGGACCACCATCATCGTACGGTCGTACCGAGAGCGGGCGGGGGCGGATGACCTGTTATGCCCGGTCATACCGGCCGGCCGCGCCGCCGCGCTCAGTCGAAACGGGCTGCCAGCAGGACCACGTCCTCCGTGCCGCCGGCGGCGTCCGCGCGGTCCGGGCCGTCCGGCAGGACCGTGCGCAGCACATGGTCGGCGACGGCGCCCGGATCGTGCCGCAGCGCGCGCGGGACGCTCGCGGCGGCGGCGTGCAGCCGGGCGAAGGCCCGGTCCGCCGGGTCGCCGGTACGGTGCAGCAGCCCGTCGGTGTAGAGCAGGACCGTCTCCCCGGCCTCCGCCTGGACCTCCGCGCTCGGCGCCTCCCAGCAGGCGAGCATGCCCAGCGGCGCGGAGACGGTGGTCTCGGCGAACTCGGTGCGCCGCTCGCCGGTCAGCAGCGGCGGGCTGTGCCCGGCACCGGCCAGGGTGATCTTGCGCAGGGCGGGCTCGCAGTAGGCGAACAGGGCGGTGGCCGAGCGGGCGGGCTCGGTCAGCCGCAGCAGCAGCTCCAGGTCGGACAGGACGGCGACCGGGTCCTCGCCCTCCATCACGGCGTACGCGCGCAGCGAGGCGCGCAGCCGGCCCATGGCGGCCACCGCGCTCGGCCCGCGGCCGGTGACCGAGCCGACGGACAGGCCGAGCGCGGCGTCCGGCAGCGGCAGCGCGTCGTACCAGTCGCCGCCGCCGCACGGCCCGGTGTGGTGCCGGGCGGCGAGCTGGACGCCGGGCACCCGGGGCAGCCGGGCGGGCAGCAGTCCGTCGGTGATGGCCGCCACCCGGGCGCGGGTGCGCTCCACCTCCAGCAGCCGGGCCAGGTGCTCGGTGGCGTGCCGGGCGTACAGGCCGGCGAGGTGGCGGCGGCGCTCGTGCGGCTCGGCCGGCTGGTCGTAGAGCCAGACCGCCGCGCCGAGCCGGCCGGCGGACTCGGTCGCGAGGGGCAGGGCGTAGCTGGCGGAGTAACCGAGGCGGGCGGCCACCTCGCGGTGGCGTGGGTCCAGGCCGTCCTCGGCGAACAGGTCCGGGTGCAGGATCTCGGCGCCGCCGCGGGTGTCGTACGGCAGGGCGCCGCGCGGCACGGTCTCCAGGTGCCCGAGGTCGGCGCGGCCGAGGCCGAGGCCGAGGGTGGTGCGGGGGCCGAGGCCGTCGGCGGGTTCCAGGACGGCCAGGCCGCGGCGGGCGCCGACCAGGGCGGCTCCGGCGCGCAGCAGTTCGTGCAGGGCGGCGTCGAGCGTGCTGGTGCGGGAGAGGCGTTCGGTGAGTTCGTGCAGGGTCGTCAGGTCGGAGACCCAGCCGGCCAGCCGGTCCTGGAGCAGCGCGCCCGGAGCGGGGGCGTGGGGGGCCGGAACGGCGGCGGCGCCCGGGACGGACGGGGCCCCGGAGACGGCGGAGGCGGATGCGACAGTGTGTGCGGGGGTGGGAACTGTGGGATCGATTCCGGCCACTTTCGGAGGGTGCGGGGCGTTCATGGCGTCCGGCTTCCAGACCGGTGCGTATTGCTGAAAAGCATCGCAAACCCCCATGTCATTCTGCGCCGCTAGCAGTGTCTCCACATGTACACGCACTCGTGAGGGGATGTCCAGCATTGTCCTGCGGGGATTCCTGGTGTCCATGGGACACGCGACGTTTTTGTCCGAACCCCTTGCCTTACCGCCAAGTTGGCTAAAAACTGCCTTAGGTATCGGTCGATTGCGGTCGACTGGCCCTGTTCCACGGAGCGTCACAACGGTCGTGATGGGTACGTACTCGGAGAAGGCCAGGGGTGGTTGGGGGCCACCCGGAACCTGGCGGCGGACCCGGGCGTCATAGCCACCGACGGCCGAGCCCCATCCTCCCGTGGCGGAGGCGGAGAGAAACACGCGCGACGGCAAAACGCCAGACTTCGCCACCCCCGCACCGCGACCGTGCTTTTGATAGACGGACCAACGGACTATCGGACGCGGAAGCGGCCACGCTCGACCCTTTGGGGTTCCCCCTGCCGTACGCGGGGGTGTGATGCGCCATCAGATACGCACAGTGAAGTGATCGACACATGGTGTGATGTAGCCCACGGTGTTGCCAGCGGTGCAACGGAAAGGAACGAGCGCTCATGCGCGAGATCCTCGGAAGGCGACGCAGGCTCCTGTCCAGGCGGAACGGCGGGAAGCCCGAGCTGATCGGCGCGGCCCTGACCTTCGCGGCGCAGTGGCAGTGGCCGGTTCTCCCGGGTGTGGGGCCGGCTCCGCGGGGGCGGGCCCGCTGCGCCTGCCCCGACCCCGAGTGCACGGTGCCCGGTGCGCATCCCTTCGACCCCGGGCTGCTCGCGGCCACCACCGACGCGCGCATGGTGCGCTGGTGGTGGACCAACCGGCCGAGCGCCCCCATCATCCTGGCGACCGGAGGCGGCGCGCCCTGCGCGGTCAGCCTGCCGGCCCTCGCCGCCGCCCGGGCCCTGGCCCTGCTCGACCGGCGGGGCATGCGGCTGGGCCCGGTGATCGCCACGCCCAGCCGCTGGGCGCTGCTGGTGAAGCCGTACTCCATGGAGCAGCTCGGCGAACTGCTCTACGCCAAGGACTTCGTCCCCGGCTCGCTGCGCTTCCACGGCTCGGGCGGCTATGTCGCCCTGCCGCCGTCCGAGACGGGCGAGGGCGCCGTGCGCTGGGAGCGGGCCCCGCTGCCCGGCTCGGCCGCGCCCTGGGTGCCCGATGTGGAGGCCGTGGTGGACGCCGTGGTCGACGCCCTCACTCGTACGGGTGTGAGCGCGCCCGAGTTGTAAGGGTGTCGGGCGCGGCCGGGGCGGTCGCGGGCCGTCGGCTCGTTATCGTCCGGACATGCTGCGTCATTCCGGCGGCCACAGAGCCTCCGCCCCGCCCGCCGGCGGCCGGCCGCAACGGCTGCGTCTGCTCGCTCTTGGCGCCGTCGTGGCGGCCGTGGCCGCGCTGCCGCTGGCCGTGGCGTCCGCGGGCCAGGTGGGCGACGCCGGCCGGACCGCCGTACCGGCCGCTCCCCTCGGCGACGCCAAGACCGGCCGGGGCGGCGGGGCTGATGAGCCCGGCGGGACCGGTTCGGCGGGCAGGAGTGGCGAGTCCGGCGGGACGGGTTCGGCCGGCAGGAGTGATGAGGCTGGCGGGACTGGTGCTGCCGGGACCCGTGGGGCCGGTGGGGCTGGTGCGGCCGGTGCGGACTCCGCTCGTCGCGCGCCGTTCCTGCTCGGTGTCGGGCTCGCCACCGCCGCCCGCTGCGGTCCCGAACTCACCTCGCCGGACGGCATCGAGGCCCAGACCTGTGTGCTGAGGCAGGGCGAGGACACCTGGGCGCGCACCTACTACCGCAACGCCACCGGCGGGTCGCTGGACTCGGTGCTGAGCCTGATGGGTCCGGGCGGCCGGACCGTGCAGACGCGCTGCGTCACCGGGACCGACGACGCGCCCGCCACCTGTGAGACCCCGCGCGAGCGCAACCGGGGCGGGCCGGACGCCTACACGGCCGTGACCGAGTTCGCCGCGCACGGCGCGAGCGGAGCGCTGCTGCTCCGCTCGGGCAGCAACTCCTGAGCCGTACCGGGGAGTTGACTCTTCGCGACGCGCCGTAGAGCACGGGCGGCGGGATGTCCCGCGGCCGCGGCGGGGCGCGTGCGGACATGGAAAGACCCGGTTGCTGGCGACGGGGGATGCACCAGCAACCGGGCTACTGGAACGGTAACAAGAGATCGGCGGTTCGCAAATTCCGACTTGGCGATTCGGACACCGATTTCCCTGTCAAAACGCCGAGTTGTGACAGGAGTCACCTGCCGCGCGGTCCGGCGCCACGGCTGACCGACCGGTCAGCCGTGGCACCCGTGCCGGAGCGCGTCAGCTGAGCGTGACCTGCCGGTTGGTCAGCCCGCCGCGCGCCCGGCGCTCCTCCGGCGTGAGCGGTTCGCGGACGGCGAGGGCGGCGGCGAGGCGCTCGGCGAATTCGGCGGCCGGCTTCTCCACGTCCTCGGCCGAGACCCCGCTCGGCAGGTCCCAGACCGGCACGGTGAGGCCGTGAGCACGGAAGGAACCCACCAGCCGGGTGCCTTCGCCGAGGCGGGACCGGCCCGCCGCGTGCAGTCGCGCGAGAGCGTCCAGAAGCTGCTCCTCCGGATGCGGCATGACCCAGCGCAGGTGGTTCTTCTCCGGGGTCTCGCACCAGTAGGCGGCGTCCACGCCGGCCAGCCGCACGGTCGGGATGGCGGCGGCGTTGGCCCGCTCCAGGGAGGCGGCCACCTCCGGGGTGGCGTTCTCCGCGTCCGGCACCCAGAACTCGAAGCCGCTGTGCACGACCGGCTCGAAAGCGCTCTCCGGGTCCAGCAGGTCCTGGAGGCGCGGGCCTTCGGCGGGGGCGCGGCGGCCCTGCACCGGAGTGCCCGGCTCCGCCTCCAGCGCGCGCAGCAGCGTGTCGGCGAGGTCGCGGCTGATGTCACCGGACGCCGTGTCGTTCTGCAGGCCGATCAGCACCGAGCCGTCGTCCCGGCGCAGCGCGGGCCAGGCCATCGGCAGCACCGTGGCCAGCGTGACCGACGGGACGCCCTCGGGCAGGCCGTCCTTCAGGGTCAGTACGGCGGTGGCGGCCGGGACCAGCTCGCGCAGCGCGACCCAGTCGCGCTCGCCGGGCAGTCCTTCGAACGGGCGCTGCACCAGCTCGGTCGCGGCGTGCGCGGCGGCCCGGCCGTGGCAGGCCTTGTAGCGCCGGCCGCTGCCGCAGGGGCAGGGTTCGCGGGCGCCGACAACCGGGATCTCCCCGTCGGTCAGCGGCGGCTTGGCCTTCGTCTGGGGTCGCTTCTTGGCCATGGTGGGTGTCTCCCGGTTACGGCTCTTCTCGTACGGCGGGAGCCTAGCCGTTCGGGCCGTGACCGACGGGAACCTGTGGACGACGTGCGGCGGTCGGGGCCGGCGGTGCCGGAACGGCGCGGTGGCGGGCCCGTGGCCGGCTGGATGAACGTGCAGCCTTGGCCGGCGCCCGCGCGCGACGCCGGCCGATTGGCTCCGCGGGCCGGCGCCCGCGCGCGACACCGACCGGACGAACCCGTGTTCGTGCCCGTATCCGTATCCGCCGACCCTGCCCGGTCAGTCCAGGTCCTCGAACGCCTCCGCGAAGTCCAGGCCGGACAGGTCCGGCAGCGCCACCTCCGCCAGGGCCGGCAGCGCGAGGTCCGGGAGCGGGGTGTCCGGTGTCCTGGGCCGGGTGACGCGCGTAGCGAACGCGTCGCGGCGGCAGCCGGCATCGGGATCGTGCACGTCTCCGTGCACCACCACCCAGACCGTCACCTCGCCCCGCGCCTCGTCGCGGACGCCCCAGTCGTCGGCGAGCGCCGTGATGATGTTCAGCCCCCGGCCGCCGTGCGCGGTCACCGAGGGGGTGGCCGGCGCCGGGCGGGTCGGGCCGCCGCCGTCCGTGACCTCCACGATGAGCCGCCCGCCGGTGTCGACCCGCCACGCGGCGCGCACGTCGCCGTCCCCGGCCGGTGCGCCCCCGAGCGGCCGCCCGTGTTTGCAGGCATTGCTCAACAGTTCCGAAAGGATCAGTACGGCATCGTCGATGACCGATTCCGCCACGCCCCCGCCGCGCAGCTGCGCCCGCATCCGGCGCCTCGCCTCGCCCACGCCCGCAGGGCCATGGGGTACGGCCATGCTCGACGACGTGGGCACTTCCTGTGCCACCACCAACGCCACCCCCGAGACCTCCTTCGCCCCACGCCAGGGTGTGGATGCCCTGTTGGCCTGTACCGGAAACCGGCCCATCGTCTTCCGGTGACGCATTCGTCCCGTCCGGACACGCGGTGAACGCGCCGGTGCACTCCCTGTGACGGTCCGGGCGGGGCAGGCCGCCGCTCAGCGGCCGAGCCGGCGCAGCACCGCGCGCGGGCGGTTGGTGATGATGGCGTCGACGCCCAGGTCCACGCAGAGGTCGACGTCCTCGGGCTCGTTCACCGTCCACACGTGGACCTGGTGCCCGGCCCGCTTCAAACGCTCGATGTAGGCGGGGTGGTTGCGCACGATGCGCATCGAGGGGCCCGCGATGCGCACGCCCGCGGGCAGCCGGCCGTCGCGCAGCCGGGGGGACACGAACTGCATCAGGTAGACCGTCGGCAGCACCGGCGCCGCAGCCCGCACG
Organism: Streptomyces sp. NPDC027672; assembly: GCF_055566335.1. Lineage (NCBI taxonomy): Bacteria > Bacillati > Actinomycetota > Actinomycetes > Kitasatosporales > Streptomycetaceae > Streptomyces > Streptomyces sp. NPDC027672. The sequence goes on along the minus strand of NZ_JBVHSO010000016.1, from coordinate 140,454 downwards.
CGGTGCAGCGAACGGGCCGAGAAGCTCATGATCCGCACCGGTGACTCGGCGGCCGTGGCGGGCGCGTCCAGGCCGAACCGGTTCAGCAGGGCCAGCAGCCGCTCCTCGACCTGGCCCGCCCAGCGCGTCGGGTGCTTGGTCTCGATGGCCAGCTCCACCCGCCGCCCGGCGTCCGCGACCAGCTCCAGCAGCCGCTCCAGGGTGAGGACGGAGGTCTCCTCGCGGTCCTCCGGCCGGTGCTCCCAGTCGGGCTCCTCGTCCCGCCCGTGCCAGGCCTCGCCGGTCTTCCAGGAGCCGAAGTCGAGGGCGGCCAGGTCGGCGAGTTCCAGCGCCGAGACCGCGCCCCGGCCGTTGGAGGTACGGTTCACCCGCCGGTCGTGGACGCAGACGAGATGGCCGTCCGCGGTCAGCCGTACGTCGCATTCCAGGGCGTCGGCGCCGTCCTCGATCGCCTTGCGGTACGCGGCGAGGGTGTGCTCGGGGGCGTCTTCGGAGGCGCCCCGGTGGGCGACGACCTGGAGGGAGCGCTGTGGTGCGTGGGTCACCGGGTCATGGTGCCACCGCCGCCGGGTAGGCGGGGGCGGGGATGCCCGCGCCGGGCGGACAGGCGGATACCCCCTGATCGCTTATATAACTAACGCGATGAAGGTCGTAATAGATCCTATATAAAGAAGACCGCCGGACCCACAGGCACCGCTTATGGTGCTCTGACGGGCCGTGGGAAAAGCTGGCTGCGACAACAGTGCGACCGACGACAACAGGCGTGGACCGAGGAGAAGAGCTGTGAGCACCGAGAACGAGGGCAACGCGGTACCCCCGGCGCCGTCCGTACCTCCCGTGCCGGTGGCCTCTCCCGCCGCTTCCCCGCAGAGCCCCGCGGCCGAGGCGAGCGCACCGGCGGCACCGGTGCCGCCGGCGCCCCAGGAGAGCCCCGCGGCCCCGCCCGCCGCCCCCGCGTCCGACCAGGGCCCGGCGTACGGGCAGGGTCCGTCCGGCCCGGCGCCCGACGGCTCCTGGCCGCCTCCGCCGCCGGTCACCCCGGCCTACGGCGACGGCGGCGCGGCCTACGGCAACGGCGGCGGCCCGGCGTACGGCGACGGCGGCCACGGCGGCCCGGGAACCGGCTGGGGAGCCGCGTACCACCAGCCCGCGCCCAAGCCCCGCGGACGCGGCGGCCTGGTGGCGGCGGTCCTGGTGGCCGCGCTGGTCGCGGGCGGCCTGGGCGGCGGCCTCGGCTACACACTGGCCAAGGACCGCGACGACCACGTCTCCACCACCGTCTCCGCCTCCGACGGCGCTGCGCAGATCAAGCGCGCGCCGGGGACGATCGCCAACGTGGCCACCAAGGCGCTGCCCAGCACGGTGACGATCCAGGCCGAGGGCAGCAACGGCGAGGGCGGCACGGGCACCGGGTTCGTCTTCGACACCCAGGGCCACATCGTCACCAACAACCACGTGGTCGCGGAGGCGGTGGACGGCGGCAAGCTCACGGCCACCTTCCCGGACGGCAAGAAGTACGACGCGGAGGTCGTCGGCCACGCGCAGGGCTACGACGTGGCGGTCATCAAGCTGAAGAACGCCCCGTCCGACCTCAAGCCGCTCGCCCTCGGCGACTCGGACAAGGTGGCCGTCGGCGACGAGACCATCGCGATCGGCGCGCCGTTCGGCCTGTCCAACACGGTGACGACGGGCATCATCAGCGCCAAGGACCGTCCGGTGGCCTCCAGCGACGGCAGCTCCAGCAGCAAGGCGTCGTACATGAGCGCCCTGCAGACCGACGCGTCCATCAACCCGGGCAACTCCGGCGGCCCGCTGCTGAACGCCTCCGGCGCGGTCATCGGCATCAACTCGGCGATCCAGTCCACGGGCAGCGGCGGCTTCGGCTCGGGCCAGTCCGGCTCGATCGGCCTGGGCTTCGCCATCCCGATCAACCAGGCGAAGTACGTCGCCCAGCAGCTGATCAAGACCGGCAAGCCGGTGTACGCGCGCATCGGCGCCTCCGTCTCCCTGGAGGACTCCAGCGACGGCGCGAAGATCACCGACCAGGGCACGGACGGCGCCGCCCCGGTCGAGTCGGGCGGCCCGGCGGACAAGGCCGGCCTCAAGCCCGGCGACGTCATCACCAAGCTGGACGACCACGTGATCGACAGCGGCCCCACCCTGATCGGCGAGATCTGGACCCACAAGCCGGGCGACAAGGTGGCGATCACCTACAAGCGCAGCGGTCAGGAACACACGGTGGACCTGACCCTGGGCGCCCGCGAGGGCGACAGCTGACCCGGCCCGCCCCCGGCCCGGCGCCGGGCCGGTAATCTGTACCCGCGCCGTCGATCTCCGGCGACGCGGGGAGGCGTGCCCGAGCGGCCGAAGGGAACGGTCTTGAAAACCGTCGTGGCAGCGATGTCACCGTGGGTTCAAATCCCACCGCCTCCGCGCAGGTCATAGATGTGCAGGTAGAAGGGGTGTCTCTCCCAAGAGGCACCCCTTCTGCGTGGGCGCCTGTCTCACCTTGTTCCGGCTCTGTCACGTCCGTTGATCAGTGCGTGTGGACCAGACGTGGACCAGATGGTGCGCTCTCGAGTTCCGGTGCGGAGTTCTAAGAACCGGCCCCCCCGCACCTGTGACGGAGCCATCCCCGCTTGTGCGGGGAGCAGTGCGGCGGCAAGACTGCGCTCGGTGGGTTCGGCATCGGTGCCTCAAACCGCTACAGGCTGGCGCGGTGCGCTGTCACACACGCCGTGTGCTTGGTCAGAGGTGCGCTGCAGAGCAGCAGAACGCAGGCTCGCTTCCTGCTGCTGCCCTGTGCCAGAGGCTCGTGACTACGCGGCCGTGATCGAGGCTCGCCTTGGCCACCGAAAGATTCCTGATCGAGTACTGAGTCGCCGTCGTACTTGGCAGCCGCTCCTTCGGTTCACTCTGCGCACAAGGCACATAACCGAACCAGGCGCCTATATCGCCTACAGCAATAGACCGGGTGACCGAACGGAAGAGGAGCTGCTGAAAGCAGACGCAGCCCTCGGTGCCCTACTCAAGATGCTCCAGGGAGCTACTGCCGCAGGGGCTGACCAAACGTGAGGGTCGTCGCCTTGCTTCGATGGCGATGCGCGGGTGGCGAGTGACGGGCATCAGGGAAACCGCACGCCCTTTCGGGGAGCGAGGGCGGCACGGGGTGGGCCTACTGCGGCAGCAGCTCGATTTCAATGGCGAGCGCGCCGAGCGCTTCCTTCTCCGCCGGATAGATCTCGCGGATATTGGCGAGCTGCTGCTCACGAGAGGAGGCCGGGTTGACGTTCGCCGGCCCCTCCCCGTCGAGGAGTTGCTCGAATGTCTTGTACTCGGTGACCCGCTTCACCAGGACGTGACAGGTCTCGTCCGTGCCCTTGATGCGAAAACGGATGGCGTCTCCGGCGGCCAGGTCTTTGAGGTGGGGATACTTCACCCTCACCTCGATCGTCTTCTGACCAGCGGTGACAAGGTTGAAGTACCGGCGGTAGAGGTTCAGTTCGTGGACGCGCGTGGCGGCAGCTTCCGTCATCGGGCGGGAACGCTCCTAGCGGTTGCGGTGGACATGAGCCGGCCGAGTTCACCGGCCGAGTACGAGCGGAAGAAGTGGCGGGGGTCGGCGAGTAACACGTCCGCCAGGCCGAGCAAGCGGTCGACGTACTCATCCAACGAGCCTGGCCACTCCCGGGTGTCGAGCATCCACGGGGCCGCACCGTCCGGCAAGGGCGCGCGCCCCTCGCGGATCAGGGACTTGGACAGCTTCGCACCCGTGTCCGTGACGACCTGTGGGCAGAACAGCCGGGCGGGCAACTGCCCGCGGGTGAGGCCGACCGCCTGTAGGGCACCGTCGACGAGGATGCATCCGGGCATCCAGTCGCTGCCTTTGACCATGACGTGCAGCGTGCCGGCTGCCCCGCCGATCATCAGTTCCTTGACCAGATTCCGGTAGAGCGTGGCAAGGTCCAGGCAGCCGCCGCCCGCCGGTTCGATGAGTACCTCGTACTCGCCATGGTGAAGGCACACGGCCGAGACCGTTGCCCGCTCGGAGCCGTCGTCACGTACGTGGGTCCGCTCGGCGTACTTCTCCGCCCACCCGCAACCGGGACGCGGGCAGGGAACGCGGACATGCGGCACGCCGGACGACGGGGACAGATACCAGCGGGCAGCGTCCATGCGGGGCAGCGCCCGCAGCCAGGTGCGCCGGAAGTGCTGGGCCGCTTGCTGCTGGGTGTACGTCTCAACCGAGAACGGCACGTTCAGCCGCTCAGAGAGCGCGGTGAACAGCGGTCGGTAGAGCTTGTCGATCTGTTCGGTGATGCCGGCCGCGCCGAAGGCGTGAGCGTAGGCGCGCTGGTAGCGGTGACCGCTCTCCTTGTCGATGACGATGGCGTGCGGAGCGTTGTCGAGGGCACCGAACTGCACAACGGCCGGGACGCCGAGCCGGCCCCGGATGCGGGCCGCCGTGGCGAAGGTGAGCGACTGGACCAGAGACGTTCCGATGTGTGGGGCGCCGTTGATCTGCGTTCCCACGACGAACACGATCCGCTCGGGCTCCGCGTTGACGATGTGTGGCCTGAGCAGGTCTTCCGCACTCGTGAGCGCGTTGGCGAGCACAGTGTTCGGCGATACGGGATAGGTGGTCACCGCGTCTTCCCCTCGGTAGATGGGCAGGACTGCACCGCGCACAGACGGGGCGTGCTTTGGCGATCGCGTGGTGGACCCGCCTCCGCGCCGGAGGCAACCAGGAAGGACGCGGGGGCGGGGATCGTCGGGAGGTGGTGCCGCCCCCTGGTCTCTGGTGGCGACCAGACCCCACCAGGAGCGGAGTGAGCAGGGGGCAGGAAAGGGGATCAGGAAAACGGGCGCCCGTCGCGGGCAGCCAGTGCTACTGGCTGAGACCGAGAGACATACCGGTCACCAGGCCGCGTGCTCCACTGATCATGATGACGAACAGGACTCCCGCATACCGGCCGAGGGCACACGGCCCCCGACTACGCCCATGACGACGCCGATCCGGTCACGGGCCTGATCCTTTGCCAATTCACCGATGCCTGGTCTGGTCTGCTGGTTGCTCGCCATGCGGACGAGCATCCTTCGACTCATCGGGACGTCGGAACCTCCGACAAGCCCCACTTCGGGACGTCCCGCGTCGGATAGAACGTCCCTAGTGCCGTCCCGGGGTGTTGGGAGAGATTGGGATGCCGAACGAGAGATTACGTGCTGCCATGGCGGCCGGCGGCTGGACGTACGCCGCCCTTGCGGACGAGGTAGAAGTCGATCCCAAGTCCGTAGAGAGGTGGGTGAATCTGGGGCGTACGCCGCGTCGGGCCACGGCCGTGCTGACAGCGGAAGTACTAGGAGAAGACGTGCACGCTCTATGGCCCGCGCTTCGGCAGACACGCCCTGCCCGCGTCGTCAGTCCCGACCTTGTGGCTCTGTACGACCAGCGGGCGGACATCCCCGTGTCCACCTTTGTGGACATGCTGACCCGGGCCCGCGAGCACATCGACGTGTTGGTGTATGCCGCCGTCTTTCTGCACGAGGCCTACCCGAGGCTCAACGAGCTTTTGACGGAGCGAGCGACCGAGGGTTGTGCGGTCCGTATCGCACTCGGTGACGCGGATAGCTCACATGTTCGCGAGCGTGGCGAGGAAGAGAAGTTCGGCCACGGAATTCAGTCCCGTTGCCGTCTCGCACTTATGCACTATCGCCCCCTTGCCGAGGTGCCAGGCATCGAGGTGCGCACCCATGCCACCACGCTCTACAACTCGATTTACCGGGCCGATGATCAGGCACTGGTCAACGCTCATGTCTGGGGCGTGAACGCCTATGGTGCCCCTGTTTGGCACCTGCGCCGAAGTGGGTCAGGCGGCATGTTCGATACCTACGCTGACAGCTTCGCTGCGGTATGGGCGACCGCGACGCCAGTCCGGGAAGGGTGATCATGGCGCGGACCGAGTACTACGACGATCCTGCCGCCCCCGAGCCCAACAGCTTGGTCGTGGCGGCGTCCGCGGTGGTTGTGGACGGTGAGGGGCGCATCCTCCTCCAGCGCCGGCGGGACAGCGGTCTGTGGGCTCTGCCCGGCGGCGGCATGGAGATGACCGACTCGCTGCCGGGAGCCGCCGTCCGCGAGGTGAAGGAGGAGACGGGCCTGGACGTGGAGATCACCGGGCTCGTCGGGACCTATACCGACCCGCGCCACGTCATCGCCTACACGGACGGTGAGGTGCGCCGACAGTTCAACGTCTGTTTCACGGCCCGGGTCATCGGCGGCCGGCTCGCGATCTCGGACGAGTCCACGGAGCTTCGGTTCGTCCAGCCAGAGGACATCGATCAGCTGCCGATGCACCACACGCAGCGGCTCCGGATCGGTCATTTCCTGGAGCACCGCGAACGGCCCTATCTCGGCTGACCTGGAGCACCGCGCCGGTGCTGGTCCGCCGAGCGTGACAGGCGCGAGCGCGCACGGGGCTGTCACTCGATGGCCGGGTCCTCCTGGGACTGGTGTACGGCTGTGCGTACCGCCCGTTCGACCTCGTGCGGGTCGGTGCCCGTCGCCTCGGCGCGGGCGGTGATCGCCTCGTGCACCGCGTCCGAGGCCGCGCAGAAGCGGCGCCGCTGCTCGTCGTACGCGGCGCCGGTGAGGCCGGCGAGGCGGGCGCGTTCCTGTTCGGCGATGTGTTCCAGTCTGATCAGTTCGTCGGGTATGTCCTTCACGCTTCGGATCGTAGGAGGCTTCGCGCCGCCGCGCGCGCGGGACCGTCAGGGCGTGGGGCCGGGAGGCGGGGTGTGGCCCGTCATCCGGGCCGCCGAGGCGATCGTCGCGCGGGCCTCGCTCTCCGGCAGGCCGGTGTGCCGGGCGGCCTCGGTCAGCGGGTCGGCCAGGGCGGGTCCGATGCCGTTCTCGTAGGCGCGGCAGGCCGCCCAGAACAGGCGGGTGTTGCGCTGGCCCTCGTGCGCGGCCAGGACGAACCGGATCAGGCCGCGGCCGTGGTCGCCGGTCGCGGGCGGCGCCGGCCGGTGGGGCCGGGGCGGCGGCAGGAGCAGGTGCAGCAGGGACGGCGGGCAGGGCGCCGGGGGCAGCTCGGCGGTGCCGGGTACGGCGGTGTAGACGCCGTGGTCGGTGCGGGAGCCGGGGCCCACCAGATAGCCGCCGGCGCCCCGGATGTCGATGCCGGGGGCGAGCCGGCCGGCCGAGTTGGGGACGACGGTGCCGGGCGGGCCGGTCAGCCACAGATGGCGGCCTCCGCTGGGCGTGCGGACGACGACCGTCTCCGGAATCGTGAACAGATGGCGCAGGGCCAGCTCGCGCAGGGCGGCCGGGGCGTCGGTGCCGGACTTGGTGTCCAGGTCGACGCCGATCAGGTGGTACGGCGGCAGCCCGCAGGCGATGCCGTAGCCGGTGGCCCAGGGCGCGGCGGCGAACAGGGCGCGGACGCGGTCCGGGTCGGCGGAGGCGTCGTGGACACCATGGCCGAAGCGGCCGCATGCGCCGTGGCAGGGCGGCCCGGCCGGTGCCGCCGCGGTCTGGTGGGGCGAGCGCAGGGCCGGCAGCTTCGTCCGGGACAGCGGAAGGACGGCCAGGCCGCGTTCGGCGGCGGACAGGGCGTGGGCGAGGGCCAGCGTCGTGGCCTGCCGGTCGGTGGTGGCCATGAGTTCATGGTCGTACGTATGTTCGAGAAAGGGAAGGGTGAAGGGTGAGGGTGCAGGTCCGTAGGCCGTAGGTCGTAGGCCGCCCCGAGCCCGGTGGGCGGCGGAGCCTCAGGGTCGTACCCGGAGCCGGACGCAGGCGCACTCCACCTTCAGGAGGTGGGGCAGGCCCCACCCCTACAACCTGAGGGGGACTCCGCTTCGGGACCTGCGGCCGATCCCCGCCGCACGGGCCGCTCCTAGCGTGGACGGCATGACCACACCCGTCTGCACCAGCGCCTCGGCCGCCGCCGCACCCGGGCGGCAGACCCCTGCCTACCCGTCCTTCACGTCGTACGTGCGGGCGCGCCAGCCGGTCCTGCTGCGCACCGCGCGCTCGCTGACCGCGAACCCGAGCGACGCCGAGGACCTGCTGCAGACCGCCCTCGCCAAGACCTACGCCGCCTGGGAGGGGATCGAGGACAAGCGGGCGCTGGACGGCTATGTGCGCCGGGCGCTGGTCAACACCCGGACCTCCCAGTGGCGCAAGCGCAGGGTGGACGAGTTCGCCTGCGACGAGCTGCCCGAACCCGAGCCCGCGACCGGCGGCGACGACCCGGCCGAGCGGCAGGCGCTGCACGACGCCATGTGGCGGGCGGTGCTGCGGCTGCCGGCGCGGCAGCGGGCGATGGTCGTCCTGCGGTACTACGAGGACCTCAGCGAGACGCAGACCGCCGAGGTGCTCGGGGTGTCGGTGGGCACGGTGAAGTCGGCGGTGTCCCGCGCGCTCGGCAAGCTGCGCGAGGACCCCGAGCTGGTGCCGGCCCGCTCTCAGGGACATGTTCGATGACCCGTTCCTAGTGACATACCGCGTGGTATGTGCGCAGAATCAGCGCACCCCCTACTACCGGGTAGGAACGCCACGGGCCATGTCGCCAGGAGGACTCCGTGCTGAGCACCATGCAGGACGTACCGCTGCTGATCTCCAGGATCCTGACCCACGGGTCCACGGTCCACGGATCATCGCTGGTGACCACCTGGACCGGTGAGCCCGAGCCGCGCCGGCGCACGTTCGCCGAGATCGGCACCCGCTCGGCCCGGCTGGCGCACGCCCTGCGGGACGAACTCGGCGTGCGGGACGACGACCGGGTGGCCACGCTCATGTGGAACAACGCCGAGCACGTCGAGGCCTACTTCGCGATCCCCTCCATGGGCGCCGTCCTGCACACGCTGAACCTGCGGCTGCCCGCCGGACAACTGGTGTGGATCGTCAACCACGCGGCCGACAAGGTCCTCCTCGTCGACGGCTCGCTGATCCCGCTGCTCGCGCCGCTGCTGCCGAAGCTGCCGGCGGTCGAGCACATCGTCGTCTCCGGTCCCGGCGACCGCACCCCGCTCGCCGGCGCCGGCGCCCGGGTGCACGAGTACGAGGAGCTGATCGCCGGCCGGCCCGGCCACTACGACTGGCCGGAGCTGGACGAACGCCGGGCCGCCGCCATGTGCTACACCTCCGGTACGACCGGTGAGCCCAAGGGCGTGGTCTACAGCCACCGCTCGGTCTACCTGCACTCCATGCAGGTCAACATGACCCAGTCGATGGGCCTGACCGACCAGGACACCGCGCTCGTCGTCGTCCCGCAGTTCCACGTCAACGCCTGGGGCCTGCCGCACGCCACCTTCATGACCGGCGTCAACATGCTGATGCCGGACCGCTTCCTCCAGCCGGCCCCGCTCGCCGAGCTGATCGAGCGGGAACGGCCCAGCTACGCGGCGGCTGTCCCGACCATCTGGCAGGGGCTCCTCGACGAACTCACCGCGCGCCCCCGGGACATCTCCTGCCTCGCCCAGGTCACGATCGGCGGCGCCGCCTGTCCGCCGTCCCTGATGGCGGCCTTCGACGGGCTGGGCGTGCGGGTCCGCCACGCCTGGGGCATGACCGAGACCTCCCCGCTGGGCACGGTGGCCTGCCCGCCGGCCCACGCCCTGGGCACCGACGAGGAGTTCGGCTACCGCGTCACCCAGGGCCGTTTCCCGGCCGGCGTCGAGGCCCGGCTCACCGGCCCCGCCGGCCAGCGCCTGCCCTGGGACGGCGTGTCGGCCGGCGAGCTGGAGGTGCGCGGCCCCTGGATCGCGGGCGGCTACTACAACGGCCCCGGCGCCGAACCCCTGCGTCCCGACGACAAGTTCACCGCGGACGGCTGGCTGAGGACGGGTGACGTCGGCATCATCTTGCCGGACGGCTTCCTCACCCTCACCGACCGCGCCAAGGACGTCATCAAGTCCGGCGGCGAGTGGATCTCCTCGGTCGAGCTGGAGAACGCGCTGATGTCCCACCCGGACGTCGCCGAGGCCGCCGTGGTCGCCGTACCGGACGAGAAGTGGGGCGAGCGCCCGCTGGCCGTGGTCGTCCGCCGGCCGGGCGCCGCCGCGGACTTCACGGCCCTGCACGCGTTCCTCGCGGCGGAGGGCGGGATCGCCCGCTGGCAGCTGCCCGAGCGCTGGACGGCCGTGGAGTCGGTGCCGAAGACGAGCGTGGGCAAGTTCGACAAGAAGCTGCTGCGCCGGCAGTACGCGGACGGCCACCTGGACGTCACCCGGCTGTAGCGCCGGGCGGGGCCGTCGAGCGGGTCCAGTGGGCCGCTGGGCGAGGGCCGCCGAGCGAGTCCAGTGGGCCGCTGACCCGGGCAGGTCACGCCGTACCGCTGGCCCGCTCACCGCCGTAAGGCCCCCGGGCCTCACCGCCGTAAGGCCCCCGGGCATCACCGCCGCAGGCCCGGCCTCACCGCCGTAAGACCCCCGCCGTCACCGTCCTACGGCCTCCGCCCGGCCCGTCTGCGTGGGCAGTGCCGTCGTGGCCCAGCCCAGGATCAGCCACACGCCCGCCACCGTGCACACCCCGGCCCAGCCCCAGTGCCCGAAGGCGGGGCCGGCGGCGGCCGAGGCGAGGGCGCCGCCGGCGAAACCGGAGACGACGTAGGCCGTGTTCGCGGTGGCCGGGGTGGCGGTCGTGGTCAGGGCCAGGGTCTGGTTGGCCACATGGGAGGCGACCAGGGCCGCGTGGATCGCGATCGCGGCGGCGAACAGCGCCGGCAGCACCTGCCCGCCGAGCCAGAACAGCGGTACGGCGACGGCGGCCAGCGCATACGCGGTGCCGACGACCCGCCCCGCGCCGAACCGGTCCACCAGGCCGCCGGCCAGCGGCGCCACCACGGTGGCGGTCAGCCCGAAGAGGCCGAAGAGTCCCGCGGTCGCGGTGGACAGGCCGTACGCCGGGCCGGTCAACAGCAGGGCCAGCGAGGTCCACAGGGCGCTCCAGGCGCCGAACATGCCCGCCTGCCGGACGCACGCCCGCCACAGCTCGGGCGAGCCGCGCAGCAGTCCCGGCAGCTCGGCGATGCCGGAGAACAGCCCGCCGCGCCGTACCCGCGGCTCGGCCGGCAGGGCCAGCGCGGTGGCCAGTCCGAGGGCCAGGGTGAGGACGGCGGAGCCGCCGAACACCCAGCGCCAGCCGAAGCCCTGCCCGGCCAGACCGCCGAGCACGCGGGCCGCGACGATGCCGGTGAACAGCCCGGCGATGACGGCCGCGACATGCCGGGCGCGCCGGTCGGCCGGGGCGCGCGCGGCGACCAGCGGGACGAGCAGCTGGGGTATGACGGTCGCCGCGGCGGCGACGAACACGGCGGCGGCGAGCGCCGCGGTGCCCGGTGCCACGGCCGCCGCGAGCAGGGCCGCCGTGGTGACGACGGACAGCCCGCCGACGAGCCGCCGGCGGTCGACGCGGTCGCCGAGCGGCGCGAAGAAGAGCAGGCCCGCCGCGTAGCCGAGCTGCGCGACCGAGGCGATCCAGGCGACGGCCGGCGCGGTGGTGCCGAAGTCGCGCGCGATCAGCGGGAGCAGCGGGGCCGCGAGGTAGATGTTGGCGGCCGTGACGGCGGTGCAGACGGCGATGAGCAGCAGGAAGAGGGTGCCGGAGGCCGGCCGCACGCGGGCGGGGGCCTGGTCGTGCGAGGTGCGGCGGGTGGTGGTGGCTGACGGCATGAGCGGAAGTACTCCTTAGAGCCGACTCACACAACTAACTGGTTGGTTGCAATGCTCCAACAGCGTGCACCGGCTGGCGCATTCCCGTCAACCAAATAGTTGGTTACCGCCCTGTGGGCCCCTACCCTGGTGCTCATGGCAACAGTGAGGGATCCCGAGGCCACCAAGGCCCGCATCTTCGAGGCGGCGGTCGCCGAGTTCTCCCGGCACGGCATCGCGGGCGCCCGCATCGACCGCATCGCCGCCGCCGCCAAGGCCAACAAGCAGCTCATCTACGCCTACTTCGGCAACAAGGCGGACCTGTTCGGCCAGGTCCTCGGCCGGTGCATGGTCGACCTGGCCTCGGCCGTCCCCGTCGACCCCGACGACATCGACGGCTGGGTGGACCGCCTCCTCGACTACCACTCCGCCCACCCCGAACTGCTGCGCCTGCTCTTCTGGGAGGGCATGGAGTACGGCAGCGCCGAGCTGCCCGACGAGCCGGCCCGCCAGGACCACTACGCCCGCAAGGTCGCCACCCTCCAGGACGGCCAGGCCCGGGGCGTCATCACGGACGCCATCCCGGCCGGCGACCTGCTCATCCTGCTGACCGCGCTGACCAACTGGATGACGGTCGTCCCGCAGATGCGGCGCATCCTGGCCGGCACCCGCGAGACCGACCAGGACCGCCTGCGGGCCTCCGTCAAGGAGGCGGCCCGCAGGCTCGTCGCCCGCTGACACCCGGCCGGACCCGGACGGAGAGGCCCATCCGGACGGGATGGCCCTGATCCGGTCCGGGAGGCCCTGATCCGGACCCGGAGGCCCTGCCTCGGTCCGGGAGGCCCTGATCCGGACCGGGAGACCCCGATCCCGACCCGTGGACCCGGACCCGGCCCCGAATCCCCTAGTTGGTGCCGATCCGGGCCAGCAGGTCCACGATCCGGCTCTGCACCTCGGTGCTGGTGGACCGCTCGGCGAGGAACAGCACGGTCTCGCCCGAGGCCAGCCGGGGCAGCTCCACCTGATCGACGGCGGCGGTGTAGACGACCAGCGGAGTGCGGTTGAGCTGACCGTTCGCCCGCAGCCAGTCCACGATCCCGGCCCGCCGGCGGTGCACCTGCATCAGGTCCATCACCACCAGGTTCGGCCGGAACTGTCCCGCCAGCGTCACCGCGTCGTTGTCGCTCGCGGCCCGCGCCACCTGCATCCCGCGCCGCTCCAGCGTCGAGGTCAGCGCCAGCGCGATCTCCGCGTGCTCCTCGATGAGCAGCACCCGCGGCGGATGCTGCTCGCTGTCCCGAGGGGCCAGCGCCTTCAGCAGGACGGCGGGATCGGCGCCGTACGCCGCCTCGCGCGACGCCTGGCCGAGCCCGGCCGTCACCAGCACCGGCACCTCGGCGGCCACCGCGGCCTGGCGCAGCGACTGCAGAGCCGTCCGGGTGATGGGCCCGGTCAGCGGGTCCACGAACAGCGCGGCGGGGAAGGCCGCGATCTGCGCGTCGACCTCCTCGCGCGAGTGCACGATGACCGGCCGGTAGCCACGGTCGCTGAGCGCCTGCTGGGTCGTCACGTCCGGCGCGGGCCACACCAGCAGCCGGCGCGGGTTGTCCAGCGGCTCCGGGGGCAGCTCGTCGTCCAGCGGCTGCGGGCGCGGGGTGTCGGCCACCTCCACGGCCCCGCCGGGACCGTCCAGCGGCTCCGGCCCCTCGGCGGCGTCGGGCTCCGGGGCGCCTATGGCGTACGACCGCCCGACCCCCTCGGTGCCCGGCACCGGCCGGGCCGGCCCGCCGAGCGGCGCCTGCGGCCCGGGCGCCTGCCCGGCCGGCGCGGACTGCGGCGGTACGGCGCTCTGCCCGGCGAGCGGGGACTGCGGTACGGCCTGCTGCCCGCCGGGCGCCGGGTGCGCGGGCGCCGGTTCGGACGCCGGGTGCGGCCGGGCCCCCTGGTCCGGGCGGCCGGCCGGGTCGGGCGGCGTGCCCAGCTTGCGCCGGCGGCCGGAACCGCCGGGCGCGTGCGGCGGCGGCGTCGGCTGCTGCACCTGGGCCGCCTGCCGGGCGAACGGCACGCCCTGCCCGAGCGTGCGGACGGAGATCGCCCGTCCCTGGGTGGAGTCCGGATCGACCGGCCCGCCGCCCATGGCCTCGGCGGGCAGGGGCTGCGCGGCGCGCTGCGGCCGGACACCGGGGGTGCCGGCGGGCGGGGTGGGTGCGGCGGGTGCGGCCGGGGTGCCGGGCGCGGCGGGCGCCGGGGGTACGGCGGCTCCCGGGGGGAGCGGGGCGCCTGGTGCCGGGGCGGCGGGCGCCGCGGTGCCGTGCGCGGGGGTGTGCGGCGCCGTCGTAACAGGAGCCGCGCCCGGAGCGGGCGTGCCGTGCGCCGGCGTGCCGGGGGCTGCCGTCGCGGGGGCGGCCGGGATGCCCGCGCCGCCGGTGTCGCCGGTACCCGGCCACTGGTGCGGGACACCGGCCGTGGGACCGCCGGCGGGCGGCACCGGAACCGGCCGGCCCGCTGCCGGCACCTGGCCGGTCGCCCCGCTACCGGGTGCCGTCTCGGCGGGAAGCGGGAGCGGGCCGGGTGCCGCCACCGGGGTGCCGGCGGGCGGAACACCCGGTCGCGCGGCGGGCGTGGGCTGCGGTGCCTGCCCGGGGGCGGGCTGCGCGGCGGTGCCCTGGACGGGCGTGCCCGGGGCCGGGGCGGGCGGTGCCGCCGGGGTGGGCGACTGTCCGCCGGGTGCCACGGGGCCGGCCTGGGCCGGAACGCCCTGACCGGGAGCGGGCGGTACGGCCGTCCCCTGCGGGGCCTGGCCGGGCACGGTGCCCGGCGCCGTCGCCTGGGATGCCTCGGGCGGCTGGGCCACGGCCCGGCGCCGGCGGCCGGTCGGCGCACTGGTGGGATGCGGCTGCGGCGGGGTGTGGTCCTCGCCCTGGTCGAGCGGTACGGCGTCGTGCCGGCCCTCGACGGACACCGGCATCCGCGCGGGCATCCGCACCTGACCGGGCAGCGGCCCGGCACCCGGCGCCACCGGCCCGGCCGTACCGGCACCCGGAGCCACCGCGTCCGTACCAGCGTCGGCACCGGCACCGGAAGGAGCCGGTACGCCCGTGCCCGGAGCCGTGCTCGTGCCCGGAACCGTGCCCGTCGTCGGGACCGTGCTCGTCGCCGGGGTCTCGCCGCCGGGGGTACGGTCGGCCTCGGCCGGGGGCAGGGCGAACACCGTACGCGGGCCGCTCGCCTCCTGCGCCGCGGCTCGCTCCGCGGCGGCGGCCAGCGCACGCCGGCGCCGTCCGGTCGGTTGCGCGTCCTCGGCGGCCACCGCCTCACCGCCCTGCGCCGGGACCGTTTGGCCCTCCTGCGCGGGAACGGCCCGCGCGCTCCTGAGCGCCTGCGCACCCGGAAGCGCCTGTGCGCCCGGAAGTCCCTGTGCGCCCGGAAGTCCCTGCGTACCCTGCGCGCCCGGGAGGCCCTGGCCGCCCGGTGCCGGTGCGCCGCCTGCCGCGGGCAGGGCCGGCGGCAGGGCGGCCTGCGGGGCGTCGGTGTCCCGGCGGGCGCGCCGGCCCGTGGGCGCGGGCATGCCCTGCGGGGGCACGGTGCCGCCGAGCCCCGTGTTCGAGGCGGCGGCCCCCGCGCCCTGTTCGGCCGCGGTCACCACGGCGCCCTCGGCCACACCCGCACCGGAACCCGCGGGATCACCGTCGGCGGGCCGGGCACGGCGCCGTCCGGTCCCGCCGGACGCGTCCTCCGGGCCCTCGGCCGGGACCGCGTCGTTCCCCTCGACGGGCGCGGCGGCCCGCCGCCTGCGCCGCCCGGTGGGCGTGGGCGCCTCGAATTCGCCGGTGTCGCCCGCGTCCGTCTCCAGGAAGGCGTCCGTGGAGCCCCGCCGGGCCCGCCGCCGGCCGCCCCCGATGCCCTGTCCGTCCGTGCCGGCGTCCTCCGCGCCGGCCTCGCCGCCGTCCGGCCGCGCGCCGGCCGCGGCGGCCGGGGGCAGTGCGCCGGCCGTCGTGTCCGGGAGCTGTGCGGTGCCCGCGGCAGCCCCGCTCCGGGGCGCCGCCACGTCCTGCGGGGCCCGCGCGGCGACCGCGCCCGCCCCGCCGCCGAGCGGCACTTCGAGGACGTACGCGCTGCCGCTCATGCCCGGCACCTCGTGCGTCTGGAGCACCCCGCCGTGGGCGCGCACGATCCCGCGCACGATCGGCTCGTGCACCGGGTCTCCGCCGGCGTACGGCCCGCGCACCTCGATCCGGGTCACCTCACCGCGCTGGGCGGCGGCGATCACGACGGTGTTGTCCAGGTAACCGCCCGCCGACACGGGCGTGTTGCCGGTGGCGTCGACGCCGGCCACGTCCGCCACCAGGTGCGCGAGCGCGACGGCGAGCCGTCGCGGGTCGACCTCGGCCTCGATGGGCGGCGCGTGCACGGCGAACTGCACCCGGCCCGGGCCGATCAGCTCCACGGCCCCGTCCACACCGGCGGCGACGACGGCGTCCAGCATCACCTTCGTACGGGTGATGTCCTCGCTGCCCGCGTCCAGCCGCTGGTAGCCGAGGACGTTGTCGATAAGGGTGGTGATCCGCGAGTACCCGGCGGACAGGTGGTGCAGGACCTGGTTCGCCTCGGGCCACAACTGCCCGGCGTCGTCCGCCGCCAGCGCGGACAGCTCGTGCCGCAGCTCGTCCAGCGGCCCGCGCAGCGACTGCCCGAGCAGGGTCAGCAACTGCTCGTGCCGCCCGGCGAGGGCCTCGTAACGGTCCTTCTCCCGCTCGGCGAGCGCGGCGTAGCGCTCCTCGCCGGCCGCCAGCTCCTCCGCGTGCTCCTCGCGCAGTTCCTCGATCTCGGCGACATGCCGCTGGCGCAGGGCGGTCAGGTCGGAGGCGTGCTCTTCGGCGAGCCGCTCCAGCTCCTCGGCGTGCGCCTGCTCCAGCGCGGCCTTCTCCTCCGCCAGGGCGTCGTACGGCCGCCGGTCGGTGAAGGTCATCACGGCGCCGACGAGCTGGTCCCCGTCGCGCACCGGCGCGGTGGTCAGATCGACCGGCACCCTGCGGTCGCCCTTGGACCACAGCGTCTGCCCGCGCACCCGGTGCTTGCGCCCGGAGCGCAGGGTGTCGGCGAGCGGTGACTCCTCGTACGGGAAGGGCGTGCCGTCGGCGCGGGAGTGCAGCACCAGGGCGTGCAGCTCCTTGCCGCCCAGCTCGCCGGCCCGGTATCCCAGTATCTGGGCGGCGGCCGGGTTGACGAGCACGATCCGCCCGTCCGTGTCGGTGCCTACGACGCCTTCCGAGGCCGCCCGCAGGATCATCTCGGTCTGCCGCTGCGAGCGGGCCAGCTCCGCCTCGGTGTCGACGGTCCCGGACAGGTCCCGGACCACGATCATCAGCAGCTCGTCGCCGGTGTAGCCGTAGGCGTCGTACGCCTGTTGCCCGTTCTCCAGGTTCGCGCTGGTGACCTCGACCGGGAACTCCGTCCCGTCGGTCCGCCGCGCGACCATCCGGGCCGGCTTGGTGCGGCCGCGGGGGTCCATGTGGTCGGGCCGCCGCATGGAGCCGGGGATCAGCCGGGAGTCGAACTGCGGCAGCAGATCGAGCAGCCCGCGCCCCACGAGAGCCGTGCCGGGCGTCTCGAACGCCTCCAGCGCGATGGTGTTGGCGTTGACGACGGTTCCGTTGGCGTTGACCAGGACCAACGCGTCCGGCAGCGCGTCGAGTATGGCTGCGAGGCGAGCAGCGCCTCGGGATGGCCTGCTGCTCACGAGACGCCTTCCTCCCTGTTACCGCACCTTGCCGACCGCTCGGGCCATCTTGCCAAGGGGCCCGCGACGTGTCACGCGAGGGAGTCTAAGGGCACGGGTCGCCGTAGCGGCGCCGGATGACCGGGAGGTCCCACGGGGAAGTGACGGGGAACGTGTGACCGAGGCCCCGGCTCCGCACCACCTCCCCGGGACCTTTACGGAACCGGTGCGTCCGTCCAGACGCCCAGGTCATCCGCTGTCACCACGGTCAGGCGGAGGCGCCGGGACGGGGCAGCAGGGGCACCATCCGGTCCCAGCGGGCCGTCTGGCAGCCGTCCCTGCGGTCGTACGAAGCGTCAACCGGGCGCCCGGCCCAGGTACCCGTGACACGGGCGGTGGCCGGGCCGCCGTAGAGCAGGGTGCAGGTGGTGCCCTCGGGCACCGGCGCGAAGGGGTCGCGGCCCCAGCGGGTGTTCTCGTCGAGCACCCGGCAGGCCCCGGCGGCGTCCGGGTGCCGGCCGGCGCCGGGGTGGCAGTACACCTCGTACGTCCCGTCCCGTCCCTCCCCGGCGTGCCGGACCACCACGGTGAGGTGATCGCGCTGGTCCTCGGACCGGACGGGCGGCGGCAGGGCGGCGGCACCCGCGACGGCGGGGACGGCGGTGAGCG
Source organism: Streptomyces sp. NPDC027672 (assembly GCF_055566335.1). Classification (NCBI taxonomy): domain Bacteria; kingdom Bacillati; phylum Actinomycetota; class Actinomycetes; order Kitasatosporales; family Streptomycetaceae; genus Streptomyces; species Streptomyces sp. NPDC027672. Next base: position 122,414 of record NZ_JBVHSO010000016.1, on the reverse strand, counting down.
GGACGAGGGAGGCGGCGGCGGCACAGGCCGCGGCGAGGAGGCGGCGCGCGGGCGCCGGCAGTACGGAGACCATGCGCTGTCCAACGCCGGAGCCGCCGAGACGTTGCGCCGCCCCGCCGGGGAAGCCCTTTGCCCTGCGGCCCGCCTGCCTAGTACCGTAGGGGGCGATTGGTGACAGGGCGCTCGCCTGTGTCATCATCTGCACGCACCGATCGCGCGCTCGCGTGAGCGGTTGTGCTGGAGGCGTCGCCTAGTCCGGTCTATGGCGCCGCACTGCTAATGCGGTTTGGGCCTTAAAGCCCATCGAGGGTTCAAATCCCTCCGCCTCCGCTCCACCGAAGCCCCGGTCCCCAGGACCGGGGCTTCGTCGTTCCCCGCCCACGTGGCTCCGTAGCCCGCTGTCGACGTTTCCGCAGGTCACAAGGGGTGTGCGGAGCGGATTTCACATGACGGCGGCAGTCATGTAATGTTCTTCCTGTCGCCGCGAGCGGGCCGAAAGGGCCGGGAGCGGAGGCAAAACAAAAGAACAAGCACTCGTAGCTTAACGGATAGAGCATCTGACTACGGATCAGAAGGTTGCAGGTTCGAATCCTGCCGAGTGCACACAGACAAGAGGCCCCGGATCACTCCGGGGCCTCTTGCGTTGGTGTCTCACTGAATCTCACGCGTCACCGTCCATGAAATCGGGTTCAGTGCGAGCGCAACGTCCGTCGTACTGCGCTGATGAGGTTCTGAGCGTCAACGCCGTACACGGCGGACTCCCGGAGCGTGTGCCAGACCCGCAGGTAGGTGGCCACGCTCTCGGCGTCGTCCAGCCACAGTTCCGCATGCCAGTCCTCGGCGATCACGAGCCTGTCGTCCAAGATCCAGAAACCGTTGGCTGTCGGGATCTTGAGCGAGGCGCCGAGCGGGATGATCCCCAGCTCCACGGTGTCCATGCCGACGATGCCCGCGAGTCGATCGAGTTGGCCGGCGAGGACAGACGGAGGACAGATCAGGGCGTGGAGGGCCGCCTCCCACACCAGGGCGTGGAACTTCCGGCCTGCCTCGTACAACCACTCCTGGCGCCGCATGCGGGCGCGGACGGCAGCATCTGTGTCGCGGACCGAGCCCTGGAGATCTGCGTACCGCAGGAAGATGTGCCGTGCGTAGTCGGCAGTCTGCAGCATGCCGGGGACGACGGACTCCTCCCAGGCGTGGATGGCTTGGGACCGACCGACCTCAAGGTTCCAACCGTCCTGCACGGGCCGGTGCCCGGCGGCCAGTTGCCGGCGCCAGGAGCGGATGTGGGACTCGAAGCCCTTGAGCCGGGCGTCCAGTTCATCGACGACGTCCGGCCGGCCGACGCCTCCGGCCCAGGCCCGCAGGTCTTCGCTGGTGGCGGTCTGCCGGCCGTTCTCCAGCTTGTAGATCTTCGAGTGTGGCCAGCCGAGTCGCTGTGCCAGTTGCGTGCCGGTGAGCCGTCCTCCCGGGGCCGACAGCCGGAGTTCCCTCAAGCGCAGCCCGAGGGCCTCCCTGGCCTGCTGGAAGTCTGTGCTCACTGGTTCCGCTCGCTAGTGGTCGGCGCCGAGTCGCGCCGCGAACACGTCGTACGGGACGGACCCGTGCACCGCTGCGTCGCGGACCTGGCAGTACCGCACGACCTCGGCAGGCTCCGTGACGACCTCGACGTCATGGAAGGCGTCCTCGTCATCGAAGCGCAGCACGGCCACCAGCCGGCTGTCGAAGATCCAGAAGTCCTCCGCGGGCAGCCGGAGCCGCTCCGCGTCCTCGCGCCACAGGTTCCGCACGTCCTCACCCGTTGCCGCGTTGCACCTCGCGTAGTCGAGCAGGAACAACTGTCCCTCGGCCGGCGGGTTGTCGACGACGCGTACCCGCCCGACGTACTTGCCGCCGGCCGTCTGCCGGCGGATGTTCGCGCACCACTCGCTGTCGAGGTCGCATGGGACCGTGCCGGTGGCCAGGAACTCCGCGTACCCAGGATCCTGCCGGTCCGATGCGTAGCCCTGACGTGTCTCCAGGTGCCAAGCCGAGTGCTCGAAGGTCTCGAAAAGCTGCCCGAACTCTCCCAGGCCGATCAGCTCGGGCACGCGGGTGACCTCCTTGGGCCCGTGATGGACGAGGAGTTCACGCGGCACGATCACTGCGGCATCTCCCGGGCCGAAGTGCTGGAGCTGGGCGATGTCCTCGGGGTCGGTGACCGGCGTTCCTTGAATGATGATCTCGCCGGAGTCGAGATCCTCGTGAACGGCGGGGCAGCCACCGTTCTTGCTGTCGGTGCCGTTGAAGCGCAGTCGTCGTGGCACGGTCGCCTCCCATGGTGTGGGGCCCTGTCGCCATCAGCATCACCGGCGCCGATGCGCCCGCACCACAGCGTGCACCCCCTCGCGTGAGACCACGCGAGAACAGTCCGTCAGATGGAGAGAACATTCGAGAACATCGCATCGCGGCCAGTACTTCCCCGTCCATACCGTCCTGTCCATGGTCACAGCACGCTCCGATGGTGATCCCTTCACAGTCATGGAATCCCTGCGTGCGGCTCTCGGTCAGGCACGGATCGCGTCCAGGCCTGGACAGGCCGGCAGACGGGGCGGGCTCGAACCGGTACGGCACGACCTGTCTCCGAAGGAGTAGTCCATGACCGTCACGCTCGACCGGCCTACGAGCACCCGCACACGGGACCCGAAGGAACTCCTCAACGCCGTCCAGCCCCACGTCAAGCACCTGACGATCAACGTGCTGGACAGCGGCATGACCCTCTGGGACCGCGAGGCCGCCCTGCTGCTGCGTGACCACACGATGGTCCGCGACATGGCCGAACGCATCCTCGGCAACGCCGTCATGTACACCATCGGCTGCATGGAACACCCCGAGGTCCACCTGGGCGTCGGCAGGCTCGTCGACATCGGCGTTCACCAGCTCATCCTCGACACTCCGGTGTGGTGGGCCCTGTGCGACGTGTACAACGAGGGCCGCTACAAGCACCACGCCCCGTTCGTCGAGCGCCGCCGCGACGGCCTCTGCCTGCGCACGTCGGACTTCCTGAAGTCCATCGGCTTCGGCGTCGACGAGGAGCTGTGGGCGATCGACGGCACGGACTGCTCGCCGTGCGACAACAAGGTCCCCGACAGCCACTGAACGGCCCTACGCCGGCCCCTGTCCTCGGTCCCCCGGAGGACAGGGGCCGGCCCTGGTGAAGAGGAACCGCCTTGCCCGCACAACACGACATCGCCGCCGAGACGGAGCTGTGGGACACCTTCGCCCAGTCCGCCTTCAAGGACGACGCGGAGCCCGGCTTCTGCTGGACCCAGTACGCCGGTCACGGACCGGGTCCGGAACTACTCGGCGACCCGCGCTCCGTTCTGGAGATCGGCTGCGGCACCGGCCGTGCCCTCGCCCACCTCGCTCAGCGCGGCATCGCGGCTCGGGGCGTGGACCTGTCTCCCGTCATGGTCAAGAAGATCACCACGAAGTGGGCCAGCACTGGCGCGGAGTTCGTGTGCTCCGAGGTCCTGGAGTACCTGGGCGAGCACCAGGATACGTACGACGCCGTCTTCTCGATCTTCGGAGCCGCCTGGTTCACTGACCCGAGCCGCCTCTTCCCCCTTGTCCGCCAGCGGCTCAGCTCCGGCGGCGTCTTCGTCTTCTCACAGCCTCCCGCCATCCCCGGCGCTTACGGGCCCCAGGGCATGTACAAGGGAGGCTTCGCCGGCAAGGCGATGTTCACCTACCGCTACAGCTACCGTCCGGCCGTGTGGGAGCGCCTGCTGACCCGGGCCGGGTTCCTCACGGCCGATGCCCAGGTACTCGATGCCCCGCGCCCTGGTCACATCGGAACGCTCCTTGTTCGCGCAGTCGCACCGTGACCACTGTGTACGTCCAGCTCAGTCGCTCTTCGTGAGCACACAGACGAGAGGCCCCGGATCACTCCGGGGCCTCTTGCGTTTTCCCTGTCATCCGGGTGGGGTGAATACCTCGTCGGCGCTTCGGGGCTCCGTGCGTGGTTGCCGGTTGAGCTTGTGGCGTTGGATGGAGGACTGGCGGTAGACCTCTTTGCGGGCCCGCATGATGTTGCCGAGGGGGGCGTGCTCGGCGGTGACCCGCCAGGGGGTGAAGGACAGCGAGTCCATCCGGTCCAGGTTCTCCGGGCCGGAGATGTCCTGCCGCGGGAGCCGCAGTCTGGCCACGGTGACGGGTGGCGAGAGCCGTTCGGGCCACTCCACGGTGGTGTCCTCCACCGGCATGCGCGCCAGGTCCGTGCAGAGCTGGACCTGGATGTCGAAGGCGTAGGGCCGCTCGCGCAGTTCGGCCTCCAGAGCCGGCCGGAAGACTTCCGGTGCGGAGGCCGGGTCGATGTCGCGCCGGACCACCGCCGCGGCGCACTGCGGGTCGGGGGTGATGCGCACCTTGGCGATGTAGTCGCCGTGCCTGACCGCGCCCATGGTCCAGTAGCTCGACAGCAGGACGTTGAGGGGCTTGGTCTTGGACAGGCGCAGGAAGGCCAGGAACTCGTCCCACGCCCAGTCGTCCCGGTCCAGCGTTCCCTTTCCGGTCACGAACTCGGTGAAGAAGCGGTGCGCGCCGGGCCGGCCCTGGGAGAAGTAGGCCGGCGCGTCCAGGAACAGTTCCTGGATGAACAGGTAGTGCTCGACCGTGTTGCAGAAGAAGACCGGCCCGTTGATATTGGCGTAGTCGAAGGTGCCCGTGTCCGGTTCGTCGTCCAGCAGGGTCGGGCCGGGGACGCCGAACAGCTTCAGCGCCAGTCCGGTGGCGGCGCCCAGCCGTGCGTCGGCCCCGGCGTGCGGCGAGCCGTTGGAGAAGCGGATGAGCGCGTCGTGGGTCCCCGGCGTGGCGTAGATGCCCTGGGCGTACTCGGGGGGCAGCCCGTCGAGGATCTCCACCTCTGCGCGGATCAGGCCGTAGCCCTTGGCGTGGGCGTCGCGCAGGGCCTGGCCGGTGCCGCCGGCCTCGACGGAATCGGTGATGTAGTTCTCGGTCTTCTCGATCACCGTCTGCACATGCCGGTCGAAGTCGGGGTCGTCGTCTTCGACGTCGGGCGTGTAGCGGACGAACTGTGCTGCCATGGCTTCGACCTCTTCGTCAGAGCGTGCTCGGGCCTCGGGAGGGTGGGGATGCCCTCAGTCCTCCAATGCGGCGAGCCAGCGCAGGGCACGCAGACCCGGTACGAAGCAGTACTCGCCGCCGCGGGTGACCACGAAGCTGGGCAGGTTGCGCAGGCGGCGCCGGACGGGCTTCTCCGGGATGGTGGCGCTGCCGGTCCCGTCGTGGTGTCCGGCGACCGGGTCCTTCTCCCCGGGGTAGCCGATGAAGTTGCCGTCGTTGACCCACTCGGCCTTGATGAACTCGAACTGCCGCTCCAGGTGGGCGCCGATGAACACGCCCACCAGGCCGCGGTCGGCGCCGTCGTCCTCCAGCACGCCCTCGGGCAGCGGCGGGCCGTAGGTGGTGCCGCGGCGGATGAGCCGGTGCATCCGCGCGTCGCCGACGATGGTGGCGTCCCGGGGGTTGTTGCGGCGGATGTGCGCTCCGGCGGGGCACCGCAGGCCGCGGTCGTCGTTCTCCCGGTACATGAAGTTGTTGACGCGCTGCGGATCGGCCGCCAGTTCCGGGTCGTCGCGCTCCGGTGCCAGCGCCAGCGGCGCCCCGCTCGGCCAGCGCCCGACCATCTTCGCCGCCAGCAGTTCCTTTTCCTCGGCGCCGGAGCTGTTGGCGCGCAGGTACCGGCGCCAGGCCGCCACGTCGGTGCGGATCTTGCGGACGGCCACGTAGGTGCCGTTGCGCCCCAGCACGTCGGGGCTGGGCATGGGCGGCAGGTTCCCGGTCTCGTCGGGGTAGCCGAGGATGAACTCACCGGCCTTGATGGGCGCTTCCTGCGGGTTGGAGCCGGGCAGTCCGACGCCCTCGATGTTCGGATGGCTGATGCCGTCGCGGAAACCGAAGGTGGTGCGTCCGGTCGGGAGCTGGTGGACGTCCTGCTGCCAGATCACCTCGACGCCCGGGGTCTCCCGGTAGGCGATCCGGGCCCGTTCCAGTTCCGCCTCCAGCTTCCCGCTGTCGGAGGACAGGGCGCTCAGCGCGATGTGGACGTCGCCCGTCCCGAAGGGTTTCTCCCAGTGGTCCGGCGCGTTCTCGCCCACGTCGCCGATCAGTTCCGCCCGGGCGGCCATGCCCTCGCGGAACGCCCGCGGGAAGCTGTCCAGCGACTCCTGGGGCAGCCCCAGGGCCACCAGCCCCTGGTAGGTGAGCGCCACGGCCACCCAGGCGTCCTGGGTCAGGTCCACGCTCGGCAGGCCGCCCGAGGTCAACGGGAGCAGCCGCCGCAGCAGGGCGCGTCCGGCGTGGCGGTCGTCGACGCGCAGGAAGATGAACTTCCCCTCGTACGGCACGGGCCGCGGGCGCAGTGCCCCGCTCTGGACGTCCTCGATCTCGATGTGCACGCTGGCGGCGCTGTTCGTTGCCGTCGTGTTCATGATTGCTCGTGCCTCCGCATCGGGCCTCTGTCCGGGCCGGCCTGCGGCGGTCGCCCCGTACCCGCCGGCAGGGTCCGCCGACGTGGCGCCGGTTCCGAGGCCCGCGAGCCCGGCATGATCCACACGAGAGGTCCTAGGCCGAGGCTTCCTCCAGCAGCCGCTGGAAGGCCGGTGTGGCCACCAGCTGCGCGTTGGCCGGGTCGTCCAGTGCCGCCCGGAACTCCGCGGTGTCCAGCACCTCCTCGAACGCCTCCTCCACGCGGTGGTCCTTGTAGATCTGCTGAACGGTCAGATCGGGATAGGCGCTGACGAAGACCCCTGCGGGCGCTTGGTGGGCGACGAACCACTCCTTGACTCCGGGATCTTTGATGCCGGGGAACCCCTCGCTGTGCGAGAAGACCTTGTCGAAGCGCTCCCCGACCACCGTCTTGGCGAAGTCGTCGATGTAGGTGTCCCAGGAGCCGTCGAAGACGCTGGCGAACATGAACCGGGTGTCGTCGTCGAAGATGACGTGCCGCGCGTCATGCAGGGTGCCGATCTGGCGCACCGCCTCGTGGACTTTTTCGGCGTCCCCCGTGTCGGAGAGCTCGGCGAGCACCTCCCGCAGTGCGCCGGCCTCTCCGGGCTTGATCTTGGTGATCACGGTGAACTCGTTGCAGACCCCGTCCGACCTGCCCGGACGGTCGGGGTGAGCCGACTGGCTCGCTTTTGTGGTTGCGGTCATCGGGAGACTCCCCGCCACGGATCGGTGTGAGGATGGCCAAGCACCAGGAACGGAGGCGCCATCGGCCCCACCGCTCCATCCTCACCGCGCGTACGCAGCCCCGCATCCCGGGCCCTGAGGCGCCGCGCCTCGGGGCGGACAGAGGCTCCCGAGGACAGACCGGGCCCGGCGCAGGAAGATGGGACAGGTCCGTGCGTGCCGGGCACGGGGTCGTCACCTTCCCGGTCGGCCGCTTCCGCGCCGCCGTGCCCCCGCGACGCACCCGGCGCGGGAGGACCCGCCGTCCGGGCGGCCGGGGCTCCCGCCTTCGCCGGCCGTTGTCCGCGCGCGGGGCATCGCCACCCCCACCTCGCAGGAGGCAACCATGGGCGCAGTTCTCGGTGACGTGCTGGGTTTTGCGGCCGGTGTCGCGGTCAGCCCGCTTCCGATCATCGCCGTCATCCTCATCCTGGCCACGCCCCGGGGACGCCTGAACGGCATTCTCTTCACCGTCGGCTGGATCCTGGGGCTGGCGGCGCTGGGTACGGTGATGCTCTTGATCGCCTCGCCCGCGGGTGCCTCCGCCCACAAGCATCCGGCCACCTGGGTGGGCGCCCTCAAGCTGGCTCTCGGCCTGGTCCTGCTGGTCTTCGGCGCCCGGCAGTGGCGGCGGCGCCCGAAGGACCCCTCGCAGGCGAAACTGCCGAAGTGGATGGGGGCGATCGACCGCCTCGCGCCAGTCAAGGTCTTCGGGCTCGGCGCGGGTCTGGCCGCGCTCAACGCCAAGAACGCCCCGCTGACCATCGCCGCGGGCGCCGCGATCGGCTCGGCCGGACTGCCCGCCGGTCAGCAGGCCGCCTCGCTGGCGGTCTTCGTCGTGATCGCCACGCTCGGCCTGCTGGTCCCGCTCGGCGTCTACCTCCTCGGCGGCGAGCGGGCCCGGACCACGCTCGTGAACTGGAAGGACTGGGCGGCTCAGCACAACGTCGCGGTGATGGCCGTCCTGTTCTTCGTCCTCGGACTGAAGCTGATCGGCGACGGCGTCTCCGTCCTCACCTCCTGACCGGGCGGGGTACGGCCCCGCCCCCGCCTCCTCGACGAACGGCCGGACAGCCGGACAGCCGGACGGTCGGACAGCCGGGCCGGCGGGCCCGGTGTCCCACTCGGTGGTCATCGCGGCGGTGTGTCCCCAGGCCCTAGCCTGGCCGCACCTGCTTCTCACCGACGGAGGACTCTCGTATGACCACGCCGTTCGTTCGTCCGGAACCGCCGTACTACGTCGTGATCATCACGACCCGGCCCACCGAGGATCTCGAAGGCTATGCGGAGATGAACGCGCGCATGGGCGAGCTGGGCGCGGCACAGCCGGGTTATCTCGGCCGGGAGTCGCTGACGGACGAGGACGGCCGGGACCTCGTCGTCCTCTATTACCGGGACGAGGCGTCGATAACGGCGTGGAAGGCCCACCCCGAGCACCTGGAGGCGCAGCGGCTCGGGCGGGAGCAGTGGTACGCCTCGTACCGCGTGGAGGTCGCGCGGGTGGAGCGCGCCTACTCCTTCAGCCGGGACTGAGCGGCCGGGGCCGCAGTGGTCTTGCCGGGGCGCGCGGCACCCCCTGCCAGGCCGTCACGCGAGGGCGGGGCGGGGTCGGCGGGGGTGTCGGCGCGCTGGAAACGGTGCCTCGGGAGGGTGCGCCGGGGCGGCCGGGTGAGGGTGATCTGCCGTACCACCTGCTGGAAGCAGGCCAGGGACGCGAAGCTGGGCAGGGCCGCGGCCGAGATGTCGATGATCTGCTTCGGCGCCTGGGCGACGCACAGCGTCATGGCGAAGCCGGTGAACAGCACCAGGACGCACCAGGAGTGGAAGGCCCGGCGCTGGTGCAGTGCCGCGCGGAGGATCGACAGCGACGCCACCAGCCACGGGCCGAAGACGAGGAGGGGCCACACGGAGCCGGCGTCGCTCTGCATCCGGGACTCCGCCACGAACCGCAGCGGGTCGTAGGAGACGAAGCCGCCGAACGTGCTGACGGCGGACGCGATGACCGTGACCAGGGCGGCGGCGACATAGCTGGCGATGCGGATCGCGTCCCGGTCCCGCCGCTCCCGGACCCTGCGGTGGTTGTGCCGCCGGCCCCGCACCGGCGGGAGTTCCGCCGTGATCTCCACCAGGGCTTCGTGCGGGGTCTTCTGCTCCTCGCCGGTGGGGAACTCCCCGTTGCGCGCCGTCGGGACGCCGGGCTGCTGTTCCTCCATGGCGTCCTGGAGCATGAAGGCCAGCTCTTCGGCGGGGTCCCAGCCGGAGTCCGGCGGCACCAGGGGGGACTGGAAGGCGTCGACGGTCGCCCGGTGCCGGCCGCCACCACCGCGGTATCCGTAAGGATAGTCGGGGAATTCCGGATAATGTCCCGTTGGTTCATCGTACATGATGTGGCTTCGTCATTCCGCCGACGTGCCACGGGAATCGACACCGACCCAGCGTCTCGCCAGGTCCTTTTCCAGGCGGCTCATGGCCTCCATGAAATCCCGGAGGATTTCCTCGGACACCTCGAGGCTGACGGGAAGGCCTCCCTTCACCAGCCGCCCCTTGGCCTCGGTGGCGCGGGCCGGTGCGGGCATGTAGGTGTAGGAGCCCAGGCGCGTAGCTCGCCCGGCGGGACTGTGTGACCGCTCCGGGAGGGATTCGAACGCCTGCTCCCTGGTTGCCTTCCTCATATCCGAAGTAACGTGCCTGTTGGGGCTTGGGTGCGCGGCGAACGGGTGAAGGTTGGCCGGAATGGTCGTCCTTTTCTATTATCGACCGGTCTCGTGCGTCCTTATTAGTTATGAAAAGCAGGTCGTGGGGCGCGGACGCTCAGCACTCCTCGGCGGGGTCGTTCCGGTTGAGTTTCTCCAGGTATTCGTGGGCCAGGTCCGTGGTGCGGGTCAGCCAGTCGGTGACGATCGCCAGCTCCTGCGGGGAGTAGGCGGAGAAGAGGGCCGTCAGGCGCTTGTGGTGGCCCGCGTACACCGCCTCGACCCGGGTGACGGCCTCCGGTACGGCGGCCACGCGCACCCGGCGGCGGTCGGCTGGGTCCGGACGCCGGGTGACGTAGCCGGCGCGTTCCAGGCGGTTGAGGATGCCGGTCACCGCGCCCGTGGTGACGTGGGCGCGGGCCGCGAGGTCGCCCGCCGTCAGCAGGTCGTCGCCGGCCTCCAGGACGAAGGCGAAGCAGGTCAGGTCGGTGACGGTCAGGCCCAGCCGCCGTGCCAGCTCCTGCTGTCCGATGAGGTGGGCGGCGATCAGGTGGTCCATCGCCGACAGTGCCTGGGCGGGGGTGGCGGGCCGGCGCGGCGTGCCGTGCATCTTTCGCGTTCCCTTAGTTCGTGAGATATTCGGGCTGTTAATTGCTTAGTCCGTGAGAGAACTGTGCTGCGTTCCCTGGAGGCGGCTCCATGAGTCTGTACGACGAGGGTCACACGATCGCCGGCTGGACCGGCTTCGCCATCGCGACCGTGGGAAGCGGTGTGGCGGGGTGGGGAGTGTGCGCGGCCTCGCTGCCGCTGGTCGTCGGCGGACTGGCCGTCGTGGCGGCGAGCGTGCTGGTGACCTGGCTGCTGCATCTGGCCGGCTGGGGCAAGCCGCCGGGGATACGGCCGCGGGAGCAGTGGGGGCTGCGGGCCCGGGACACGCGGGCCCGCCACGGCCATGCCGGGTGTGTGAGCTGCCGGCTGGCGGGCCGGGGACGGCGGGCCGAAGCGGCGGTTTCGGCGCCGGTGCATGCGCCGGTGACCGGGGCGACGCCCGCGGAAGCGGCGCCGCTGGCTCCTGTGGAGTGAGCGGGCCTGGGCCTGGGGAGTGAGCGGGCCTGTGGAGTGACGGACCGGTTGAGTGTGCGGACCGGCTGAGCGTGCGGCCCGGTCGAATGTGCGGACCGACCGAGTGAGGGACCGGTCGAGTGTGCGGGCCGGTCGAGTGTGCGGGCCGGTCGAGCGAGTCAGCCGGTCGGGCCAGCCGACCGTCGGACCAGCGGCCCAGTTGACCGTCGGACCAGCGGACGAGCCGACCGTCGTACCAACGGACCGTCGGACCAGCCGACCGGCCGAGTGAGCGCACTCCCGTCCTCCTCCGCGCCGGACGCGCTCCCGTCGCTGAGCCCGTTGTCAGTCCCGCCCCCTACCCTCGTCGGTGATGGCACAGGTGTGGAAGTGCATGGGGCTCCGCTGGTCGCCGGACGGGCCGGTGCTGGTCTGGGACGGCGAGCGGCGCAGCGCGCTCACGTGGGGGAAGCGGGTCGCCTTCGCCGTGCCGGAGGGCAGCGTGCGCCGGTGTGTGGGGGCGCGGGGGAACCTCTGTCCGCTGCGGGCCGCCGTGCCGGGGCGGAGCACGGGGGCCCGGTGCGAGGAGTGCGCGCGGCTGGACCGGGCGCACTCGGTGGCCGCCGACACGCTCGCGGACGACCCGCGGCCGTACCGGGTGTATCTGGCGTGGTTCGGGCCCGGGCTGCCGAAGGTCGGCATCACCGCCGCCGAGCGCGGTCCGGCCCGGCTGCTGGAGCAGGGCGCCGTCTGTTTCAGCTGGCTCGGCACCGGTCCGCTGATGGCCGCGCGCCGCACCGAGGAGCTGCTGCGGGCCGCGCTGCGGGTGCCGGACCGGGTGCCGTACGCCGAGAAGCGGGCGGTGCGCTCGGCGCTGCCGGAGACGGAGGCGGCGCGCGCCGCCGAGGTGCGGGAGCTGCACGCGCGGGCCGTCGCGCTGCCCGGGTGGCCGCAGTCGCTGCGGCCGGAACCCTGCCATGTGGTCGATCACGTCCGCGCGTTCGGGATCGACGCGGCTCCCGGTGCGGCCGGCGCGATCGTGGAGCTGGTGCCGGGCGGGGCCGTGCGCGGTGAACTGGTCGCGGCCGCCGGGCCCGATCTCCACCTGGCGGCCGGCGACCGCGGGGTCGTCGTCCTGGACACCCGGCTGATGACCGGCTGGGAGCTGCTGCCGGCCGGGACCGCGGCGGCCGGACACTCCTTTCCGGTACGGGAGTTCGGCCGGGCGCCGGACGCGCTGTTCTGACCCGGGGCGCCGGAGGCGGGACACCGGAGGTCCCCCGGGAGGTTCCCAAGGGTTTCTCAGAGAAATCACAGATTCTGGAAAGCGTCTTCTCACCGGGCGCCGCCAAGGTGTCCCCCATGACCACGACCTCGCCCCAGGGGCGCACCGAACTGCTGAGGCCGGACGGGAGCCCCGTCCGGGTGCTCGTGGTGGACGACGAGCTGTCGATCACCGAACTGCTCAGCATGGCCCTCCGTTACGAGGGCTGGCAGATCAGGAGTGCGGGGGACGGGCAGGGCGCCGTGCAGGCGGCCCGCGAGTTCCGGCCCGACGCCGTCGTGCTCGACATGATGCTGCCGGACATGGACGGCCTGGCCGTGCTCGGCCGGCTGCGGCGCGAACTGCCGGAGGTGCCCGTGCTGTTCCTCACCGCCAAGGACGCGGTGGAGGACCGCATCGCCGGGCTCACCGCCGGCGGCGACGACTACGTCACCAAGCCGTTCAGCCTGGAGGAGGTCGTCGCCCGGCTGCGGGGCCTGATCCGCCGGGCGGGCGCCGCGGACCGGCGGTCCGAATCGGTGCTCGTCGTGGGCGACCTGACGCTGGACGAGGACAGCCACGAGGTGACGCGGGGCGGGGATTCCATCCACCTCACCGCCACCGAGTTCGAGCTGCTGCGCTTCCTGATGCGCAACCCCCGGCGGGTGCTGAGCAAGGCCCAGATCCTGGACCGCGTGTGGTCCTACGACTTCGGCGGCCAGGCCAATGTCGTCGAGCTGTACATCTCCTACCTGCGGCGGAAGATCGACGCGGGCCGCGAGCCGATGATCCACACCCGGCGGGGGGCCGGTTACCTGATCAAGCCCGCCGTGTCATGAGCGGCCGGCGTCCGCGGCGGCGCCGGACGGGGCAGCCTCGCACCCTGCGGACACGGCTCGTCTTCGCGTCGGTGACGCTGGTCGCGGTGGTGTGCGCGGTGATCGGGACGGTGACGACCCTGGCGCTGCGCTCCCATCTGTACGACCAACTGGACCAGCAGCTCGGAGAGGCCACGGCGCGGGCGTCGGGCGCCTTCCCGCCGCCGGGCCCGGACACGGGCCTGCCCGGCGAGGACGGCCGGCGGCTCCCGCGGCGCAAGCCGAGCGACCTCGGCGCCTTCGTCAAGTACGGTCCCCAGCCCAGCGGTTCCCTCGTGGCCGTCGTCACCGGCACCACCGTCACCGGCGGCAAGGTCGGCAAGCAGTCCGCGGCCACGTTCGCCATGAGCGCCGTGGACCTCACCGCCGCCCAGAAGAGCGCTCTCGGCGAGGTCGCCCGGGACGACCGGGCGCACACCGCGCGGCTGCCGGGGCTGGGCACGTACCGCGTCCGCTTCCGCAGCGGCTACTACGTCGGCATTCCCACCCGGGAGACCGACGACAACATCGACACGCTCATCCTGGTCGAGGTCAGTGTCACCGCCGCCGGTCTCGTCGCCGCCGGTATCGCCGGGCACGTGCTCGTCGGCGTCGCCACCCGCCCGCTGCGCCGGGTCGCCGCCACCGCCACCCGGGTCTCCGAACTCCCGCTGCACACCGGCGAGGTGCACCTCAGCGAACGGGTCCCGGAGGCGGAGTGCGACCCGCACACCGAGGTCGGCCGGGTCGGCGCCGCGCTCAACCGGATGCTCGACCACGTGCACGGCGCCCTGCACGCCCGGCAGCGCAGCGAGACGCGGGTACGGCAGTTCGTGGCCGACGCCAGCCATGAGCTGCGGACCCCGCTCGCCTCCATCCGCGGCTACGCCGAGCTGACCCGGCGCGGACACGAGCGGGTCGGGCCCGACACCCGGCACGCGCTGAGCCGTATCGAGTCCGAGGCCGGGCGGATGACCCTGCTCGTCGAGGACCTGCTGCTGCTCGCCCGGCTCGACGCCGGGCGCCCGCTCCGGTTCGAGCCCACCGATCTGGTCCCGCTGGTGGTCGACACGGTCAGCGACGCGCGGGCGGCGGGCATGGACCACGACTGGCGGCTCGACCTGCCCGATGCGCCGGCCCCGGTATCGGCGGACGCGGCACGGCTCCAGCAGGTGCTGGTCAATCTGCTGGGCAACGCCCGCAAGCACACGCCCCCCGGTACGACCGTCACCGCGCGGGTGCGCCGGCGCGGGCCGTGGGTGTGCGTCAACGTGCAGGACGACGGGCCGGGCATCCCGGCGGAGCTGCTGCCGCACGTCTTCGAGCGGTTCGCCCGCGGCGACTCCGCGCGCTCCCGGGCCACCGGGTCGACGGGCCTGGGGCTCGCCATCGTGCAGGCGGTGACCGGGGCGCACGGCGGTGCCGTGACCGTGGACAGCGTGCCGGGGCGCACGGTGTTCACGGTGCGCCTGCCGGCACTCACGCCGGCCACCCCGGAGCCGGCGCTCATCGCGGCCACCCCGGAGCCGGCACCGGGCGGCGGCCCGCCAACCGACCGCACGCACCCCGCCCCCCGCACGCACCCGGCGCCGAACACGCGCCCCGCCTCGCATTCACAGGCCTGGCACAGCGTCAGCACACGGGTGGAACAGGGCGCCTGAGGAGAGTCGGGTCATGCCAACCGACTCTTCTCCCGGCACCCTGCCGGCGCGGGAGCACCTCCCGGCCGCGGACGCCGGAACGCCTGTCCTGGACGTAGTGATCCCCGTCTACAACGAGGAGAAGGACCTCCAGCCGTGCGTCCGGGGACTGCACGAGCACCTCGCGCGCACCTTCCCGTACGCGTTCCGCATCACCGTGGCGGACAACGCCTCCACGGACACCACCCCGCTGGTGGCGGCACGCCTGGCGGCGGAGCTGCCCGAGGTCACCGCCGTCCGGCTGGAGCAGAAGGGACGGGGGCGGGCGCTGCGGACCGTGTGGTCGGCGTCGGACGCCCCGGTCCTCGCCTACATGGACGTCGACCTGTCCACCGACCTCAACGCCCTGCTGCCGCTGGTCGCCCCGCTGATCTCCGGCCACTCGGACCTGGCGATCGGCTCCCGGCTCGCCCGTGCCTCCCGGGTCGTACGCGGCCCCAAGCGGGAGTTCATCAGCCGGGCCTACAACCTGATCCTGCGCGGTTCGCTCCAGGCCCGCTTCTCCGACGCGCAGTGCGGCTTCAAGGCGATCCGGCGGGATGTGGCCCGAGTGCTGCTGCCGCTGGTGGAGGACACCGGCTGGTTCTTCGACACCGAGATGCTGGTGGTGGCCGAGCGGGCGGGCCTGAGGATCCACGAGGTGCCGGTGGACTGGGTCGACGACCCGCACTCCACCGTGCACCTCGTGCGGACGGCCACCGACGACCTCAAGGGCGTGTGGCGGATCGGCAAGGCCCTGGCCACCGGCTCGCTGCCGCTGGACCGGCTGGCCCGGCCCTTCGGCGACGACCCGCGCGACCGCGAGCTGACCGGCGTGCCCGGCGGCCTGGCCCGCCAGCTGGCCGGCTTCTGCGTGGTCGGCGCCCTGTCCACCCTCTGCTACCTGCTGCTGTACAGCGGCTTCCGGCAGTTCGCCGGCGCGCAGACCGCCAACGCGCTCGCGCTGCTGGTCTCCGCCGTGGCCAACACGGCCGCCAACCGCCGGCTCACCTTCGGGGTGCGCGGCCGGGGCGGCGCGGCCCGGCACCAGGCGCAGGGCCTGGTCGTCTTCGGCATCGGCCTCGCCCTGACCAGCGGCTCGCTCGCCGCCTTGCACACGGCCTCCGCCGGCCCGGCGCACTCCACCGAGCTGGCGGTGCTCATCGCCGCCAACCTCGCGGCGACCGTGCTGCGGTTCCTGCTCTTCCGCGCCTGGGTGTTCCCGGACCGCCCCCAGACCCCGCTGCCTCGCCCCCGTTCCCCGCACCCGGACGACCGGACCCGTGAGCGGACGTACGGGGAAGGGGACGGCCGGACGTACGGCCGGACGTACGGCCGGACGGGCGAGCGGACCGCGTACGAGCCGGGGACCGGCACCGACACCACCCTGCGGCCGCGTTCGGCGCGCCCGCACGACACCGACCCGGGGGATGCCCGATGACCGCCCACTACGACCCGCCGGCCGCCCGGCAGAACGGCACGACCGCCGGGGAGGAGCCACCGGCCGCGCCGCCCGGGGCGCCCGGAGCGGACCAGTCGGACCAGCCGGGGCAGCCGTTCCCGCACCGGTTGTGGCGCGGCCGGCCCGAGGACCCCCGCTGGGCGCGCCCGGCCCTCCTCGCCCTGCTGACCGCCACCCTCCTGCTCTACCTGTACGACCTCGGCGCCTCCGGTTACGCCAACTCCTTCTACTCGGCGGCCGTCCAGGCGGGCAGTACCTCCTGGAAGGCGTTCTTCTTCGGCTCGCTCGACGCGGGCAACGCCATCACGGTCGACAAGCCGCCGGCCGCGCTGTGGCCGATGGCGCTGTCGGTGCGGCTCTTCGGCCTGAACTCCTGGGCGATCCTCGCGCCCGAGGTGCTGATGGGCGTGGCGACCGTCGCCGTCGTCCACGCGGCCGTACGCCGCCGGTTCGGCCCCGGGGCCGGCCTGATCGCGGGCGCGGTCCTCGCGCTCACCCCGGTCGCCGCGCTGATGTTCCGGTTCAACAACCCCGACGCCCTGCTGGCCCTGCTGATGACGGTGGCCTGCTACCTCGTCGTCCGGGCCGTGGCCGACGGCCGGACCAAGTGGCTGGTGTGGGCCGGCGTCGCGATCGGCTTCGCGTTCCTCGCCAAGACGCTCCAGGCGTTCCTGATCCTGCCGGCCCTGGCGGCCGTGTACGCGGTCTGCGCGCCGGTGCCGCTGCGCAAGCGGCTCGGGCAACTGGCGGCGGCGACGCTCGCGCTGGTCGTCTCGGGCGGCTGGTGGGTGGCCGTGGTCGAGCTGTGGCCGGCCTCCTCCCGCCCGTACATCGGCGGCTCGCAGAACAACAGCTTCCTGGAGCTGACCTTCGGCTACAACGGGCTCGGCCGGCTCAACGGCGAGGAGAGCGGCAGCGTCGGCGGCGGTGGCAGGGCGGGCGGCACCGGCATGTGGGGCGAGACCGGCTGGGACCGGATGTTCGGCTCCGACATCGGCGGCCAGATCTCCTGGCTGCTGCCCGCCGCGCTGATCCTGCTGGCGGCCGGCCTGTTGGCCACGCGCAGGGCCCGCCGGACGTCCGTCACCCGGGCCTCGTTCCTGGTGTGGGGCGGGTCGCTGCTGATGACGATGGCGGTCTTCAGCTTCATGGCGGGCATCTTCCACCAGTACTACACCGTGGCCCTCGCGCCCTACCTCGCGGCCGTGACCGGCATGGGCTCCGCGCTGCTGTGGCAGCGGCGCCGGGACTGGCGGGCCGCGGTCACGCTCGCCGCGGCCGTGGTCGCGGCGGCGGCCTGGGGCTACGTCCTGCTCAACCGCACCCCCGACTACCTGCCGTGGCTGAAGTGGCTGGTCCTGACCGGCGGGCTGGCCGCGGCGCTCGGACTGGTCTTCGCCGGCCGGACCTCCCCGCGCCTGGCCCGCGCGGTGGCGGCGGCTGGCCTCGTGGCCGCGCTGGCCGGACCGGCGGCGTACACCCTGAGCACGCTCCGGCAGGGCCACACCGGGTCGATCGTCACGGCGGGACCGGCGGGCGCGAGCAGGATGGGCGGCCGGGGCGGCCCCGGCGGCCCCGGCGGTCCCGGCGGTCCCGGCGGGGACGGCGGCATGGGCCCGCGCGGCGGCTTCGGCGGCGGCCTGCCCGGGCAGGGGCAGCCGAACCCGCAGGGCGGACAGGGGAGTCAGGGCGGACAGGGCCCGCAGGGCAACGGCTTCCCGGGCGGCGGTGGTCTGCCGGGCCAGGGCGGGAGCGACGGCACCGGCCAGCGGAACGGCGGCGGCTTCGGCTTCCCCGGCGGCCGGGCGGGTGAGGGCGGCGGAGGCGGCGTCGGCGGCCTGCTGAACGGCGCGGACGTGTCGGCCGAGGCCCGGCGGCTGCTGGCGCGCAACGCCTCGCAGTACACCTGGGCGGCGGCCTCCGTCGGCTCGCAGAACGCGGCCAGCTACCAACTCGCCACCGGAAAGGCGGTGATGGCGATCGGCGGCTTCAACGGCACCGACCCGTCCCCGACCCTGGCCGGGTTCAAGAAGTACGTCGCGGACGGCCGGATCCACTACTTCATCGCCGGCGGCGGTATGGGCGGCGGTGGCATGGGCGGGGGCGGCACCGCCTCCGCGATCAGCTCCTGGGTCCAGGACACCTTCGAGAAGGTGACGGTGGGATCGGCGACCTTCTACGACCTCACGCGGAAGAAGTAGCGGCCGGCCTCCCGTCCGGAAAACATGCTGTACACCGTATAGCGGCCCCTATACGGTGTACAGCATGCCCGTATCGCATGGTCATCCCCGCCGTTGGCTGATCCTCGGCGTCATCTGCCTCGCGCAGCTCACCGTGCTGCTCGACAACACCGTCCTGAACGTGGCCATCCCCTCGCTCACCCGGGAGCTGCGCGCGACGACCTCCGACATCCAGTGGATGATCAACGCCTACTCCCTGGTCCAGTCGGGCCTGCTGCTCACCGCGGGCAGCGCCGCCGACCGCTACGGCCGCAAGAAGATGCTGCTCACCGGGCTCGCCCTGTTCGGCGCCGGCTCCCTGGTGGCCGGACTCGCCGACAGCACCGGCCGGCTCGTCGCCGCGCGGGCCGGCATGGGCATCGGCGGTGCCCTGCTGCTGACCACCACACTGGCCGTGGCGATGCAGATCTTCGCCCCCGAGGAGCAGCCCAAGGCGATCGGCGTGTGGAGTGCGGTCAACGCGCTGGGCTTCGCCGGCGGCCCGCTGATCGGCGGCTTCGTCCTCGACCACTTCTGGTGGGGCGCGATCTTCCTGATCAACCTCCCGGTGGTGGCGCTGGCCCTGGCCGCGGTGGCCGCCCTGGTGCCCGAGTCCCGCAACCCGCGCGGCGACCGCCCCGACCTGCCCGGCGCGCTGCTGTCCACCATCGGCATGGCCGCGCTCGTCTACGCGATCATCTCCGGCCCCGGACACGGCTGGACCTCGGCGCGGGTGCTCGCCACGGCGGCCGTCGCGGTGCTGGTGCTGGCCGCCTTCGCCTGGTGGGAGAGCCGGGCCGGGGAGCCGATGCTCGACCTGTACTTCTTCCGGGACCGGCGGTTCACGGGCGCGGTCGCCGGGGCGGTGCTCATCACGTTCGGCATGGGCGGCGCGCTGTTCCTGCTCACCCAGCACCTGCAGTCCGTGCTCGGCTACGGGCCGCTGGAGGCGGGTCTGCGGACCGCCCCGCTGGCGCTGACGGTGGTGCTGCTCAACTTCACGGGCGTCTCGGCGAAGTGGGCGGCGCGGCTGGGCACCCCGGTGTCGATCGCGCTCGGGATGGCGCTGATGGCGGCGGGACTGGTGGCCATCGCCGAGACCGGCGGCCACGGCTATGCCGGCACGCTGCTGGGGCTGCTGCTGATCGGCGCGGGGTGCGCGGTGGCGAATCCGGCGATGGCGCACGCCATCATGAGCGCGATCCCGCCGGAGAAGGCGGGTGTGGGCGCCGGCATCAACGGAACGTTGGCCGAGTTCGGGAACGGTCTTGGTGTCGCCGTCCTCGGTGCTGTGCTCAGCTCTACGGTGGCGTCGGGGAAGTCCCTGGCCGACGGGCTGGGCACCGGTCAGCTGGTGGGCGCGGCGGCCGTGCTGCTGGGCGGTCTCCTGGCGGCGGGACTGCTGCGGCGGGCGGAGCGGGTGCCGGCCTGACCACCCTGGGCACCCGTTCCCGCCGGGACGCCCTAAGTTGGGACCGTGGCCGGGAACAGGCGGGGACAGTGGCCGGAATCGAGAAAGGTGCGCCGGTGACGAAGGCAGCGGGCCGGTCGGCGCGGGACAGCGTGTGGCTGTCGGGCAAGAGCGGGCGCGGCGGGCGCGGCGGGCAGCCCTCCGGGCTCGACCGGGAGCGGATCACCGAGGCGTCGGTGCGGCTGCTGGACGCCGAGGGCCTGGCGAGGTTCTCCATGCGCCGGCTGGCCGGCGAGCTGAACGTGACGGCGATGTCCCTGTACTGGTACGTCGACACCAAGGACGACCTGCTGGAACTCGCCCTGGACGCGGCCTTCGGCGAGCTGCGGCTGCCCGGCGAGGAGGACACCGCCGACTGGCGGGAGCAGTTGCGGGCGCTGGCCGCGGAGTACCGGGCGCTGCTGGTGCGGCACCCCTGGCTGTCACCGCTGGCCGGGCGCTACCTCAACATCGGGCCGCACGCGCTGGTCTTCTCCCGCACGGTGCAGCGGGTCGTCGGCCGGGCCGGGCTGCCGGAGAACCGGGTGACGAGCGCCATCTCGGCCGTCTTCCAGTTCGTGTACGGCTACGGCACGATCGAGGCCCACTTCCTGTCCCGGATCACGGACTCGGGGCTGACCCCGGACGAGTACCACGCGCAGGCGATGCGGTCGGTCCAGCAGGAGCCGGGGACCGCGGCGTACATCCAGGAAGCCAAGCGGATCATGGACGCCCGCGGCGGTGACACGGTCGCGGAGATGATGGACCGCGACTTCACCTTCGCCCTGGACCTGCTGGTCGCCGGCATCGAGGCGATGGTCGCCCGGGGCTGACCGCGCCCCGGTCCTGCTACTCGTCCGTCACCAGCCGGGCCGGGAAGCCGCCGGTCGCCACCGGACCCCACCGCTCCGGCGTCACCCGGATGAGGGACTTGCCCTGCTGGAGCATGGCCGCGCGGTACTCGTCCCAGTCCGGGTGCTCGCCGGCGATGTTCCGGTAGTACTCGACCAGCGGTTCCACGGAGTCGGGGGCGTCGACGACCTCGGCCGTGCCCTCGATCTGCACCCACGGGCCGTTCCAGTCGTCGCTGAGGACGACCAGGGCGACCCGCGGATCGCGCCGGGCGTTGCGGGTCTTGGCCCGCTCCGGATAGGTGGAGACGACGATCCGGCCGGAGTCGTCCACCCCGCAGGTCAGCGGGGACGCCTGCGGGGAGCCGTCGGCCCTGCGGGTGATCAGCAGGGCCCGGTGGCGGGGCCGTACGAAGTCCAGCAGCTCGGCCGGCGACACTCGGGTGGTGGTAGCGATGTTCGGTGCCATACCAGCACCCTAGGGGCAACCGGCCCGCTCGTGGCTGACCCTGCTGTGCCTACGCCTGGGGCAGCGAGTCGCCCTGCACCGCCTGGATGTCCAGCTCCACCTTCAGCGTGGTGCCGATGGCGGCGATGCCCGCCTGGAGGACCTGGTTGTAGTTCATCGCGAAGTCCTCGCGGCGCAGTTCGGCGGTGGCCCGGAACGCGGCGCGGGTGCCGCCCCACGGGTCGGCGCCGGTGCCGAGGTAGGCGAGGTCCAGGTCGACCGGCCGTACGACACCGTGCAGGGACAGCTCGCCGCGCACGGTCCAGCGGTCGGGGCCGGCCTGGGTCAGGTCCGTGGAGCGGTAGGTGATCTCCGCGTGGCGTTCGACGTCCAGGAAGTCCGCCGAGCGCAGGTGCGTGTCGCGCATGCCGTTGCCGGTGTCGATGGACGCCGCCCGGATCACCGCCTCCACCCGTGACTTGGCGATGTCGTCGGGCGCGATCTCGATCGTGCCGCCGAACTCCGTGAACCGGCCGTGCACGCTGGAGATGCCCAGGTGCTGGGCGACCGCGGCGACGGAGGAGTGCACCGGGTCGATGGTCCAGGGGCCGGGCGGCGGCAGCTCGGTGCCGCCCTGCCGGGCCAGCGTGACCGTGCCGACCTCGGCCCGGCCGCTGGCGGTGACGATGGCGCTGGACGCGGCCGGCGCGTATCCGATGGCGGTCACGATCACGGTGTACGCCCCCGGGGCCAGCTCGGTGGTGTCCCGTACGGCCCCCTCGGCGTCCGTCTCGGCGCGCAGCACCTGCGAACCGGTCATGTCCGTCACCGTGACGACCGCGTGCGACACGGCCCACCCGTCCCGCGTACGGATCTTCGCGGTCAGTCCCATCCCGTTTTCTCCCTGAAAAGGCTTAAAAAGTGGTCGTATGAGACCGGCCCGTGGCGGGCGCGCCCTCCGCTCAGGGCGCGCGCCGCCACGGGCCGGGGTGTGGCTACTCGCCGGGGTGGGCGAGTTCGATGTCGTGGCCGTCCACGCCGGGGCCGGTCACGGTCAGCGCGGTGGCCACCGGCGGGTAGCCGGTCGCGATGACGGTGTACTCGCCGCCGTCCAGGTCGGTGAAGGCGTACGCCCCGTCCGACCCGGTGGTGGCGCTGCCGACCACGTTGCCGGCCTGGTCGACCAGGGTCACCCGGGCGTCGGCCAGCGGACCGTGCGGGGCCCGGACGACACCCTGGAGCCGGGCGCCGGCGTCCAGGTCGACCTCGACGCGGGTGACGCCGGTGGCGCCGACCTCGACCGGCAGGGCGCGCGGCCGGTAGCCGCTGGCGTTGACCGCGACGGTCACCGTGCCCGGCACCAGCTCGGTGAGGGCGAAGTCGCCCTGCTCGCCGGTGGCGGCGGTGGCCAGCAGGTCACCGCGCACATCGGTGACGATCACCATGGCGTCCTTGACCGGCAGCGCGCTCCCGGCGGCCCGGACCACACCGGTCAGCCCGCTGGTGCCGCTGAGCAGGATGTCGTACGACAGCGGTTCCTCGCCCACCACGACGGTGGAGGCCTGCGGCTGGTAGCCGTCGGCGGAGGCGATCAGGACGTACGACCCGGTGCCCGGCGCGGCGAGCGCGTAGGAACCGTCGGCCTGGGCGACCGAGCGGCCGAGCTGGCGGCCGGAGAGCGAGATCAGCGTGACCGCGGCCTGCGGGACCGGGGCGCTCTCGGCGCCGCGGACGAAGCCGTGCACCGGGGTGCCGCCGTCACCGGCGCCGGCGCCGGGTTCGGCGACCGTGGCGACGGCCGTCATCGGCCGGGTCTCCACGGCGGTGCCGTCGGCCGGGCTGGTCACGGCGACCGCGGCCGGGACCGGAGCCGGGGCTGCGGCGGCCTGGGCGGCGGCCGGGGCCTCGGCCTGGGCCGGGGCGGTGGTCTCGGCGGACTGCGCGAGCGCGCCCTGCGTCCTCAGGGGGACCTCCTTGATGAAGAGCGTGATCAGGAAGGCGACGGCGGCGAGGCAGCCGGCGATCAGGAAGACGTCGGCGATGCCGTGGCCGTAGGCGCTCTCCATCAGCGTCCGGATGGGCGCCGGGAGGGCGTTCATGTCCGGGATGCTGTCGGTCGAGCCCGAGCTGCCGGACAGGGCGGCCTGGTACTTGGGGCTGAGCGCGGAGACGCCGTCCTCGACGTAGTGGGTGATCCGGCGGGACATCACGGCACCGAGCGCCGAGACGCCGACCGCACCGCCGAGCGAGCGGAAGAAGGTGACCGTGGAGCTGGCCGAGCCGAGGTCGGAGGGCGCCACCTGGTTCTGCGTGGCGAGCACCAGGTTCTGCATCATCATGCCGATGCCGAGACCCAGCAGCGCCATGAAGATGGCCATCTTCCAGTAGTCCGTGTCGTACCGGATGCCGCCGAGCAGCAGCAGGCCGGCCGTGACCAGCACGCCACCGCTGACCAGCCACGCCTTCCAGCGGCCGGTGCGGGTGATGAACTGACCCGAGACGGTCGAGGAGACGAACAGACCGCCGATCATCGGGATGGTCATGACGCCCGACATCGTCGGGGACTTGTCGCGGGCCAGCTGGAAGTACTGGCTGAAGAACACGGTGCCGGAGAACATCGCGATACCGACGAACAGCGAGGCGAGCGACGCCAGCGTGATCGTGCGGTTGCGGAACAGGCGCAGCGGGATGATCGGCTCGCTCGCCTTGGACTCCACGAGCACGAACAGCGCGCCCAGGACGATCGAGCCGCCGACCATCGCGCAGGTCTGCCAGGACAGCCAGTCGTACTTGTCACCGGCGAAGGTGACCCAGACCAGCAGCAGGGAGACGGCGGCGGCGATCAGCGTCGCGCCGCCCCAGTCGACCTTGACCTCGCGCTTGACCACGGGCAGGTGCAGGGTCTTCTGCAGCACGATCAGCGCGATGATCGCGAAGGGCACGCCGACGTAGAAGCACCAGCGCCAGCCCAGCCAGGAGGTGTCGGTGATGACACCGCCGAGCAGCGGGCCGCCGACGGTGGCGACGGCGAAGGTGGCACCGAGGTAGCCGGAGTAACGGCCGCGCTCACGCGGGGAGATCATCGCCGCCATGACGATCTGCGCCAGGGCGGACAGACCGCCGACGCCGATGCCCTGGAACACCCGGAAGGTGATGAGCATGCCGGGGTTCTGCGACAGCCCGGCCGCCATCGAGGCGACCACGTAGATGATCAGGGCTATCTGGACGAGAGCCTTCTTGCTGTACAGGTCGGCCAGCTTGCCCCACAGGGGAGTGGCCGCGGTCATCGACAGCAGGGCGGCGGTGACCACCCAGGTGTAGGCGGACTGGCCGCCGCCGAGGTCCCCGATGATGTGGGGCAGGGCGTTGGAGACGATCGTGGACGACAGGATCGCCACGAACATGCCGAGCAGCAGCCCGGAGAGGGCCTCCATGATCTGCCGGTGCGTCATGGGCGCGTCGCCGTGGGAGCCTCCCCCGTGCTTGGCGTGAGCCCGCACACCGGCTGGTGTGGTCGTTGCCATGGGCTTCCTTTTCTTACGTGCTTGCGGGTGTACGGGTGGTCTCTTCGACTACGGGGGCGGGGATGCGGACCGGGGCGGACCGGCAGTCACCGAAGGACGTACGCAGCCGCGTCATCAGCCGGATCAGCTGGCCGACCTCCTCGTCGGACCAGTCCGCCAGCCGCTCGGCCAGCAGGTGTGTGCTCCGGCGGGACAGCTCGTCGAGCTGCTCCATTCCCTCCGGTGTCAGCCGCAGGATGCGCGAACGCTTGTCCGCGGGGTCCGGCAGCCGCTCGATCCAGCCGTACGCGGCGACGTGCGCGACATGGCGGCTGGTGACCGACATGTCGACGGCGAGCAGTTCCGCCAGCTTGCTCATGCGCATGTCGCCGTGACGGCCGAGCAGGGTCAGCACGGCAGCCGAGCCGGCCGGGCAGTCGGGCGGAAGGATCCGCTCCATGTCCCGTTTCACGGCTCCGACGGCACTGAGCTGACGCGCCAGCTCTTCAAACTGCGCCCGCTCGGCCATCACACCTCCCGTATTCGTTGCTTGGGGCAACCATACGACTGTTTGGTTGCTGAAGGCAAACAAGCTCGGAGGCGGGCGCGCAAAAAGTTGGCAAAGGCAAGTGTTGCGAACGTAAATATGCAGGTGAGTGCGGGTGACGTGCCCCCGTCTGTCCCGGTGGCCCCGCACTTGGGCCGGTCGGCTGGATTCGCTAGGGTCTCGGGGCATGGCTAACACCCAGGGCCCCCAGGGCAATTACGACCCCGCCGGCAGCACCCAGATGTTCCGCGCGTTCGTCGACGAGGCTCCTCAGGGGCGGCAGCAGCAGGCGGCTCCGTCCGGTCCCCGGGTCGGGCTGATCATCGGTGTCATCGTGGCGCTCGCCGTGGTGGCCGGCGTCGCCTGGCTCGCGCTGAAGTAGACGACCGGCCGGCACCGGCGACGAGGCGTCGGTGCCGCCTCGCCGGCGGCGCATCACCGGTGTCGAATCGTGGGTCGCTAAGCGCCGGCGTCGAGACGCCGGCGCGGTAGGGACTCGTGGCGGCGGCGCGGCACGGGCTCGTGGCGGCGGGCCAACCGCCGGATCGTGGGCGTGCGTTGACATCAGCCGGACCGGCGCGCGCTGATGTGGCGCGCGGCTCTCCCGCCGCACGTACCGACCGACCGGCCCCTGCCGACCGCGTGCCGTCACCGTCCGGGTGCCGTCACCGTCCGGCCCGACCCACGCAAACGGTCACCACGCCGCCCAGGACGGCGACGGCCGCCGGAGCGCCCGAAGGCGCCCCGGCGGCCCTGCGTGGGATCACGCCGTACGGCTACGAAGCCGCGCGCGGGAAACGGTCCCGGTGCCTCAGTCGGAGATCAGGCCGTCGCGGAGCTGGGCCAGGGTCCGGGTCAGCAGCCGGGAGACGTGCATCTGGGAGATGCCGACCTCGTCACCGATCTGCGACTGGGTCATGTTCGCGAAGAAGCGCAGCATGATGATCCGGCGCTCGCGCGGCGGGAGTTTGGCCAGCAGGGGCTTGAGGGACTCGCGGTACTCCACGCCCTCCAGCGCCGCGTCCTCGTAGCCGAGCCGGTCGGCGAGCGAGCCCTCGCCGCCGTCGTCCTCCGGGGCCGGCGAGTCCAGCGAGGAGGCGGTGTAGGCGTTGCCGACCGCGAGGCCGTCGACCACGTCCTCCTCGGAGACGCCGAGCACGGCGGCCAGCTCCGTCACCGTGGGCGAGCGGTCCAGCTTCTGGGACAGCTCGTCGCTGGCCTTGGTGAGGGCCAGCCGCAGCTCCTGGAGCCGGCGCGGGACCCGCACGGACCACGAGGTGTCGCGGAAGAACCGCTTGATCTCGCCGACCACCGTGGGCATCGCGAAGGTCGGGAACTCCACCCCGCGCTCGCAGTCGAACCGGTCGATCGCCTTGATCAGGCCGATGGTGCCGACCTGGACGATGTCCTCCATCGGCTCGTTGCGGGAGCGGAAGCGCGCCGCCGCGTACCGGACCAGCGGGAGGTTCAGCTCGATCAGGGTGTCCCGGACGTAGGCCCGCTCGGGGCTGTTCTCCTCCAGCGCGGCCAGGCGCAGGAACAGGGACCGGGACAGCGTGCGGGTGTCGAGGTTCGCCGCGGCCTCCGGGGCCGGGAGCGCCTCGGCGGACGGGCCGACGGCCGGGGCCGGCACGGCGTCGAGGACGGTGACGCCGTCGAAGCCGTCGAGGACGTCGAGAGCGTCGAGCTGCTTGGGCGCTGCCTCGCTCTTCGTGGGCGTCAGCACCTTCGAGCTGCCCTGGTCTGCGGACATGCCACCCCCTTTGGGTCGCGGGACGGTCGCGGCGGCGCCGTCGTGGAGCAACGCAGCCTTCACCTGAATACCGGTGCCGAAGCCCCGGCAAACGCGCTTCCCGCAGAATGTCACATGTCGGCAACGCGCTGTACCGACATGTCGACACCCAAGACCCGAATACCCCCTACGAGACAGGGGCCTGACGGTGTTTCGGACCGGGAGCACCGGCATCTGCCCTGGTGAGCGAGGCGCTTGTGCCGGTCGCCACCCGATCGGGTAGGCGATGCAGCGCCGTGCGCGCCGTGCTTCCGTGCGCCCGCTGTGCACCGGGCGGGCGCCGGCGTGCCGTGGGCCCGGCACCGGTGAACTCCGCGTAGTGTCCGCGGGTTACGCGTCGATGCGGTTCGCGGAGCGCAGCCGCTGGAAACTGCGCGCGAGCAGCCGGGAGACGTGCATCTGGGAGACGCCGAGTTCCGCGCTGATCTGGGACTGGGTGAGGTTGCTGTAGTAGCGCAGCAGCAGGATGCGCTGTTCGCGCTCGGGGAGCTGGACGAGCAGATGGCGGACGAGGTCGCGGTGTTCCACGCCGTCCAGGGCCGGGTCCTCGTAGCCGATGCGGTCCAGCAGGCCGGGCAGTCCGTCGCCCTCCTGGGCGGCCTCCAGCGAGGTGGCGTGGTAGGAGCGCCCCGCCTCGATGCAGCTGAGCACCTCCTCCTCGCTGATCCGCAGCCGCTCGGCGATCTCGGCGGTGGTCGGCGAGCGGCCGTAGAGCGTGGTCAGGTCCTCGGTCGCGCTGTTGACCTGGACCCACAGCTCGTGCAGCCGGCGCGGCACGTGGACCGTGCGGACGTTGTCCCGGAAGTAGCGCTTGATCTCGCCGACCACGGTGGGCATCGCGAAGGTCGGGAACTGCACGCCCCGGTCCGGGTCGAACCGGTCGATGGCGTTGATCAGGCCGATGGTGCCGACCTGGATGACGTCCTCCATCGGCTCGTTGCGGGAGCGGAAGCGGGCGGCGGCGTAGCGTACGAGCGGGAGGTTCGCCTCGATCAGCGCCCCCCGCACGCGGTGGTGCTCCGGCGTGCCGGGGGTGAGTTCCTTCAGCTCGGTGAAGAGCACCTGGGTCAGGGCGCGGGTGTCCGCACCACGGCGCTTCTCGGGGGCCGGCGGAGTCGGGGCTGCCGCCTCGTCCTGAGGCGGCGCAGTACTGGCCGACACGGTCAACGCCACCTCTTCATCCGTCAATCATCCGTCAAAAGCGGTCATAGCATCACAAGACATGTGCACCGTGTGCAAGCACCCGATAACGCCGTGTTGTCCTCAAATATCGACAAGTTGGGGCATCGGGCACAGGAAAGCCCCCCACCGGAACGGCGGGGGGCTGCGGGGAGCGCGGGGCTCAGAACTCGTAGTCGGCGATCACCCAGGTGGCGAACTCGCGCCAGCGCGCGACGGCCGCCTGGTGGGCCGGGTGCTCCGCGTAGCGCTTGAGCGCGCCGGCGTCCTCGACGGCCGAGTTGATCGCGAAGTCGTAGGCGTCGGGCCGTTCGCTGATGTTCCAGGCGCACTCCCAGGACCGCAGCTCCCCGATCTGCCCGCCGAGGGCCCGGAAGGCCTCCGCGCCCTCGGTGACCCGCGGGTCGTCGCGGTCGACGCCCTCGTTGAGCTTGAAGAGGACCAGATGGCGGATCATGGGATGTACCTCAGCTCTTTCCGCCGTTGGCGGCCCAGGTCATGAAGTCGCCGACGGCCTTCGCCGCGTCCGATATGCCCTCGAAGCCTATCTGCACGTAGTCGGCCGCCTTGGCCGGGTCCGTGATGATCACGTACAGCGCGAAGACCACGAGCACGTACACGGCGATCTTCTTGGCGTTCACCGCCACCACGGCCTCCCCTGTGCCAGTGCCCCGTGGGCCCCTGCTGCCGGGCGCGAGTGTAACCTCCGGAGCCTCACCCACGGTCAACAGCACGCCGTGGCACGGCGGTTGCGGGCGGGCGTACGCGAAAGGCCCCGCCGTCGGCGGGGCCCTCTGCGAGCGGTAGCGGAGGGATTTGAACCCTCGGTGACTTGCGCCACACTCGCTTTCGAGGCGAGCTCCTTCGGCCGCTCGGACACGCTACCGAGGGAGACCTTACAGCACAGTGCGGCATGGTTAGAAATCGATAGCCGCCGACGCCACGCGGGACTCGCCGACGGCCCGGCGACGGTCCCGGCGGCGGCCCCTCAGCGGTGCCGACGGCGGACCGGCGCGGGCCGTCAGCGCCACGGCGGCGGACCGGCGCGGCCCGTCAGCGGTTCCGGAAGAAGTCCGTGAGCAGCCGGGCGCACTCCGCCGCGAGCACGCCCTCGATCACCTCCGGGCGGTGGTTGAGCCGCCGGTCGCGGACCACGTCCCACAGGGAGCCGGCCGCGCCGGCCTTGTCGTCCCGGGCGCCGTAGACCACCCGGTCCACCCGGGACTGGACCAGCGCGCCCGCGCACATCGTGCACGGCTCCAGCGTCACGACGAGCGTGCACCCGGTCAGCCGCCACGCGCCGCCCGTGCCGGGGACGCCGCCCGCCGCCGTGTGCAGCGCGGCCGCCGCCCGCCGGAGGGCGAGGACCTCCGCGTGGGCCGTGGGATCACCGGTGGCCTCGCGTTCGTTGTGCCCGGCGCCGAGCACCGTCGTACCGTCCGGGGACAGCACGACGGCGCCGACGGGGACGTCCCCGCCCCGGACGGCCAGGGCGGCCTGGTCCAGGGCGAGCCGTATCGCCGGCCGCCAGGGGTCCCGTACCGGGTCCGGTGTGTCCTGGAGGTCGCGTGCCGTGGTCAGCGGACGGTCTCCAGTACCTCCGAGGCACCCAGCGCCTCGGCGATCGTGCTCAGCGCGTCGTCGTCCAGGGCCCGCAGCTCCTTCTCGCTGATGCCGAGGTCGTCCAGGACGCCGCTGTCGCCCACCGGGCCGTGCGGCACCGCGTCGGCGCCGCCGGTCTCCTCCTCGTCGTCCTCGACGGCCTCGGCGTCACCGTCCTCCGTGCCGTCGAGGTCCAGGGCGTCCAGGTCCGGGCCGTCGTCCGCGCCGGGCTTCCGGCCGAGCAGTTCGTCGGTGAGCAGCAGCTCCCCGTACGCGCTGCGGCTGGCGGCGGCGGCGTCCGAGACGTAGATGCGAGGGTCGTCCTCGCCGTCCACGCGGACGACGCCGAACCAGGCGTCCTCGTGCTCGATCAGGACGAGCACCGTGTCCTCGTCGGGAGAGGCTTCCCGGGCCAGGTCGGCCAGATCCGACAGGGTCTCCACATCGTCGAGCTCCGTGTCGCTCGCTTCCCACCCGTCTTCGGTGCGCGCGAGCAGTGCGGCGAAGTACACCGTGACTCTCCCACTGGTCATAGGCGTGCCGGTTGGAGGTCCCCCCGGCGGAGGTACGTGGGCGGAGAGAGCCTGGGCTCCGAGCCCCACCCACTCGGAATCGTGGCAGAAACAAAGCGTTCAGGGGACGTCTTCGGCTCCCTGTGTCCGGCTGTCCCGACCGTTGGTCCGCGATCGGGACAGCGGCCTGCTCATTGCCGCCACCTGCGGATCGTACGCGGGTTTTCCGCCGCCGCCACGCACGCCCCACCACCCCAACACGGGTACGTACGAGGAACTTCCGGGCCGTGTACGGCTACCAGCGGAACGTTCGCATACGCAGCGCGTGGCGCAGCCGGGCGGCCTTGGCGCGCCGGGGCTGCACCCGGGCGCGCAGCTCCCGGGCCTCGGCGAGATCGCGCAGGAACTGGGCGCGCCGCCGGCGGCGCTCGGCCGCGCTCTCGTAGTTGTCGGGCAGGTCAGGCAGGTCAGACACGTCACACCACCCCAGTCCGTCCCTCCCACTTTCCCCCGGACGGCCGGTTTCACGCCAGAGTGAGGCTGTCCCGGGGCGCAGGTACCGTTAGGGACATGCGTCTCCATGTCGTCGACCACCCCCTGGTCGCTCACAAGCTCACCACGCTGCGCGACCAGCGCACCGACTCCGCGACCTTCCGGCGGCTCGCCGACGAACTGGTCACCCTGCTCGCCTACGAGGCGACGCGGGACGTGCGGACCGAGGCCGTCGACATCCAGACACCGGTCGCCCGCACCACCGGCGTGAAGCTGGCCCGCCCCCGCCCGCTGGTGGTGCCGATCCTGCGGGCCGGCCTCGGCATGCTGGACGGCATGGTCCGGCTGCTGCCGACCGCCGAGGTGGGCTTCCTCGGCATGATCCGCAACGAGGAGACGCTCCAGGCGTCCACGTACGCCTCGCGGATGCCGGAGGACCTGTCGGGCCGCCAGGTGTACGTGCTGGACCCGATGCTGGCCACGGGCGGCACGCTGGTCGCGGCGATCCGGGAGCTGATCCAGCGCGGTGCGGACGACGTGACGGCCGTGGTGCTGCTCGCCGCGCCGGAGGGCGTCGCGGTGATGGAGCGGGAGCTGGCGGGGACGCCGGTCACCGTGGTCACCGCGGCCGTGGACGACCACCTGAACGAGCTGGGGTACATCATCCCGGGGCTCGGGGACGCGGGCGACCGGCTGTACGGGTCCGCGGAGTAGTCCGCGCGGGTGACCGGCGCTCTCCGGGCGCCGGTCAGCAGCCCTTCCGCACGGACGGCGCGGGTTCGGGGGACGCGGGGGTCCGCGTGACCGCCGGCCGCGCGGCCAGGCCCTTGAAGGCGTCCCCGATGATCAGGTCGACATCGGCCCGGGGGCGCGCGTCGGCGCGCGTCAGGGCACCGGTGAGCTGGGTGCCGAGCACCCGCAGCGAGGTGTCCTGGGCGGCGGGGGAGCCGAGGAGGAGGCCGGGAGCCTTGACCTTCTTGTCGTACTGCTTCGGCGCGTTGCCCACGGTGCCGATCCGGAAGCCGCGCTTCTTCAGCTCGTCCGCGGTCTTCTTGGCGAGCCCGGCGCGCGGCGTGGCGTTGTAGACGTTCACGGTGATCCGGCCGGGCGCGGGCAGGGACTCGGTCCGGGCCGCCGGGGCCGCGGCGGCCTTGGTCCGGCAGTCGGCCGTGCGGCCGGCCGCCGTGGCCTTCGTGCCGCCGGTGAAGACGTCGACGAGCTGGAGGACGCCCCAGCCCAGCAGACCGAGCACGGCGACGGACGCCACCGCGACGGCCACGAGCCTGCCGCGCCGGCGGGGCGGACGCATACGGGGGTACTTGCCCCCCGTGATCCGGTACTGGCCGCCCATGCCCGGAGGAGTCAGCATGCTCATGAGCGCAGCGTAATGCGCCTGGGCGGCGATGCCTATCAGATGATCAGCCGATGGGGTTCAGCGGAACCCGAAAGGGCCAACCGCCGTGTCGTGCGGGTCAGTCCAGTTCGAGCACGCGCGCGTGCAGCACCTGGCGCTGCTGGAGGGCGGCGCGGACCGCGCGGTGCAGTCCGTCCTCCAGATACAGGTCGCCCTGCCACTTCACCACGTGCGCGAAGAGGTCGCCGTAGAACGTCGAGTCCTCCGCGAGCAGGGTCTCCAGGTCGAGCTGCTGCTTGGTGGTGACGAGCTGATCGAGGCGGACCGGGCGCGGCGCGACGTCCGCCCACTGCCGGGTGCTCTCCCGGCCGTGGTCGGGGTACGGCCGGCCGTTTCCGATGCGCTTGAAGATCACACGGAAAGCCTACCGGTCAAGACGTTCCGGGCGCAGCCATGGCGGTCGAGTGCGACGCTTGAAAAGAACGGATGAACCGGGCATAGGGGTTACTACGGGAACAGGGGCCGGAGATGAGTGACAGCGAGAGCGTGCCCCCCGCCGGCTCCGGGCCCGGTGCCGCGCTGCCCGCCCCGGCCCGGCAGATCGCCTCCGGATACGCCTTCACCGGCCCCGCGCTGGACCTCGGCGCCCTGCTGTGGGACGGGCGGTGCCACCCGGACGCGCCGGTCCGCGTCCCGCTGTCCGTGCTCAACCGGCACGGCCTGGTCGCGGGCGCCACCGGCACCGGCAAGACCAAGACGCTCCAGTTGATCGCCGAGCAGCTCTCGGCGCGGGGCGTCCCGGTGTTCCTCGCGGACGTCAAGGGCGACCTGTCCGGCATCGCGCGGCCCGGGACGGCGGACGACCGGGTGCGCGAGCGGGCCGCCGAGGTCGGCCAGGAGTGGCGTCCGGCCGGCTTCCCGGCCGAGTTCTACGCGCTCGGCGGCCTCGGCCACGGCATCCCGGTCCGCGCCACGGTCACCAGTTTCGGCCCGGTGCTGCTGGCCAAGGCGCTCCGGCTGAACCAGACCCAGGAGCAGTCCCTCGGCCTGGTCTTCCACTACGCCGACACCAGGGGCCTGGAGCTGATCGACCTCAAGGACCTGCGCGCGGTGGTCGCCTTCCTCGCCTCCGACGAGGGCCGGCCTGAACTGCGGACCGTCGGCGGGCTGTCCGGCGCCACGGCCGGGGTGATCCTGCGGGCGCTGACGGCCTTCGAGGCGCAGGGCATGGCGGACTTCTTCGGCGAGCCGGAGTTCGATACGGCGGACCTGCTGCGCACGGCGCCGGACGGCCGGGGCGTCGTCTCCGTCCTGGAACTCGCCGCCGTGCAGGACAGACCGCTGCTGTTCTCCACCTTCCTGATGTGGCTGCTCGCCGACCTCTTCCACGACCTGCCCGAGATCGGCGACCCCGACCGGCCCAGGCTGGTCTTCTTCTTCGACGAGGCGCACCTGCTGTTCCAGGATGCCTCCCGGGCGTTCCTGGAGTCGGTCACCCGAACCGTCCGGCTGATCCGCTCCAAGGGCATCGGCGTCTTCTTCGTCACCCAGACCCCGAAGGACGTGCCCGGCGATGTCCTCGCCCAGCTCGGCAACCGCGTCCAGCACGCGCTGCGCGCCTTCACCCCGGACGACGACAAGGCCCTGCGGGCGACCGTGCGGACCTTCCCGCGGTCGGGCTACGACCTGGCGGAACTGCTCACCGGCCTGGGCACCGGCGAGGCCGTGGTGACCGTGCTCGGCGAGGG
The DNA here is from genome assembly GCF_055566335.1 of Streptomyces sp. NPDC027672. Classification (NCBI taxonomy): domain Bacteria; kingdom Bacillati; phylum Actinomycetota; class Actinomycetes; order Kitasatosporales; family Streptomycetaceae; genus Streptomyces; species Streptomyces sp. NPDC027672. The sequence continues at coordinate 88,467 of NZ_JBVHSO010000016.1, read as the reverse complement.
CGGCGCCCCGACCCCCGTCGCCGCCGTCCGGCTGCGCGCGCCGGAGTCCTTGATGGGCCCGGTGGACGCCGCCGCGCTGGACGAGGCCGTCCGGGGTTCCGCGCTCCACGCACGTTATGCACAGGCTGTGGACCGGGAGTCGGCGTTCGAGAAGCTGAGCGCGCGACCGCCGCGGGCGGCCCCGGCCCCGGCCCGGGGGCGCCGGAAGGCGCCCGAGGAGGAGCCGTCGCTGGTCGAACAGGTGGTGCAGAGCGGCGCGTTCAAGTCCCTGGCCCGCTCGGTCGGCAGACAGCTCGGCCGGGAGATCACCCGCTCGCTGTTCGGTACGGCCCGGCGGAGGCGGTAGGCCGCCCCCGCCGGGGTCCGCTCAGCGGTCCCGGTCCTCGGGTGGCCGCTGCGGCGGGGAAGTGCGCTGGTCCGGCCCGGGCGCCGGGGCGCGCCGGGCCTCCGCGCGCAGCAGGGCGCGCAGGACGGCGTACGGATCTGTGGTCATGGCTGTGCTGCTCCTCGCGTCGAACCGACCGGCCTGGTGGGTACGGCGGGGCGGTCAGCAGCGCAGGACCACCGTGCGCGGCAGGCACGCGGGGTACGGCGCCCGGAGCGGGCCGGGGCGCGGGCGGACCGCCGGCCGGGCGGGCGCCGGACCGGGCGGCAGCGCGGGGCGCTCGGGTACGCCCGCCCGCTGGGCCGGGCGGTCCGGCGGCCGCGGCACCGTGCCGGGTACGTCGTGCTCGGCGCTCTCCGCGACCACCGGGAAGTCCACGAGATCGGGCGCCGGTACGGTGGCGCCGGGCACCCACAGGACGAGCAGCAGCACGAGGATCCGCAGCCGGCGGCGGCCGGGGAACGCGCGGGTGCTGCTCCTGCTCATGGTCGTTGTTTCCCCGCCCGGACGGGACGGGCCGCACGCCACGCCGGAGAACCATCCGTTCGGGTGTATGCGAGCGGCCCGAGTTGACGGCCGGTCAGACGGTGCGCGGCACCCGGCGGGCCCGGCCGCGGATCCCGAGCGCCGTGACGATCTCCACGATGCCCACCGCGAGCAGCCAGATTCCGCCGACGAGGGTCAGCACCGCGACCGACTCGAACGGCGAGTCGATGAGCACGATCCCGGCGATGAGGGTGAGCACCCCGAGGAAGATCTGCCGACCGCGTGCGGGCGTGCGGGGGTCGTGCACGGCGGCCACGGTCTGGGTGATCCCGCGGAACAGCCAGCCGATGCCGATCCACAGCCCGAGCAGCAGGATCGACTGCATGGGCCCGCGGAAGCAGAGCAGGCCGAGCAGGATCGACAGCGCGCCGCTGATGAAGGCGAGCACGCGCAGCGAGGTCGTCTGGTGCGTGCCGAAGGCCGCCACGAGCTGTAAGACGCCGCTGTAGAGGAGATAGAGCCCGAACAGCACGCCGACGGCGAGCAGCGAGGCGCCCGGCCAGACCAGCACCAGCACGCCGAGCACCAGGGAGCCCAGCCCGGTGAGCAGGACGACCTGCCAGGCGGCCCGGGACAGGGTGTGCAGCGGGCCCTCGAACGGCGGTTCCGGTTCCGGGTGCCCGCGCGCCCGTTCCGTCGTCGGGTGCCCCTGGTGCGGGTCGGCCGCGTGGGTGTGCCGGTCGTCGTACTCGCGGTTCCCGTGCGGGCCGCCGCTCGGTGCCTCGGTCATGCTCCATGCTGGGCGCGGCGGCCCGGCGGGAGCCACCGGAGTGGGCCGTACGGGTGACACGCCCGCGCTGCTACTTCTCCTTCCCCTTCTCGTTCTCCTTCTTCTTCGCTGCCTTCGTCTGCTGCTTGAAGGCACGCACCTTGGCCAGGGACTCCGGGCCGGTGATGTCGGCGACGGACCGGAAGGTGTCCGGCTCGCCGTAGGCACCGGCGGCCTCCCGCCAGCCGGCCGGCGCGACCCCGAGCCGCTTGCCGAGCAGGGCCAGGAAGATCTGCGCCTTCTGCCTGCCGAACCCCGGCAGCTCCTCCAGCCGGCGCAGCAGCTCGGCCCCGCTGGAGGCGTCCCGCCAGACCGCCTCCGCGTCCCCGTCGTAGTGCTCGACGAGGTACTGGCAGAGCTGCTGGACGCGCTTGGCCATCGACCCCGGGTAGCGGTGCACCGCGGGCTTCTCGGCGAGCAGCGCGGCGAAGGCCTCCGGGTCCGTCGCGGCGATCTCGTGGGCGTCCAGGTCCTCGGTGCCGAGCCGGTCGGCGATGGTCCGGGGGCCCTTGAACGCCCACTCCATCGGGATCTGCTGGTCCAGCAGCATCCCGGTCAGCGCGGCGAGCGGGGAGCGCCCGAGCAGCGCGTCGGCCGCGGGGTCCTGGGCGAGGTGCAGGGTGACGTCCATGGGCCGATGATCCCGCGCGCCCGGCCACGACGCGCGCGGTCCCCGCGTCACCTGCGCGGTTCCCGCGCCGCCCTCTCCGGTCGCCCTTTCCTGTCTCTCCGGTCGCCCCGCGCCGTCCCCGCGTCGCCGGGCGGGACCGTCCGGCGCCCGGGCGTGGTGCGGCGGAGAGCCGTCCGCCCGCGCTCGCTCCGCCGGTGAGTCGTCCGCCCGCCTGCCATACGGGCGTGGCGCGGAGGGAGAGCCGTCAGTCCGCCCCGGCACCCGTGCTCGGTGCAGTGGGGAGTCGTGCGTCCGGCGCCGCGCTCGCTCCGCCGGGAAGCCGCCCGCCCGCCGTCCGGGCACGGTGCACCGGCGGGCCATCCGCTCGCCCAGCGCCCGCGTCCCGCCCCTGAGCCGTCCGTTCGTTCAGTCCGCGCGCCAGTAGCCCAGTGCGTGCACCCGCTGCTTCGGCACGCCCAGGTCCTTGCGGACGTAGGCGGCGAGGGTGCGGGTGGTCGCCGTGTCGCAGGCGATCCAGACGTAGGGCCGCGGGGTGCCGGCGAGGACGGCGGGCAGCTCGGCGCGGACCCGTGCCACCAGGTGGGCGCCCGCGTCCCGGCGCGGAACGGACCGTATCTCGTGCCGGCCGGGCTCCGTCCGGCAGGGCAGTCCCGCCGGTTCGCCCTCGAACCAGACGGTGGCCGGGGCCGGAGCCAGGGCGCCGAGGAGGGAGTTGAGCGCGGGCAGCGAGGCCGGGTCGCCGATCGCGAGGACGTGGGAGGGCGCCGGGTCCGGGTGCTGGAAGCCGGTGCCCTGGACGGTGGCCTCGATGGTGTCGCCGGGCCGTGCGGTCCGGGCCCAGTCGGAGGCCACGCCCTCGTGCAGGGCGAACTCCAGGGCGAAGGTGCCGGCGGCCGGGTCGGGGTCGACCAGGGTGTAGGCCCGCTGGTGCGGCCGGCCGTGGTCGGAGAACCACAGCCGTACCCACATCGTCGGGTGGACGCCGGCCGCGGCGAGCAGCCCGCCGTCGGACAGCCGCAGCCGGCGGTAGCGCGGGGTCACGTCCTCGGTGTCGAGGACGGTCAGCATGAAGTCCTTGGCGCGCAGCAGTTTCAGCACCGCGCCCTCCCAGCCCCGCCCCTGCCCCATGACCCCTCCACCGTTCGCGTACGATTCCGCCACAGAAAAACTTAGGCAAGGCTAACCTAAAGATCGAGGGAGTCCTGGTGGCCATCGAGATCTACCGCGATGCCTGGGGCGTCCCCCATCTGCGCGCGTCCGACGCCCGGGAACTCGCCCGCGCCCAGGGCCTGGTCACCGCCCGCGACCGGGCCTGGCAGCTCGAGGTCGAACGGCACCGCCTCCAGGGCACCTCCGCCTCCTTCCTCGGCGCCGGCGCCCTGTCCTGGGACGTGTTCGCCCGCCGGGCCCGGCTCGCCGACACCGCCCGCCGCTGCTTCGCCGCGCTGGAGCGCCGGGACCCGCGGACGGCGGACTGGGTACGGGCGTACGCCGACGGCGTCAACGACGGGCTGGCCGCCGGCGCCCGCCGCGCCCCCGAGTTCGCCCGCACCCGGCTGGCCCCGGGCCGCTGGCAGCCCTGGACACCGCTCGGCGTCTGGCTCGGCACGCACATCCTCTTCGCCGGGTTCCCGGCCAAGCTCTGGCGCGAGCAGGCGACACGGCACCTCGGACCGGAGGCCGTCGGCCTGTTCGCCACCGACGGGCCCGGCACGGCGGGCAGCAACGGCTGGCTGCTCACCGGCGAGCGCACCGCCACCGGGCACGCGCTCCTCGCCGGCGACCCGCACCGCGTCATCGAGGACCCCGGCGTCTACCAGCAGATCCGCCTGTCCTGCCCCGAGTTCGACGTGCTCGGCCTGGCGGTGCCCGGCGTGCCCGGCATTCCGCACTTCGGCCACACCGGCACCGTGGCCTGGGCCATCACCAACGCCATGGCCGACTACCAGGACCTCTACCGGGAACGGCTGCGCCGCACCGGCGCGGGCGTCGAGGCCCTCGGCCCGGACGGCGCCTGGCACCGCGCCGCCCGCCACACGGAGACCGTCCACATCGCGGGCGAGCCGTCCCTCGGCATCGAACTCCTCGAGACGGCCCGGGGACCGGTGATCGCGGGCGGCCCGGAGGGACTGGACGGCACGGGCGGTACGCCCGGACAGGACGGCGCGACCGAGGCGCTCGCCCTGCGCTACCCGCCCCGCGTCACCGAAGACCTCGGCTTCGGCGCCCTCCTCCCGCTCCTGCGCGCCCGCACCGTCGCCGACGTCGACCGGGCCCTGGACGCCTGGGCCGAGCCGGTCAACGTCGTCCAGGCCGCCGACACCGCCGGCGGCACCCTGCACCGCGTCGCCGGCCGGGTCCCGCGGCGCGCCGAGGCCAACCGCCGCCACCCGGTCCCCGCCTGGGAGCCCGGCCACGACTGGCACGGCACGCACGAGATGCCGTACGGCGGACTCACCGACGGCATCGCGGTGATGGCCAACACCCACGGCCCGGCCACCCCGCTCGGCGTCGAGTTCGCCCCGCCCCACCGCGCCGCCCGGATCCGCGCGCTGCTCACCGCCCGCCGCGCCTGGACCGCCGACGCCATGGCCGCGATCCACACCGACACCCACCTCGCCTCCGCCGCGCCCCTGCTGGACCGGCTCGCCGCCCTCACCGGCCTCACCCCCGCCGCCGCGGCCCTGCGCGGCCGCCTGCTCGCCTGGGACCGCCACATGGACGCCGGCAGCACCGACGCGGCGGCGTACGCGGCGGTGCGCGGCGCGGTCGTACGCCGGCTCGCCGCGCACCCGGTCCTCGCCCCGCTCGCCGAACCCCCGGCCTACCCGGACGTCCTGCGGCCCTGGCTCGCCCTCGTCCCGCGTATCGCCTACGCCCTCGAACACCTGCTGAGCACCGAGGACCTGTACGGCATCGACCGCACGGCCGTCGTACGCGATGCCCTGGAGGAGACCGCCGCCGCCGCGCTTGCCCGTCCCTGGGCCGCCACCCACCGCCTGGCTCCCTGGCGGGCGCTGCCGGACGGGCCGTACCCGGACTCCGCCGAACCCGGGCTCGGCGGCGACCACGACTGCGTGCTGTGCACCTCGGCCGTCCCCGGCCACACCGACCGCGCCGTCCGCGGCCCGGCCGCCCGCTACGTCTGGGACCTGGCCGACCGCGACGACAGCCGCTGGGTGGTGCCCTTCGGCGCCGACGGCGTCCCCGGCAGCCCCCACCACCGCGACCAGCTCCCGCTGTGGCTGACGGGCGAACTGGCCCCCGTGGTCACCGACTGGGCACTGCTCACCCCCGAGCCGGCCACCGACGAACACCTCGAGGAAGACCGATGACCGATCTGCACGTCCAGCACATCGACGGCTACGGCACCGTCCGCGTCCGCCCCGTCGACCCCGAGGCCGACGCGGAGGTGCTCCACGCCTGGGTAAGCGACGAACGCGCCGCGTTCTGGGGCATGAACGGCCTCGGCCGGGCCCGGGTCGCCGAGGTCTACGCCCACCTGGCCACCCTCGACACCCACCACGCCTACCTGGTCACCAAGGACGGCGAACCGGCCGCGCTCCTCCAGACGTACGAGCCGTCCGCCGACCGGGTCGGGGAGTGCTACGACGTCCGCCCCGGCGACCTCGGCGTCCACCTCCTGCTCGCCCCCGCCGGCCCCGGCGGCCGGCGTCCCGGCTGGACGTCCGCCCTGCTGCGGGCGTTGACGACGTACACGCTGCTGGTCCTGGACCGCCGCCGGATCGTGATCGACCCGGACGTGCGCAACACCAAGGCGATCGAGCGCTTCGAACGCCAGGGCTTCGAGCGCGGCCCCGCCGTCGTCCTGCCCGAGGTCGTCCTGCCCGACGTCCACCTGCCCGAGAAGCACGCCCAACTCGCGTTCCTGGACCGGGCGGTAGCCTTCCCCGGGTGACGACGCCCGAAGAGCTGACCGCGCACTACGGCCTCGAACCCCTGCCCCGCGAAGGCGGCCTGTTCCGGCGCACCTGGGCCGGGCCCGAGCGACCGGACGGCCGTCCCGAGGGCTCGGCCATCGTCGTGCTGCTCACCGCCGGCGACTACTCCGCCCTGCACCGCCTGCCCTTCGCCGAGGTCTGGCACTTCCACCTCGGCGACCCGCTCCACCTGCTGCTCCTCGCCCCCGACGGCACCACCCGCCGCCCCGTCCTCGGCCCGGACCTGCGCGCCGGCCAGCACCTCCAGCTGACCGTGCCGGCCCGCACCTGGATGGGCGCGCGGGTGGCGGCGGGCGGCGCGTGGACGTTCTTCGGCTGCACGATGGCCCCCGGGTTCACCTACGCGGACTACGAACACGGCGACCCGGCCGAGCTGACGGCGCGTTACCCGGCCGAGGCCGCCCTGATCACGGAACTCTGCCGCCCATGACACCCCCCGCGCCCCTGCTCGACGGACAGACCGCCCTGGTGACCGGCGCGGGCGGCGGCATCGGCCGCGCCCTCGCCCTGCGCTTCGCCGAGCACGGCGCCGCGGTGGCCCTGCACTGCCGTACGGCCCTCGCCGACGCCACCGACACGGCGCGCCGCATCCGGGCGGCGGGCGGCCGGGCGACCGTGCTCCAGGCCGACCTGACGGACGAGGCCGCCTGCCGGCGCCTGGTCGAGGAAGCGGCGCACTGGTCGGCCGGCCGGCTCACCGCACTCGTCAACAACGCGGCCGTCCAGCCGGTCCAGCCGCTCCCCGGCATGACCGCGGACGACTGGCGCGGGGTCGTCGACACCAACCTGACCAGCGTCTTCGCCTGCACCCAGGCGGCCGCCGCCGTCCTGCGCGCCCAGGGCGGCGGCACCATCACCCATATCGCCTCCATCGAGGCCGGCCACCCGGCCCCCGGCCACGCCCACTACGGCGCGGCCAAGGCGGCGGTGGTCGTGCACGCCCGCGCGGCCGCCCTGGAGTACGGCCCCGACGGCATCCGCGTCAACACGGTCTCGCCCGGCCTGATCGACCGGCCCGGACTGGCCGCGTCCTGGCCGGACGGCGTACGGCGCTGGCTCGCCGCCGCCCCGGCCGGCCGCCTGGGCCGCCCCGAGGACGTGGCCGACGCCTGCGTCTTCCTCGCCTCTCCGCTGGCGTCCTGGATCACCGGCCACGACCTGGTGGTGGACGGCGGAGTGACGGCCCGCCCGGCCTGGTGAGCGCGCGGCCCGCTTCCCCCGTACGTATACCGGGGCCCTGTCACGGAGCACGGGCGGAGGGGACGGAGGCGGAGGGTGCTGCGCGAGGGACACCGGGGCAGACGACGACACCAGGGCTCGCCCCGGCACACGAGGGCTACGTGCACGGGCCTGGCTGAGCTGCGGGGGCGGGTGCTGCTCGGGGGGCTGTCGCTGGTCCGGCGCCTGACGCTGCCGCGGGGTCTGGCCTTGGTCCGGCGTCTGGTCCTGTTTCGGCGCCTGATGCTGGTGTGGGGCTTGGCCCTGGTCCGGCTACCGGTGCCGGTCCCGGGCCCGCGCTCTGTCCCGCGTCCCCGTACGGTCCTCGCCCTGCTGCCCGTGCTGCCCGTTCTGCTCCTGGGGCTGGTCCTCGGGACGGCGGCCCCGGCCTCGGCGCACACCGTGCTGCGCGGGGCCGACCCGGCCGACGGAAGCGTCCTGCGCACCGCGCCCCGCCGGATCACCCTCGTCTTCACCGAGCCGGTCGGCCTGCCGGCCGGCTCCTTCCGGGTCTACGACCCCGGCAACCACCGGGTCCGCACCGGTCCCGCCGGCCACGCCCCCGGCCGCTCCGACACCGCGCGGGTCACCCTGCCCGGCGGGCTGGCCACCGGCACGTACACGGTGGCCTGGCGGGTGGTGTCGGCCGACAGCCACCCGGTGTCCGGCGCCCTCACCTTCTCGGTGGGCGAACGGACGGCGGCACCGGCCCCGCTCCCGGACCGTACGGAGAACCGCGCCACCACCGCCCTGCACACCATCGCGCGCTATCTCGCCTACCTCTCCCTGGCCCTGCTGCTGGGCACCGCCGCGTTCACGGCCTACTGCCGCCCGCCCGCGTCGGCCCGGCTGCGCCCCCTCGCCCTGACCGGCGCGGTCACGCTGGGCGCCGCCACGACCGCCGGGTACCTGCTGCGGGCGCCGTACGAGGAAGGCACCTCCCCGGCGACCGCGCTCAGCCTCTCCGCCCTCGCCCACACGGCGACGACCCGCCCCGGTCTGCTGCTCCTGGCCCGGCTGGCGCTGCTGCTCCTGGCGGCGGGCTGCGCGGCCCTGCTGCGCCGGCGCCGCATCCGGCCGCCGCGCCGCGCGACCCTCGTGACGACCGCCGTGCTGGCCCTCGCCCTGTCCCTGACCTGGACCGCGTCCGACCACGCGGCGGCGGGCATCCAGGTCCCGGCGGCGCTGGTCTCCGCCACCCTGCACCTGCTGGCCACGGCGGCCTGGCTGGGCGGCCTGGCGGCCCTCCTGCGGACGCTGCGCCGCGCCCCGGCCGGCGGCCTGCCCGCCTCGGTCCCGGAGCGCTTCTCCCGGCTGGCCACGGTCTCGGTGACCGTCCTGGCCCTGACCGGCGTCTACCAGTCCTGGCGGGGCCTCGGTTCCTGGCAGGCGCTGACGGACACGGCGTACGGCCGCACCCTGCTGGCCAAGCTGGCGGCCGTCACCGCGCTCCTGCTCGCGGCGGCCTGCTCCCGCACCTGGACGCGCCGGGCCGCACGGGGACCGGTGGCCCCGCACCTCCTGCGCCGCTCGGTCCTGGCCGAGACGACGGCCGCCGTCCTGGTCCTCGCCCTGACCACCCTGCTCACCGGCACCGCGCCCGGCCGTACGGCGACGCGGTCCGCACCGCCCGTCCCGGCACCGGCGGGCCTTCCCACGGCGTCCGTCACCACCCTCCCCTTCGACACCGGCGCCCCCGGCGGCCACGGCAGGGTGCAGATCACCCTGGATCCCGGCCGGGTGGGCGAGAACTCCGTCCAGGCGGTGGTCTACGGCCCCGACGGCGGCCTCGCCGCGGTCCCCGAACTCCGGGTCACCCTCACGCTCCCGGCCCGGCGCGTGGGCCCGCTGGACACCCGCCTCACCGACCGCGGCGGCTACTGGGCCGTCGACGCCTTCGTCCTCCCGTCCTCCGGCACCTGGACGCTGAAGGCGACGGTCCGCGTCTCGGAGGTGGACCAGGCAACGGCATCGGCCCCCCTGCAAGTGCCGAACCACTGATCCGCCCCCGGAACACGGACAACGACGAAGGGCCCCACCGCAAGCGGTGGGGCCCTTCGACATCGTGCCCGGTGAGGCACTGGCGGAGGATACGAGATTCGAACTCGTGAGGGGTTGCCCCCAACACGCTTTCCAAGCGTGCGCCCTAGGCCTCTAGGCGAATCCTCCGCCGCAAACATTACATGACCGAGGAGGGTGCTCGCGTCCCCCGTTCCCGCAGGCCGTCCCCGGGTGGGGTCGCGGGGGACGGCGGGTTCGGACCGGGGGCCGCCATCGGGTACTGTGGAGCACAGCCCCTCACGCGGCGCTATCTGACTGAACTCCCCCAGGGCCGGAAGGCAGCAAGGGTAAGTCGGCTCTGGCGGGTGCGTGGGGGGCGCTTGCGTTCCCGGAGCCACGGGCGGAGCCGCTTGTCAGTGGGCGCCATTAACCTCGTATGCGTGTCGTCTCTCGCGCTGTACCGCCGCTATCGCCCGGAGACCTTTGCCGAGGTCATCGGGCAGGAGCATGTCACCGACCCGCTGCAGCAGGCGCTGCGGAACAACCGGGTCAATCACGCGTACCTGTTCAGCGGGCCGCGCGGATGTGGCAAGACGACCAGCGCGCGCATCCTGGCCCGCTGTCTGAACTGTGAGCAAGGTCCCACGCCGACCCCCTGCGGGGAGTGCCAGTCGTGCCGCGACCTCGCGCGGAACGGGCCCGGCTCGATCGACGTCATCGAGATCGACGCGGCCTCGCACGGTGGTGTGGACGACGCCCGTGACCTGCGCGAAAAGGCGTTCTTCGGCCCCGCGGGCAGCCGGTACAAGATCTACATCATCGACGAGGCCCACATGGTCACGTCGGCCGGTTTCAACGCCCTGCTGAAGGTCGTCGAAGAGCCGCCGGAGCATCTGAAGTTCATCTTCGCGACCACCGAGCCCGAGAAGGTCATCGGCACCATCCGGTCGCGGACCCACCACTACCCGTTCCGGCTCGTGCCCCCCGGGACGCTGCGTGACTACCTCGCCCAGGTGTGCGGGCAGGAGGACATCCCGGTCGCGGAGGGCGTCCTGCCGCTCGTCGTGCGCGCCGGCGCGGGTTCCGTGCGTGACTCCATGTCCGTCATGGACCAGCTCCTCGCCGGCGCCGGCGAGGACGGTGTGACGTACGCCATGGCGACCTCCCTCCTCGGTTACACGGACGGCTCCCTGCTCGACTCCGTCGTGGAGGCGTTCGCCACCGGTGACGGCGCCGCCGCCTTCGAGGTCGTCGACCGCGTCATCGAGGGGGGCAACGACCCGCGCCGCTTCGTCGCCGACCTGCTGGAGCGGCTGCGGGACCTCGTCATCCTCGCCGCCGTGCCGGACGCCGTGGAGAAGGGCCTCCTCGACGCCCCGGCCGACGTGCTGGAGCGGATGCAGGCCCAGGCCGAGACCTTCGGCGCCGCCGAGCTGAGCCGCGCCGCCGACCTGGTCAACGAGGGCCTGACGGAGATGCGCGGCGCCACCTCGCCCCGCCTCCAGCTCGAACTGATCTGCGCCCGCGTCCTGCTCCCGGCCGCCTACGGCGACGAGCGTGCCCTGATGGCCCGGCTCGACCGCCTGGAGCGGGGCGTCGCCTTCTCGGGCGGCGGTGCCGTGCCGGCCATGGGGTACGTGCCCGGTCCCGAGGCGCACGCCGCCGCGGCCGTGGCACCGGGGGCCGGTGCCGGCGCGCTCTCCGTGCCGACCGGTGGCGGGCCCGCGGCGGTCCGTGCGGCCGTCCGGGGCCCGGGTGCTCCGGGTGCCACGGGTGATCCGGCGGTCCAGGGTGCTCCGGCCGCCCCGGCCCCCGCTCCCGCGGCTCAGCCCCCGGCTGCCTCCGCTCCCGCTCCCGCCCCCGCGCCGGTGCCTCCGTCCGCCCCGGCCGCCCCCGCCCCGGCTCCCGCTCCCGCCCCCGCTCCCGCGGCTCAGTCCCCGGCCGCCTCCGCTCCCGCCCCCGGCGCCTGGCCCACCGCCGCGTCCGCCGGTGGCGGCCGGCGGCCCGGTGGCTGGCCCACGGCCGGCGGGCGGCCGGGCGAGGGCCCCGGCCGTCCGGCCCAGCAGCAGCCGGCCCAGCAGCCGGCCCAGCAGCCGGCCCAGCAGCCGGCCCAGCAGCCCGGCCGGGCCGTGCCCGCCTCCGCGCCCGCGGCCCAGGCCCCGGCGCCCGCCCCGGCCGCTCCCGCCGGTGGTCTCGACCCCCGCGCGCTCTGGCCGAACATCCTGGAGGCCGTCAAGAACCGCCGCCGCTTCACCTGGATCCTGCTCAGCCAGAACGCGCAGGTGACCGGCTTCGACGGCACGACCCTCCAGCTCGGCTTCGTCAACGCCGGCGCCCGTGACAACTTCGCGAGCAGCGGCAGCGAGGACGTGCTGCGGCAGGCGCTGGCCGAGCAGTTCCACGTGCAGTGGAAGATCGAGGCGGTGCTCGACCCGTCCGGCGGCGGCTCCGCCCCGCAGGCCCCGGGCGGCACGTCCGGCTACGGCGGCGCGTCCGCCGGCGGCTACGGCAGTGCCCCCGGCGGTGGCTACGGCGCCCCGGCCGCCCCCCGCCCGGCGGCGCCCCAGCCGGCCCCCCAGGCGCCCGCCGCACCCCGGCACAGCGCTCCGGCCGGGCCCGCGCCGGCGTCCCGGCCGGCCGCGCCCGAGCCGCCGCCCGTCGCGCCCGAGGACGACATCCCCGAGGACGACGATCCGGACCTGGACGAGTCGGCCCTGTCCGGCCACGAACTGATCGTGCGCGAGCTGGGAGCGACGGTGGTGGAAGAGGTCTCCAACGAGTAGCCGGCGGCCGGGGGCTGCCGCCCGGTCCGGCCTCCCGGCCGCCCCGCACGGGCCGGTTTTGGAGGAAGCTCCGAGAAACCCGGGCCCCGGGCTTCGGTGGCCTTGCCAGTAGGCTGACCCCCGTGAAGGTCCTTGTCATCGGAAGCGGCGCCCGCGAACACGCCCTGTGCCGCTCCCTGTCCCTCGACCCCGACGTCACCGCGCTGCACTGCGCCCCCGGCAACGCCGGGATCGCCGAGGTGGCCGAGCTGCACCGGGTCGACGCGCTCGACGGCGCCGCGGTCGCCGAGCTGGCCACCGGCCTCGGTGCCGAGCTGGTCGTCGTCGGCCCGGAGGCCCCGCTGGTCGCCGGCGTGTCCGACGCCGTCCGGGCGGCCGGCATCCCGGTGTTCGGTCCCTCCGGCGAGGCCGCCCGGATCGAGGGCTCCAAGGCCTTCGCCAAGGACGTCATGGCCGCGGCGGCCGTGCCGACCGCCCGCTCGTACGTCTGCACCACGCCCGAGGAGGTCGCCGAGGCCCTCGACGCCTTCGGCGCCCCGTACGTCGTCAAGGACGACGGGCTCGCCGCCGGCAAGGGCGTCGTCGTCACCCCGGACATCGAAGTGGCCAAGGCGCACGCCGCCGGGTGCGACCGGGTGGTGATCGAGGAGTTCCTCGACGGCCCGGAGGTGTCCCTGTTCGCCGTCACCGACGGCGAGACGGTCGTCCCGCTCCAGCCCGCCCAGGACTTCAAGCGCGCCCTGGACGGCGACGAGGGCCCGAACACCGGCGGCATGGGCGCGTACTCGCCGCTGCCGTGGGCCGACCCGAAGCTGGTCGACGAGGTGCTGCAGACCGTGCTCCAGCCGACGGTGGACGAGATGCGCCGCCGGGGCACGCCCTTCTCCGGGCTGCTCTACGCCGGTCTGGCGATCACCTCGCGCGGGGTCCGGGTCATCGAATTCAACGCCCGCTTCGGCGACCCGGAGACCCAGGTCGTGCTGGCCCGCCTGCGGACCCCGCTGGCCGGCGTCCTGATGGCCGCCGCCACCGGGCACCTCGCCGACCTGCCGCCGCTGCGCTGGAGCGAGGACGCGGCCGTCACCGTCGTCGTCGCCTCGCACAACTACCCGGACACCCCGCGCACCGGCGACCCGATCACCGGCCTGGACGCGGTGGCCGCCGAGGACGCCCCGCACGCGTACGTCCTGCACGCCGGCACCCGGCGGGACGGCGACGCGGTCGTCAGCGCCGGCGGACGCGTGCTGTCCGTGACGGCCACCGGCCGGGACCTGACCGAGGCGCGCGAGCGGGCGTACCGGGCCGTGGGCCGGATCGGCCTGGACGGCTCGCAGCACCGCACCGACATCGCGGCGAAGGTGGCGCAGTCCGCGGGCGCCTGAGCCCCAGCCGTCTGACCTGCGCTTACGTCATCCAGGCCCCGGATCCACGATCCGGGGCCTGATCTTTGCTGTGCGTCACCCAGCTCTGACCAAAGCCATTCCATCGGGTGAGCAATCGCCTATCCGGCTGACGAGGGCCCGGGCCCCAACTAGGGTGCCGCGCAAGCGTTCCGGCACTTGGCCCACCGGCATTGCGATGTCGGTGGCGGGTGCCACAGTGGGGGAGTGACCAACACCAGGGCAGCACGCGATCGGCAGAGAGGGGGCGAGGGCGGCACGTGACCGGAATCGGTGTGGAGGCGGGCGCACAGGCCGCGCGCTCCCGGGCCCTCGCCGTGCTGCGGGTCCGGGGCCGGGCGCTGGCCGTGGCCCTGCTGCCCGCGGGCGCCGCGGTGATCCTGCTGGCCGGCGGCTCCACCGGTCACCTCACCGGGCCGGGCTGGGACGCCGCCCGCTGGGCCGTGGGCGGGTGCGCAGTGCTGGTGCTGCTGGCCGCGGCCGCCGTCGCCCTGGTCGTGGCCCGGGCCCGGCCCGCCATGAGCCCGACGGTGCCGGTCGCGGAGGAGTCCGCCCCGGATCTGTACCGGATGGTGCGCGACCTCGCCGACCGCCTGGACGTACCGGTCCCCTCCGCCATAGCGCTCACTCCCGACTGCGACAGCTGGCTGGAGGACCGGGCGCACTCCGCGCACGGTCCGCCCGCGCGTCCGGCGCCCGACGAGCCGGCGGGCCAGGGCCGCCGCCGGGCGCCCACCGCGCCGGTCCTCGTCATCGGCTCCCCGTTCCTGTGGTGGATGCGCGTCGGCGAACTGCGCGCGGTCCTCGCCCCGGTGATCGCGGGTACGGGCCCTTCGGCGCACCCCGACATAGCCGCCGCCCGCCGCTTCGTGCGCGGTCTGGACGCGGCCGTGGCCGTCGCCTCGGCACCGGGCCGCCGAGCGCCGCTGCGCGGGCTGTGCGCGGCCCTCGGCTGGGTGGTCCGGCTGCTGCTGCGCGGCTGCCAGGAGCACGCCACGCAGATGGAGCGCGGGGTCGCCGCGGCGGCGGCCGAGCGCGCCCAGGCGGTCGACTACGGCCTGCGGATCGTCGCCCAGGAACAGGTCGGGCTCGCGTACGCCGGCTGGGACCGGCTGCTGACCAGGGTGGCGCTGCCCGCCTGGCGCATGGGCCGCTGGCCGTCCCGGCTGGACGCGGGCGTGGTCGCGGCGCTCACCGAGCTGTCCCGCCGCGACCGGCTCGCCGAGGGCTTCGCCTCCCGGCTGGGCGAGCGGCCGGCCTGCGATCTGCTGGAGGAGCCCGGCGTGGTGGACGAGGCCACGTCCCTGCTCGCCGCCCACCTGTTCCACGGGGGTCCCGCGGAGTCCTGTGCCGACTGGGCGCCGGTGGACTGGCAGGCGTATCCGGAGGAGGTCGTGGACCGCACCTGGCGCGCCGACGCGGCCCGCCTGCACCGCGCCCTGGACGCCCTGGGCGTACGCCCCTCCCACGCCCCCGGCCCGACCGCCCCCACCCTCTCCCGGGTCCTGGACCACCTCACGACCCACCCCGTCCCCGACGCCGACCCCCCGCCGGGAGAGCCCGCGCCGACCCCGGCCCCCGAGACCCACCCCGCCGCACCCCCCGTCCAGCCCGCCGACACGCTGGACCTCCCCAGCGACGACGTGCCTCCGACGAACCCCGAGCCCCACCCAGCGACGGCCCCGACGACCGCCCCCGGCGAGCCGTCCGCAGGGTCCGCCCCCGGCGAGTCCGTCCGGCAGACCGCCTCTGGCGGGGCCCCCGCCCAGCCCGCATCCGGCGGGGCCGCCGCCGGGCCCGCTCCCGGCGAGGCCCCCGCGCGGCCCGCATCCGGCGGGTCGTCCGCGCAGCCGGCCGGGGAGACGACCACCGGCGAGGCCGTCGTACCCCCCGCCGCAGGGTCCGCCCCCGGCGAGCCCGCCCGACAGCCCGCCTCTGGCGATGCCCCCACCCAGCCCGCTCCCGGCGGGGCCGCCGCACGGCCCGCCCCCGGCGAGGCCCCCACCCAGCCCGCATCCGGCGGGTCGACCGCGTACCCGGCCCCGGAGACCGCGGCCGGCGAGCCCGCCGTGCCCCCCGTCCCCGGCGAGCCGTCCGCAGGGTCCGCCCCCGGCGAGTCCGTCCGGCGGACCGCCTCTGGCGATGCCCCCGCCCAGCCCGCTCCCGGCGGGGCCGTCGCCCAGCCCGCCTCTGGCGATGCCCCCGCCCAGCCCGCTCCCGGCGAGGCCCCCGAACGGCCCGCATCCGGCGGGTCGACCGCGTACCCGGCCCCGGAGACCGCCGCCGTCGAGGCCCCTGCGGCGCCCGCCCCCACCGGCCCCGACTGGCAGCCCGCCCCCGGCGAGCCCTCCGCGCCATCCGCACCCGTCGAATCCGCGCCCCCCGCCCCCGGCGAACCCCCCGCACAGCCCGCCCCCGGCGGGTCTCCCGCGCACTCGGCCTCCCAGCCCGCCCCCGGCGCAGCTCCCCCGCCTCCCGGTTCGGAGACCCTCGACGAGGGCGGGGTCCCCCGACCGGGGGTGTCCGCGTTTGACGTTGCCACCCGCACGGGTGATGCGGAGGGGCCTGGGATGGACGCCTGCGGCGACGCCGGGGCGGAGTCGGCCGACACCGCCGGTACGGATCGCGGCACCACCCTCGCCGCCCGCCTCAGCGCCGAACTGGCCCGCGAGGAAGCCCGCGTGCGGAAGGGCAAGGGCGCGGCCAAGGGCAAGGGCGCGGGCGTGTCCCCCGTCGGCCAGGCCCCCGGCAACCCCCCGTGGAACGCCTGCGACTGCGGGCTGCCCGGCCTGTCCCCGTTCCCGCTGCAACCCCAGCGCACCGCCCGTGAGCTGCTCGCGGACCACGTCACGGCGATGGTGTGCTGCGCGGCCGTGGACACCGCGGGCGCGGTCCCCGCCCTGGACTGGCTGGACGGCCCGTCCCTGCTGCTGGGCGGCGAGCGGGCCGCCGACCTGACGCCCCGGGTGCTCCGCCTGATCGAGGAGGGAGACCCGGGCCCGCTGCGCGACTGGCTGGCCGCGTCCGGCATACGCCCGGAGAAGCCCGTACGGCTCGTCTGACACCGTCGCGGCCCCCGCCCGACGCTGTCCCGCCGTTACGGAAAGACGTCTTCCACTTCAGGTCAATTCGACACGACCAGTGACTGGCCACACGCGTTATGTGATGTGCTGGAACCGACCACGCCCTTGGCAAAGGCGCGCGACATACGTCAGCGCGGCCGGGCCCCGCCGAGGACGGCGAGAACAGCAGACCCGCGAGCACCGCCGAGACAGTCACGGGGGGCATGAGGGAGGGGAGCGACCATGGCCTCGGACCACATTCGCCGCTGGGAGTCCGGAGCGCTCGCGCACGCCGTCACCGATCCGTTCGGCCAGGGTCCGGTGCCCTGGCTGCGCGGCAGCGAGATGTACTACGACGACACCGGCCAGGTGCTTCCCTGGTACGTCGACCCCAGCCCGGAGCAGCTCGGCGGAGGCGCCCGCGGACGGATCCCGGTGCCGCGCGTGACCCTGGCCGGCCTGCGCTCGTCCGACGACGTGCGCCGCCAGATCAAGGGCTTCACCTCCAGCGGCGCGGTCGCGCCCGGCGAGGCGATCGACTTCCACATCACGGTAGACCCGCCGCAGGAGTTCGGCGTCGACATCTACCGCATCGGCCACTACGGCGGCGACGGCGCCTCCAAGGTCACCACCAGCCCCCGGCTCTCCGGCATCGTCCAGCCCCCGCCGCTGACCGCCGACCGCACGGTCTCCTGCCACCACTGGTGGCTGTCCTGGCGCCTCCAGGTGCCCTCGTACTGGACCATCGGCGCCTATGTCGCCGTCCTGACCACCGCCGACGGCTACCGCTCCCACGTGCCGTTCACGGTGCGCGACGACCACCCGGCCGACCTGCTCCTGCTGCTGCCCGACGTCACCTGGCAGGCGTACAACCTGTATCCGGAGGACGGCCACACCGGTGCCAGCCTCTACCACGCCTGGGACGAGAGGGGCCGACTCCTCGGCGAGTCCGACGCGGCCACCACGGTCTCCTTCGACCGGCCGTACGCGGGCGCGGGCCTGCCGCTGCACGTCGGCCACGCCTACGACTTCATCCGCTGGGCCGAGCGCTACGGCTACGACCTCGCCTACGCCGACGCCCGCGACCTGCACGCCGGCCGGATCGATCCGACCCGCTACCGCGGCCTGGTCTTCCCGGGCCACGACGAGTACTGGTCGGCGCCGATGCGCCGGGCCGTCGAGGACGCCCGCGACCGGGGCACCTCGCTGGTCTTCCTCTCCGCCAACACCATGTACTGGCAGGTGGAGCTGGGCCCGTCCCCGTCCGGGGTGCCGGACCGGCTGCTGTCCTGCCGGAAGCGCAAGGGCCCGGGCCGGCCGGTGCTGTGGCGGGAGGTCGACCGGCCCGAACAGCAGCTGATCGGCATCCAGTACGCGGGCCGGGTGCCCGAGCCGCAGCCGCTGATCGTCCGCAACGGCGGCCACTGGCTGTGGGAGGCGACCGGCGCGCACGAGGGCGACGAGATCGCCGGGCTGGTCGCCGGCGAGGCGGACCGGTACTTCCCGCGCACCGCGCTGCCCGAGCACGACGAGCGCATCCTGCTCGCCCACTCGCCGTACACCGACAGCGACGGCGTCCTGCGCCACCAGGAGACCTCGCTCTACCGCGCACCCTCCGGAGCCTGGGTGTTCGCCTCCGGCACCTTCGCCTGGTCCCCGGCCCTGGACCGGCCGGGCCACGTCGATCCGCGCGTCCAGCGCGCCACCGCCAATCTGCTCGACCGCATCTGCAAACGCGACTGATCCCCGCCCGCCCGTCCCCTCCGGACCCCGACCGGCCGCCGGCCGGCCCCATACGGGAGAATCGAGGCACTTGTACAGAACCACGGGGAGGAACCGTGTCCGGATTCGTCGAAAAGCCCGAACCGATCGAGGTTCCGGGCCTGGTGCACCTGCACACCGGAAAGGTGCGCGACCTGTACCGGAACGAGGCGGGCGACCTCGTGATGGTCGCCAGCGACCGCATGTCCGCCTATGACTGGGTACTGCCCACGGAGATCCCCGACAAGGGCCGCGTCCTCACCCAGCTGTCCCTGTGGTGGTTCGACCAGCTGCGCGACATCGCCACGAACCACGTCATCGGCACCGAGGTGCCCGAGGGCGCCCCGGCCGACTGGGCGGGCCGCACGCTGGTCTGCAAGTCGCTGGAGATGGTCCCGGTGGAGTGCGTGGCCCGCGGTTACCTCACCGGTTCCGGCCTCGTCGAGTACCGGCAGTCCCGTACGGTCTGCGGCCTCGCCCTCCCCGAGGGCCTCGTCGACGGCTCCGAACTGCCCGCCCCGATCTTCACCCCGGCCACCAAGGCCGAGGTCGGCGAGCACGACGAGAACGTCTCCTACGAGGAGGTGGCCCGCCAGGTCGGCGCGGAGACCGCCGCCCACCTGCGCCAGGCCACGCTCGCGGTGTACGCGCGGGCCCGGGACATCGCCCGCGACCGCGGGATCATCCTGGCGGACACCAAGTTCGAGTTCGGCTTCGACGGCGACACCCTCGTCCTCGCCGACGAGGTCCTCACCCCGGACTCCTCCCGCTTCTGGCCGGCCGACCAGTGGCAGCCGGGCCGCGCCCAGCCGTCGTACGACAAGCAGTTCGTGCGGGACTGGCTGACCTCGCCGGAGTCCGGCTGGGACCGGAGGAGCGAGCAGCCTCCGCCGCCGCTGCCGGAGCAGGTCGTGGCGGCGACCCGGCAGAAGTACGTGGAGGCGTACGAGCGGCTGACGGGCAGCCGCTGGAGCTGACGGAACGCGAGAAGACCCCGGTCCAGTGGACCGGGGTCTTCTTCGTGGAGCGGACGACGAGGCTCGAACTCGCGACCTCAACCTTGGCAAGGTTGCGCTCTACCAACTGAGCTACGTCCGCACTGCGCCGTGGCGCGACAGCAACTATACCCAACCTCGCCCGGGTGCGGGACACACTGCCGCCCGGCGGTTCCCGGCACCCGGCCGGGGAGGGACGGCCGCGCGCGGTCCCCGGCGACAGCGCGGCCCGCCGGCGATCTCCACGGCCGGTGCGCCGTAGGCGGCGGGCGCTCGGCGGGTCCGCCGCCCACGCGGTCGGCTGCGCGTGCCCGGCAACGACCGCGCCTGCGGCCAACTCGGGCCCGGTACAACGGTTCGCGGGGCGCACGGTACGGATGATCCCGGTGCGCCGACGGTCGCGGCGGTGAACCGGCGGACGGCGGGCCCACCGGCCGCGCGCGCCCGTTCCCTCTGTCCGGACCGCCCGCGCTCGGCATCCAGCGGCCGGGCGGTGTGGTGCGCGGAGATGTGACGGTCTTCACTCCGGAAACCCGGGACCGGAACCCGGGAGGCGGGAAACGAGAAGACCCCGGTCCAGTGGACCGGGGTCTTCTTCGTGGAGCGGACGACGAGGTTCGAACTCGCGACCTCAACCTTGGCAAGGTTGCGCTCTACCAACTGAGCTACGTCCGCACTGCCCCCGACCGGCTCCCACCGATCGGTGCGAGCACCAGCCTACCTGATCCACAACCGTGGTCGGGCCGGCGGTGCCAGAGCGGGTGACAGGAATCGCACACTGCGCCTTCCCCCTGGAAGGGGGATGTTCTACTACTGAACTACACCCGCATCGTCCTCGGGATCCGGCCTTTCGGCCTCGCCCCTCGGCGTGCTCCAGACATTAGCTGATCAGCAGGGGGGTAGCGCAAGTCGGCTCCCCCCGCGCCCCCGTCCAGCCCAAGTGCACGGCCCTCAGGGCACCCTGACGGGCCCTGAGGGCTCGCCCCTTCGCGGGCTCACTGCGCGGCGCTGAACGCCTCGTAGACCTTCTTCGGGATGCGTCCCCGGGCCGGGACGTCCATCTTGTTGGCCTGCGCCCAGGCGCGGACGGCCGCCGGGTCGGGGGCGACCTCCGTCTGCTTGTACGCCTTGCCGGACCGCGACCGCTTGCGGCCGGCCTCGACGTACGGCGCGAGCGTCTTGCGCAGTTTCTCGGCGTTGGTTTCGTTCAGGTCGATCTCGTACGACTTGCCGTCGAGTCCGAAGGCGATCGTCTCCGCCGCTTCCGAGCCGTCGATGTCGTCAAAGAGAGTGACCACGACCTTTTGCGCCACGAATAATCGGTCCCTTCGTGCGGCACGTCGTTACAGCTCAACGCCGACGACATGCCGAGTATCGGCTATTGCCAATTCATTTGTACAGTGCCCGGCAATGCAAAGTGAAGCCCGACTAAATCCGTCCGCGTGTCCGGGTGCAATAGGTGCGGCGGGGCGGACTGTGGAACTTTCCCAGAACTTTTCTCGGGTGCGCGGCTCCGACACCCGATCGTGATGCGCCTCACGTACTTTCCTCCAACTCTACCCGCGTAGAAATTTTGTGCGGGTAGTCTGAAGGGACCTGCTCAGCACCACACACCGGGAGTGCCAGTGGCACGCGTCGTAGTCGACGTCATGCTCAAGCCGGAGATCCTCGACCCCCAGGGCCAGGCGGTCCAGCGTGCGCTGCCCCGCCTGGGATTCGAAGGGATCTCGGACGTACGTCAGGGAAAGCGTTTCGAACTGGAAGTGGAGGGGCCGGTCGACGAGGCCGCGCTCGCCCGGATCCGCGATCTTGCGGAATCCTTCCTCGCCAACACCGTGATCGAGGACTTCACCGTCCGGGTCGACGAAGTCGCGGAGGCGGCCAAGTGACCGCTCGTATTGGCGTCGTCACTTTCCCGGGCAGCCTGGACGACCGGGACACCCGGCGTGCGGTGCGTATCGCCGGGGCCGAACCGGTGGCCCTCTGGCACAAGGACAAGGACCTCAAGCAGGTCGACGCCGTCGTCCTGTGCGGCGGCTTCTCCTACGGCGACTACCTGCGGGCCGGCGCCATCGCCCGCTTCTCGCCGGTGATGGACTCCGTGATCGAGCAGGCGAAGGCCGGGCTGCCGGTCCTCGGCATCTGCAACGGCTTCCAGATCCTCACCGAGGCCCACCTCCTGCCGGGCGCCATGCTGGGCAACGACCACCTCCACTTCATCTGCCGCGACCAGAAGCTGCGGGTGGAGAACGCGGAGACCTCCTGGACCAGCGACTACCGCGCCGGCCAGGAGATCCACGTCCCGCTGAAGAACATGGACGGCCGGTACGTCGCCGACCCCTACACGCTGGACAAGCTGGAGGCCGAGGGCCGGGTCGCCTTCCGGTACCTCGACTTCAACCCGAACGGCTCGCTCAACGACATCGCCGGCGTCACCAACGAGGCCGGGAACGTCGTCGGCCTCATGCCGCACCCCGAGCACGCCGTCGAGCCGCTGATCGGTTCCGGCCGGACCGACGGGCTCCCGTTCTTCACGTCGATCCTCAAGAAGCTGGTGGGCGCATGAGCCGGACGCCTCTGGACACGGTCGGGCACGCGGCCGCGACCCCCGACGTCGAGCTGCCCTGGGCCGAACTCGGTCTGAAGAAGGACGAGTACGAGCGGGTGGTGGAGATCCTCGGCCGCCGCCCGACCGGCGCCGAACTCGCCATGTACTCGGTCATGTGGTCCGAGCACTGTTCGTACAAGTCCTCCAAGGTCCACCTGCGCCAGTTCGGCGAGAAGGCGCCGCAGTCGGACGCGCTGCTCGTCGGCATCGGCGAGAACGCCGGCGTGGTGGACGTCGGCCAGGGCTACGCGGTCACCTTCAAGGTCGAGTCGCACAACCACCCGTCGTACGTCGAGCCCTACCAGGGCGCGGCCACCGGTGTCGGCGGCATCGTCCGCGACATCATCGCGATGGGCGCCCGCCCGGTCGCGGTCGTGGACCCGCTGCGCTTCGGCGCCGCCGACCACCCCGACACCAAGCGCGTCCTGCCGGGCGTGGTCGCGGGCATCGGCGGCTACGGCAACTGCCTGGGCCTGCCCAACATCGGCGGCGAGGTCGTCTTCGACGCCTGCTACCAGGGCAACCCACTGGTCAACGCCGGCGCCATCGGTGTGATGCGGCACGAGGACATCCACCTGGCGAAGGCGTCCGGCGCGGGCAACAAGGTCATCCTCTACGGCGCCCGGACCGGCGGCGACGGCATCGGCGGCGCCTCCATCCTGGCCTCCGAGACCTTCGACGACGCCAAGCCCTCCAAGCGCCCCGCCGTCCAGGTCGGCGACCCCTTCCAGGAGAAGCTCCTCATCGAGTGCACCCTGGAGGCCTTCCGGGAGAAGCTGGTCGTCGGCATCCAGGACCTCGGCGCGGCCGGTCTGTCCTGCGCGACGAGCGAGCTGGCGTCCAACGGCTCCGGCGGTATGCGCGTCACCCTGGACGACGTCCCGCTGCGCGACTCCACGCTCTCGCCCGAGGAGATCCTCATGAGCGAGTCGCAGGAGCGCATGTGCGCGGTCGTGGAGCCGGACAAGGTCGGCCGCTTCCTGGAGATCTGCGAGAAGTGGGACGTCATCGCCACGGTCATCGGCGAGGTGACCGACGGCGACCGGCTGGAGATCTTCTGGCACGGCGAGAAGATCGTGGACGTCGATCCGCGCACGGTCGCGCACGACGGCCCGGTCTACGAGCGTCCGTACGCCCGCCCCGACTGGCAGGACGCCCTCCAGGCCGACGACGCGAACAAGCTGCCCCGCCCGGAGACGGCCGAGGAGCTGAAGGCCCAGGTCCTGAAGCTGGTCGGCTCGCCGAACCAGGCGTCGAAGCAGTGGATCACCTCCCAGTACGACCACTTCGTGCAGGGCAACACCGTCCTCGCCCAGCCGGAGGACTCCGGCATGATCCGCGTGGACGAGGAGACCGGGCTCGGCGTCGCCATCGCGACGGACGGCAACGGCCGGTACGCGAAGCTGGACCCGTACACGGGCGCCCAGCTCGCCCTCGCCGAGGCGTACCGGAACGTGGCCACCACCGGCGCCAGGCCGCTGGCCGTCTCCGACTGCCTGAACTTCGGCTCGCCAGAGGACCCGGCCGTGATGTGGCAGTTCGCGGAGGCCGTGCGCGGCCTGGCGGACGGCTGCCTCCAGCTCGGCACCCCGGTGACCGGCGGCAACGTCTCGCTGTACAACCAGACCGGCGAGGCCGCCATCCACCCCACCCCGGTGGTGGCCGTGCTCGGCGTGATCGACGACGTCGCCCGCCGCACCCCGGTCGCCTTCCAGGAGGAGGGCCAGCTGCTCTACCTCCTCGGCGACACCCGGGAGGAGTTCGGCGGCTCGGCCTGGTCCCAGGTGATCCACGACCACCTCGGCGGCCTGCCGCCGGCGGTGGACCTGGAGCGGGAGCGGCTGCTCGCCGAGATCCTGATCTCCGCCTCCCGCGACGGCATGATCGACTCCGCGCACGACCTGTCCGACGGCGGTCTGGTCCAGGCCGTGGTCGAGTCCGCGCTGCTCGGCGGCAAGGGCGCGCGGCTGGTCGTACCGGACGGCCTGGACGCCTTCACCTTCCTGTTCTCCGAGTCGGCCGGGCGCGCCGTCGTCGCCGTGCCGCGCTCGGAGGAGGTGCGGTTCAACGACATGTGCGGTGCGCGCGGCCTGCCGGCCACCCGTATCGGTGTCGTGGACGGCGACGCGCTGGAGGTCCAGGGCGAGTTCACGCTGACCCTGGCCGAGCTGCGCGAGGCGCACGAGAGCACGATCCCGGCGCTGCTGGCCTAGCCGGGACCCGCCGCGTCACCGGCCGGCCGGGACAGCGCACCCGGCCGGCCGCACCGGCGGTGTCACGGACGCGGCGGGCCCGCCCGGTGCCCCGGGCGGGCCCGCCGCGTCTGCGGACGGCCCGCGGGGGAACCGGGCGAAGTCACGGCCGGCGCCGCTGTATTGACTCGTCGGGCGGGCCCGCGCCCGCATAGGCTCGGCGCCATGCCACCGGTCAGGAAACGCGCGCGCAGCTACGACCCCGCCAGGACCCGGGCCGCGGTCCTCGCCCAGCTCGGCCACGTACGGGAGGCCGTCCGCGGGCTCGACGCCGAGCGGCTCGCCCTGCCCACCCGGCTCGGCGACTGGACCGTACGGGACCTGGCCGCGCACATCGGCATGGCCGTCACCGCCGTGCAGCGGGCCGCGGACCGGCCGGCGCCGCCGAGGCAGGACGTCCGGGTGGCCGAGTGGGCCTTCGCGCCCGCCGGCAACTCCGCCGCCATCGCCGACGCCACCCGGAAGCTGGCCGCGGACCATCCGGACCTCGACGCCTACCTCGCCGACGCCGAGCAGGGCCTGCGCGCCCTGCTCGACGGGCAGCCCGGCGGCCGGCTGCTGGAGACCAGCGCGGGCGCCCTGCCGCTCGACGACTACCTGGTCACCCGGACCGTCGAACTCGTCGTCCACACCGACGACCTGAACGCCGCCGTCCCGGGCCTCGACGTGCCCCAGGACCGGCAGGCGCTGGCCGCCGCCACCCGGCTGCTCGCCGACGCCCTCGCCGTGAAGGCGCCCGGCGGTTCCACCGAGGTGCGGGTGCCGCCGTACGCCGTCGTGCAGTGCGTGGAAGGGCCCCGGCACACCCGCGGCACCCCGCCGAACGTCGTGGAGACCGACCCGCTGACCTGGATCCGGCTGGCCACCGGCCGGCTGGCCTGGGCGGACGCGGTGGCCGGCGCGCAGGTCAGCGCGAGCGGGGAGCGGGCGGACCTGGGCGGCCTGCTGCCGTTGCTGGCGTGACCGCGGCGCGGGGCGGGCGGCCGTACGCCACGCCGCTGCCCCGCGTGCCGTGACCGCCGTCCGCAAGGCGGCGGAACCGGGGGCTGCCCGGGCGCGTCGAACCGGCATGAAACGGTATAAGAAGCGTCTGCTCCTGGCCGCGTTCCCGCTTCTGGTGGCCTGCGGTGCCGAAAAGGCGGACAGTGGGGCGATGGCCGCGTCCGAACCGGTGACCGGCGTCGAATGGCGGGTCGACAGCGTCACCGCCGGCGGCGCCCGCCACAGCGCGCCCCCCGGCGCCGCGCCCCGCCTGCGCATCGGCACCGACGGCACCGCGGCCGGCAACCTCGGCTGCAACCGGTTCAGCGCCCACGCCACCGTGCACGGCGACCGGATCACCTTCGGCGCGCTGCGCACCACCCGGATGGCCTGCGACCGGGCCCGGATGGACTTCGAACGGGCCCTCGCCCGGGTGCTCGACGGCCAGACGCTCACCGGCGCCGCCGGACCCGGCAGCCTCATGCTCACCAGCGGTCACGGTGACCGCGTGCACCTCACCCGTGGCACTCCCGGCTGATGTGCGACACCTCACTCGAAGAGCCCGGGAAACCTTTACCTAGGGCCTCGCGCGGCCCGCCCCGGAACCGGCCGGTCCGCCATGGTATGCGGTCTGACCTGCGAAGACGTAGAAACCACCAAGAGGGTCCCACGGGCGCGTCCACCGGCGGCGGCCCCTCCCCAATTCGGACCAGTGGTCGACCTCGCCTACACTCGGTGGCGTGCCACGTGGTGACGGTCGACTCAATCACGATCTGCTTCCCGGCGAAAAGGGCCCCCAGGACGCTTGCGGCGTCTTCGGCGTCTGGGCTCCGGGTGAAGAGGTCGCAAAGCTCACGTACTTCGGGCTCTACGCCCTCCAGCACCGGGGTCAGGAATCCGCGGGAATCGCGGTCAGCAACGGCTCCCAGATCCTCGTCTTCAAGGACATGGGCCTGGTCTCCCAGGTCTTCGACGAAACCTCGCTCGGTTCGCTCCAGGGTCATATCGCGGTCGGACACGCCCGCTACTCGACCACCGGCGCCTCCGTGTGGGAAAACGCCCAGCCGACGTTCCGTGCCACCGGGCACGGTTCGATCGCGCTCGGCCACAACGGCAACCTGGTCAACACGGCGCAGCTCGCCGAGATGGTCGCCGCCCTGCCCAACGACAACAACAGCCGCTCCACCCGGGTCGCGGCCACCAACGACACCGACCTGCTGACGGCCCTGCTGGCCGCCCAGGTCGACGAGGACGGCAAGCCGCTGACCGTCGAGGCGGCTGCCCACGCGGTCCTGCCGCAGGTGCGGGGCGCCTTCTCGCTCGTCTTCATGGACGAGCACACCCTCTACGCCGCCCGTGACCCGCAGGGCATCCGCCCGCTGGTCCTCGGCCGACTGGAGCGCGGCTGGGTGGTCGCCTCCGAGAGCGCCGCCCTGGACATCACCGGCGCCAGCTATGTGCGGGAGATCGAGCCGGGCGAGTTCGTCGCCATCGACGAGAACGGCCTGCGCAGCTCCCGATTCGCGGAAGCGAAGCCCAAGGGCTGTGTCTTCGAGTACGTGTACCTGGCCCGCCCGGACACCGACATCGCCGGCCGGAACGTGTACCTCTCCCGGGTCGAGATGGGCCGCCGGCTGGCCAAGGAGGCCCCGGCCGAGGCCGATCTGGTCATAGCGACCCCGGAGTCCGGCACCCCGGCCGCCATCGGCTACGCGGAAGCGTCCGGCATCCCCTTCGGCGCCGGCCTGGTGAAGAACGCCTATGTGGGCCGTACGTTCATCCAGCCCTCGCAGACCATCCGCCAGCTCGGCATCCGGCTGAAGCTGAACCCGCTGAAGGAAGTCATCAAGGGCAAGCGCCTGGTCGTCGTCGACGACTCGATCGTGCGCGGCAACACCCAGCGGGCCCTGGTCCGCATGCTCCGCGAGGCGGGCGCCGCCGAGGTGCACATCCGCATCTCCTCCCCGCCCGTGAAGTGGCCCTGCTTCTTCGGCATCGACTTCGCCACCCGCGCGGAGCTGATCGCCAACGGCATGACCATCGAGGAGATCGGCACCAGCCTCGGCGCCGACTCCCTCGCCTACATCTCCCTCGACGGCATGATCGAGGCGACCACGATCGCCAAGCCGAACCTGTGCCGCGCCTGCTTCGACGGCGAGTACCCGATGGAGCTGCCGGACCCGGAGCTGCTCGGCAAGCAGCTGCTGGAGACCGAGCTGGCCGCCGGTCCCGCCGCCACGGCCGCGGCCGACGCGATCCGCCGCCCGTAACACCCCCGCAGTACGACACGAAAGCTCTCACAGCCATGTCTGAGACAACTGGTGCCAGCTACGCAGCGGCGGGCGTCGACATCGAGGCGGGCGACCGCGCCGTCGAGCTGATGAAGGAGTGGGTGAAGAAGACCCAGCGCCCCGAGGTCCTGGGCGGCCTCGGCGGCTTCGCCGGGCTCTTCGACGCCTCCGCCCTCAAGCGCTACGAGCGCCCGCTGCTCGCCTCCGCCACGGACGGCGTCGGCACGAAGGTCGACATCGCCCGCCGCCTGGGCGTCTACGACACCATCGGCCACGACCTGGTCGCCATGGTCATGGACGACATCGTGGTGTGCGGCGCCGAGCCGCTGTTCATGACCGACTACATCTGCGTCGGCAAGGTGCACCCGGAGCGGGTCGCGGCCATCGTCAAGGGCATCGCGGAAGGCTGTGTGCTGGCCGGCTGCGCCCTGGTGGGCGGCGAGACGGCCGAACACCCCGGTCTGCTGGGCGCGGACGACTTCGACGTCGCCGGGGCCGGTACGGGCGTCGTGGAGGCCGACCGGCTGCTGGGCGCGGACCGCATCCGCACGGGTGACACCGTGATCGCCATGGCGTCCTCCGGTCTTCACTCCAACGGGTACTCCCTGGTCCGCCACGTCCTGCTGAACACGGCCGGCCTGGCGCTGGAGGCGGAGATCGCGGAGCTGGGCCGCACCCTCGGCGAGGAGCTGCTGGAGCCCACGAAGATCTACTCGCTGGACTGCCTGGCGCTGACCCGCACCGCCGAGGTGCACGCCTTCAGCCACATCACCGGCGGCGGGCTCGCCGCCAACCTGGCCCGGGTGATCCCGGACGGCCTGCACGCCGTGGTCGACCGCTCCACCTGGAGCCCGGGCGCCATCTTCGACCTGGTCGGCAGGACCGGGCAGGTGGAGCGCCTGGAGCTGGAGAAGACCCTGAACATGGGCGTGGGCATGATGGCGATCGTGCCGGCGGAGTCCACCGACGTGGCCCTCACGACCCTGGCCGACCGGGGTGTGGACGCCTGGGTGGCCGGCGAGATCACCGGGCGTGGCGAGAAGACGACCGGCGCCGAGCTGGTGGGCGACTACGCGTGAGGCGGGGCCTCCGGGTGTCCGGAGGCAGCGCAAAACCCGGTCCGGTGCTGAACGCCCCGGACCGGGAAAGTGCGGCGAAGATGCGGCTTGTGCGCCGCAGGCCTACGCGCCTCGACGATGCTGTGAGGGACCCTCGTCCTCGTCGTCGTCCTCGTAGAGGTCGGCGTAACGGGAGTACAGGTCGTCGTCGTCATGCTCATCGTCCGTGAAACGGTCGCCGTTAGGCGGCTGATTCGACGTCGATGCGCCCAGCTCCTCGGCCAGGCGTGAGAGATCCGTCCCGCCGCTGTTGTACTTCAGCTGGCGGGCGACCTTCGTCTGCTTGGCCTTGGCCCGGCCGCGCCCCATGGCTCGACCCCCTCAACGACGGGGCTCGACGGCCCCAGAGTCTGACACGCGTTCATGTTCCGGATCGGACTCTCCGTGGAGAGGCCGGTCCGTAGGGCTTCCACGGTACCTGAGCCCGCGGCCCTACGGTACGTCGCCCGCAGCACGCGCGTCTGCCCAGGACCTTCGAGGCGCCCTGTCCTCGCTGGTCAGTGGCGATTTTAACCACTTCTCGGGGAACGACCCGCCGGGGGAAGTGAGAGTTCTCTCGAAGTTCCCGCCGACGGGTACCGCTCAGGTGTGCGAACGGGTGGCGTCCGCGGCCCGGGCCGCGCGCGCGTCGGCCATCCGCTGCTCGGCGATCCGGTCGGCCGCGGCGGCCGGCGGAATCCCGTCCTTCTTCGCACGTGCGAATATGGCCAGCGTGGTGTCGAAGATCTGCGCGGCCTTCGCCCGGCACCGGTCGAAGTCGAACCCGTGCAGCTCGTCGGCCACCTGGATGACCCCGCCCGCGTTCACCACGTAGTCCGGCGCGTAGAGGATCCCGCGGTCGGCGAGGTCCTTCTCCACACCCGGGTGGGCCAGCTGGTTGTTGGCCGCACCGCAGACGATCCCGGCGGTGAGCACCGGCACGGTCAGGTCGTTCAGGGCGCCGCCGAGAGCGCACGGCGCGTAGATGTCGAGTCCCTCGGTCCGGATCAGCTCCTCGGTGCCGGCGACGGCCGTCACTCCGGCGGGGTGCTCGTCCAGGACGCGCCGGACGGCCTCCGCGCGCACGTCCGTGATCAGGACCTCGGCGCCCTCGTCGAGCAGGTGGCGCACCAGGTGGTGGCCGACCTTGCCGACCCCGGCGACACCGACCCTGCGGCCGCGCAGCGAGGGGTCGCCCCACAGGTGCTGGGCTGAGGCGCGCATGCCCTGGTAGACGCCGAAGGCGGTGAGCACCGAGGAGTCGCCGGCGCCGCCGTTCTCGGGCGAGCGGCCGGTGGTCCAGCGGCACGCGCGGGCCACGACGTCCATGTCGGCGACGTACGTGCCGACGTCGCAGGCGGTGACGTAGCGGCCGCCGAGGGAGGCGACCATGCGGCCGTAGGCGAGGAGCAGCTCCTCGGTCTTGTCGCGCTCCGGGTCGCCGATGATCACGGCCTTGCCGCCGCCGTGGCCGAGCCCGGCCATGGCGTTCTTGTACGACATCCCGCGCGCGAGGTTCAGCGCGTCGGCGACGGCCTCGGCCTCGGTCGCGTACGGGTAGAAGCGCGTGCCGCCGAGGGCGGGGCCCAGGGCGGTGGAGTGGACGGCGATCACGGCCTTGAGGCCGCTGGCGCGGTCCTGGCAGAGCACGACCTGCTCATGGCCGCCCTGGTCGGAGTGGAACAGGGTGTGCAGGACATCGGCAGGCGCGCCGGTTACGTCGGTCACTGTGGTGACTCCTGTGGACTAGCGGCGAGTGGGTCGGTCCCCGTACGGGTGGCGGGGAGCCGTGGCATGAGCGTAGAGCCTCGGCCCCGTCACCATCCGCTGCGTGTTCAGGATCACTCTCACGGGGCCCTGGCGCACGGATGACCGTGGCACGATGCGCAGTGGTTTCGAGCCGGGCCCACTGGGGAGGGAGCAGGCGTGCCGAAGGTGTCTTCCGTGGTCGTCCCCTATGCCGCCTACCTGCGTGTGTACGAGCCGCTGGGCGCCTTCCCGGAAGCCGAGCGCGCGCACTGGGCGCGCTACGCCCGCCGCCCCGACCGCCCCTCGTACCAGGACGAACTGCGCTCCTCCCTGGCCGACTTGGTGGCCGTCCCGCCGATCGCGGTCCCGGTGCGGGAGAGCGGGGACGCCTTCGTGCTGGAGGTGGACGGGGTCGTCTGCGTCTGCCCGTGGCGGACCCGGCTGCGCGGCTGGCAGGCCCTGGACGGGCCGGCGGAGGAGCTGCCCCCGCCGGTGCTGGACGCCGTGCTGCCGCCGGTGGTGCGCCGGCAGGCCGCGCAGGACTACGAGCGCTGGCTGGCCCGCAACCCCGACGCCCGCCCGTGGATCCGCACCGCGACCTGGCACGTGCCGCTGAACTGGTTCGTGCTGGTCGCGGACGAGGAGCGGCGGTACGACAAGGGAACCGCCGACGTGCCGCCGGTGCTGCGCTACCGCACGCCGATGGTGCAGGCCCGGCGCCGGGTGGCCCGGGCACTGCGGGCGCTGCGGGACGCCGTCGAGGACAGCGCGCTGACCGACGGGCTGCTGGACGTCGGCCGCTGGCTGGA
This sequence comes from Streptomyces sp. NPDC027672, assembly GCF_055566335.1. NCBI lineage: Bacteria > Bacillati > Actinomycetota > Actinomycetes > Kitasatosporales > Streptomycetaceae > Streptomyces > Streptomyces sp. NPDC027672. The sequence continues at coordinate 57,167 of NZ_JBVHSO010000016.1, read as the reverse complement.
GGAGTTCCACCCGCGCTCGCTGGTGGAGCTGGACTACGGCGGGCTGGTGCACGTGCTGCCGGCGGGCGAGCTGGAGGACGACCACTCGGCGGCGGACGTGGCCGCCGGCATCGAGGCGCTGCGCCGGGGCGACGGAACGGCCGCCGCGGAGGCGTACGGGCGGCTGGTGGAGCGCTGGCGGGCGGTCCGGGACCGGCGTTCCGCGAACTGAGTGACGTGCGTCACGGCCAAACCGGTGCCGGACGACGTACGTTCTCTCTCGCTTCGACCGGCTGACGGAGCGTTGGTCCGGATCTGGACTTTTATCCCAAGGGTGATGGACGGCACTTACAAGGCCCTTGCCCTGGAAGCCACCCCTCGTGCCAAAATAGGACAAGGAGTCCGGGGAGGACTCCGTCCGTCCACCTATGCTCAACTGTGGGCGGAATCTCAGCATTGCACGCTTTGGGGGGTCCGGTGACTCCTGAACGCCACTGTGACTGATCGTCACAGTGGCGTGACTGTCCGCTATGGCATGGTCCATCGGCTTCCGTCGCTGATGAACACCTGGGAGGGCAATTCCATCGGTTTGGCCGACGCGGCTGGACAGATGGTGTAGTTGTAGTGCCGAGGACAAGCCGTTCGTCCTATAACCGACTCGACTCGCGTCCGCCATTTCGGGCAACGCGGGTCAAGGTGCAGAATTTAGAGGAAAGAACCGAGAAGGTTCGGTTCTCCCGAGGAGGCCGCTCATGACCGCTCGCACCCCTGATGCCGAGCCGCTGCTGACCCCGGCTGAGGTCGCCACCATGTTCCGTGTCGACCCCAAGACGGTCACGCGGTGGGCGAAGGCCGGCAAGCTCACGTCCATCCGCACGCTCGGTGGGCACCGCCGCTACCGCGAGGCCGAGGTTCGCGCACTGCTGGCGGGCATCCCGCAGCAGCGCAGCGAGGCCTGAACAACTCCATAACCGGGCAAGACGGACGGTCCCCCAACCGGCCGAGGCGCCCGAAACCCTAGCTCCAAGCGACGCGGGACCTGCCCCAACAGGTCCCTCGCCCAAGCCGAAGACAACGTTGTAGGCAAGCGACACAGGGTGCGTCGTCGATCGCGCTGGACTCCGCCGGGTCCAGCGCGATTTTTTTGTGCGCGGAAGCCGGGGCGGGGCGGTGCCGGTGGGCGTCCTTGTCGGAGTCTGGGGATGCCTGTCGGAACCGCTGTGCGCGCGTCATGGGCACGGTGCAATTGCACATATTAAATTGACCTGTTGTATGACAGGGGTAAGTGCCTCTGTTTTCCATGCTCATGCGGTGACTCCCGTCACACGGCAGGATGCTTGCTGCCCGCGACCCGCATGCGCTAAAGAAGTGTGTCCTTCTCAGAGTCCCACCGCTGTACGGGTGTTGGGGCTCCGCGGGGTCCGGGGGCCGCTTCACGCGCGCCGCGGCCGGCCGTCCTCTCCGGCGTCCCGTCCGCTCTCCTGGTCGTACGGCCCGGTGTCCATCGCCAGGCGCAGGAGGCGGTGACAGACGGGGCAGTGGCGGGTGAGGTGCCGGTAGGACGAGGCGGCCGCCAGATGGGCCCTCAGGAGCGCTCGGGTCTCGTGCCTGACCGACGTAGCCATACGCCACCTCCAGGGGCCGCACAGAGGGAACGGGCCCTGCTCCCTGGGTACCGAGGGAAGGCGGCCCCGTCAACCCGGCGCGCTGCCCGGGTCGCGTCCCGGGCGGGCATACGACTGAGGCCCGCGTCCCTGACGGGATGCGGGCCTCAGCCTTCATGCGGTCCTGACGGGATTTGAACCCGCGGCCTCCACCTTGACAGGGTGGCGAGCACTCCAAACTGCTCCACAGGACCTTGCTCGCGGCGCTTGTTCGTGCGTTGCGCTGCGAGAAGGACTGTACAGGAGGGTGAGGGTCCTGGTCGAACTCACCCTCCGTACGGCAGCGGTTACGGCAGTGCCGCGTCGATCGCCTTCACGATCCGCTTGTCCGAGACCGGGTACGCCGTGCCCAGCGCGTGGGCGAAGTAGCTGACCCGGAGCTCCTCGATCATCCAGCGGATGTCCAGCACCTGCTGCGGCACCGGGCGGCCCTGGGGGAGCTGTTCCAGCAGCCAGGCGTACTCGTCGCGCATCTCGTGGACCTTCTCCATGCGGGTGGTGTCCCGCTGGACGTTGGCCGGCATCTGCTGCAGGCGCCGGTCGGCGGCCACCAGATAGCGCATCAGGTCGGGCAGCCGCCGTATGCCGGCCCAGGTGACGAAACCGGGCTTCACGAGGGCGTCGAGCTGCTTGCGCACGTCCGTCAGGTTCGCCAGCAGCACGGGGCTCGCGACGGCCTTCAGACGGCGCTCACAGGCCTGCCAGGCGGCGAGCACCTGCTGCACCTGGGCCACCGTGCGGACCGTGGTGTCCACGATCTCCGCGCGCACCTTGTCGTACAGCTTGCGGTACGACTCCTCGTCCCACGCCGGGCCGCCGAAGTCCGCGATCAGCTTGTCCGCCGCGGCCGTCGCGCAGTCGTCGAACAGGGCCTGGATCGACCCGTGCGGATTCGCGGACAGGGCCAGCTTCTGCTGGTTCGTCAGCTTCTCGGACGCGAACTTGGCCGGGTTCACCGGGATGTTGCGCAGGATCAGCCGGCGGGTGCCCTTCCACATGGCCTCGGCCTGCTCGGCCTCCGTGTCGAACAGACGGACCGACACCGTGTCACCGTCGTCCACCAGCGCCGGATACGCCTTCACCGGCTGGCCGGCCCGGCGCGTCTCGAACACCCGGGTCAGCGTGCCGATCGTCCAGTCCGTGAGGCCCCTGCGCTCCAGCGACTCGCCGCCCTCGCGGGACGCGGTGGCCGCCGCGGCCTGGGACAGGGCCTGGCGCGCCTTCGGCTTCAGCCGCAGCTTCAGCGTCTCCAGGTCCTTGTCCTCGGCCAGCTTCCGGCGCCGCTCGTCGACGATCCGGAAGGTGATCTTCAGATGGTCGGGGACCTTCGCCCAGTCGAAGTCGTCCGCCTCGAAGGGCACGCCGACCATCCGCTTCAGCTCGCGGGCCATCGTGACGGCCAGCGGTTCCTGGAGCGGCACCGCCCTCTCCAGGAACGCCTTCGCGTAGTTCGGCGCCGGTACGTAGTGGCGGCGGATCGGCTTGGGCAGGGAGCGGATCAGCTCCGTCACCACCTCCTCGCGCAGCCCCGGGATCTGCCAGTCGAAGCCCTCGTCCGTGACCTGGTTGAGCACCTGGAGCGGGATGTGCACCGTCACACCGTCGGCGTCCGCGCCCGGCTCGAACTGGTAGGTGACCTTGAACTTCAGGGCGCCCTGGCGCCAGGTGTCCGGGTAGTCGGCCTTGGTGACCGCCTCCGCCGACTCCCGGATGAGCATCTCCCGCTCGAAGTCCAGGAAGTCCGGCTGCTCCTGCCGCTTGCGCTTCCACCAGGAGTCGAAGTGGGCGCCGGAGACGACGTGGGCGGGCACCCGCTGGTCGTAGAAGTCGAACAGCGTCTCGTCGTCCACGACGATGTCCCGGCGCCGGGCGCGGTGCTCCAGCTCCTCGACCTCGCTGAGGAGTCTGCGGTTGTCGGCGAAGAACTTGTGGTGGGTGCGCCAGTCGCCCTCCACGAGCGCGTTGCGGATGAACAGCTCGCGGCTCGTCTCCGGGTCGATGCGGCCGTAGTTCACCTTCCGCTGGGCGACGATCGGGACGCCGTACAGCGTGACCTTCTCGTACGCCATCACGGCCGCCTGGTCCTTCTCCCAGTGCGGTTCGCTGTAGGTGCGCTTGAGCAGGTGCCCGGCGAGCGGTTCGACCCACTCCGGCTCGATCCTGGCGTTGACCCGCGCCCACAGGCGGCTCGTCTCCACCAGCTCGGCCGACATCAGGAACTTCGGCTGCTTCCGGAACAGCGCCGAGCCCGGGAAGACGGCGAACTTGGCGCTGCGGGCGCCCAGGTACTCGTTCTTGTTGCCGTCCTTCACGTCCTTCATCCCGATGTGGGACAGGAGGCCGGCCAGCAGGGAGACATGGACGCGGTCGGCCGGGGCGTCGTCCTCGTTGAGGTGGATGCCCATCTGCTTGGCGACCGTGCGCAGCTGCGTGTAGATGTCCTGCCATTCGCGGATGCGCAGGAAGTTCAGGTACTCCTGCTTGCACATCCGGCGGAAGGAGCTGGAGCCCCGCTCCTTCTGCTGCTCGCGCAGGTAGCGCCACAGGTTCAGATAGGCGAGGAAGTCGCTGGTCTCGTCCTTGAAGCGGGCGTGCTGCTGGTCGGCCTGGGCCTGTTTGTCGGCCGGGCGCTCGCGCGGGTCCTGGATGGACAGCGCGGCGGCGATGACCATGACCTCGCGGACGCAGCCGTTCTTGTCGGCCTCCAGCACCATCCGGGCCAGCCGCGGGTCGACCGGCAGCTGGGCCAGCTTGCGGCCGGTGTCCGTGAGCCGCTTGCGCGGGTCCTTCTGGGCCGGGTCCAGCGCGCCCAGCTCCTGGAGCAGCTGCACGCCGTCACGGATGTTGCGGTGGTCCGGCGGGTCGATGAACGGGAACTTCTCGATGTCGCCGAGGCCGGCCGCGGTCATCTGGAGGATGACGGAGGCGAGGTTCGTGCGCAGGATCTCCGCGTCCGTGAACTCCGGGCGGGCCAGGAAGTCGTCCTCGGAGTACAGCCGGATGCAGATGCCGTCGGAGGTACGGCCGCAGCGGCCCTTGCGCTGGTTGGCGCTGGCCTGGGAGACCGGCTCGATGGGCAGCCGCTGGACCTTGGTGCGGTGGCTGTACCGGCTGATCCGGGCGAAGCCGGGGTCGATGACGTACTTGATGCCCGGAACGGTCAGGGAGGTCTCGGCGACGTTGGTCGCCAGCACGATCCGGCGGCCGGTGTGCGGCTGGAAGACCCGGTGCTGCTCGGCGTGGGACAGCCGCGCGTACAGCGGCAGGACCTCCGTGGAGCGGTACCTCTTCTTCTCCAGGGCGTCCGCGGTGTCCCGGATCTCCCGCTCGCCGGAGAGGAAGACGAGGATGTCGCCGGGACCCTCGCCCATCAGCTCCTCTACGGCGTCGGTGATGGCGGTGATCTGGTCCCGGTCGGCGTCCTCGGCGTCCTCCTCCAGCAGCGGCCGGTAGCGCACCTCCACCGGATACGTCCGCCCGCTGACCTCGATGATCGGCGCGTCGCCGAAGTGCCGCGAGAAGCGCTCGGGGTCGATCGTCGCGGAGGTGATGACGACCTTCAGGTCCGGGCGTTCCGGCAGCAGCCGGGCCAGGTAGCCGAGCAGGAAGTCGATGTTCAGGGACCGCTCGTGGGCCTCGTCGATGATGATCGTGTCGTAGGCGCGCAGCTCGCGGTCGGTCTGGATCTCGGCGAGCAGGATGCCGTCCGTCATCAGCTTGACGAAGGTGGCGTCCGGGTTCACCTGGTCGGTGAAGCGGACCTTCCAGCCGACGGCCTCGCCGAGCGGGGTCTTCAGCTCCTCGGCGACACGTTCGGCGACGGTGCGGGCGGCGATCCGGCGCGGCTGGGTGTGCCCGATCATGCCGCGCACGCCCCGGCCCAGCTCCATACAGATCTTGGGGATCTGCGTGGTCTTCCCGGAGCCGGTCTCACCGGCCACGATGACGACCTGATGGTCGCGGATGGCGTCCGCGATCTCGTCCTTCTTCTGGCTGACCGGCAGCTGCTCGGGATAGGTGACGGCCGGGACGCGGGAGCGCCGCTCGGCCATCCGTTCCGCGGCGCGGCCGATCTCGGTCTCGATCTCGGTGAGGACGGCGGTGCGCGCCTCGGGCTTACGGATCTTGCGCGCGCCCTCCAGCCGCCGCCCGAGCCGGTGCGCGTCGCGCAGCGACAGCTCGGTCAGGCGGGAGGCGAGGGTGCCGAGGGCGGGGGCGGGATGCGTAGACATACGCGGTCCAGGATCTCACCTCGGCGGAAAATCACGCGAACGATTTGACTCGGGGCGAGATATCACTAGATGACCTAGCGTGGTCGATATGTCCGCACCCCGTCATGGTGAGCACGGCCGCCCGAAGACCCGAGCGGAGCGCTGGACGGCGTTCCGGCAGTCCCCGTTCCTGCCGGCCACGGTCCTGCTGTTCATCCTCTCGGCCGCGGCCGGCCTCTTCGCCGGCTCCTACACCTACGCCATGGCCAACCCCACCCCGCACAGCATCCCCACCGCGGTGACCGGCCACCACGACGAACCGGCCGCCCGGCGTTTCATCGACGGGATGGAGGAGGCGCTGGGCGCCTCGATGAAGGTGCACCCGTACGGCAGCCGGCGCGAGGCGGTGCGGGCGGTGGACGAGCAGAAGGTGTTCGCGGTCCTCGATGTGCCCGCCGGCGGCCGGGCGGTCACGCTGGACGTGTCGGGGGCGTCCGGGGCGACGGTCGCCCAGGTGCTCGGGGAGGCGGCGCAGCGGGCCGGCCAGGCCACCGGCACCACGGTGGTGGTCCGGGATCTCAAGCCGTTGCAGCGGGGCGATCCGCGCGGGCTGGCCATCTTCTACATCACCCTCGCCGCCGTGATCCTCGGCTTCGTCGGGGCCATCCAGCTCAGCGTGCACGCCAAGGCGCTCAACCCGATGGAGCGGATCGCCTACATCATCGCCTACGCCTTCCTCGGCGCGTTCACGATCGCCGCGGTGGTGGACTGGTGGCTGGGCGCGGTACGGCTGCCGTTCGTCGAGTCCTGGCTCATCCTCGCCCTGACGATGTTCACCTCCGGCATGGTGTTCACGATGTTCAACACCCTGGTCGGCCGGTGGGCCATGCTGCCGACCTGGGGCCTGATGGTGCTGCTGGGCAACCCGTCGTCCGGCGGCGCCGTCTCCTGGCCGCTGCTGCCGTCCCCGCTCGGCACGATCGGGCGCTGGCTGCCGCCCGGCGCCTCGGTGAACGCCCAGCACACCGCCGTGTACTTCCCGGGCTATCAGCACGCGTTCCCGTTCCTGGTGCTGACGGGCTGGGCGCTCGTCTCCTGCGCGGTCTTCCTGATCTGGCGCCACCGCCACCCGGGCGGCCGCTCGGTCGGTCACACCGAGGAGATCTAGCCGAGGCGATCGGGCGGAGGTGGTCCGGCGCAGGTGATCCGGCCGCGGGGCGCTACGGCGCGGACCGGGCGGACGGCGTCTGCGGGGCCTGCGGGGCCTGCGGGGCGGTCTCGGGGTGCCGGCGGGCCGGGCCGTCGCCGAGGGCGATCGAGCGCGCCGTGTTGGAGACCGCCTTGATGCCCAGATAGGCGGTGGTCACCCCGCTGACGGCGGTGAACGCGGCGGTGAGAAGACCGACGATCACCGACTTGTCCCCGCCGAGCTGCCACACGCCGAAGACCGCGATCCCGGCGATGGCGAGATTGGTGACGATGACCGCGGTCAGCCCGTACCTGGCCCGCTCCTTCTCCAGGCTGTCGTCCCGTATCGCTGCGTACTCGTCCCGGCTCATGACTCCCCCCGTCCTCGCGCACCACGCGCGATCAGCCCGAACGTAGCGGCGGCCGGGCGCACTGCCAAGGCGTCACCGGCCGCCGGCGCCGAGGAGGGCGGCGACCTCCCGCGCCGGCCACCGCTCCCCGGCACCGGGGCAGGCCGCGACGTACGCCGCGACCGCTTCCGCGTCCCAGGCGCCGGCGGACAGCAGACCCTCGGCCAGGAAGCGGACGTAGGCGGCGGAGGGCGCGACCCACGGCACGTCGTGCAGGCCCCACGGCGCCGTGAAGGTCAGCACGGGCAAGCCCGCCAGCCGGCCGGCACAGACGAGCGTCTCGTAGCGCCCGTCCCCGAGGACGGCCCGCCCGCGGGTGAGCACCTCCTCCAGGTCCAGGTCCCCGTCCGGCTCCCGGTACATCTCCTGCGCCGCGATGTCGGCGAACTGGCCGCTCGTCACCAGATGGGCCCTGGCCAGCACTCGTCCGCTGGGCTGAGGGTCGTAGAAGGCCCGCCCGCCGCCCCAGACCGGGGAGTGGGTGGCGAAGTACATCGCGCCGGTCAGTTCCACAGGGACCGACCGGGCCGGCATGGCGGGGTCGCGGCAGCCCGGGTACTCCCTCGCCGCGCCGGGCGGACGCCCGCCCTTGAGGTAGGCGGCGAGCCGGTCCAGGTGCGTGTTGGAGCCGTAGGAGGTGTACCAGACCCGTTCGGGATGCCGGTCGGACGGCAGGGCCGGGTCGATGCTCGGCAGGGCCTTCACCATGGGCTGCTCCGTCGGCGTACCGCGTGGCATGGCTGATACGGAAGAACCCCTCTCCGGGATTCCCGGAGAGGGGTTCAGGCCCTGGTCAGGGCGGTTGTGGCTGGGGCCGGGGTCGAACCGGCGACCTTCCGCTTTTCAGGCGGACGCTCGTACCAACTGAGCTACCCAGCCACGGTGTTTCACGTGAAACACCAGCGGTCCTGACGGGATTTGAACCCGCGGCCTCCACCTTGACAGGGTGGCGAGCACTCCAAACTGCTCCACAGGACCAAGCGTGTGTGCAACAGTGTTGCACACGGTAATGCGTGCCCCCAACGGGATTCGAACCCGTGCTACCGCCTTGAAAGGGCGGCGTCCTAGGCCGCTAGACGATGAGGGCTATCGGCCCGCCTGGGCGCTTCTCAGCGCGTCGGGGACGTGAGAAGCATATGGGATGGCGGGGGCTATCGCCAAAACGCTTTACGGCGCGGTCGTCGCGGTGCCCGTCGGGGAGGCGGGAGCGGAGGGCGAGGGGGAGCGCGGACCGCCGGTGGCGCCGGGCTGGTTCTCCTCCGCGAGATGGCGGCTGACCTCCGCCGTCGTCAGTCCCAGGCCGCCCAGCTCGATCGCGTCCCAGGCCTGCAGCCGGTGGCTGTCCCGGTCGAAGTAGAGGATCGACGCCTCGATCGGGGCGGGGTGCTCGTGTTCCACGGCGCGCAGTCCGCTGCCGCCGGTGGAGCCCTCCATGCGCAGCCGGGTGCCGTACGGCAGCGTCTTCGTGCCCTCGTGGTGCAGATGCCCGCAGAGCGCCAGCGGCACCAGGCCGTCCGTCTCCCGGGCGGCGGTCGGCTCGTGCGCGATGGCCACGTCCACGGGCGTGCCGGCCGCCTGCTGGTCGCGCAGGGCGCTGGCCAGCCGGGCGCCCGCCAGCTCCTCGGCCGCCTCGCCGCCGGGCACCGTCGAGCGGTCCGGGGTGAACTGCGGGTCGCCGGTGCCCGCGAACCGCAGGCCCGCCACCGTCTCGGCCCGGCCGTCGTCCAGGACGTGCACGTTCCTCATCCGCTCCAGATAGCGCTGGGTGGTCCGCGAGTCGTGGTTGCCGCGCACCCAGACGTACGGCACGCCCAGCTCCCGGACCGGGTCCAGGAAGCCGTTCTCCGCCGCCGTGCCGTGGTCCATCGTGTCGCCGGAGTCGACGATCACGTTCACCTGGTACTGCTTCACCAGAGAGCCGATGATCTTCCAGCTCGCCGGGTTGAGATGGATGTCCGACACGTGCAGGACCCGGATGGTGGAGGGGTCGGGCCGGTAGGCCGGGAGGGTGGAGGTGGCGTCGTAGAGCTTCGTCACGTTCGTCACCAGGCGTGCCAGCTCCTTCTGGTAGACGTCGAACTCCGTGACGATGCTGCGGGCGTTGCCGACCACGGACGGCGCCGAGCCGAGCAGCCCGGAGAACCTGGGCTCCAGGACCGACTTCGGGTTCCAGGTGGCGTACGCCGACGCGCCCGAGGCCGCCAGCAGCACCAGGGCCAGCCCGCCGGCGGCCAGGGCCCGGCGCGGCCGGCGGTAGACGGCGAGACCGAGCGCCGTGGCCCCGGACACCACGGCGACGCCCGAACGCACGGCCAGGTCCAGCGCCCCGTGCTCGACGTCCCGGGCCACCTCCTCCTGGAGCCCCGAGAGCCGCTCCGGGTGGTCGACCAGCGCCCGGGAGCGCAGCGGGTCCAGCCGGTCGACGTTCACGTCCAGGCGGAGCGGCGCCGCGTGGCTGTCCAGGGAGAGCGCGCCCAGCGGGGACACGTTGATCTTCGTGCCGCCGGTGAGGGACGGACGCAGCGCCATCGTCGTGTCCACCGGGCCGACCGGGGCCCGGACGCTGCCGACGATCAGCAGGCCCAGCCAGGCCCCGGCGAGGACGACCGCGGTCAGACCGAGGGCGCGTGACCAGGGGCGCGGGCGGGCGGCGAGTTCCAGACGGGGGAGCGGTCGGTGCGGGGTCCGGTTCGGCATGGCGCTCAGGGCTGGGACGGGGTTGCGGGCATTGGTCCCGTATGCCCATGTCACGGGGTGGATATGCGGCGCCGTTCCCGGACAATGGCCCTGTGCTGGAGATGACGCGCGAGGAGTTCGAGGAACTGGTCGCCGAGGCGCTGGACCGGATCCCGCCGGAGCTGACACGGCTGATGGACAACGTCGCGGTGTTCGTCGAGGACGAACCGCCGGCCGACGATCCCGAGCTGCTCGGGCTGTACGAGGGGACGCCGCTGACCGAGCGGGGCGAGTGGTACGCCGGCGTCCTGCCGGACCGGATCACCGTCTACCGCGGGCCGACGCTCAGGATGTGCGCGTCCCGCGAGGACGTGGTGGCGGAGACCGAGGTGACGGTGGTCCACGAGATCGCCCACCACTTCGGGATCGACGACGCCCGGCTGCACGCGCTCGGGTACGGGTGAGGGGTCCCGGGCGAGGAGTCCCGGGCGCGGCGCGTGTCCTCTTGCGGGCGGCGGGAGTTGGGGAGGTTGACTCCTTCCCTCTGCCTCCGGAGGTGGCCGCAGTGCGCCCCATGTACGTACCCGTCCGGCTCGCCGTCACGGTGCTGGCCGTCACCACCGCCGCCGGCTGCGTGAACGTGGGCGACGACGCGGACCGGGCCCGCCCTTCCCACTCGGCCGGGCAGCGGGGCGGGGAGGTGCCCGACGGCGGGCCGGTGGCGGGCGCGGGCGGCTTCGCCGGCGAGGGCTGGGCCGGCCCCGGCACCCACGGGCACGGCGGCAAGGCGAAGCCCGGGAAGTCCGCCCGGGCGTCGGCGCCGCCGCCGGGTGCGGACCGCGCGACGCAGGCGCCCCGGAAGCCGGGCAAGCCGGGGAAGCCCGGTGAGCCGGGGGCGACCGCCGCGCCCGGCGACCCGGTGCCGACCAAGGCGCCGCCGACGCCTCCGGCCACCTCCGCCCCGCCCGAACCACCGCCCTCCACCCCGCCGCCGCCCGCCTCGGAGCCGCCGTCGGCCGAGCCGTCCGCGTCGGCGCACGACGAGACGGGGCCCCAGCTCGGCCAGCGGGAGCCGGCACCGGCGGCCGGCCTGGCGGCACCGAGGCGCCACCGGACGTAACGCGCCCACCGCGCCCACTGCCTCCACCGCGTCCACAATGCGTCGCGTCCACGGTGTCCACGGGGCGGCCGGACCCTCGCTGACGTGCGGCTCTACGGTCCGGTTTGCCTTCAGGGGTGGTAGGTGCGTATGGTGGTAGATCGTTTGATCCCATTTGCCCGGCGCCACCACAGAGCGCGCCGTGTGGCGCGTACTCTCCTTTGCCGTGGCGGACCGCATCGAGGCGGTCGTGAGCGAATCACGGAGTTGACGGGCGCGTGCCGACGAGACTCCGGAAGGTTTCGCATTCGCATGTCCGTGTCCAGCACTGACCAGATCGTCGTATCCGAGAACGAGAACGAACTCATCGACACCGAGAACGCACTCGTCGACGAGACGACCGAGGTCACCGAGGCCCCCGAGGCCGCTGACACCACCGAGTCCCCCCAGATCACCTTCGCCGACCTCGGCCTCCCCGAGGGCATCGTGCGCAAACTCGCGCAGAACGGCGTGACGACCCCCTTCCCGATCCAGGCCGCGACCATCCCGGACGCCCTGGCCGGCAAGGACATCCTCGGCCGTGGCCGCACCGGCTCCGGCAAGACCCTCTCCTTCGGCCTGCCGACCCTGGCCCTGCTGGCCGGCGGCCGCACCGAGAAGCGGCGGCCCCGCGCCGTCATCCTCACCCCGACCCGCGAGCTGGCCATGCAGGTCGCCGACGCCCTCCAGCCGTACGGCGACGTGCTCGGCCTGAAGATGAAGGTCGTCTGCGGCGGTACGTCCATGGGCAACCAGATCTACGCCCTGGAGCGCGGCGTCGACGTCCTCGTCGCCACCCCGGGCCGGCTGCGCGACATCATCAACCGCGGTGCCTGCTCCCTGGAGGACACCCGGATCGCCGTCCTCGACGAGGCCGACCAGATGTCCGACCTGGGCTTCCTGCCCGAGGTCACCGAGCTGCTCGACCAGGTCCCGGCCGGCGGTCAGCGGATGCTCTTCTCCGCCACGATGGAGAACGAGATCAAGACCCTGGTCGACCGCTACCTGACCGAGCCGGTCCTGCACGAGGTGGACGCGGCCCAGGGCGCGGTGACGACCATGTCGCACCACATCCTCATCGTGAAGCCCAAGGACAAGGCGCCGGTCACGGCCGCGATCGCCTCCCGCAAGGGCCGCACGATCATCTTCGTCCGCACCCAGCTGGGCGCCGACCGCGTCGCCGAGCAGCTGCGCGAGGCCGGGGTGAAGGCCGACGCGCTGCACGGCGGCATGACCCAGGGCGCCCGTACCCGCACGCTGGCCGACTTCAAGGACGGCTACGTCAACGTCCTGGTCGCCACCGACGTCGCCGCGCGCGGCATCCACGTCGACGGCATCGACCTGGTGCTGAACGTGGACCCGGCCGGCGACCACAAGGACTACCTGCACCGCGCCGGCCGCACCGCGCGCGCCGGCCGCACCGGCACGGTCGTCTCCCTGTCGCTGCCGCACCAGCGCCGCCAGATCTTCCGCCTGATGGAGGACGCCGGCGTCGACGCGGCCCGTCACATCGTCCAGGGCGGCGACGCCTTCGAACCGGAGGTCGCCGAGATCACCGGCGCCCGCTCCATGACGGAGGTCCAGGCCGAGTCGGCCGCCAACGCCGCCCAGCAGGCCGAGCGCGAGGTGGCTCAGCTCACCAAGGAGCTGGAGCGCGCCCAGCGCCGCGCGACCGAGCTGCGCGAGGAGGCCGACCGGCTGGTCGCCCGGGTCGCCCGCGAGCGCGGCGAGGACCCGGAGACGGCGGTGGCCGAGGCCCAGGCGACGGCGGCTGCCGAGCAGCTCGCCGTGGCCGAGGAGCCGGCAAAGCGCGCGCCCGAGCGCGAGGAGCGTCCGGCGGCCTCGGCCCCGTACGAGCGCCGTGAGCGTCGTGACGACCGGGGCGGGCGTTCCTTCGAGCGTCGCGATGACCGCCGGGATGACCGTGGTGGCCGTGGCTTCGAGCGTCGTGACGACCGGGGCGGCCGTTCCTTCGAGCGTCGTGACGACCGCCGGGACGACCGTGGTGGCCGTGGCTTCGAGCGTCGTGACGACCGCGGTGGCCGTTCCTTCGAGCGTCGCGATGACCGCCGGGACGACCGTGGCGGCCGTTCCTTCGACCGCCGGGACGACCGCGGTGAGCGCCGCGACGACCGCGGCGACCGCCGTCCGTTCGACCGCGACCGTGGTTTCGAGCGCCGGGACGACCGTCGCGACGACCGCCGTGACGACCGTGGCGGCCGTTCCTTCGAGCGCCGTGACGACCGGGGCGGCTTCCGCCGGGAGGAGCGCGGTGGCTTCCGCCGCGACGAGCGCACCGGGCACCGCGGCAGCGACCGTCCGTTCAACCGCGACCGTCGCGACGACCGTCCGGGCTTCCTCCCCCACTCTCGGCGGCCCTCGAGCGGGGGGACCCCCACCGGCGGCCACGAGCGCCCCGGTCGGCGTGACGACCACCGTGGCACCGGCTCCTTCGGGCGCCGCGACGACAAGCCGCGCTGGAAGCGCAACGGCTGACGCCGACTTCAGGCAAGGGCAAGGGCCCGCACGACACCGTTCGTGCGGGCCCTTCCGCATGCCCGGCGCCCGGCGCATATGACATCGCCCGGCAGGGCATTGCTGGGGGCATGACAGATGAAGCGGGCGCGACGGGAAAGCCGGGAGCGGCGAGGGGAACCGGCACGACGGGAGCGCCGGGGGATACGGGGGCGGGCGGGCAGCGGTCCGCGGCCGGCCTGTCGGACGAGGAACGGCTGGCCCAGCTCGGTTACACCCAGGTCCTCGCCCGCCGGATGTCGGCGTTCTCGAACTACGCCGTCTCCTTCACGATCATCTCGGTGCTCTCCGGCTGCCTGACGCTCTACCTCTTCGGCATGACCACGGGCGGCCCCGCGGTGATCACCTGGGGCTGGGTCGCGGTCGGTCTGATGACCCTGTTCGTGGGCCTGTCGATGGCCGAGATCTGCTCGGCGTACCCGACCTCGGCGGGCCTGTACTTCTGGGCCCACCGGCTGGCGCCCGCGCGTTCGGCGGCGGCCTGGGCGTGGTTCACGGGCTGGTTCAACGTACTGGGCCAGGTGGCGGTGACCGCGGGCGTCGACTTCGGCGCGGCCTCCTTCCTGGGCGCCTATCTGAACCTCCAGTTCGGCTTCGGGGTGAGCCCCGGCCGTACGGTGGCGCTGTTCGCGGCGATCCTCCTCCTGCACGGCCTGCTGAACACCTTCGGCGTCCGGATCGTCGCGTTCCTCAACAGCGTGAGCGTGTGGTGGCACGTCCTCGGCGTCCTGGTGATCACCGGCGCGCTGGCGCTGGTCCCCGACCACCACCGGTCGGCGTCCTTCGTGTTCACGCACTTCGTCAACGAGACCGGCTGGGGCAGCGGCCCCTACGTCGTCCTCCTGGGCCTGCTGATGGCCCAGTACACCTTCACCGGCTACGACGCCTCCGCCCACATGACCGAGGAGACCCGCGACGCCGCCACGGCCGGCCCGAAGGGCATCGTCCGCTCGATCTGGACGTCCTGGATCGCCGGCTTCGTCCTGCTCCTCGGCTTCACCTTCGCCATCCAGTCGTACGACAGGGAACTCGCCTCCCCGACCGGCGCCCCGCCCGCCCAGATCCTCCTGGACGCGCTCGGGGCGACGGCCGGCAAGCTGCTCCTGCTGGTGGTGATCGGCGCCCAGCTCTTCTGCGGCATGGCCTCCGTCACCGCCAACAGCCGCATGATCTACGCCTTTTCCCGGGACGGCGCGCTGCCCTTCTCCCGCCTCTGGCGCACGGTGAGCCCGCGCACCCGCACGCCCGTGGCGGCGGTCTGGCTGGCCGCGCTGGGCGCCCTCGCCCTCGGCCTGCCCTACCTGATCAACACGACGGCCTACGCGGCGGTGACCTCGATCGCGGTCATCGGCCTGTACATCGCCTACGTCATCCCGACCTTCCTGCGGGTCCGCAAGGGCGCCGCGTTCGACCGCGGGCCCTGGCACCTGGGCCGCTGGTCGGGGGTGATCGGAGCGGTGTCGGTGACGTGGGTGCTGGCGATCACGGTCCTGTTCATGCTCCCGCAGGTGTCCCCGGTCTCCTGGAAGACCTTCAACTACGCCCCGGTCGCCGTCCTGGTCGTCCTGGGCTTCGCCGCGACCTGGTGGCTGGCCTCGGCCCGCCACTGGTTCCTCACCGGCCGCCCCGCCCAGGCCGAAAAGTAACCCTCCCGCCCCTCCGACACCGCCGCACCCCCGATACCCGATCGGCGACACGTCCCGGTCCGGCTATGCTCGGACAGGCAACATCGCCTGGGCCCTTAGCTCAATTGGCAGAGCAGTGGACTTTTAATCCATTGGTTGTGGGTTCGAGTCCCACAGGGCCTACGGCGGCGGGTGAGGGGGTCACCCCCTCTGACCTGCTACGCAGCGCTCGGGTCGGCCTCGGTCGACTCGGGCGCTGTGTCGTTCTCCGGCTCTTGCGTGAGCGATGCGTGAGCGGATGCGCCTGTGTCCTGCGGATCGGCCGGGACCGAGGCGGACGGTTCGGCATGCCGGACGTGGCGTCCGGGTCCGGTCATGGCCGGGCGCGGTCGTCGGGAAAGCGTTGTGCCGGGCGCCACCGGGCAGAAGTCTGCTCCCCGTGACCACAACAGAGGCTGCGAACACCGCACCGTCCCGGCTCGTCCGTTCCTTCGGCCAGCTCGCGGACCTGGACCCCGACCGACCGGTCGTGACCCTGTTCAGCGGCGGGCTGGACAGCTCCTATCTGCTGCTGCGCCTGCGCCGGATGGGGCTGCGCGAGGTGCACGCCGTGAGCGTGGACATCGGCGAGGACGAGTCCGGCCCCTACAAACGCCAGGTGGCCGAGGCGCTCGGCGCACGGCTCCACCTGCTCGACCGACGCGCGGAGTTCGCCGACCGTTTCGTCGCACCGGCTATCGCCGCGCAGGCCGTGTACCTCGGCATCCACCCCGTCAGCTCCACGCTCAGCCGTCCGCTCATCGCGGAGACCGCGGTGCAGCTGGCCCGCTCGCTGGGCGCACAGGCCGTCCTGCACACCGCCAACCGCTCGCAGAACACCCTGCGCCGGCTCAACGGAGCGCTGGCGCTCCTGGGGTACGAGGGCGCGTACGGCAGCCCGTACGACCTCGACCCCGTCACCCGTGAGGACAAGCTGAACGCCCTGCGCGCCGCCGGGGTCGACCTGCTGGCCGGACGGATCGTGAGCGGCGACTCCAACCTGTGGTGCCGCGAGTTCGAGTCGGGGATCCTCGACGATCCCGAACGGCACGAGGTGCCGGAGGAGATGTACGCGTGGAGCCGGCCCACCGCCGCGCCGGGCGCCACCGAACTGCTCACCGTCACCGTCGAGAACGGCCGCCCCGTCGCACTGGACGGGGCCCGGCTGCCGCTCACCGAGCTGATCGAGCTGCTCAACCGGCGCGTGGGCGCCTACGGGCTGGGCCGCTACTCGGGCCTGGAGCACCTGGACCACGGCGAGAAGGTCCTGGAGATCCGCGAGATGCCGGCCGCCTGGCTGCTGCTGAGCACCTACCGGCACATCGAGAGCGCCTGCCTGGACGCCGAACTCGTCCTGCAGAAGCGGCACCTGGAGCAGCTCTGGGTGCGGGAGGCGCTGGAGGGCCGGTGGTTCGGCGAACTGCGGCTGGCCGCCCAGTCGTTCGTCGACGCCTGCGCGTCCCGGACCAGCGGCAGCGTCACCTGGCGGCTGCGCACGGGCGGTGCCGACACCCGGTCCATCACCGCCGGCCGGCCGCTGTACCTGCGGGACCGGGAGGAGTGGGAGGAGCTGGCGATCGCCGCCGAGTCGGCGCCGTTCGACGCTCCCGCCGTCCCCGCGCTGCTTCCCGCGACCGCCTGACCACACCCCGCTTCCCGACGTACGGAGTCGCACCCATGACCACCGCCCTCGCCCACCCCGCCGCCCTCGACGCCGTCGCCGCCCTGTCCGGGCCCGGCGGGCATCTGATGCCGTCGGCCGCGCTGTCCTCGCTGCTCGGTGCCGACGCCTCCGACTGGGCGCGGTTCGCCGCGCACTGGGACGAGCTGACCCTCGACACTTACATGGCCGACGGCGGCACGTACCGCTTCCGCCGCTACGGCCAGTTCGACCTGGATCCGGCCGCGGGGGAGCTGACGCTGCTGCCGCACGAGCCGTACCGGCAGGACACCGACGTCAACCCGCTCAACGGCGGCATCGAGCGGATCTTCGACCCGCTGACGGTGTCGTTCGTGGGCGACCCGCTGCTGCGCTCGGTGCTCGTCACGCTCGGCCGGATCTTCAGCTCCGCCCTCGGCCGGGAGACAGACGGCACCCGGCGCTGGAACGTCAAGCTGCACCCGTACCGGATCAGCGCCGCCGACGGACAGGTGGGCCAGCCCGCTCCCGAGGGCCGGCACCGCGACGGGGTCACCTTCATCACCTCGCTGCTGATCGGCCGCACCAACGTCGTCGGCGGCGAGAGCGGGGTGTACGCCGACTCGGGCGCCCACCTGCTGACGACTACGCTGTCCGAGCCCGGTGACCTGCTGCTGGGCGACGACCGCCGCACGCTGCACTCGGTGACCCCGGTGCACCCGGTGGATCCCGCGCTGCCCGCACACCGTGACGTCCTGGTGATCGCGTACACAGCGCGCTGAGGGCCGGCCCCGCGCGCCGGGCGCCCGCCCCTTTCGCAGCACCGTCTTCGCAGCACCGTCGTCCCCAGTTCCCCAGAGGAGTGCCATGACCGTCACCGCGGCCCGCAGCGGCCGGCTGACCGATCTTCCCGTCCTGCTGGTCGCGGTGGTGTGGGGCTCCAGCTATCTGGCCGCCAAGGGTGTCACCACGGAACAGACCGTGCTGGCCGTGCTGGTGCTGCGGTTCGCCGTGGTGCTGCCGGTGCTGGTCGCCGCGGGCTGGCGGCGGCTGCGCGGCCTGAACGCCGTGCAACTGCGCGGGGCCGGACTGCTGGGACTGATCCTCGCCGGGATCTTCCTGCTGGAGACGTACGGCGTGGTGCACACCTCGGCGACCAACGCCGGGCTGATCATCAGCCTCACCATGGTGTTCACCCCGCTGGCCGAGAGCCGGGTGCGCGGCACCCGGCTGCCGGGCGCCTTCATGACGGCCGCCGGGCTCTCGGTGCTCGGCGTGGCGCTGCTCACCCAGGGCGCCGGTTTCAGCGCCCCGAACGGCGGCGACCTGCTGATGCTGGGGGCCGCCGTCGTCCGTACCGTGCATGTCCTGGCCATGTCCAGGATGGAGTCGGTACGCGGAGCGGACGCGCTGTCGCTGACCACCGTCCAGCTGGGCGGGGCGGTCGTCGTGTTCGCCGCGCTGGTGGCGCTGCCGGGCACCGGCGCCTCGCCCTGGGCGGCCGCGGCCGGCTTCGGCGCCGGGGACTGGCTCGGGCTGCTCTATCTGTCCGCGTTCTGCACCCTGTTCGCGTTCTTCGTGCAGATGTGGGCGGTGCGCCGTACCTCCCCGTCCCGGGTGAGCCTGCTGCTCGGCACCGAGCCGGTGTGGGCCGCGGCGGTCGGCATCGCCGTCGGCGGGGACCGGCCCGGCTGGCCGGGCCTGCTCGGCGCCGTCCTGGTGCTCGCCGGCACGGCGTGGGGGAGGTCGGTGGCGGACCGGGAACGGGGAGCCGCGAATGTCACGGAGACGGCGGTCACCGGGACGGGAGCCGAGGCCACGGGTGCCGGGGCCCGTCCGGCGGATCAGGTCGCGGGACAGTGACGGCGCCTCGCCAGCGCAGGTGAGCGGGGGGCGATGGGGGTACCCCGCATGCCCTTGAGGCAGTGAGAGAGGGGGTGCCGGGCCTTCGCGTCCGGGACGGGATCCGTTGGACAGGCCCTGAGGCCGCGGTGGGAGATCAGGCGTCCAGCCAGCCGAGCCGGACGGCACAGGCCCCGGCCTGGAAGCGGCTGGCGGCACCGAGGCGTTCGGTCAGCTCGGAGACGAGGCGGCGGATCGTGCGTTCGGAGACGCCGAGCTTGCGGGCCATGGCCTCGTCGGTGAGTCCGCCCGCGAGCATCCGCAGCAGTTCCAGGTGGCGTCCCTCGGGGCGCCATGCGCCGTCCGGCCCGGCCGCCGCGTCGCTCAGCACGTTCGCCGCCGCCCAGCAGTGCTCGAAGATCTCCCGGAACACTCCGACCAGCGTCTCTCCTCGGAGGATCACCGCCGTGATCTCGCCGATGGCCGACGGCGGCACCGGTACCAGCGCGGTCGAGCTGTCCACGACGATCAGCCGCAGCGGCAGCGTGTGCGCGGTGCGCACCTGCGCCCCGGCCGCGCTCAGCCGGCGCAGGTAGGACGCCATGTGCGGCACGGCCGCCGCGGAGCCCAGGTGGATCGTGCGCATGCGCACCCCGCGCCCGATCACCGCGAGGTCCCGCCCCAGGCCCGACTCGACCATCTGAGCGGGCAGCGCGCGTCCGGGGTGCAGCGACAGCACCTCCTCCTCGACACGCCGGGACACGTCCTCCAGCGCCGCCGAGACGTTCGCGGCACCGGTCACCACCTCCATCCGCACCGGGAGCAACTCCCGTGCGTACACCGGCTGGAAGTCCGTGAGGATCCGCGTCAGCGCGGAACGCGTCCGCTGCACGGAGCTGAGCAGCCCGGCCGTGTGCTGCTCCTCCTCCACGAGGAGATTGCGCAGCGCGGTGTCGGGCGACAGCGCCGTCCACCCGTTCCCGCTGTCCGGGGCCGGCACGAACAGGCGTAGTCTGTTGAGGAGTTGGAGGGCGTCGGCGAACTCCGCGTCGCTCCAGCCGCGCTCGCCGATCACGCTCTCGGGGTGCCAGTTCGCATCCTCCAACGCCATGCGATAGAGCTCCTGCGCACGCTCCTTCACATCCATCGGGCACCTCTCTGTCGTCCCCCGGCGCGACCGCCCCCCGGCCGGGCGCCCAGTGGATCTTAGGAACGTCCCTGCTCAGCTGGCCAGACAAGGTCCGGCATACGGACGCGGCGGGAGCCGGGCGAAGCCGTCCGGCCCTGGCCATGGCCGGTCCCGGAACCAGCGGAGACATGGCGGTGGGTGACCGTCCCGGCACATGCTGACGGCACACCGCGTACTCGCGCACCGCACACCCAGCCCACCCCGATCCCGGAGGTTCGCCATGCCCGCTCCGTCCCCCGCGTCCGTCCCGTCCCCCGCGTCCGTCCGGCGTCGGCTCCGGCGTGTCGCCTCCGCCGTCGCCCTCGCCGCCCTGCTCGCGGGCGGCGTCTGCGTCGCGGGTGCACCGGCGGCGGGCACCACGGCCGTCGCCGCCGGCTCCGACTCCCTCATCTGGGGCTGACCGCCGTGTCCGTACCGGCCGTCGCCGTCGTCGCCCCGCTCACCGGGCCGCGAACGGCCGCGGGCACCGTCCTCCTCGCCGAGGTGGACCGGCTCCGTGGCGGCGCCCCGGGAACGGCCGACTGGCAGGTCTTCCACGAGACACCCGGTGTCGCGCACACCGTGGTGGCCGGCGGCTTCACGGCGGTCGTCGGCCACGCCGACCCGTCGGTCGCCGACGGCGCGCTGGAGGTCTACCGGCAGGCCGGACTGCCCTGTCTGCTGCCGCTGCTTCCCGGCCGCGCGCCCGCGCTGAGCTGGGCACCCGACGAAACCCACCTCGCCCGCGCGCTGGCCGACGCCGCGCTCGCCCTCGCCGCGAGGGCGCTGACGGTGGCGTACGACGACGACCAGGACAGCACCGGGCTGGCCGGGCTGCTCGCCGCGCAGGCACGGGCGACGGGGCTCGCCGTACGGACCGGTGGGGGCACCGGTGACGTCCTCGCCCTGCTCGCCCCACAGCACCGGTTGCCGGCCCTCCTGCGCGCCCGGGAGGGGGAGTCGTGGCGGGCCGTGCTGGTGGTGACGGACTGCGGGCTGCCGTCGTTCGACGCGCTCGTGACGGCAGCCGCTCGACTGCCCGTGTGGGCCGTCCATGCTGAGCCCTGTCTGGTCCGCCGTACCCGGGCGGCCGTGGCCTCGCTGGCCGCCGCCCTGGCCGAGGACCCCTCGCTGCGGGGCGCCCGGCTCGCCTCGCGGGTCCTGTCCCGCTCGGCGCTCCTGATCGGTCCGGACGGCGGTGTGCTCGGCGGGGGGCGGCGCGTGTCACGGCTGTCCGCGGTGTGCCCGATCCGGGCCGCGGCCCGGGAGAACGCCCTGACCGTCCCGCACACCCAGGCGGTCTGACTCCCGGCCCAGACGCCCCGCACCCCCGCCACCACACGCCACTGACCAACGGCACGCCCGGGCCGCGGGCTGCAATCGCCGAAGCGGCCGGGATCAGATGCATTTCCTCGACCGGGCTGACCGGCCGAGGCGCTTCGTCGTCCTCGGCCGCATGCGTGAGCTGCCCGGCCGGACCTCAGGCGCCCAGCTCCTCCTCGATCGCCACGGCCACGGCCGGCCAAGGTACCTTCGGCTCCCCGAACAGCCGCCAGTAGCGGTACGACGCGCGGACCAGGGAGCTGACGCCCAGCGCCGTCGCACCAGGTTCGATCGCCGCGATCACTCGGCGGGTGATCCCGCCTGCTCCTCGTGAGGCAGGACGGATGCCGTGCGCGACGAGGAGAGTGGCGGTGCGGACGGCGTCCAGGGTCGGTGGTGGGGCCAGGGACGCG
The DNA here is from genome assembly GCF_055566335.1 of Streptomyces sp. NPDC027672. Taxonomy (NCBI): domain Bacteria; kingdom Bacillati; phylum Actinomycetota; class Actinomycetes; order Kitasatosporales; family Streptomycetaceae; genus Streptomyces; species Streptomyces sp. NPDC027672. Next base: position 35,317 of record NZ_JBVHSO010000016.1, on the reverse strand, counting down.
AACCTGCCGAACACGAGGTCATTCCAGCCCGTCCGGGTCCGTGCCCAGGCCAGTCGTTCCAGACCGGTACCGAGGTCCACCGCCATGTGAGCCGGGTTGTCGCTGTTCCAGAGGAGGACGATGTCGCCGATGGGCAGGTCCACATGGTCGAAGTGAAGGGTGATGCCCTCGACCCGGCGGCGCCTCCAAGGGGTCAGCATGCCGTGGACGCCGATGTGGCGGGCATGGAATCCGAGCCGGGACAGCAGGCTGATCCAGCCGTCCAGGATGCTCCCGTACTCATCCATGTGCCGGATCGGCTGGACCCGGGAGATGTTGACGAACGAGGTCAGGAATCCCGGCCGGAGATCACCCGATGCCTCACGCTGTCCGGTGAAGCGGACAACAGGCTGGGGCAGGAAGCCACTGCGGTAGGTCACCGGACGCCCATCCTTGAGGAAGGGATCGAGAGCCTGGACCGCCGAGATCGTCAGCTCGGTCTCGCGTCCCCACCGAAGGGGCAGACAGCTGGCCTGCGGGACGCCCTGGGCCGCGAAGCCGGTCGTGAGCCCCGCCAGCAGTTCCTCCCACGACGGTGACCGACGAGGCGGACGGTATGGCGATCCTCTGTGCGCGTGCTCGATCTCGAGTCGTCTGTCGGAGACGGTGAACTTCCACTGGGTCCCGAGGGCGTGCCGAAGGACCTCAGGGATGAGGGCGCCCGAGGGAGGCGATGCCACGAACGGGCGTTCTCTGGGAGGACCCGTCAGCACGGCCGGCTCGCCATCGCCATGAAGTGGCGGGCCGGATCGAAGCGGTCCATCCCGATCTCCTGGACCTCCGCGTACTTCAGGGCGTCAGCCTTCTCGATCGCCTGCGCCAGGAGCTCCGCTGCCCTCTCGTCGTCCACGGTGGGATCGGCCACCGCCACCACGCCGGTCTGCTCGCACAGAGCGGCTTCGGCGCATGTGCCCTCGCGCCAGGTGAGCGCGGCCATGGGGGTGCCGGCGCGGAGGGACTCGCCGAAGACCGCGGCGCCGGCCTCCACGTACGTCCGGGCGCAGGTGTAGACGAAGACGGAGGCGCCGCGGAGGGCGGCCGTCTTGGCGGGGCCGCCGAGTTCACCGAGCCACTGCACGTGGTCGGCGTGGAAGAGGTGGTGGTGGCGTCGTACGTACGCGTCGTCGAAGACGGGTCCGGCGATCCGTATCCGGCGTCCGAGGATCTTGGCGGCTCGGACAGCGAGGTGCGGCGCCTTCTCCTCGTCTATGCGGCCGAGCCACAGGAGATCGCTCCCGGCGGTGGCCGGCGGCTCCTCCTCGTCCAGGCCGAGATGGACGGCGAGTTCGGGGATCGGCCGGTGGCCTGCGTACCGTTCGATCATCTCGGGCGAGTAGCAGTAGAGCCGCGAACGCAGGCCGTCGAAGGCGGTGTCCGCGTGGGGGAAGACGGGTGAGTGCTGGAACGTGGCGACGTCGCAGTCCAGTTCGTCCCAGGTGCGGGTCCAGGCCGGCAGCGACGGGTATTCGTGCCCCACGACCAGCAGGTCGTATCCGTCACCGCGGAGCTCCCGCTCGGCGAGTGATCCGGCGGTGATGTCCTCCAGACGGACCGGCCGACGGACCCAGTCGCTCTCCAGGCCCGTGAGCCAGCCCGGCCCGAGGAGGTGTACGTCGGCGCCCGCGGCACGGGCGCCCACCGCGATCGCCCACAGCCATCGTTCGATCCCGCCGTATCCGGCGGGTGGGAAGGCGTAGCTACCAGGGAAGTCGCAGACGCCGACGAGCACTATGCCTCCGGGGTTCCGTCCGCCGAGATCCGGCGGAAGCCGAGGTACGGGAAGAGGGATTCGGGCAGGACGATCGAGCCGTCCTGCTGCTGGCACTGTTCGAGGAGTGCGGCCAGGGTGCGGCCGATGGGCAGACCGGAGCCGTTGAGTGTGGCGACCAGCTTGGGCTTGCCGTCCTCGCCGCGCGTGCGGATGCCCGCCCGGCGGGCCTGGAAGGTGCCGAAGTCGGAGACCGAGGAGATCTCCCGGTAGGTGTTCTGGCTGGGGATCCAGACCTCGAGGTCATAGGTGAGCCGGGCGGAGAAACCCAAGTCGCCGGCGGCCAGCTTGACCACGCGGTAGGCGAGCCCGAGCTCCTTCAGGCACGCCTCGGCGTGGCCGACCATCGTCTCCAGCTCGGCGTCTGCCGTCTCCGGATCGACGATCTTGACCATCTCGACCTTGGAGAACTGGTGCTGGCGGATCAGGCCGCGGGTGTCGCGCCCGTAGGAGCCCGCCTCCGAGCGGAAGCACGGGGTGTGGGCCGTGAGGGCCAAGGGCAGCTCGGCGGGCGGGATGATCTCGTCGGCGTAGAGGTTGGTCAGCGGCACCTCGGCCGTCGGGATGAGGAAGAGGTCACGGTCGGCGGCGCCGGTTTTGAACAGGTCTTCCTCGAACTTCGGCAGCTGGCCGGTGCCGGTCATCGTCTTGCGGGTCACCAGGTACGGGACACCGTGCTCGACGTAGCCGTGGCGGCGCGTGTGCATGTCGAGGAAGAGCGTGGCCAGGGCCCGCTCCAGGGCGGCGCCGGCGCCACGGGACACCGCGAAGCGCGAACCGGAGAGTTTCGTGGCGCGGGCGAAGTCGAGGATGCCGGTGGCCTCGCCCAGGTCGACGTGGTCCTTCGGCTCGAACGAGAACGCCGGCGGGGTGCCGACCCGGCGGATCTCGACCGCGAACTCCTCGGAGTCGCCGTCCGGGGCCGCGTCGTCGGGGAGGTTCGGGATGGTCAGGAGCAGTTCGCGCAGCTCTTCCTGGACCTTCTCCTGCGCGGCCTCGATGCCGCGGATCTGGTCCTTCAGCTCGCGGGCGCGCTCCTTCAGTTCGGAGATGTCCCCGCCCTGCTTGGCTGTCCGCTGGACCTCGCTCGCCACCCGCTTGGACTCTGCCCGCAGCTCGTCGGCCGAGCGGATGTTCCGGTTGCGCCGGGACTGGAGGTCTTCCAGCCGGGACAGGTCCAGGGAGTAACCGCGACGAGCGAGCCGACGTACCGCTTCGGCACCCATGTCCATCAGGGCGCGGGCATCATGCATGGGGAAGATCCTTTTTATCCGGCGAGTGGGATGGGGATACCGCGTCGACGGTAGCAACCGCGGGCCCTCGCCGATCCGCGATATCGACGCGTCACCACCGATGGTGATCTCGCGCGGAGCGACCCTCGATGAAGGCCGGCGGGCACCGGCAGCCCGTCGCCGATCAGCACGCGATGGCCAGGGAGTTGCAGCACGGCGAGCACGCCTCCGAGCATCCTGCGCTGACCTCCTCGTCACGATTCGCTCCGAGAGGCCTCCGCTGTCGCCAAGAGGTCGCCGAGCACTGTGGCCATGGGCGCCGCTCGCGGGTCGCTGGACTCCATGTAGAAGAGGAGACCGTCGACGGCCAGGAGGCGGCACCAGCGCACCAGCACGGGAACGGGAATCCGGGAGACGCGCGAGCCGATGCCCAGTCGCCTGGTGGTGCCGCGCCCGAGGTCGTAGTAGACGGTCCAGAACGCCCAGTCGAACGCGGGGTCGCCCACCATGGGAAGGGGGTCGATCAGCCGGGGGTGCCCCAGCCGGTCGAACAGCACGTTCTCCCGGTACAGGTCGGCGTGCAGCACCGTCGCCCTGCGCGACCCCTCTTCCAGGTCGGTGGCGGCAGGGAGCCCGGCTCGGACGAGGGGACGCCGGCTGCCGAGGTCGAGTTCGCGTAACCGCCGCCCGATCCGAGGCCGGATTTCTCGGGCGAGGTGGTCGGTGAGGAGCGGAAGCCGCTCCGGCCGGCGCCTGTGCCGCCCCAGGGTGTGCAGTCCCTGAAGGGCCGCCGCCACGGTCTGCGACTCCCCCCTCGGCCGGTCCGCACCGCCAGGCCGCCCCCCGACGAGTTCGAGAGCGGCGGTGGCCAAGTCGCCCCCGGCGTGCACGACCTCGGCGGTCGGCCCACGGGCCCAGAGCCGTAACGCCTCCACTTCGTGGCGGAAGCGAGACGGATCAACCCACGCCTTGAGCAGCAGCGGACGCCCGTCGAGACCGGCCGCGGTCGCGAGCACCGAGGCGTGTCCGGCGTCGTGATACTCCCCGAGCGAAAGTTTCCAGCGCTCCGCCGCCCGGGCCAGCCGCTCCGGGACGGAGTCGAGCGACGGCTCGACCGCAGGCCCGTAGTGCGTGAGCAGCCGGTGGCGGGATCCCGCGGGGATCTCTCCGAGCGTCCGCTTCGTCATCAGCTCAGCACGAGACCGTCGGAGACGAGTTCGTCCGTCAGGGCCGGGAACGCGCCCAGCGCCTCCGCCACGAGGGCCTGCACCTTGTCGATCTCGGCGTCCGGGGCGGAGAGGCGGACCAGGATGCGCCACGGTTCATCCAGACGCTGACCAGTGGTGCTGACCAGATGCACTTCCGCGTGTCCGTCCGTGGCCTCGTGCAGGCGCAGGGCCAGACGCTGGGCGGCGATGTTGTAGAGCTTTCCGACGTGGTAGACGGGGTTCTTGCCGTTGGCGCCCTCCAGGTTCATCGGCCGCAGCGGCGTGATCAGCCCGTTGACCCGGTTGCCCCGCCCGACGACGCCCTCGTCCCCCGACTCGATCGAGCTTCCGGTGTAGGTCAGGTAGAGCTCGTCCTGGTCCGGGACGTCGCGGGCGTTGAGCCGGAAACGCACCCGGGCGCCAGGCAGCCGGAGGCCGGCCAGCCGGTGGCACTCGGCCAGGACGGTCTCCTTGTTGCGGAGGTACTCGGCCCGGCCGGCGACGTGTCGTGACTTCTGCGGCACGCACAAGACGATGTCGGCCTCGTCGCCGTCCCAGAAACCCATGAGCTTGACGTCGGATCCGCACCACGCGTGGGTGAGGGTGAACTCGCTCTCGCCGGAGAAGTGGTTCACCACGTCGCGGACGAACGACTCGAAGGTGTTCTCGGGAGCCCATCCGGTGCCCAGCGAGGTGTCGTTCGAAAGCCGCACCCGGCGCTCGCGGAGGTCGGCGACGGAGCGGGGGCTGAACCAGCGCGTGCGGTCGGGGACCCCGTCACCGGTGAGGACCGCCCCCGGGCTGGAGTTGCTGGTGATGTTGAAGACGATGTCGAGATGGTCCGCCGCCTCGGGAAGCCGCTCGGCGAAGAACGCCCGGACCTCGGCCTCGACGATCTCCTCGACCGGGATCGTCTCGCCTCCGCACCTGGGTGCCGCGCGCCCGTTGACCAGGACCCGGATCGGGGCTGTCATCTCACCTGCCCCGTAGCGGACTTCGCTGGCACCGCCGAGGAGGGCGAGCTTGTCGAAGTTGTGGTGCAGCACGGCGCCGAAACGCGCGACGGTGTGGTGGCTGTAGGCGCGGGACAGCCGCTCGGCGAGGTGGTCGGCCAGGGTGTCCGGGTGGCCCAGGCCCTTCCGCTCGACGATGGCCGTGGTGTCCGGTCTGGCCATGGCGGTGTCGATGACGAGGTGACTGTTGCCGATGGTCGTGCTCGTACGAGGCATCACGCACTCCCGTTCAGGGGTTTCCCGGCGGCTTTCTCGGTCTCCTGGGACAGTAGGCAAGGAACCCCGCAGCACCCCGGAAAATCCTTCCGGGGTACCTTTCGGCCATGAGGTGATGCTCAGGACATGCGAGGGATGGCAGAGCATCTGACCGTCGGCGAGCGCGTCGCCTGGTACCGGCGCCGACGCGGCCTTTCCCAAGAGGTCCTGGCCGGCCTGGTCGGACGCTCCACGGACTGGCTGAGCAAAGCGGAGAATAACCGGATCGAACTCGACCGCCTCTCGGTGATCACCGCGCTCGCCGAGGCCCTCGACGTCTCTCTCGGGGACCTGCTCGCCGAACCGACTCTCATGGAGTGGTCCGACGGCAGCGGCCGCGGCACGGTCCCCGCCCTGCGTGAAGCCCTCATGGACTACAAACAGCTCACCCCCTTGCTGGGGCTCCCATCCACCGACGAACCACCGGCTCTGGAGGACCTGCGGGCCGATGTCAGGGAAGTCCTCGATGCCTATCAGGTGTCCCGGTACGGCTTCGCGACTCGACGGCTTCCCCTCGTCCTGGCCGACGCCCTCGCTGCCTCCCGCTCGTACTCAGGGCGTGAAGGGGAGACAGCCCATGCCGAACTCGCCCTGGCCTACCACGGAGCGGCCATGGTGCTGGGCAAGGTCGGGGAGTCGGAACTGGCCTGGATCGCCGCCGACCGTGGCCTGGCGGCAGCGCAACAGAGCGGCCGGAACACGGTGACGGGTTCGCTCTTCCGCGCGGTCACGCACTGCCTGATGGCCAGTGGCCGCTTCACCGCGGCGATCCAGCTGGTGAACGACGCGGCAGCCGTCATGCAGCCCGGCCTGGGCACGGCGAACGACGAGTACCTCTCGGTCTACGGCACGCTCTTCCTCGCCGGCGCCATGGCGGCCGCCCGAGCGGAGGACCGGGCCACCACCCGCACCTTCCTCCGCGAAGCCGATGAGACCGCGCAGCGACTGGGTGCCGACGCCAACCACCTGTGGACGGCCTTCGGCCCGACCAACGTGGCCATCCACTGCGTGGCCACCGCCGGAGAGCTCGGGGACGTCCAGATAGCCGCGGACCTCGGGCAGCGCATCGACACCAGCGGCTTGCCTGTGGAACGGCGCGTGAGGCACGGCCTCGAAGTCGCCCGAGCCCTCAGTGCCCGGAAGCGGACGGACGAGGCCCTGGCCACTCTGCTGGACGCCGAGCGGGCCGCCCCCGAACAGGTACGCCACCACTACCTGAGCCGTGAATTGGTCATCGGCTGGATCCGCGGCACCCGAGGCCGTCCCTCCCGTCCCGTGGCAGACCTGGCCCGCAGGATCGGCGTCGTCGGCGGCTAGAGTCCGTCGCGTGAGCGAGAACGAGCACGAAGCGAAGATGTCCCGGCCGCGCATGGCAGCCGGCGCGCTCTTCTTCGACGACGCCGACCGGGTGCTGCTCGTCGAACCCTCGTACAAGGACTATCGCGACATCCCCGGTGGCTATGTGGAGAAGGGTGAGTCACCCTTGCACGCCTGCGCGCGCGAAGTCCACGAGGAACTCGGCATCGAGCCCGCCATCGGCCGCCTGCTCGTCGTGGACTGGGCGCCGAACCCCGGAGAGGGGGACAAGGTCCTCTATCTCTTCGACGGGGGCCGCCTCACCGCGGACGAGTGCCGGCACATCGAGCTGCAGGCCGACGAACTCCGCGGTTACGCCTTCCACGATGTCGAGGAACTGCCGGAACTCACCATCCCCCGGCTCGTACGCCGTATCACCGCCAGCATCGAGGCCCGTGCTCACGGGGTGACCGCCTACCTGGAGCACGGGGTGGCGCCGGGAGCAGCGCGCTGAGCCAGAGGCGACCTCGGCGAGCAGGACCACCTCACTCATCAGCCGCCCGAAGATTTGCAGTGGCCGCCCCGCATCCGGGGTTACGGCGTCCGGTACGCCCGTAGGAACGTGTTCACCCCGCCGTCGATGAGGCGGTCCCGCTCCGTGGGAGGGAGGGGGAGGACGCCGTAGTGGGTGAACTGGACGATCGTGTGCGAGATCAGGGCCATGAACTGGCTCGCCGCCAGGGACGCGTCGCCGTGGAGGTTGAGCAGGCCCGCCTTCTCCAGGCGGGTCATCGCCTCGGTGAGGGCCCGGCCGACCGGGGCGGAGCCGGCCTCGTGCCAGGCGGTGAGGACCTCGGGCGGCACGTGGTCGGCCTCCGCGTGGATGTGGCGGACCAGGGCGAAGTGGTTGGCGTACTCCGTCATGAGCCCGATGAAGCCGCGGGCCAGGGCGACGAGGTCGCGTTCGAGTTCCGCGGGGCGTGCCGGGCGCGCGGGGTCCAGGACCGTGCGCAGACAGGCCAGTTGGGCGTCGCGGACCTCGCTCGACGTCCAGGTCACGACCGTTTCGAAGAGCTGGGCCTTGCCGCCGGGGAAGTGGTTGTAGAGCGTCCGCGTGGAGACGCCGGCCGCGGCGGCGAGCGCGTCGACCGAGGCGCGCGCATAGCCCTCGCGGCCGAAGACCGTGCAGGCGGCGCTCGCGATGGCCATCTGTTTCTGCAGCTTGCGCGGCGGTACCTCGTGCCGCGCCCGGTCCAGCCGGGACTCGTTCGTCTCGCCCACGCCGCCTCCTTCGCGCTCGGCCCACCTTAACCGAGGTACAACGACCATTGTAATTTTTACAACGAGCGTTGTAGTTTGCTGTCGCGGGTCTCGTCCGGGGCCCGCTCAGCGACCGCTCATGGGGGACTGCCGTGTCCGTTACCGATTCCGTCACCGAGGCCCGTACCGCCGCGGCGGACCGTCCGCTCCGCGTCGCCGTGATCATCGCCAGCGTGCGCGAGGGGCGCCTCGGGCCGGCGGTCGCCGACTGGTTCCTCGGTACCGCCGCCGCGGCCGCACCCGACGCCGAGTTCGACGTCGTCGACCTCGCCGCCGTCGACCTGCCGCTGGTGATGCCGGGCTGGGGCGGAATGCCGGGCCCCGCGGCCGTCGCCGCGCTGCGGGACGTCTCGCCGCGGCTCGCCGCCGCCGACGCGTTCGTCGTCGTCACGCCCGAGTACAACCACAGCTTCCCGGCGGCCCTGAAGAACCTCCTCGACTGGCACCTGCGCGAATGGCAGGCCAAGCCGGTCGGCTTCGTGTCGTACGGCGGTCTCGGCGGCGGTCTGCGCGCGGTCGAGCAGCTCCGGCTGGTCTTCGCCGAGCTGCACGCCGTGACCGTGCGGGACTCGGTCAGCCTGCACGGCCCCTGGTCCGGCCTGGGCGAGGACGGCGTGCCGCGCGACGCCGAGGTCTGCGCCGGCGCCGCCAAGGGCATGCTCGGCCAGCTCCTGTGGTGGGGCCGCGCCCTGCGCACCGCACGCGCCGAGCGCCCCTACGCGGGCTGAGGACGACGGCGGTGAGCACGCTCCGGTGTACCCGCTCGCGCTCGCCGCGGTGATCCCGGTCGCCGCCTGGGCGATGGCCCGGATCGGCGCCGAGCGGACCTACGTCCTCGCGCTCTGCCTGTTCACGCCGGGCTCCCTGCTCGCCGCCTGCGCCTGGGACGCGGCCGTGACCCGTTTGGGCGCCGGGCCGAGCCGTCTGGGAGTACGGCTGAGCGTCCACCGACCTCCGAGTTACCCCGCCGTCAGCTCCGTGAGGTCCGTTCGGTCCGGCAGCTCGGGCAGGTCGGGCAGGTCGGGCAGGTCGGGCAGCTCCGGCAGGGGCAGTGTGTGCCGGGTGTGGAGGGCCTTGGCCCGCAGGTAGCGGACGTTGTGGGCGGTGGTGAAGACGCCGGTGGGCACCCGCTCCCGTACGGTGATGCCCCGCGCGCGCAACTGCTCGGCCTTGTCGGGGTTGTTGGAGAGCAGGTCCAGCTCGGTGACGCCGAGGGCGGTGAGCATCTGCGCGGCGGCCGTGTAGTCGCGGGCGTCCTCCGGGAGCCCGAGGGCGGCGTTCGCCTCGTAGGTGTCCAGGCCCTGGTCCTGGAGGGCGTACGCGTCCAGCTTGTTGTAGAGGCCGATGCCCCGGCCCTCCTGGCGCAGGTAGAGCAGGATGCCGCCGCGGCCGGCGACGCGCTCGACCGCCTCGCGCAGTTGCGGGCCGCAGTCGCAGCGCGCCGAGCCGAAGACGTCGCCGGTCAGGCACTCGGAGTGCAGCCGCACCAGCGGGACCGGGCCGGGCTCGCCCAGGACGACGGCGAGGTGCTCCCGGCCGTCGGTGAGACCGTGGAAGGTGACGAGTTCGGCGTCGGCGCGGTAGCCGTCGGCGAAGCGCAGCGGTACCCGGACGCGGGCGCGCGGGGTGGCGGCGGGGAGGTCGGGCATGCGGAATCCCTCCGGGCGAGGTGCTTCACATTTGAAGCAGTGGTGGACCGGACCCTACCTTGTGCTTAAAAGTTAAAGCAATTGGCCCCGCCGGGCCTCGGGGTCTCCGGCACGGGAACCGCCCAGGTCAGCAGGGAGACGAGCGGCGCCGCCAGGGCACGTCGTCCGCCCCGGGATCCGGGCCCTCGCCCTGCAAGCCGCGCGCGATGCTCGTGCAGATCTCCTCCAACTGCCCCACCTGCTCCTCGGTGAGCCGGTCGAACAGCAGGGTGCGGACCGTCTCGACGTGCCCGGGCGCCGTACGCTCCAGGACGGCCCGCCCCTCGTCCGTCAGCGCCGCGAGCGAGGCACGCCTGTCCTCGCGGCAGTTCTCCCGGCGCACCAGCCCGTCCCGCTCCAGCCGGTTCACCACGTACGTCAGCCGGCTGCGGGTGATCTTCAGCGTCTCGGCGAGATCGGTCATGCGCAGCCGCCGGCCGGGGGCGTCGGAGAGGTTGGCCAGCACCGAGTAGAACAGGTGCGGCATGCCGCCCTCCTGCTGGAGCTGCCGGTCGACCGCGTCCTCCAGGAGGCGGGAGGCGGCGATGTAGGCGCGCCAGGCGCGCTGCTCCTCGGGAGTGAGCCAGCGGGTCGTCATGCCGCCAGTGTAGGTTTGTTTAAAACTTGAACCAAGACGGCCGTGCCACCGCCCGCCCCGAAGAAGCCACTCTCCGCCCCGGAAGAATCCACCGCCCGCCCCGGAACCGTCCGCCCACAAGAATCCGCCCGCCCCGGAAGAAAGAGCGCCGATGCCCCTGCCGTACGTGCTGCTGTCCGCCGCCGTCTCCCTCGACGGCTGTCTGGACGACACCGGCCCCGAGCGGCTCCTGCTGTCCAGCCCGGCCGACTTCGACCGGGTCGACGAGGTGCGGGCCTGGGCCGACGCCGTCCTCGTCGGCGCCGGCACCCTCCGCGCCGACAACCCGCGCCTGCTGGTCAACTCCGCCGAGCGGCGCGCCGCCCGGCGGGCGGCGGGCAGACCGGAGTACCCGCTGAAGGTCACCGTCACCGGTTCCGGCGATCTCGACCCGGCGGCGCGCTTCTGGCACACCGGCGGCGACAAGCTGGTCTGCACGACCGACCGGGGCGCCGTACGGGCCGCCCGGCTCCTCGGCCGCACCGCCGACGTCGTCCCGCTCGGCCCCGTCCTGGACTGGCGGACCCTGCTGGAGCACCTGCACGACGTGCGCGGGGTGGAGCGCCTGATGGTCGAGGGCGGCGGCACGGTCCACACCCAGCTCCTCCAGCAGGGCCTCACCGACGAACTCCAGCTCGTCCTCGCCCCGCTGTTCGTCGGCGACCCCGCCGCCCCACGGCTGTTCGGACCCGGCGCCTACCAGGGCGGACGGCTGCGGCTGCTCGATACCCGCCGGATCGAGGACGTGGTCCTCATGCGGTACGCGCCCACGGCCCCCGGCACCGGCCCGGACGCCACCGCCGCCGACCGCCACTGGCTGCGCACCGCCTGCGACCTCGCGGCCCTGTGCCCGCCCTCGGAGACGGCGTTCAGCGTCGGCGCGGTCGTGGTCGCGGCGGACGGCACGGAACTGGCCCGGGGCCACTCGCGCGAGGGCGGCGATCCCGTGGTGCACGCGGAGGAGGCCGCGCTCGCCAAGACCGATCCGGCCGACCCCCGGCTGCCCGGCGCCACGGTCTACAGCAGCCTGGAGCCGTGTGCCCGCCGCGCCTCCCGGCCCGCGCCCTGTGCCGAGCTGATCCTGCGGGCGGGGGTGCGCCGGGTGGTCACCGCCTGGCGGGAGCCCGACACGTTCGTGACCGCGGCGGACGGGACGGGTGTGCTGACGGCTGCGGGCGCCCGGGTCGTCGTACTGCCGGAGCTGGCGGACCTGGCCAAGGCGCCGAACGCCCATCTGCCGGGCTGAGCCCCCGGGCACGCGGGGAAACGCCGAGGGCCCGGAATCCACTGGATTCCGGGCCCTCGGCCTTCAGTAGCGGGGACAGGATTTGAACCTGCGACCTCTGGGTTATGAGCCCAGCGAGCTACCGAGCTGCTCCACCCCGCGTCGTTGTGACTCCAGTGTACGTCATCCACAGGGGTGCTCGCACATCGCTTCCCCGCGGCCCGCCGGACGGCCCGCCGGGCGTCACGGAAGGTGATCGGGCGGGCGCCGTGCGCATAACAACTGAGTCACCATCAAAACCCGGGGTGACTGCTGAACATTCCCGGGCGCCGGTCAACTCGTCGGGTTTGCCGGGGTATTGAGGGATAACTCCACCACCGAAAACGGTAATGATCACGCTGGACGGCTTGGAAAGTGACTGGCAAGTCTATTAACGTTCGATAACGCAGCGCGGTCGTCCCAGCCGTCACAGAAGGCGGCTCCGCGCGCACGCGCCGAATCCCGCAAGGGAACCGGGGAACCACCATTCCGGGGTGAATCACGCGGGTACCGCAGTGGACTCAGGGGAGCCCACGACCGGTATACGCGCGTAGGAGACCTTCCTGCTCCGAACCCGTCAGCTAACCCGGTAGGCGGAGGAAGGAAAGGAGCGCGCCCGCGTGGCGTCCAACCGGCCTGCCCCCGAAGCCCTGTCCATACCGGCACAGCGCGAGTCCGAGCCCGAGATCTTCGGCTACGGCGCCCACCCCGCCGACGACGGCCCGTGGGAGGAGTGGAACCCCACCGAGGAATCCGTCGCCCCGGTCCGCGGCCGGCACCGGGTCGCCAAGCAGCGCGGCGGCTTCGCGCGCAGCTCCACCGTCCTCGGCGTCGGCGTCATCGCCGCGGTCGGCGCGGGCGGCATGGCCAGTGCCAACTCCGGCAAGCCGCCGGTCTCCCTCGCCCTGCCCGATCTGCCCTCCGTGGGCTCCCTCTTCGACGACGGCTCCGCCGACGACCAGGCGTCCGAGGCCACCGCGACCGCCGCGCTCAGCACCGTCGCCGTGGCCGCCGGGGACACCCGGGGCGACGCCGACGCGGGCGAGCTGCTGCGCAACCGGATCATGGCGCAGGCCGAGCAGCAGCAGGGCCAGGCCGACAGCAAGGCCACCGCCGCCGCGCTCGCGGCCGTCGGGAAGCAGAGCGCCGAGGCCGCCGCGCAGGCCGAGAAGGAGGCCGCCGCCGAGGCCGTCGCCGCCCAGCACAAGGCGCAGGCCGACGCCGAGAAGGCCAAGGCGCAGGCCGAGAAGGCGGCGCAGGAGAAGCGGCTGGCCGAGCTGGCCAAGCAGTACGCGCTGCCGACCTCCGCCTACACGATCACCGCGACGTTCGGCCAGGGCGGGACCATGTGGTCCTCCGGCCACCACACCGGTCTGGACTTCGCCGCCGCCGCCGGCACCCTGATCAAGGCCGTGCACAACGGCACGATCACCGAGGCGGGCTGGGCCGGCTCCTCCTACGGCTACCGCACGATCCTGACCCTGGACGACGGCACCGAGCTGTGGTTCTGCCACCAGTCCTCGATCAACGTCACCGCCGGCCAGAAGGTCGCCACCGGCGAGGTCATCGGCCGCGTCGGCTCCACCGGCAACGTCACCGGGGCGCACCTGCACCTGGAGGTCCACCCCGGCGGCGCGCCCGCCGGCATCGACCCGATGGCGTGGCTGCGCGACAAGGGCCTCAACCCCTGACCCGCCCCTGACCCGGGTCCCTCGACCGGACCGGTCCGGGCTCGCGGGCCCGGGTCCCGCACCGGTCCTGATCAGGTTCCGGTCCGGCCCCGGCCCGGTCTGATCCGGTCTGATCCGGGCGGCGGGCCTCCGCTCCCGCCGCCCGCGCCGTGAAACTCGGCGCCGGGGGCGGGATGCGATCGCCCGCCGCCGGCGTTGGCACCGGGTATGACGTCACTTCGTACACTCGGCTCCTCCGACCTCGAGGTCTTCCCGCTCTCCCTCGGCGGCAACGTCTTCGGCTGGACGGCCGACGAGCAGACCTCCTTCGCCGTCCTCGACGCCTACACGGCCGCGGGCGGCAACTTCATCGACACCGCCGACGTCTACTCGGCCTGGGTCCCCGGCAACAAGGGCGGCGAGTCCGAGACGATCATCGGCAAGTGGCTCGCGGAGCGCGGCAACCGCTCCGACGTGGTCATCGCGACCAAGGTCAGCCAGCACCCCGAGTTCCAGGGCCTGTCCGCCGGCACCATCAAGGCCGCCGCCGACGCCTCCCTGCGCCGTCTGGGCACCGACTACATCGACCTGTACTACACCCACTTCGACCAGCCCGAGGTGCCGGTCGAGGAGATCATCGGCGCGCTGGACGAGCTGGTGAAGGCCGGCAAGGTCCGGCACATCGCCGCCTCCAACATCAGCGCCGAGCGCCTGGAGGAGTCCCTCGGCTTCTCCGACCGCGAGGGCCTCGCCCGCTACGTCGCCGTCCAGCCGCACTACAACCTGGTCTCCCGCGACACCTACGAGGGCGCGCTCCAGGACGTCGCCGGCCGCGAGGGCCTGTCCGCCGTCCCGTACTTCGCGCTCGCCTCGGGCTTCCTGACCGGCAAGTACCGGCCCGGTACGACCGTCGACAGCGCCCGGGCCGGCCAGGCCCAGGCCCACGCGGACTCCGCGCGCGGACAGAAGGTGCTGGCGGCCCTGGACGAGGTCGCCGCGGCCCACGAGGCCCCGGTCGCCACGGTCGCGCTGGCCTGGCTGGCCGCCCAGCCGACGGTCACCGCCCCGATCGCCTCGGCGCGCACGGTGGAGCAGCTTCCGGCGCTGCTCGGCGTGGCGGAGCTGAAGCTGACGGAGGCCGAGGTGGCCAAGCTGACGGAGGCGTCGGCCTAGAACGTCTCGTTCGGATCATGCCGGGCCGCACCCGTCCGGACCGGCCGGGGCGGCCGCACGCGGTCCGGCTACGTCCGGTACGGGTTGTACGCGGGGTACGGCACCGCCGGATACCCGTATCCGTAGGCCACCGGTCCCGCGTACACCGGCCGGGCCGGTGCCGAGGCCCGGGCCGCGTACTCCAGCGCCGGCCGGGCCACGTGCCGGCGCTGCCACAGCTCGTCCAGCAGTTCCCGCTCCCGCACGGTGAAGTCCGCCCCGGCCCTGCCCGCGCGCCCGCGCCGCCGCAGGAGCGCCAGCGAGGTGGCGTACCCCTCGTACCGGGCCACCTCCCGCGCCGCCGGGCGGCCGTGGTGGTGCCGGGCGTAGTCCCGGGCCATCCGGCGCGCCGCCATCGAGCCGAGCGTGAACGGCTCGGCCGGACCGATCCAGCCGGCCGCCGCGTACGCCGGCAGCTCCGCCCGCACGGTGCGCAGCTCCCGCTGCCGGGTCCGGACCGCGAGCCAGGTCAGCAGCCCGAACGCGGGCACCATGAAGGCGCCGTAGACGGCGAAGAAGCCGTACTCGCCGAAGGTGGCCGAGCCGTTCCAGAAGGCGTGCATGCCCATCGCGAGGAGCAGTCCGCCGGCCGGCAGCAGGACGCGCCGCACGTGCTGCCGGTCGGCGGACAGCGCGGCGATGCCGAAGCCGATGCCGGTGAGGACGGTGAACAGCGGGTGCGCGAACGGGGACATCACGATGCGCACGAAGAAGGTGGCGGCGGTGACGGAGGCGATGCCGCGCCCGCCGGTGAGCTGGTCGGTGCCGAAGGCCGTGCCGAGGTAGAGGATGTTCTCGGTGAACGCGAACCCGGTGGCGGTGACGCCCGCTATCACCATCCCGTCCACGATCCCGGTGAAGTCCCGCCGGCGGAAGAGGAACACCAGCAGGACGGCGGCGGCCTTGGCGGACTCCTCCACGATCGGCGCTATCACGGTGGCGCCGAGGGTGTCGGCGCTCGCCGGGTCCGCGGTGGAGGTGGCGATCCATCTGGTCGCGAAGCTGTTGGCCACGATGGCGATGAGCGCCGCCGCGCAGGCGCCCCAGGCGAAGGCGAAGACCAGGTTCCGCCAGGGGCCCGGCCGCACCCGGTCCAGCCAGCGGAAGGCGGCTATCAGCCAGGGCACCGGCAGCACGCCGAGACCGAGGCCGACGAGGAAGCCCTCCGTGCCGGTCTGCCGCCGGACCAGCGCGAGGATGACCAGGCCGGACAGGGCGAGCAGCGAACTCAGCGCCCCGTACCGCACCCACCTGCGCTGCCACCAGTGCGGGTGGTGGAGCACACCGTCGCCGGGGCTCGGGGGATACGTCGGGAACGGAGGACTGGTGGCCACGGCATCGACCCTAACGGTGGCGGGACGAGGGGCTGATCGGATTTCCGGGACGGCCCGGGCCCGGTGGTGCGGGCGGGCGGACTGCCCGGCGCGGGTCAGCGGTCCCGGTCGTGGGGTACGCGGCGGAACAGGAGATCGTGCACCACGTGACCCTTGTCCAGTCCCTGTCCCTCGAAACGGGTCAGCGGCCGGAACGCCGGGCGCGGCGCGTAACCACCGTCCGGCCGGGTGTTCTCGAAGCCGGGGTGCGCGGTGAGCACGTCCAGCATCTGCTCGGCGTACGGCTCCCAGTCCGTGGCGCAGTGCAGGACCGCGCCGGGCTTGAGCCGGCTCGCGGCGAGCGTCAGGAACTCGGGCTGGATGAGCCGCCGCTTGTGGTGCCGCTTCTTGGGCCAGGGGTCCGGGAAGTAGACGCGCAGCCCGTCCAGCGCGTCCGGGCGGAGCATCTCCCGCAGCAGGATGATCGCGTCGCCGTTGGCCACCCGGATGTTGGACAGGCCGTTGCGGTCGGCGAGGGCCAGCAGATTGCCCTGGCCGGGTGTGTGCACGTCGACGGCGAGGATGTTGGTGTCCGGGTCGCCCGCGGCCATCTGCGCGGTGGCCTCGCCCATCCCGAAGCCGATCTCCAGCACCACGGGCCGGTCGTCGCCGAACAGCTCGCCGAGGTCGAGGACCCGCTGTCCGTCGATGTCCAGTCCCCACTTGGGCCACAGCCGCTGGAGCGCGTCGGCCTGCCCGGCCGTCACCCGGCTGCGGCGCGGCTGGAAGCTGCGGATCCGGCGCTCGAAGTGCGAGCCGGCGGGATCGGCCCTGGGCCCGTCCGGGAAGCGCGGCTCGCCCTTGGCCCGGGTGTGCCGGACGGGCTCGCCGCCGGCGTGGGGGGCCGCGGGCGGGGCATCGGGGGAGTTCGGTGAGTCAGCCACAGTACGACCGATTTTAAGGGTCCGGGCGGGTCAGTCCGCCGAGCGCAGCAGGCCCAGTGCCCGGCGCCCGATCTCCCGCCCGATCGGCAGGGACGCGGTGGCCGCGGGCGAGGGCGCGTTCAGCACGTGCACGGCCCGTGCCGCCTCCCGGATCAGGAAGTCGTCCACGAGCGTTCCGTCCCGCAGCACCGCCTGCGCCCGCACCCCGGCCGGCGCCGGCCGCAGGTCGGCGGCGGTCACGGCGGGCAGCAGTCTTCGCACCGCCTCCAGGAACGCTCTCTTGGACACCGAGCGGTACAGCTCGCCCGCGCCGTAGCGCCAGTGCCGGCGGGCGATCGCCCACGCGCCCGGCCAGGCCAGCGTCCCGGCCAGCTCCCGGGGCCGTACGTCCCGCCGGCCGTACCCCTCCCGGGCCAGCGCCGGCACCGCGTTCGGGCCGATGTGCACCCCGCCGTCGATCCCGCGCGTCAGGTGCACCCCGAGGAACGGGAAGGCCGGGTCCGGCACCGGATACACCAGGCCCCGCACCAGGCCCGGCCGCGCCAGCTCGTAGTACTCCCCGCGGAACGGCACGATCCGCATCCCGGGCTCGTCGCCGGTCAGCCGGGCCACCTCGTCGCAGTGCAGTCCGGCGCAGTTCACCAGCACGCGGGCGCGGACGATCTCGCCGGCCGCGGTGAGCACGGCCACGCCCCGCTCCGGCCGCCGGTCGACCCGGACCACCCGCGCGCCGTACCGGATCTCCGCGCCGGAGGCCCGGGCCAGCTCCCGGGCGACGGCCGCGTAATCGCACACGCCGGTCGTCCCGACGTGTATCGCGGCGAGACCGCGCACCTCCGGTTCGTACGCGGCGATCTGCGCGGGGCCCAGCTCGCGCACCGGGATGCCGTTCTCCCGGCCCCGCTGCACCAGGGCGTGCAGCCGCGGCAGCTCGGCCCGCTCGGTGGCGACGATCAGCTTGCCGGTGACGGCGTGCGCGATGCCGTACTCGGCGCAGAACTTCACCATCTCGGCGGCGCCCCGCACCGCGTACCGCGCCTTGAGCGAGCCCGGGCGGTAGTAGATCCCGCTGTGGATGACGCCGCTGTTGCGGCCCGTCTGGTGCCGGGCGGGCCCGGCCTCCTTCTCCAGCACGGTCACCCGCGTGCCCGGCGCGGCCCGCGTGATCGCGTACGCCGTCGACAGCCCGACGATTCCCCCGCCGATCACCAGCACGTCACAGTCGTACGCCCCGGCCCACACCCGCACCACCTCCGCCTCCGATAGTGCACTGCGCCACTGACAGTGCCTTCAAACGCGGGGCGGCACGGGCGGCGCCGACGAGCGCGGGCGGCCGCGCACCGCCCGCGCACGCGCAGACACGCGGGGTCACGGCCGGGCGGGCCCGGCGGTGCCGGGAGCCCCGGCCTACGCGGTCGTCATCAGCAGCGGCCGGGCCCGCTCCCGCAACTCCACCACCTGCGGCTCGTCCCCGTACGGCTCCAGCCGGTGCAGCAGGTCCTTCACGTACTCGGTGGTCCGCGCCGACGAGATCCGCCCGGCCACCTCCACGGCCCGCACGCCCTGCTCGCAGGCCGCGTCGAGGTTGCCGGACTCCAGCTCGGCGACGGCCGAGACGACCAGCCGCAGCCCGTGCGAGCGCACGAACTCCTCCGTCGGCTTGGACAGGGCGTGCTCGGTGAAGCGCCGCACCTGCCGGGGCGCCTTCAGGTCGCGGTAGCACTCGGCGGCGTCGGCGGCGAACCGGTCGTATCCGTAGAAGCCGAGCCAGGAGGGATCGTTGTCGCCCTCCCGGGACCGTTCGAGCCAGCCCTCGGCGGCCTTCAGCGCCGCGCCCGCCGCCTGCGCGTCGCCCGCGCGCGCGTGGGCCCGCGCCTCGACCAGCCGGAAGAAGCTCATGGTGCGGGCGGTCGCCAGCCCCCGGTTCCGCTCCAGCGCGGCCTGCGCGAGGTCCACGCCCTCGTCGCCG
Organism: Streptomyces sp. NPDC027672; assembly: GCF_055566335.1. Lineage (NCBI taxonomy): Bacteria > Bacillati > Actinomycetota > Actinomycetes > Kitasatosporales > Streptomycetaceae > Streptomyces > Streptomyces sp. NPDC027672. Next base: position 16,489 of record NZ_JBVHSO010000016.1, on the reverse strand, counting down.
AAGCCCCGGTAGGTGGCCTGCAGCGACATGGAGGCGAGGACGTACCCGCCGAGCGGGACGTCCGCCGCCGCGCGCGCGAGCCGCAGCGCCTGGATGTAGTACCGCTGCGCGGCCTCCTGCTGGCCGGTGTCGAAGGCCATCCAGCCGGCGAGCCGGGTCAGTTCGGCGGAGGCCCCGAACAGGGCGCGGCCGACCTCGTCGGAGTAGGAGCCGAGCAGCAGCGGCGCCGCCTCGACCCGCAGGCACTCCGGCACCATCGACGAACGCCAGTCCCCGCCGCCGTACTTGGAGTCCCACCGCCGGGCGTCCTCGGCGGCCTCCCGCAGCTTCTGCACGTCGCTGTGGCCGACTTTGAGCGGTGCGCCGGACCCCTCGGCGGAGCCCGCCTCGCGCGCGACCGAGCTGTCGGCGGGGGTTATCAGCCAGCGTGAGGCGGGCGTCGCGTAGGCGCTGACCGCGAAGGAGCCGGCGAGGGACTGCCAGATGCCGCCGGAACCGGCCCGGCGCCCGGCGAGGTCCAGGCGGTACAGCTCGGTCGCCGACTTCACCGCCTGGCCCACGTCCCGGGGGAAGGCGAGGCCCACCTCGGGCGCCGGATCGGCGTCCGCCAGGCCGATCTCGTGCAGCGGCACCGGACGGCCCAGCTTCTGGCCGATGGCGGCGGCGATGAGGTGCGGCGCGGCGCCCTGCGGCACCATGCCCTTGGACACCCAGCGCGCCACCGACGTCTTGTCGTAGCGCAGCGTCAGTCCGCGCTGGGCCCCCAGATCGTTGACACGCCGGGCGAGGCCGGCGTTGCTGATTCCCGCGAGGGCGAGAACGGCGCCGAGTTTCTCGTTCGGCCCGCGTTGCTCCCTGGACATGCGCCACCCCTCGACACAGACGGCTGCCGCACTGGCATAACCACGCGGCATTCGTAAACCCAGCGTAGTTCGCCGCATCCCAAGCGTTAAGGGGCATTGTTCCGGATGGCGGGATTGTGGTCCGTGGGCCGGCGCCGGGCCTGTACGCACCGTGCACGGGGCGTCGCCGCGTGCCCCCGGCCGTGTGGCCGTGCGCCTGCCCGTGCGCTCTTCTCCGGCCATCCGGAGAGCGGTTCCATGGCTCGTGCGTGGGTCGGCCCGCTGTACTGGATCCAGTGGGCTGGGGGACACCGCCGCCTTCATCCCCGCGGGTGGCGGACCGGTCCGGGAGGCGTCACCCGCCTCCCGGACCGTGCGTGTGTACGGGCCGCCGGGCCCGGCGCCGCCCTGTACGGAGCGTGCTCATCGCGCACGACGCGCCGTGGATTTGGCTGAAAATCATTCCTTAGAAGTACCGCGTATGTCCGCCGCGACCATGGAACTTGAGGGCGCACGGGGGGTTTTGGGGGAGCGTATTGGGGGCGCATTCGCGCCGCACCGGTCGGCCGCCGCCCCCACCGCCCACAGCCGGCACCCGCCGCCCGCCCGCCGGTCCGCCCGGCCCGCACCGCCGACTCCCCCGGGCGAAGGCGGCGCCACCGCGCCTCCGCGCCGTGCCCTTCATGGCAGCATGGGGTCCGGTTCGTACGGTGCACGGGTGGTCCACAGTCCGCGGAGGCGTCGATGCGGTGGTTGGTGGGGTGGAGCAGCACCGCCGCGCGCGCCGCCGGGCCCGGACCGGCGGGCACGGTCGGGTACGACGGCGAGACCCTGCACCCGGTCGGCTCCCACCTCCTGTGGGGCGACCCGGACCCGCTGTGGGCCGTCGGCGACTGGCGGCCGGACGAGGTGCGCGTGGTGCACGCCGACGCCGGGCACCGGATCGCCGTCCTCGGCATCTGCGGCGCCACCGACGAGGAGCTGCGGCGCGGCCTGTTCACCGCGCGCGGGGGAGCGGTGCGCCACCTGACCACCTGGCCCGGCAGCTACACGGCCGTCGTCCAGGCCGGCCGCCGCGTCACCGTGTGCGGCGATCTGGCGGGCGCCCGGCCGGTGTTCTACACGCCCTGGGCCGGCGGCACCGCCTACGCCACCGCCGCGCTGCCCCTCGCCGACCTCGTCGAGGCCCCGCTCGACTTCACCCATCTCGCCGCCCTGCTCGCCGCCCCGGACGTGCCGGCCGCGCGGCGCGACACCACCCCGTACGAGGGTGTGCGGCGCATTCCGCCGGGGCACGCGCTGGTGCTGCGCGCCGGAGCCCGGGAGGTCGCCGGGTACGAGCCGGTCGCCTCCCTCGCGGTGGCCGCGCCCCCGGCCGACCCCGGCCGCGCCGTGGACGCCGTGCGCGACGCCCTCGTGGAGGCGGTCCGCACCCGGCTGTCGGCCCCCCGGCACGTGCCCGACCTGGATCCCGGGCCGGTGCCCGGCATGGGGCCGGCCGAGCGGCGGGCCGCGCGCGGGATGCCCGTCCCCGGCGTCGGCGCCGACCTGTCCGGCGGGCCCGCCTCCGCCACCCTCGCGCTGCTGGCCGCCGGGCTGCCCGGCCGGCCCGGCACGCTCCTCGGCCACGGCACGGGCGCCGGCGAACGCCTCCTCGCCGTCACCTTCAACGACCTGGCCGTGGCCGGCCACGAGGCCGAACTCGAACGTGCCGGCGCCCTCGCCGCGGGGCCCCGGCTGCACCACGTCGTGGTCACCGGCGGCGCGGAGACCCTGCCGTACGCCGACCTCGACGGCCCCCTGACCGACGAACCGGGCCCCTGCCTGGTCCAGGCGGCCCGGCACCGGGCGCGGCTCGCCGCCGGCAGCGCCGACCACTTCACCGGCCACGGCGCCCGCCAGGTCCTGGACGCCCACCCGGCCCGGCTCGCCGACCTCCTGGTGGACCGCCGGCGGCGCCATCTGGTCCGGCCGGTCACCGCGCTCGCCCGCGCCGACGGCTCGGTGCTGGTCCCCGCGCGTGTGTACGGCGCGGCCCGGCGGCTGGCCCGCACCCCGTACCGGGCGGGCCTGGAGGAGCTGGCCGAGCGGCTGATGCGGCGCCGCTTCGACGAGCCCAAGGGCGCGGCCGACGCCTCCCTCGCCGCGCTGACCTGGGCCGCACCCGGGCCCGCCGCCCGGTGGCTGACGGGCGAGGCACTGGCTGAAGTATCGGTTCTCCTCCAGGCGGAGGCCGACCGCTCCGCCAGCGGCGCGCTGCGGCCCGGCGACTACCGCGCCCGTGCGGCCCTCGCCCGGCACGCCGCCGACCTCCGCGTCCTGGAGCAGGCCGCGGAGATCCGCTCCCAGCGCCTGCACGCGCCCTTCCTCGACAACCAGGTCGTCCGCGCCTGCCGTGACCTGCCCGAGGCCCTGCGCGTCCGGCCCGGCGCCCGCGCGGCCATCCTCCGCACGGTCCTGGAGGGCGCCGGCGTCACCGACCTCCCGGCCGGCTGGGGCGCTCCCTCCCAGGCCTCCACGGCGGCCGCCGCGCGCGCGGGCCTGCGGGCCGCGGCCGATCCCCTGCTGGACCTCTTCGCCACCCCGCTGCTGGCCGACGCCGGGCTGGTGGAGGCGCGGGTCGTCCGCGACGCCCTGCGGGCCGGCGCGGCGGGCGAACCGCTCGCCCTGGACGGCCTGGCCGACCTCGTCTCCCTCGAAGTGTGGCTCCGCCGCCTCCTCGCCCGCCGGGGCACCTGCTGGACCGGCACCCCCGCCCGCTCCCGCGCGGTCCCGTCGGGGATCCAGCCGCGGCGCAGCGCGCTCACTCCGGGAGGCTGAGGAGGCCGGTCCGGGCAGTCCGGGCCGGTCCGGTTCGGGTCCGCACGTGAGTGCGCGGAGGCCGGGCCGGTCCGGTTCGGGTTGGCCGTGGGTGCGCGGGGGCCGGTCCGGGCCGGGTTCGCCGTGGGTGCGGAGGCCGCGCCGGTCAGGGTTGACCGTCGGTCCGTAGCCCCCTGCGGGCCGTCCGGTCGTGCTCGCCGTGCGTCCGCGGAGGCCCCTCAGGGGCGTCCGCGACGGCGGGGGCGCCGCGCCGCCGCCGAAACCCCCGTGCCCCGGGTCCGCGTCCCCCGCCACAATGTCCGGGTGCGGTACGGAATCCTGGGCGTGACCCAAGCAGCGGACGACCAGGGCACACCCGTACCCGTCGGCGGCCCGCGGCTGCGCGCGCTCCTCGCCGCCCTCGCCCTGCGCCCCGGCCGCACCAGCACCCCCGCCTCCCTCGTCGACGAGATCTGGGCGGACACCCCGCCGCAGGACGCCCCCGCCGCCCTCCAGGCCCTCGTCGGCCGTCTGCGCCGCGCCCTCGGCCGGACCGCCGTCACCTCCACCCCGGGCGGCTACCGCCTGGAAGCCACCGAGGACGACGTGGACCTCCACGTCTTCGAACGGCTCACCCGCACCGGCACCGCCGCCCTCGCCGCCGGCGACCCGGCCACCGCCCACCGCACCCTCACCGAGGCCCTGTCCCTCTGGTACGGCCCGGCCCTCGCCGACCTCCCCGACCGCACCGCCGCCACCCGCGCCGAGGCCCTGCGCCTGGAGGCGGTCCGCGCCCGCGCCGCCGCCGCCCTCGGCCTGGGCCGCGCCCGGGAGGCTGTACCGGAGCTGCGGGAGCTGACCGCCGCCCACCCGTACGACGAGTCCCTGCACGTGCTGCTCATCCGGGCCCTGCGCGACACGGGCCGCCCGGCCGACGCCCTCGCCGCCTACGAAGCCGCCCGCCGCACCCTCGCCGACACCCTCGGCACCGACCCCGGCCGGGAACTCAGGGACCTGCACACGTCATTGCTGACACAGCAGGACCCCGCCGCCCCGCCGCCCCCGCGGACACAGCACCCGCAGTTGCCGTCCGCCGTCCGGCCTCCCGGGCGCACCGGCAACCTCCGCCCCCGTCTGACGTCCTTCGTCGGCCGGGAACCCGAACTGGAGGCCATCCGCGCCGACCTGCACCGGGCCCGCCTGGTCACGCTCACCGGACCGGGCGGCTCCGGGAAAACCCGCCTCGCCGAGGAGGCCGCCGCCACCCACCCCTCGGCCTGGCTGGTCGAACTGGCCCCGCTCGACCGGCCGGAGGCGGTACCCGGCGCGGTGGTCAGCGCGCTCGGCCTGCGCGAGACCGTGCTGCTGACCAACGAGCTGGGCACCCCGCAGGCCGACCCCACGGCCCTGCTGGTCGAGTACTGCGCCCCGCGCAGCGCCCTCCTGGTCCTCGACAACTGCGAACACGTCATCGCCGCGGCCGCCGGCCTCGCCGAGACCCTCCTCACCCGGTGCCCCGGACTCACGATCCTCGCGACCAGCCGGGAACCCCTCGGCGTCCCCGGGGAGTCGGTACGCCCGGTCGAGCCGCTCGTCCCCGAGCAGGCGCACCGCCTCTTCGCCGAGCGCGCGCGTGCCGTCCGCCCCGACGCCGGCGCGGTGCTCGCCGACACGGAGGCCGTCACGGAGATCTGCCGCCGGCTGGACGGACTGCCGCTCGCCATCGAGCTGGCCGCGGCCCGGCTCAGGCTGCTGACCCCCCGGCAGATCGCCGACCGCCTGGACGACCGCTTCCGCCTGCTCACCTCCGGCAGCCGCACGGTCCTGCCCCGCCAGCAGACCCTGCGCGCGGTCGTCGACTGGTCCTGGGACCTGTTGGACGAGGGCGAGCGGACGGTGCTGCGCGAGGTCTCGGTGTTCGCCGGCGGCTGGGACCTCGCGGCGGCCGAGGCCGTCTGCACCGGCCCCGTGGCGGACCTGGTCGGCGCGCTGGTCGACAAGTCCCTCGTGGTCGCCGCCCCGACCGGCCCGGCCGGCACCGGCATGCGTTACCGCATGCTGGAGACCATCCACGAGTACGCCACCGAGCGCGCGGCCGAGGTCCCCGGACTGCGCGCGGCAGCCGAGCGGCGCCACCGCGCGTGGGTGCGCGCGCTGGTGGAGGAGGCCGAGCCGCAGCTCCGGTCGGCCGCCCAACTGCCCTGGTTCTCCCGCCTGGAGACCGAGCTGGACAACGTCCGCGCCGCCCTGGACCGCGCGGTCCGCGCGGGCGACGAGGCGGAGGCGGGCGCCGTCGTCCTGGCCATCGGCTGGTTCTGGTGGCTGCGCAGCCACCGCCGGGAGGCGATCGGCTGGGTGCGGCTGGTGCTCCGCCTGGGCGCCGCCCTGGACACCCTGCCCGCCGGCGCGCCGGCCGGCGACCTGGCGGCCCGGGTGGCGGCCGCCGACCCGGTGGGCGCCTTCCTCGCCGACCCCGCGGGCGCGGCCCGGCACCCGCTGGCCGCGCTGCGGATGGACCTGCGCATGCTCGACCTGTTCCTGACCTCCGAGACGGACGCCGGCCACCTCGCGGGCGGGGACCGGGGCCCGGAGTACGTCGCGCGGGTGCGGGCCGCCTACGAGTGCGGCGGTCCCCGGGCCGCCCGGCTCCCGGGCATCGTCTGGCCGCTGACCGCCTACTACCTGGGCGGCCCGGCCGACATCCGTCCGGTCATGACCGAGTCCGTCGCCAACGCCCGCAGGTACGGCGGCGACTGGGAGGTCGCGGTCACCCTGATGTACCGCGCCCACGTGACCGTCGACTCGCCGGGCAACCTCCGGGGCGTGGACGAGGACCTGGCCGAGCTGCGCGTCCTCGGCCGGCGGGTCGGCGACCGCTGGGTGCGGGCCCAGGTGTGCGGCGCGGCCGGCGAGGCGGCCATGGCGCGCGGCCGGTTCGACGAGGCACGCGGCGAGTACGAGGAGGCGCTGCGCCTGGCCTGCGAGGTGGGCGCGGACGCCGAGGCGCCGTTCCTGCTGGCCCGGCTCGCCGAGATCTCCTACCGCTCCGGCGACCGGGACGGCGCGCTGGCCGTCCTGGACGAGGCGGAGGCGACCGCCGACCGGCACGCGGTGCCCGAGTCACGGGCCTTCGCGCTGCTGCTGCGCGCCCACATCGCCCTGTACGACGGACGGACCGCCGAGGCCCGCGAGCTGTACGAGGCGACCCTCGCCCAGCTCCGGGACGCCGCGCCCCCGCCGCAGTTCGTGGCGGCCCAGCGCACGGTGGAGGGCCTGCTGCTGGCCGCCGAGTCGGGCCCGGCGCACGGGCTGCCGGTCCTGGCCACGGCGCTGCGCGAGGCCGTGGACCAGCGGTGCGCCGAGTCGATCACGGCCGGGCTGGCGGACACCGCGGCCGGGCTGCTCGCCCGGCTCGGCGATCTGCCGGGCGCCGTACGGCTGTTCGCCGCCGCGGACCGGTGGCGCGACGGCCGCCCGCGGCCCGAACCCGAGCGCGGTGAGGCGGCCCGGACCCGGGCCGAGGCCCGCGCGGCGCTCTCCGCCGGCCGGTACGACGCCGAGCGCGCCCGGGGCGCCTCGCTCGGCGTGCCGGACGTGCTGCGCGAGCTGAGCGCCACGGCGGCCGCCGCGACCGCCCGGCAGGGCGCGCCCGGGAACGGGTGAACCGGGGTTACCGGCAGGTGAGGCGGGAGTGCGCCCAGTCCGCCGGCACGACCCGGCCGAAGGCGCCGCCGTGCGGCTCCACCACGAGCCGTACGGTGGTGCGCCCGGTGAGGTCCACATGGACGGGGACGGCCGGCTCGCGCCCCTTGACCGGACCGGACCGCCACAGCGGGACTCCGTCGGCGTAGACGGCGAAGGAGACCTCGCCGCGGCCCAGGGCCATGTCGTCCACCCCGGCCAGGGCGTCGTACGCGGCGCACGGCCGGTTCAGGGCGATGGTGACGGAGGACTCGCCGGACACGGTGATGCCGCGCGCGTACGCCGTACCGTCGATCGACATGCCGTACCGCTGCCACACCCAGCCGCTCTCGCCCAGCCGGATCTCGGGCTCGGTGCCGTCGCCGGTGACGTCGTAGCGCAGCTCGCTCAGCTCGTAGACGGCGGACGCGGGCGCCGGGGTGGGCGTCGGGGTCGGGGTCGGGACGGGCGTCGGGGGCGGCTTGGGTGTGGGCTTCGGCCTGGGGGCGGGCTCCGCTGGGGGCCTCGGGGTCGGGGTCGGGGTGGGCCTGGGGGCCGGTGTGGGCGTCGGGGTGGGCGCGGGCGTGGCTGTCCGGGCCGGCGTCCGGGGCGATGCCGGGGCCGGTGTCCGGGTCGGAGCCGGGGCCGGGCCGGGAGCGTGGTGCACCGGCTTGGGCGAGGGGCTGGGCAGGGGCTTCGCCGGTGCGGGCGGCGGGGTCTCGGACCGTACGACCGGTGGGGACGGCGCCGGCCCGGCGGCCACCCGCGCCGGCCGGCCGTCGTCCACCAGGGCCAGCGCGACCGCGGCGGCGGCCACCGCGACCACCCCGGCCGCGATCCCGGCCTTCACCGGCGCCCCCAGCCCTTGCCGGACCGCGGCCCCGCCCGCCCCGCCGGACGAGCCGGCGGCCCCGGCGGCGGCCCCCGCCCCGGCGCCGCCGGCCACGATCCCGAGCGCCTTGGCGTATCCCGCGGCCCCGAACCAGCCGATGACCGCGACCGGTACGACGGCGGGGATGCCGTTCGCGACCTCCTCGAGCTGCGCCGCCGCCAGCCGGCACCGGGCACACTGCGCGAGGTGCTCGCGCAGGCCCCGCTCGGCCCGGACGCGCAGCTTGCGGCGGGCGTAGCCGCCGAGCCGGTCGGCGTAGCGGGCGCACTCCTCGTCGGCGGTGAGGGCGGCGCTGACGTGCGCCTGGAGATAGGCCTGCCGGAGCCCTTCGCGCGCGCGGCTGGCGAGCACCCGGGTGCCGTTGGCGTCCAGCCCGAACAGGACGGCCACCTCGCTCGGCGACTCGTCCTCCACCTCGGTGTGCCACAGCACGGCCTGCCAGCGCTCGGGCAGGGAGCGGAAGGCCCGTGCGGCCATGGACTGCTCGGCCGCGTGCAGGGCGCGCGCGTCGGCGCCGAGACCGAGCGTGCCGTCGCCGGACGTCTCCGCGGCCCGCGCGGCCTGTCCGGCGAACAGGGCGAAGTCGTCGACGAGCTGCTCACGCCGGGCCGACCGGGCCCAGTGCGCGGCGACGCGCCGTACGGAGGTCAGCAGATAGGCCCGTACGGCGTGCTCGGGCCCCGCACCGCCGCGCACCGCCTGGAGCATCGCCGCGAACACCTCGGCGGTGAGGTCGTCGGCGGTGTGGCCGTCCCGGCAGCAGGTCCGCGCGTACCGCCGCACCGCGCCGGCGTGCCGCCGGTACAGCTCCTCGTAGGCGGAGTCGTCCCCGGCGCGCATCCGTTCGATCAGCTCGCCGTCGCCGGGCGGTGTCCGCCGGGAGGCCGTCGGCACCCCGCCCGCGCGCTGCGCGGGCACGCTCCCGCCCCGGAGCCCGCCGGACCCACCCGCCGTGCCGGACCGGTCCGTTGTGCCGGGCCTGTCCGGGGGCGCGGACTGGCCCGGGGGCGCGGACTGGCCCGGGGGCGCGGACTGGCCTGGGGACGCGGACCGCCCGCCCTGTTCCGGTACGTACGGCGCGGCCGGCCCGTGCGTGCCCGCGTCCGCCCCGTCGTTCACGCCCGACCCGTCCCGCCCGTCAGCGCCCATCGCGGAAAGCCCCCGGCCCCGGCCCAGCCCCATCCGTCACCGGTTCAGCGTGCCACAGCCCTCTCCCTCCGAGGCGCCCCGCGCACATCTCGTCCGTTCATCCGAGCGGAACTCCTCCGCGCGCGCTCGAACACGGGCCGGACAGCCGTCCGTCCGGGCGCCCGGACGGACCGCCCGAGGGTCCACGGGTCCCGCGAAGGCCCGCCCGCGCCACCCGGCCGTGACAGCCGATCGGGTGGCGCGGGCGGGAAGCGGAACCGGCCGCCGGAAGCGGGAGCCGAGCCCCGGAGCGAGGCCGGAAACGATCCCGTGGCCGGGCCGCGTCAGACCGGCCGCGACCGCAGTCCCTCCAGCAGGATGTCCAGCAGCCGCGAGGAGGCCGCCGCCTGCTGCGCCGCGTCCGGCAGGGACGGCGCCGCCGTGGCGATCACCAGCAGCACGTCGCCCACCGACACGTCCGGCCGCAGCGCGCCCGCCGAACGGGCCCGCTCCACCAGTTGCCCGACCACGTCGAGCAGGGCACCGGCCCCGGCGTCGTCGTCCGCCGCCGGAGCCTCCGCCACGAGCCGCAGCTCGACGCCGACCGGCTGCACCCGCTGCTGGGGCACCCGGGTGTCCGCGAGGACACCGACCGCGCCCACGGCGGGGAACGCCCCGGCGGGGCCCTCCTCGCCCGGCGCGGCGGAGCCGACCCGCAGCACCTGCGGCGGCAGCAGCCGCCCGGCGCCCGAGGCGACGGACGTCCGCAGGAACCGCGACAGCGCCGACCACGGCTCGTCCTCCTGTCCGAGCGCCGCCCGGGCCTGCTCGGTCAGCCGTGCCGTCTCCTCCTCCGCGATCCGCCGGACCAGCACGTCCTTGCTGGGGAAGCGCCGGTACACCGTGCCCACCCCGACCCGGGCGCGCCGCGCCACGTCCTCCATCGGCGCGCCGTACCCCAGCTCGCCGAACACCTCACGCGCCGCACGCAGCACGTGTTCCAGATTGCGCTGTGCGTCCACTCGCAGCGGAGTCGTCCGCGCCCCGTCAGCGCGTCCGGCACCCGCCGTGCTCATCGATGTGCCACCGGGCGCGACGACGGTCGCGGATGCCCAATGCGTCTCCTGAACATGCATGTATTCCCCCGGTAATGTCGTCTCCCCCCGGAGACTCTCCCCGCCACTGAACCCGAGGTGCGCGAAAGCCGGCATCGGCCTCGACCGGAACCGCCCGTCGCGGGTCCGTTCGACCACATTCCCTACACCTCGTCGACACACGAACATAGTTGAGACGAAGTCAATTCAGAAGGGGCAGGTTCCGTACAGTGCGCCCCCCGATCGGAGTACGCGGCGCGTACGTCCGGTTTCCCTGCCTTCCCCTTCTCCCGACCGGCCCCGCTGACCTGCCCCCTTTCGTCCCGCGGTGACATCGCGGCGGGCTGTGCGCCCAGCCGGCCGCCCGTCACACACCTTGCCGGGCCTGTGGACAAACAACAGCGCCGGGTGCGTCATGGGAGGGTGATGGAACGTGCGCGCATTCTCGTTGTCGGCGGTGGCTACGTCGGGATGTACACGGCCCTGCGCCTCCAGCGGAAGCTGAAGGCCGAGCTGAGGAGAGGCGAGGTCGACATCACGGTCGTCAGTCCCGACCCCTACATGACGTACCAGCCGTTCCTTCCCGAGGCCGCCGCAGGCTCGATCTCCCCGCGCCACGTCGTCGTACCGCTGCGCCGGGTCCTGGACCACTGTCACGTCGTCGTCGGCGAGGTCACCTCCATCGACCACGACGCGCGCACCGCCGCCGTCACCACCCTCGCCACCGCCGAGGAGGGCAGGACCGCCCGGCTCCTCGGCTACGACGAACTGGTGCTCGCCCCCGGCTCGGTCTCCCGCGCCCTGCCCATCCCCGGGCTCGCCGAGTACGGCATCGGCTTCAAGACCGTCGAGGAGGCCATCGGCCTGCGCAACCACGTCATCGAGCAGCTGGACATCGCCTCCTCCACCCGCGACCCCGCGCTCCGCGACGCCGCGCTCACCTTCGTCTTCGTCGGCGGCGGCTACGCGGGCGTGGAGGCCCTCGGCGAACTGGAGGACATGGCCCGCTACGCCGCGCGCTACTACCACAACCTCCGCCCCGAGGACATGAAGTGGATCCTCGTGGAGGCCACCGACCGCGTCCTGCCGGAGGTCGGCCCGGAGCTGGGCCGCTACACCGTCACCCAGTTGCGCCGCCGCAACATCCAGGTGCTGCTGGACACCCGCCTGGAGTCCTGCGCCGGCCGGGTCGCCGTGCTCAGCGACGGCCAGCGCTTCCCGACCCGTACGGTGGTGTGGACGGCCGGCGTCACCCCGCATCCGCTGATCGCCGCCACCGGGCTGCCGCGCACCGGCCGCGGCCGGCTGCGCTGCACCGCCCAGCTCACCGTCGACGGCACCGAGCACGCCTGGGCCGCCGGCGACGCCGCCGCCGTACCCGACGTCACGGCCGCCGCACCCGGCGCCGAGACCGCGCCCAACGCCCAGCACGCGGTCCGCCAGGCCCGGGTCCTCGGCGACAACATCGCCCACGCGCTGCGCGGCGAGCCCCTGGAGACCTACGCGCACCGGTACGCCGGCTCCGTCGCCTCCCTCGGCCTGCACCAGGGCGTCGCCCAGGTCTACGGACGCCGGCTCCGGGGCTACCCGGCCTGGTTCCTCCACCGCGCGTACCACCTCAGCCGGGTGCCCACCGTCAACCGCAAGGCCCGGGTGCTCGCCGAATGGACCCTCGCCGGGCTCTTCCGACGGGAGATCGTCTCGCTCGGCTCACTCGAACACCCCCGCGCGGAGTTCGAACTGGCGGCCGGGGGAAAGTCTCCCCACGACCCCTCCGCAGACCCGAAGGGGTCGTCCTGACCGGGCCCGGGAACTCCGCGGGGCACCGGGGCGTCTGACGGATGTCGCCGCGTCCCGCTCCCTGCCAGACTGCCCACGTCCTCGGACGGGTCCCCCGCCCGCCCACCGCACCCACGAGGCCTTTCCCACAGTGAACTTCACGCGCTGGAGCGCCCGGCTCCCCGGTACGCAGCGCCGCGCCGCCGCGCGGTCCGAGACGGCTGTCTCCCCGGACCGGCGGAAAGAAGGCTCCGTGCCCGCGGCCCGCGCCGTACGGACCGCCGACGGCACCCACCCGGTCCCCGCCGTCGACGAACTGCCCGCGCGTGACGTGCTGGACCGCGTCCCGGCCCTCGTCGCCCTCGTGCACGGCCCCGACCACCGCGTCGCCTACGTCAACGGCGCCTACACGACGGCCTTCGGCCCCCGCCCCGCCGGCGGCCCCGCCCGCGACGCCCTGCCCGAACTCACCGCGCTGGGCCTGCTCCCGCTGCTCGACCAGGTGCTGCGCAGCGGGAAGTCCCGCACCCTGAAGTCCCGCAAGGCCCCGGACGGCCGCTCGTACACCTTCACCTGCACCCCCGTCACCGAGGGCGGCGACCGCGACGCGGGCGTGCTCGTCTTCGCCACCGACGTCACCGACCACGCCGAGGCCGCCGAGCGCCTGCGCGCCAGCGAGCGCCGCCAGCGCGAGACGGCCGTCACCCTGCAGCGCTCCCTGCTCCCGCAGGAGCTGGAGCAGCCCGACGACCTGCGCATCGCCGCCACCTACCACCCCGGCGGCACCGAGGCCGCGGTCGGCGGTGACTGGTACGACGTGATCACCCTCGGCGGCGGCCGGACCGCCCTGGTCATCGGCGACGTCATGGGCCGCGGTGTGCGGGCCGCCGCCGTCATGGGCCAGCTCCGCACCGCCGTCCGCGCCTACGCCCGCCTCGACCTGCCCCCGCACGAGGTGCTCCAGCTGCTCGACGGCCTCGCCGCCGAGATCGACGCCAACCAGATCGCCACCTGCGTCTACGCCGTCCACGACCCGAACGAGGGCCGGCTGGTGTACGCCTCCGCCGGCCATCTGCCGATCCTGGTCCGCGACGAGAACGGCACGGTCTCGCGCACCGACGAACCCACCGGCCCGCCGCTCGGCACCGGCGGCTGGATCCACTCCTCCGGCAGCATCGCCCTCGGCCCCGGCGCCACGGCCGTCCTCTACACCGACGGGCTGGTGGAGCGCCGTGACGCGGACCTGGACGAGGGCATCGCCGCGCTCGAAGGCGCCCTGGCCGGCGCCACCGGCACCCCGCAGGTCGTCTGCGACCGCCTGGTCCGCTCGGCCGGCGTGACCGCCGACCACGACGACGACGTGGCCGTCCTCGTCCTCCAGCACCCGGCGCGCACGGGCCCGGACGGCGACCTCTTCCGCAACGCGGCCCTGGAACTCCTCGGCGGGGTCGAGGCGGCACCCCGGGCGCGGGCCTTCGCCTCCGGCGTGCTGACGAGCTGGCGCTTCCCGGCCGAACTGCACGACCTCGGGGTGCTCGCCGCCAGCGAGCTGGTCGCCAACTCCCTCCAGCACGGCACCCCGCCCATGCGGCTGCGGCTGCGCCGCACCGACCGCCGGCTGATCGTCGAGGTCACGGACGGCGACGACCACCTGCCGCGCCGCCGGCGCGCGGAGCCGGGCGACGAGTCCGGCCGGGGCATCGCCATCGTGGCGACGATCGCCACCGGCTGGGGCAGCCGCCGCACCCCGGGCGGCGGCAAGGCGGTGTGGTGCGAGTTCGCGCTGCCAAGGGAGTAGCGCCGCAGGGACGACATCGCAGGGGCAAACGCCGTAGAGGTACGCCACAGGGGTGCGGGCCGGCTTCCGGGCACGGGTCGTCCGTGCCCGGCCGCGCGGTCGCCCGCGCCCCTGGGCTGGCGGCCGGCTAGGCGGCCAGTGTCTCCGCCGGGGCCGCGCCCCGGGCGACCACCCGGCTGCCCGCGGCGGCCCACGGCTGGTCCTGCGCCACGGTCAGCCCGCGGCCGAGCCGCAGCGCCAGCGCGGTGATGCCCAGCGAGACCAGCAGGAAGGCCACGACGTACGGCCCGGGCAGCGAGGCGCCCAGCGGACCGCCCACCGCCGGGCCGATCGCCAGCGCGAGCTGCTTGACCAGCGCGAACGCCGAGTTGTACTGCCCGGCCATGCCCTCCGGCGCCAGATCGGCGACCAGCGGCGCGAGCGTCGGCGACAGCATCGCCTCGCCCAGCCCGAACAGCGCGTACGTCGACACGAACGCGGCCGTGGCCATCTCCTGGCTGCCGTGCCCCAGCCCCGCGTACCCGGCGGCCAGCCAGGCCACGGCCCAGATCAGGCCGACCGAGGCGATCACGCGGGACCGCCGGCGCCGCTCCACCAGCTTCAGCACGGCGAACTGGGCGACCACGATCATCAGCGTGTTCGCGGCCAGCGCCGTACCCAGCGCGGACGTGGAGATCCCGGCCGCCTCCACGCCGTAGGCGCTCAGACCCGACTCGAACTGGCCGTAGCAGGCGAAGAAGAGCACGAAGCCCAGCACGCACAACTGCACCATCGCCCGGTTCCCGATGAGCTGCCGCCAGCCGCCCTTCGCCGACGCGGCGGGCGCGTCCTCCATGCGCGGCGAGTGCGGCATGCGCACCGTCGCCAGCACCGCCACCAGCAGCAGGAACATCGCCGCCTCGATCGCGAACAGCAGCGTGAACGACGACACGCGCGTGGTGTCGACCAGATGGCCGCCGATGAGGCCGCCCACACCGAGCCCCAGGTTCTGCAGGAAGAACTGGGTCGCGAACGCGCGCGAGCGCGTGTCCGCCGAGGAGCAGTCCACGATCATCGTCGCCAGCGCCGGCTGCATCACGGCCTGACCGGCACCGAGCGCCGCCGCGGACACCAGCACGGCCGTGGCGCTGCCCGCCAGACCGAGGCTCAGCGCGCCCAGCGCGGCCGTCACCAGAGCGGCGAGCAGGACCGGCAGCGGGCCGCGCCGCACGATCGCCCGGCCGGCGAACGGCAGCACGATCAGCGCGGCCACGGCGAAGACGGCGAGCACGAGTCCCGCCGTCATGGCTCCCAGCTCCCGCACCTGCGCCACATAGACGTACAGGTACGGGACGGTGAAACCGAGCCCGAACGCGCTGAGTGCGTTGCCCACGTGGATCCGGCGCATCGCTGCGCCCCTCGCCCTGGTCACGTTCACCTCTCTCACTAGTTAGACCTGAAGACTTCGAAGCTAAAGTTCGAAGCTAAAGAGTACACAGTGAAGGACTTCAAGGCAAAGGGGCTGCGTGCCATACTGCGCCCATGGCCGACACCCGCGGCGTCACCGAGCCGACACTCGAAGAACAGATCGCCGCCTACCAGCGCGAGTTCCAGGACCTGGACCCCCAGGTCGAGAAGATCGTGTCGGCGCTGTCCCGGCTGAACCGCCGGATGAACGTCGCGTACGGCCGCCAGACCGCCGCCCTCGGCATCAGCAACGCCGAGTGGGAGGTGCTCAAGGCGCTCGTCCTGTCCGGCGCGCCCTACCGCATGGGCCCGAGCGACCTGGCCAAGCGGCTCGGCCTCACCCCGGCCGCGATGACCCACCGGATCGACCGCATGGTCGCCGAGGGTCTGGTCACCCGGGAGCGGGACGAGTCCAACCGCGTCCGGGTCATCGTGGAGCTGACGCCCGAGGGCCGCGAGAAGTGGCTGGAGGCCATGCGCCTGGCGACGGTGTTCGAGGGGGACCTGCTCCAGGACCTCACGCCCGCCGAGCGCGCGGTGCTCGGCGAGGTGCTGACCCGGCTCCTGCGCCGGGTGGAGCACGCGCAGCCGGACGCCGGCGGCCGGCTCAGCGACCTGGACTGAGACCCCGCAAAAGATGTTGACAGGGTGGGTTGACACCCCCTGGTGCGGTCCGTAAAGTTCTTCGGGTTGCCGCGGAGCCGTAACGGTTCTCCGACAGCGCCTCCGCCGCCTCGAGCGGCACCCCTCACACCTTCAGTGCGATCTCCCGAACGGGTTGCTTTCGGCGTGCCGGAATTCAATTCGAATAGGGACTCGGCGGCCCGATTGGGAATCGCCGGGCGGATCCGCTAAGGTTTGAGACGTCGGAAGGGCCAACGGCCCGGAAGACAAACCCCCCTGACTGGGAGTCAGACGCCGAAAGGATCTGATAGAGTCGGAACCGCCGGAAAGGGAAACGCGGAAGCGGGAACCTGGAAAGCACCGAGGAAATCGGATCGAGAAAAGATCTGATAGAGTCGGAAACGCA